>NZ_JACVAR010000010.1:0-251371 GCF_014851965.1 Pseudomonas sp. PDM22
CGTGGATGTTGGTTTCCGCTGCGAGGTCCGCACCGGCCACCTTCACGCTCCAGCTGCCGTCTGCCGCGACCTTGGCGCTGTAGTCGGTGCCGTTGAGCTTGAAGCTCACCACGTCACCAGCCGTGAACTCGCCTACGGCCTTGCCATTGATAGTCTGCTGGACCTGCGACTCAGCGAAGTTGACGACGTCGTCGCCCGCCACTACGTCGATGGCCAGGGTCACGCTGCCGGGTACGATGGATACGGTGTAGCCATGGTCAGCAGTGATTTCGCCGGCGTTGCCCGCGGCATCGTGGGCAACCAGAGTGGCGTGGATGTTGGTTTCCTTGGCCAGGTCGGATCCGGCTACCTGCACACTCCAGGAGCCGTCTGCCGCAACCTTGGCGCTGTACTCGGTGCCGTTCAGGGTGAAGCTGACAACGTCGCCCTTCTGGAACTCGCCGGAGGCCTTGCCGCTGATGGTCTGCTGGACATCTGCCTCGGCAGCATTGAGCACATCATCGCCGGCCACGGTGTCGATGGTCAGCTGGGTAGTCTTGTCGTCCGGAGCCGTGGTGTCGATGACGATCGGGTACGGCTGCGACGCATCGCTGATGTTGCCAGCCGGGTCTTCGGCCTTGACGGTGAAGTCGTGCTCGCCTTCGGCCAGGGCCTTGTCAGCCGGAACTTCGAACGACCAGGTGCCGTCATCCTTGGCGGTGGTGGAGCCCAGCTCCTTGCCGCCGTCGAAGACGTGGATGATGTCGCCCTTCTCGGCACCGTCACCGGTAATCACCGGGGTGGTGTCGTTGGTCGAGCCATTCTTCGGCACGTCGATCAGGTTGGACGGATCATCGTTGTCCACCACGTCCTTGATGACCGGTGCGGTCGGCGCGGTGGTGTCGATGACGATCGGGTACGGCTGCGACGCATCGCTGATGTTGCCAGCCGGGTCTTCAGCCTTGACGGTGAAGTCATGCTCGCCTTCGGCCAGGGCCTTGTCGGCCGGGACTTCGAACGACCAGGTGCCGTCGTCCTTGGCAGTGGTGGAGCCCAGCTCCTTGCCGCCGTCGAAGACGTGGATGATGTCGCCCTTCTCGGCACCGTCACCGGTAATCACCGGGGTGGTGTCGTTGGTCGAGCCATTCTTCGGCACGTCGATCAGGTTGGACGGATCATCGTTGTCCACCACGTCCTTGATGACCGGTGCGGTCGGTGCGGTGGTGTCGATGACGATCGGGTACGGCTGCGACGGATCGCTGATGTTGCCAGCCGGGTCTTCAGCCTTGACGGTGAAGTCGTGTTCGCCTTCGTCCAGAGCCTTGTCGGCCGGAACTTCGAACGACCACTTGCCATCTTCACCAGCAATGGCGGTGCCCAGTTCGGTCTCGCCGTCGAAGACGTGGATGATGTCGCCCTTCTCGGCACCGTCACCGGAAATCACCGGGGTGGTGTCGTTGGTCGAGCCATTCTTCGGCACGTCGATCAGGTTGGACGGATCATCGTTGTCCACCACGTCCTTGATGACCGGTGCGGTCGGCGCAGTGGTGTCGATGACGATCGGGTACGGCTGCGACGCATCGCTGATGTTGCCAGCCGGGTCTTCGGCCTTGACGGTGAAGTCATGCTCGCCTTCGGCCAGGGCCTTGTCAGCCGGGACTTCGAACGACCAGGTACCGTCGTCCTTGGCGGTGGTGGAGCCCAGCTCCTTGCCGCCGTCGAAGACGTGGATGATGTCGCCCTTCTCGGCACCGTCACCGGAAATCACCGGAGTGGTGTCGTTGGTCGAGCCGTTCTTCGGCACGTCGATCAGGTTGGACGGATCATCGTTGTCCACCACGTCCTTGATGACCGGTGCGGTCGGTGCAGTGGTGTCGATGACGATCGGGTACGGCTGCGACGGATCGCTGATGTTGCCCGCCGGGTCTTCAGCCTTGACGGTGAAGTCATGCTCGCCTTCGGCCAGGGCCTTGTCAGGCGGGACTTCGAACGACCAGGTGCCGTCGTCCTTGGCGGTGGTGGAGCCCAGCTCCTTGCCGCCGTCGAAGACGTGGATGATGTCACCCTTCTCGGCACCGTCGCCGGAAATCACCGGGGTGGTGTCGTTGGTCGAACCATTCTTCGGCACGTCGATCAGGTTGGACGGATCATCGTTGTCCACCACGTCCTTGATGACCGGTGCGGTCGGTGCGGTGGTGTCGATGACGATCGGGTACGGCTGCGACGGTTCGCTGATGTTGCCAGCCGGGTCTTCAGCCTTGACGGTGAAGTCGTGCTCGCCTTCGGGCAGGGCCTTGTCCGCCGGCACTTCGAACGACCAGGTGCCGTCGTCCTTGGCGGTGGTGGAGCCCAGCTCCTTGCCGCCGTCGAAGACGTGGATGATGTCGCCCGGCTCGGCGCCGCCACCGGAAATCACCGGGGTGGTGTCATTGGTAGAGCCATCTTTCGGGATGTCGATCAGGTTCGACGGATCATCGTTGTCGACGATGCTGTCGATGGTTGGAGCCGACGGAGCCGTGGAATCGATCACAACGGAGATGACGGTCGGCTCGCTCTGGTTGCCGGCAGGATCGGTCGCGATGACGGTGATGTCGTTGTTGCCTTCGGGCAGCGGCTGGGTCGGAGTAACCGACCAGTCGCCGTTCTCGTCGGCCTTGGCATGGATCTCTTCACCGGTCGGGAAGATGACGACCACGTCGGCACCCGGCTCGGTATTGCCATCGATGGTCGGCGTGGTGTCGTTGGTGATGTTGTCGCCCTTGGTGCCACTGTCGGAAGCCGGGTCCAGCCAGGCATCCGGCTTGTCGATCGAGGTATCGATCACAATGGGCAGGACAGCAGGTTCGCTCTGGTTACCCGCCGGGTCGGTGACGACGATAGTGATCTGATTGTCGCCTTCAGGCAGAGGCTGCGTCGGGGTCACCGACCAGTCGCCGTTCTCGTCGGCCTTGGCGTGGATCTCTTCGCCCGTCGGGAAGGTGACGGTCACGTCGGAGTTCGGCTCGGTCTTGCCGTCGATGGTCGGCGTGGTGTCGTTGGTGATGCCGTCGCCCTTGGTGCCGCTGTCGGAGGCCGGGTCCAGCCAGGCGTCTGCGGACGGAGCAGTGGTGTCGATGACGACAGTGATGACGGTCGGCTCGCTGGTGTTACCCGCCGGGTCGGTGGCGATGACGGTGATGTCGTTATTGCCCTCGGGCAGGGGCTGCGTCGGGGTCACCGACCACTCGCCGTTCTCGTCGGCCTTGGCGTGGATCTCTTCACCGGTCGGGAAGATGACGACCACGTCGGCACCCGGCTCGGTCTTGCCGTCGATGGTCGGGGTGGTGTCGTTGGTGATGTTGTCGCCCTGGATACCGCTGTCGGAAGCAGGGTCGAGCTCCACGAAGGGCGCTTCCGGCGCCACGGTGTCGACGACGATGTCGATCACATGGACCGGCTCGCTGGGCTTCTCACCCGGAACTTCCTGGGTGACATCGATTTCATGCGGGCCGTCGGGCAGATCGGGCTTGAAGTCCCAGGTGCCGTCCGGCTTGACCACGGTACTGCCGATTTCGGTGCCGTTGTCGATGACGTGGATGATAGCGCCGGGGACGCCGTCGCCGGAAATGACCGGGCTCTTGTCGTCGGTCACGTCACCATTGTGCAGCTCGCCCTGGGTCGGACCGACATTGTCGGTGGCCTTGTTGTTGGTCGGGGCCGGGCTGGTTTCAGGACCGTGGTGATGGCCGCCATTGTCCTTGTTGTGATGGATGATCGCGGCGGCGGCAGCGCCCACGCCAGCCAGGCCAAGCAGCCAGGGCCAGAGGACGAAGCCGGCGGCGTCATCGAAGGTGGAGGCCAGATAGGCCGCGCCATTACCCAGGGAATCGCCACCCAGGGCGATAGGCGCCGTGTCGCCGTCTGCCAGCAACAACTGGCTGTCGCCGAAGGTCTCGCCGTCGGTGCGCACATAGGCGTACAGCTGGCCATCTTCGGCTACGCCGTAGAGCTGGCTGTCCATGCCTTCGGCAAAGAAGTCCTGGATAGTCAGGTCGGGTTTTTCGCTGCCTTCGAACTGGACCAGCAGGTCCTTGCCGACACGCTTGACGGTCACGTTTTCCGGCGCGACGTCGCTGTTTTCCACTTGCAGCAGGTACTTGGTACCTGCGTGTGCCTTGATCTTGCCACCAGTCTTGACCGCAAGCTTCTTCGCTGCGTTCTCGGTGACGGCGACAAGACCGATAGTTTCAATTGCCATTTCTAACCCACCTCGGGGACACGTTTTCGAGGTGAGGAGATTAATTTTCCGGAGCAATCAATAAGATCAGAACACTCTGACAAGGCTCCCGGGATTTCTGATGACGTAGTTTCGGCGGCAAAAAGCGGCTGCGGACAGCTGACGGGCGGAAGGAGGAAGCGGACCGGGCCTGGGGCGAAGCGCATGGCGGCGGGGCAGAAACGAAAAAGCCCACCTCGAGAGGTGGGCTTTTCCTGAGAAGCGGCTTTCATTCCGCTTCAGGCATTCAGCAGCGCCGATGCCTTCAATATGGTGGGTCGTGTAGGATTCGAACCTACGACCAATTGGTTAAAAGCCAACTGCTCTACCGACTGAGCTAACGACCCAAATGTTGGTCGGGGTAGGGGGATTCGAACTCCCGACATCTTGCTCCCAAAGCAAGCGCGCTACCGGACTGCGCTATACCCCGTTTGAAAGTTGGCTCCGCGACCTGGACTCGAACCAGGGACCCAATGATTAACAGTCATTTGCTCTACCGACTGAGCTATCGCGGAACTACGAACCTTTCAATCTCCTCTACTTTCTTCCGGCTTCACCGGTTTCCCGTATCAGAGGCGCGCCATTTTACGTATATCGAAACGTCTGTCAACACTCTGATCCAAAAAGTTTTTCTCTGCTTTGCAGGGGGCCGGGCTGATTGCTATATCTGCATGGAAAAACTCGAGTGATCCACCGCGGGTGCAAACGGAACGATCACGCACAGGATGGCCATGAGCAACAAGGACACCCCACCACCCTCTCCCATCGCCAGCCGGATGATTCAGCCGCGCTTCGGCGAACTGGTGCAGGGCTGCCGTCAGTTGGCGATGAATCACCTCGCCGAACTCCTGGGTAATGTCTTCGCCCAGGTGGACGACACGCTCTTCGAATGCGCCGAGAAAGCCGAGAACAATCAGGTCCAGGCCCTGTTCTTCGATGCCATGCGCGAAGTCCGCCGCGACCGACCGAACCTCGAGCGCTTCTACCACCAGCGCATCGCCCAGGGCCTGAGCGACTTCCTTGAAGGCAAACTGCCCCTTGCGGAGCCGCTGGAAGAGCTGGATATCGACCAGCTGACCCTGGTCGGCAACGATGAATACGAAGAAACGCTGCTGGTGACCAACATGGTCAACCAGGTGCGCGCCCACTGCGCCCAGCAGCTGTTCGCGCTGGACCAGCGCCTGGCGCTGCTCAACAACGGCAGCAAGCTGGGCGAGGACCGCAATCCCTTCGGCCCACAGGCCATTGCCCAGGCATTGCGCGACACCCTGGCGCGCAGTGCCTTCCCTCTGCGAATCAAGACCATCCTTTATGTGCTGTTCGATCAACAGGTCATGCAGCATCTGCAACCTCTATATGAACAGCTGAACAAGCGCCTGGCCGATGGCGGTGTTCTGCCCAACCTGAAATACCGCCCGCAAGGCCAGCGCCAGGCCTCCCCACCCCCGCCGCGCCCGACCGTGACCGAGAAAAGCACCGCGACGACGGGCGGTGGAGCAGCAGCACCGCCCTACGCCGCCAGTGACCTGCCGGATGTGCCTCCAGGCGACCGCAATGCCCTGTTCGGCGGCCTCGCGGTGCTGCTCGCCGAGCACCGTCGGCGCGGTGACAAGGCCACGCTGTTCGGCAATACCCAGAGCATCGTCAGCTTCGGTCCCAGCTCGGCTACCACGACCTACAGCGCCAACGAGCTGCTGGAGGCGCTGAACCGCCTGCAGCGCGAGTCCGCCCGCGAACTGGCCCACCGGCTGCGCCAGCCGCAGCCGGTCGATGCACTGAAGGCCGACCTGCAGCGCCAGCTGGAATCCGGCAGCGCACAACCGAACAACACCCGGCTGACCGACCAGGAAGCCGATGTCATCGACCTGGTGGGCATGGTCTTCGACTTCATCCTCGATGACGAGAACCTGCCCGACAGCTGCAAGACCACCCTTTCCCACTTGCACACCCCCTTCCTCAAGGTGGCGCTGCTGGACAAGCAGCTGTTCACCCAGCATCACCACCCCGCCCGCAAGCTGCTCAACGCCATGGCTCAGGCCGGCGTGCTGTATGGCGGCGAGGGTGAGGAGCGCGCCCTGCTGGCGAAGATGCACTGGGTGGTCGAGCGGGTGATCCAGGATTTCGTCGGAGACCTGTCGCTGTTCGACAGCCTGCTGGGTGAGTTCAGCGAGTACGTCACCAACCTGCGGCAGAAGGTCGAACTGCGCGAACGCCGCGCCATGGAGGCTGCCCGTGGCCGCGATCGCCTGCTGGCCGCCCGCGAGCACGCGCTGGACGCCATCGCCAGGGTGACACAGGACCGCGACCTGCCGGAGCTGGTACGCAACTTCCTGGAAATGAGCTGGTGCGATGCCCTGACCTTCATCGTGCTGCGTAGCGGTGAGCACAGCGACGAATGGAAACGCGCCTGCGAAGTGGGAGAACAGCTGGCCTGGAGCGTGACACCGCTGGATTCCGCCGGCCGCGATCACCTGCAGGCAATCCGCCTGGCCCTTCTGGAAGAGCTGCGCAAGGGCCTGGAAGTGCTCGGCGGTTACCACGAGGACGGCATCCGCCGGTTGCTGCAGGATCTGGTTGCCTGTCAGCACGCGATCCAGGCACAGCAACCGCAGATCGCCGCACAACTCAAGCAGGAACTGCCGGAGAGCCCACTGGGCGCCATGCTCGGCGCCGAGGGGCACACACTGGTCAAGCCCGACGGCGAGGCGCTTTCCGAGCGTGTGCGGGTACTGATGAAGGAACTGAGCCACCTGGAATTCGGCACCTGGTTCGAATTCAGCGACACCACGCCGGCGCGCCGGCTCAAGCTGTCGTGGTTCAGCCCGACCACGCGCAACTACATGTTCGTCGACCACACCGGGCAGCGGGTGGCAGTCAAACCGATAGTGCAGTTGGCCCAGGAGATGGAAGCCGGCAAGGTCCGCCTGGTACCGACGGAACAGTCCGCCCCGCTGATGGATCGTGCGCTGAGTGCGATCTACCGCGTCCTGCAACGCTTTACTTCCGGGCGCAGCCCGGCACAGACCTGAAGGAGCAGTCGATGAGTGAACGTCGCCAGCATAGCCGGCAGCAGACCGGGCTGACCGTGGAAGTCTTCGACCGCCATTCCGGGCGCAGCCTGGGCCGGCTCGCCGACCTGTCCGCCGAAGGGTTCATGCTCTGCGGCGTGGACGTGCCGGAGGCCGACTCGGTCTGGGAGTGCCATCTGGTGCCGGCGCCGCCGCTGGACGAGATCGGCGAAATCCAGCTCGGCGCCGATTGCCTGTGGAGTCGCGCCGGCACCGACGGCCAATTGGGCTGGGCGGGCTTCCACATCATCGATATCGCCGAGGATCAGGCCGAGCTGATCGAGCAACTGCTGGTCCTGCTGGGTGGAGCCCGCGAAACCGGCTGATCGCCGAAATACCTGCAGGAGCGCGCCAGGCGCGCGGTCGCGGGCATGGCCCACTCCTGCAAAGGAATGCCGGGTCCTGCGGCTCGCTCCTACAAAGCGCATGAAAAAGCCCGCCACTTGGCGGGCTTTCTCGTGGAGCTCCGATCAGGAGAAGACGATCTCGTCGTTCTCGACCTTGGCGTGGATCTGCGTGCCAGGGTTGAACTTGCCGGCCAGGATCAGTTGCGCCAGCGGGTTCTCGATCCAGCGCTGGATCGCGCGTTTGAGCGGCCGCGCGCCATACACAGGGTCGAAGCCGACGGCGATCAGCTTGTCCATGGCTTCGTCGCTCAGCTCCAGGCTCAGCTCGCGCTCGGCCAGGCGCTTGCGCAGGCGCCCCATCTGGATGCGGGCGATACCGGCGATCTGCTCGCGGGCCAGCGGTTCGAAGACCACTACTTCGTCGATCCGGTTGATGAATTCCGGACGGAAGTGCGCATTCACTGCATCCATGACCGCCGCATGCTGGGCTTCACGATCGCCCACCAGCTCCTGGATCTGCGCCGAGCCGAGGTTCGAGGTCATCACCACCACGGTGTTGCGGAAGTCCACGGTACGCCCATGGCTGTCGGTCAGGCGACCATCTTCGAGTACCTGAAGCAGCACGTTGAAGACGTCCGGGTGGGCCTTCTCGACTTCGTCGAGCAGCACCACGGAGTACGGCTTGCGACGCACGGCCTCGGTCAGGTAACCGCCTTCTTCATAGCCGACGTAGCCCGGAGGTGCACCGATCAAGCGCGCCACGGAGTGCTTCTCCATGAACTCGGACATGTCGATGCGCACCAGCGCTTCCTCGGTATCGAAGAGGAACTCGGCCAGGGCCTTGCACAGCTCGGTCTTGCCCACCCCGGTCGGGCCGAGGAAGAGGAATGAGCCGCTGGGGCGATTCGGGTCCGCCAGGCCTGCGCGGGAACGGCGCACAGCGTTGGAGACAGCCACCACGGCCTCGTTCTGGCCGATGACGCGCTTGTGCAGCTCGTCTTCCATGCGCAGCAACTTCTCGCGCTCGCCTTCGAGCATCTTGGAGACCGGGATACCTGTCCACTTGGCGACGACCTCGGCGATTTCCTCGTCGGTCACCTTGTTGCGCAGCAGCTGCTTCTCGGTCTGGCCGTGCTGGTCGACCATCTGCAGGCTGCGCTCCAGGTCCGGAATGGTCTGGTACTGGATGCGCGCCATGGTTTCCAGGTCGCCCTTGCGCCGCGCGGTTTCCATCTCCTGCTTGGCCTGCTCGATTTTCTGCTGGATCTGCGCGGAACCCTGAACCTCGGCTTTTTCCGACTTCCAGATTTCCTCGAGGTCCGCGTATTCGCGCTCGAGCTTGGCGATGTCTTCCTCAAGCTTGGCGAGGCGTTTCTTGGTCGCCTCGTCGTCTTCCTTCTTCAGCGCCTCGCGCTCGATCTTCAGCTGGATCAGGCGGCGATCCAGGCGATCCAGCTCCTCCGGCTTGGAGTCGATCTCCATGCGGATGCGGCTGGCGGCTTCGTCGATCAGGTCGATGGCCTTGTCCGGCAGCTGGCGGTCAGTGATATAGCGGTGGCTGAGCTTGGCCGCGGCAATGATCGCGCCGTCGGTGATGGTGACGCCGTGGTGCACCTCGTAGCGCTCCTTCAGGCCACGCAGGATGGCAATGGTGTCTTCCTCGCTCGGCTCATCCACCAGGACTTTCTGGAAGCGGCGCTCCAGGGCGGCGTCCTTCTCGATGTACTGGCGGTATTCGTCCAAGGTGGTGGCGCCCACGCAGTGCAGCTCGCCACGGGCCAGGGCCGGCTTGAGCATGTTGCCGGCGTCCATGGCGCCCTCGGCCTTGCCGGCGCCGACCATGGTGTGCAGTTCGTCGATGAACAGGATGATCCGTCCTTCCTGCTTGGACAGCTCGTTGAGGACGGCTTTCAGGCGCTCCTCGAACTCGCCGCGGAACTTGGCACCGGCGATCAGCGAGCCCATGTCCAGCGCCAGCAGGCGCTTGTCCTTCAGGCCGTCAGGCACTTCGCCGTTGACGATGCGCTGGGCGAGGCCTTCGACGATGGCGGTCTTGCCGACGCCGGGTTCGCCGATCAGCACGGGGTTGTTCTTGGTACGGCGCTGCAGGACCTGGATGGTCCGGCGGATTTCGTCATCACGGCCGATCACCGGGTCGAGCTTGCCGTCCTCGGCGCGCTTGGTCATGTCGACGGTGTACTTGTCCAGCGCCTGGCGCGAGTCCTCGGCGTTCGGGTCGTTGACCGCCTCGCCGCCGCGCAGGTTGGCCACGGCATTCTCCAGGGCCTTCTTGGAGACGCCCTGACTGGTGAGCAGCTTGCCGAGCTTGGTGCTGTCATCCATGGCGGCGAGCAGCACGAGCTCGCTGGAAATGAACTGGTCGCCCTTCTGCTGGGCCAGGCGGTCGGCCTGGTTGAGCAGGCGCGCCAGATCCTGCGACAGGTTCACGTCGCCGGTGGGGTTCTGGATCTTCGGCAGCGTGTCCATCTCTTTATTGAGGGAGGCACGCAGCGCAGGGATATCGAAGCCGACCTGCATCAGCAGGGGCTTGATGGAGCCACCCTGCTGCTCGATGAGCGCGGAAAGCAGGTGCACCGGTTCGATGGCCGGGTGGTCATGTCCGACGGCCAGGGACTGGGCATCGGAGAGTGCAAGCTGGAGCTTGCTGGTCAAACGGTCTATTCGCATGAGGGTCGTCCTTCCTTTCTATAGCGGGCCGGAGCGATGAGTGCCCCTGGTCACGACTAACCCGCCGGGATGCCAGATAGATAAGGACGATTTTGGTCGGTTCAAGCCATTTGGCCATGACACCCGTCAGTTAGTGCCTTCGAAAGGACCTCCGGAACGGAGTTGAACCTGCAGGAAAACGGATCAGGCCAGCCAGATCAGGCTGGCCTGGCGGCCGGTGCGCGAGCTGCGACGGTAGGAGTAGAAACGCTCGGTGTCGGTGAAGGTGCAGAAGTCCCCACCATAGACGGCAGTCACGCCCTTCGCCGCGAGGCGGATGCGCGCCAATTCGTAGATGTCGGCCATGAACTTGCCGGCATTGGTGCTGGGCACAAAGGCGCGCGCGGCTTCGGCGTGGTCCGCCAGGAAGGCTTCACGCACTTCCGGGCCGACTTCAAAGGCCTGCGGACCGATGGACGGGCCGAGCCAGACCAGCAATTCCGCCGGCGCGACGCCCATGGCGGCCACGGTCGCCTCCAGCACGCCGCCCGCCAGCCCGCGCCAGCCGGCGTGGGCAGCAGCGACACGGGTCCCCGCGCGGTCGCAGAACAGCGCCGGCAGGCAATCGGCCGTCATGATGGTGCAGGCGATACTCCGCGTGGCGCTCCAGCTGGCATCCGCGGTAGCGACGGCAGACGGATCGGCCTCGACCACGTCGATGCCATGCACCTGGCTCAGCCAGGCTGGCTGGCAGCCCAGTTCGGCGGTCAGGCGACGGCGGTTCTCGGCCACGGCGGCCGGCTCGTCGCCGACGTGGTCACCGAGGTTGAAGCTGTCGAAAGGCTCGACGCTGACGCCGCCGGCACGGGTAGTCACGCAGGCGCGGACGTTCGCCGGAGCCGGCCAGTCAGGCGTCAGCCAGGGGCTCATACGAAGGACTCGTTGTCCTGCCGCAGCAGGCTCAGCAGCCAGGTGAAGTCATCCGGCAGCGGCGATTCCCACTTCATGCGCACGTTGGTGGCCGGGTGATCCAGTTCCAGGAAACGCGCATGCAGGGCCTGGCGCGGGAAATCGCGCAACGACTCGACGAGGGTCGGGCTGGCCCCCGGCGGAATGCGGAAACGCCCGCCGTAGGTGGGGTCGCCCACCAGCGGGTGGCCAATGTGCGTCATATGGACGCGGATCTGGTGGGTACGCCCGGTTTCCAGCTTCACCCGCGTGTGGGTATGCGCACGGAAGCGCTCCAGCACGCGGTAATGGCTGATGGCGACCTTGCCGGTCTCGATCACCGCCATCTTCTGGCGCTGCACGCCGTGACGGCCAATGGGCGCGTCGACGGTGCCGCCGGCGACGATCACGCCGGTGACGATGGCCTCATAGATGCGGCTGACGCTGCGCGCCTGCAACTGGGCGACCAAGTTGGTGTGCGCTTCCAGGGTCTTGGCCACCACCATCAGGCCGGTGGTGTCCTTGTCGAGGCGGTGCACGATGCCGGCGCGCGGCACGTTGGCCAGGTGCGGCACGTGGTGCAGCAGCGCGTTGAGCAGGGTGCCGTCCTGATGGCCGGCGGCGGGGTGAACCACCAAACCGGTCGGCTTGTCGATGACCAGGATCTGGTCGTCTTCATAGACGATGTCCAGTTCGATGTCCTGGGCAACCCATTCACCCTGGGCCTCCAGTTCGACATCCAGTTCGAGGCGCGAGCCGGCATGGACGATGTCGCGCGGACGCAGCGCGGCGCCATCGACCTTGAGGCGGCCGTCCTTGATCCAGCCAGCCAGGCGCGAGCGGGAGTGGTCGGAGAAGAGCTGAGCGGCGACCTGGTCGAGACGCTGACCACCGAGGTCGAACGGCACTTCTGCCGCGAGTTGGATGATATTGGACATGACGGGACACGAAGGGCGCGCGGCCTTTTGGTTCGGCTGCGCGCTGTGGTTAAATACGAGGCCTTTGTCCCAGGGGTATCCCTGGGGCGCCAATCATAACAGACGGTTGCGGCCGCGACAGCCGACCGTCCAGGGACGCAACTCGCCATGCAAGTGAAACACCTGCTGCTGATCGCCACCCTCGCCTTCGTCACCGCCTGCTCCTCCAAGGGTGAGAAGGTGGATGAGAACCTGAGCGAAAGCCAGCTGTACCAGCAGGCACAGGAAGACCTCAACAACAAGAGCTACACCAACGCCGTCGCCAAGCTGAAGGCGCTGGAGTCCCGCTATCCGTTCGGCCGCTACGCCGAGCAGGCCCAGTTGGAACTGATCTACGCCAACTACAAGAACATGGAGCCCGAGGCCGCCCGCGCTTCGGCTGAGCGCTTCATCCGCCTGCACCCGCAGCACCCGAACGTCGACTATGCCTACTACCTCAAGGGTCTGGCCTCCTTCGACCAGGACCGTGGCCTGCTGGCGCGCTTCCTGCCGCTGGACATGACCAAGCGCGACCCGGGCGCTGCCCGCGACTCCTTCAACGAATTCGCCCAGCTGGTGAGCCGCTACCCGAACAGCCGCTACGCCCCGGACGCCAAGGCGCGCATGATCTACCTGCGCAACCTGCTGGCGGCCTACGAAGTACACGTCGGCCACTACTACCTCAAGCGCCAGGCTTATGTCGCCGCCGCCAACCGTGGCCGCTACGTGGTCGAGAACTTCCAGGAAACCCCGGCCGTCGGCGATGGCCTGGCGATCATGGTCGAGGCCTACCAGCGCCTGGGCCTGAACGACCTGGCCGATTCCAGCCTGGAAACCCTGAAGGCGAACTACCCGGACAACGCCAGCCTCAAGGATGGCCAGTTCGTTCCGCGCGAAGACGAAGCCGACAACCGCTCCTGGCTGGCCAAGGCCACCCTGGGCCTGATCGAGACCAACGATGCCCCGCCGCACATGGAAACCCAGGCATCCAAGGACGTGATCAAGCAGTACGAGGACGCCGAACAGCAGATTCCGGCCGAACTCAAGCCCGAGAACCAGAGCGACGTGCAGGAAGAACAGCACGAGTCCGAAGGCAACGCCGGCAGCAGCGACCGCTCCTGGTTCAGCTACATGACCTTCGGCATCTTCGACTGATACCGGCAGGCACAAGAAAAAGGGAGGCTTCGGCCTCCCTTTTTCATTCGGGCAAAGCATCGGCGCTTTTGCCCATGGTCTGACGGGTGCGCGCACGGGCTCACTGTGCGGCGCCGCGTGGCTTGGATAAACTGCCGCTCTTTATGCACAAGGGATTGCCATGACCCGTCTGCTGTTCTGGATCGCCCTCTTCGCCTTCGGCTGGTGGTTGTGGCGCAAAGCTACCCGGCCGGCCCGCCCCGCCGAGAAGCCCAAGGGCGACGACCCGGCCGCACCGATGGTCCGCTGTGCGCAGTGCGGCGTGCATGTACCGCAGACCCACGCCCTGCAGGACGAGAGCCAGTGGTACTGCAGCCGCGCGCACCTCGAACAGGACCGCGCCGACCGTGGTCGCTGAAGGCATCTCCCTCACGGGGCAGGGCCTGCGGGTCCTGCGCCTGTACCACCTGTACCGCCTGACCATCGGGCTGGTGCTGGTGCTGCTGATCTCCAGCAGCCTGGACGATGAGCTGCTGAAACTGGCCCACCCCGAGCTGTTCCACGTCGGCTGCTGGATCTACCTGGTCCTCAACATCCTGATCGCAGTGCTGATGCCAACGCCGCGCCAGCTCTTGCCGATCTTCCTCCTGGCGGCGCTGGACATACTTCTACTCAGCGCCCTGTTCTATACCGCGGGCGGCATTCCCAGCGGCATCGGCAACCTGATGGTGGTTGCGGTGGCCATCGCCAACATCCTGCTGCGGGGCCGCATCGGCCTGCTCATCGCCGCCATCGCCGCCATCGGCCTGATCTACCTGACCTTCTATCTGAGCCTCAGCCAACCCACGGCCATCAACCATTACGTGCAGGC
Organism: Pseudomonas sp. PDM22; assembly: GCF_014851965.1. Lineage (NCBI taxonomy): Bacteria > Pseudomonadati > Pseudomonadota > Gammaproteobacteria > Pseudomonadales > Pseudomonadaceae > Pseudomonas > Pseudomonas sp. PDM22. The sequence continues at coordinate 14,226 of NZ_JACVAR010000010.1, forward strand.
CGGCGGGCTGGGCGCCCTGAGCTTCGCCTCGGCCCTGTTGATCCAGGCCCTGGCACGGCGCCAGCAGATCGTCGAGAGCATCGCCGAGCAGCGCGCCACCACGGTGGCCAACCTTGAGGAATTGAATGCGCTGATCCTGCAGCGCATGCGCACCGGCATCCTGGTGCTGGGCGATCGCCACCGGGTACTGCTGGCCAACCAGAGCGCCACCACCCTGCTGGGCGGCCACGACCTTCCCGGCCACTCGCTGGCAGAGTACAGCCCGCAGCTGGTCTCCAGCCTGCAGCAGTGGCAGCAGAACCCCGCCCTGCGCCCACCGAGCCTGCAGCCCGTGGAGTCCGGCCCGACCGTGCAGCCAAGCTTTATCCCCCTGCGCCGGGACAACGAACAGCACATCCTGATGTTCCTCGAGGATATCTCGCAGATCGCCCAGCAGGCCCAGCAGCTCAAGCTCGCCGCCCTGGGCCGGCTCACCGCGGGTATTGCCCATGAGATCCGCAACCCGCTGGGCGCCATCAGCCATGCAGCGCAATTGCTGCTGGAGTCCGAGGAACTGGACAAGCCTGACCGGCGCCTGACGCAGATCATCCAGGACCAGTCGCGGCGCATGAACCTGGTCATCGAAAACGTCCTCCAGCTGTCACGCCGGCGCCAGGCCGAGCCGCAACTGCTGGACCTGAAGTACTGGCTGCACCGCTACGCCGGCGAGATGCGCGAGAGCCTGCGCGAGGACCAGCAGATCCATGTGGAAACCGGCCAGGGCACCGTGCAGACGCGCATGGACCCGCACCAGTTGACGCAGGTACTGACCAACCTCGTGCAGAATGGGTTACGGTACAGCACTCAGAAGAACGGCACCGGCCAGGTATGGCTGCGTCTGTTCCGCGACAGCGAGACCGACCTGCCCGTACTGGAAGTGCTCGATGACGGTCCCGGCATCGCTGCCGATCAGCGGGTGAAGCTGTTCGAGCCGTTCTTCACCACTGAAAGCAAGGGCACCGGCCTTGGCCTGTACATCTCTCGTGAGCTGTGCGAAAGCAACCAGGCCCGGCTGGACTACAAGACGCGTGACGAAGGCGGCAGCTGCTTCCGCCTCACCTTCGCCCACCCGCGCAAACAAAGCTAAGAAGACGCAAAGAGCATGAGCCGTCAAAAAGCCCTGATCGTCGACGACGAACCCGACATCCGCGAGCTGCTGGAGATCACCCTCGGCCGCATGAAGCTGGACACCCGCAGCGCTCGCAACGTCAAGGAAGCCCGCGACTTCCTGGCCCGCGAGCCCTTCGACTTCTGCCTCACCGACATGCGCCTGCCCGATGGCACCGGCCTGGACCTGGTGCAATACATCCAGCAGCGCCATCCGCAGATGCCGGTGGCGATGATCACCGCCTTCGGCAGCCTCGACACCGCGGTGCAGGCCCTCAAGGCTGGCGCCTTCGACTTCCTGACCAAACCGGTGGACCTTGCCCGCCTGCGCGAGCTGGTGAATTCGGCCCTGCGCCTGCGCTCGCCGGAGGCCGAGGAAGCGCCGGTGGACAGCCGCCTGCTGGGTGATTCGCCGCCCATGCGCACCCTGCGCAACCAGGTCGCCAAGCTCGCCCGCAGCCAGGCGCCGGTGTACATCAGCGGTGAGTCCGGCAGCGGCAAGGAGCTGGTGGCCCGACTGATCCACGAGCAGGGCCCGCGCGAGACCCAGACCTTCGTGCCGGTCAACTGCGGCGCCATTCCGTCCGAGCTGATGGAAAGCGAGTTCTTCGGCCACAAGAAAGGCAGCTTCACCGGTGCCGTGGAAGACAAGCTCGGCCTGTTCCAGGCGGCCAACGGCGGCACGCTGTTCCTCGACGAAGTCGCCGACCTGCCGCTGCCCATGCAGGTCAAACTGCTGCGCGTCATCCAGGAGAAGGCCGTGCGCGCCGTGGGCGGCCAGCAGGAGGTCGCGGTGGACGTGCGCGTTCTCTGCGCCACCCACAAGGACCTGGCCTCCGAAGTGGCCGCTGGCCGATTCCGCCAGGACCTCTACTACCGCCTGAACGTCATCGAACTGCGGGTTCCGCCGCTGCGCGAGCGCCGCGAAGACATCCCGCTGCTGACCGACCGCGTGCTCAAGCGCCTGGCCGGCGACAACGGACTGGCTGCCGCGGCGGTCAGCGCCGATGCGCTGGAGAAGCTCAAGAGCTACCGCTTCCCCGGCAACGTGCGGGAGCTGGAGAACATGCTGGAGCGCGCCTACACGCTCTGCGAGGATGACGTCATCCAGCCTCACGACCTGCGCCTGGCCGAAACCAGCACGGCAGACGGCGGTGGCGACGCGAGCCTGGCACAGATCGACAACCTCGAGGATTACCTCGAGGACATCGAGCGCAAGCTGATCATGCAGGCGCTGGAAGAGACGCGCTGGAACCGGACAGCGGCGGCGCAGCGCCTGGGACTGACCTTCCGCTCCATGCGCTACCGCCTGAAGAAACTGGGGATCGACTGATCCCCAGCCGCATTCAGACGATGGGCGTCGCCACCAGGCGCCCTTCTGGCGCATAGGGTGCCGCTTCGATGATCGGCTGACGCTTCCGCATCAGGTCCGCCAGCAACTGGCAGGACGCCGGCGCCAGCACCAGCCCATTGCGGTAATGGCCGGTGTTCAGCCACAACCCCGGGTGACCGGGAACCTCGCCGATGAAGGGAATGCCCTGCGGCGAGCCCGGACGCAGCCCAGCCCAGTGATTCACCGGTTCCATGCCCGCCAGCGCGGGAATCAGCTCCTCTGCCGAAGCGCGCAGGCTGCTCAGCGCCTCGTCCGACGGGGTCTTGTCGAAACCGGCGTGCTCCAGCGTACTGCCCACCAGAATGTGCCCGTCGCGACGCGGAATCGCGTAGCGACCTTTGGCCAGCACCATGCTGGAGAGGAAATCCGGGGCGCAGCGATAGAGAATCATCTGCCCCTTCACCGGCTCGACCGGCAGCTCCAGCCCAAGCTTCGCCAGCAGCTCGCCGCTCCAGGCACCGGCCGCGAGCACCACCGCGTCGGCAGTGAAATCACCCTGCCCCGTGCGGACGCCTGTCACGCTATCGCCCTGCTTCAGAAAGCCGGTCACCTCGACCTGCTCCTGCACGCTCACATTTGGCAGTTGCACCAGCGCCTGGCGGAGCGACTTGGCCAGCCGCGGGTTGCGCACGTTGGCCACGCCGGACATGTACACCGCGCGTTCGAAACCTTGCCCCAGCACCGGGACAGCTTCATGCACGGCGCCGATATCCACTTCCGAAAGCGGGCGGCCATGGGTCCTGGCCCACGCCAGGGCTTCGGCCTGATCGTCCAGGTCCAGCCAGTAGAGGCCGGTGACGTGTACTTCCGGATCGAGCCCGGTATCAGCGAGCAGACGTTCGCCCAGCTGGGGATAGAAGTCCTGCGACCAGTGAGCCAGGTTGGCGACCGCCGAGCTGTAGCGCCACGGATAGAGCGGCGAGACGATGCCGCCGCCGGCCCAGGACGCTTCGCGCCCGGTCTCCCCCTTTTCCAGCAGCACCACCTCGGCACCCGCCTGCCCCAGAGTCCAGGCAGTCAGCATGCCCACCACCCCACCGCCCACTACGATCATGTCCGGCATACCACGCCCCACATCACAGGAAAATCAACGGCCCATCGCCGGCCGCACACTATACCGGGCATGTGCCGTCGACGGAGCAAGACGGAAGTCGGTGCGGCATCGGACCGCTCCTACAGTGTCTACCCAACTTACTGGCATGCAGGTGGTGGTCAGCGGCCAATACTTCCCGCACCGCAACTGCCAGGAAGCGAACCATGGCCAGGGAACGATCCGTTACCAGGGAGCTGGGCTTCACCCTCGTTGAACTGCTGTTCACCCTCGCGATACTGGCGATCGCACTCTCCATCGCGGCCCCAAGCTTCAGCGAACTGCTGCAGAACCAGCGGGCTAGCACAGCGACCCAGGAACTGCGCAACGCCCTGAACTTCGCCCGTGAATCGGCCGCACACAGCGGACAACCGGTCAGCATCGCAGCGACCGGCAGCGATTGGGCCGCCGGCTGGGAGGTGTTCGCCGACGCCAGCAATAGCGGCATCCGCACCCCACAACAACTTCCGCTCGCGGCCCATGGCCCCCTGAGTGGTATCAGCATCCACACCGACAGCACCTCGCGGCGCTACCTCCACTTCACGCCGCGCGGCAATGCGATCCAGCCCAACGGCGCCTTCCACTCCGGCACGCTGACGCTCTGCGGCGCGGGTCGAACGAGTTACCACATCGTGTTCAACAAGGCGGGGCGCATCCGTACCGAAGCCGGCACAACCGAGCTCTATTGTGCGAACTAGACGTCTTCACACTCATACCGAGAAGGCGCTCACAAATGACAAAGGCACATGACCGAACATCGCGCGATTTGTATCGGTCATCATTCAAAAAGGGACATTTCCTACGCAAGTTGACAGCATTGCCCACAATAAACCGTGAGGACATGCGCACATGTCGCGCCATAAGGACATATCTGGATTCAGCTTGATCGAACTGATGGTGGTCATAGCGATCATCGCCATCCTTGCCTCGATCGGCATCCCGAGCTTTCGCACACTGATACTCGACAACAGACTTACCAGTACGACCAACTCGCTGCTGGGAGCGCTCCAGCTTGCGCGCAGCGAAGCGGTAATGCAGCGCACCGATATCAGCATATGCGGCGCCAACGCCGATGCCAGTGCCTGCTCAACCGACACCAACTGGAGCCTCGGCGCACTGGTGAAGCGCGGCACGACCATAGTCAAGGTCATCCCTGCGGTCAGCGATGCGGTGACCATCACCGGTTCCGCCAGCCAAATCACCTATTCCTCGAATGGCACGACCAGCGCTGCCACGATCACCATTGCCGATTCTCGGCCCTCATCGCGCCAGATATCCGTCAACGCCATCGGCCAGGCCTGCAGCGGGAGCGCGTGCCCATGAGGAGGAACCGTGAGGAGCAAGGCTTCACTCTCATTGAGGTCATGATCGCACTGGTGGTGTTGGCGGTCGGCCTGCTCGGCATGGCGACGCTGATGACAACCAGTCTGCAATCCAGTCAAGGCGCCTACCGGCGCAGCCAGGCCAGCCTGATGGCCTACGACCTGGTGGAGCGCATGCGCGTCAACCGCACCCAGGCCATCAGCAGCAATGACTACACACTGGCCAGTGGCGCCGCCGACAGCACCGCCCCTTCCTGCAACACGGCGGGCTGCACAGCCCAGCAGCAGGCTCAGCTGGATCTATTCCAGTGGCGAGGCGCATTGAAAACGGCGCTCCCCGATGCCACCGCCACCATAGGCCGGGTCGCCCCCAACCAGTACACCATCACTATCAATTGGTCGGATACAGGCTCTGCCATATCGAGCTCATCCAACCCGTCGTTCAGCTTGAGGATCGACCTGTGAATCGACAATCCGGTCTCTCCCTTATCGAGCTGATGATTGCAATCCTGATCAGCTCGCTTTTGCTGCTCGGCGTATTGCAACTGTTCAGCGACACCAGCCAGACCGACAAGACCAACAGCGCCCTCGCACAGGTCCAGGAGAGCGGTCGCATTGCGCTGGAGGTGATAGGCGCCGACGCTCGACGTTCGGGATATCTGGGATGCAGCTCCCCTTCGAATTCCCTGCCGGTCGGCAGCCTGACCTTTCCCTCTGCCGCCCTGGCAAAGGCCACCAATGGCATCACTTTCCGCTATGCCACCACCGCCAACACCGGCACGACCTTCGGCGGCAACAAAACGTGTAGCGACGCCACGCTGTATCTGTACAACGTGACCTATTCAACCTGCACGGCCAACGGCGTTTCACGTATCTGCCAATCGCTGAATGGCGGTAACGCCACCCCCATTCTCGCCAACGCTGCCATCAGCTCCGTGCAACTTGGAGTGGAAGAAGCCGGCTTGATGAGCTGGAAAGACAGCAGTGCCGCTACCCAAACGCAACTCGACGCGGCCAGGGCGGTGAGGTTGACACTGACCATCACGGACAGCCGCAACGAAGTCTCGCGTTCTTTCACCGGCACCTACGAACTCAGGAATCGCCTCTGATGAATTCTCGTACTTCACAAACCGGTGTCGCACTGGTGGTCAGCCTGGTACTCCTGCTGCTGCTCACCATCATCGCCATCGCCGCGGCCTCCCGCTCGACACTGCAGGAGCGCATGGCGGCCAACAGTCAGCAGCAGAACGTCGCCTTCCAGGCAGCGGAAAGCGGTATCCAGGGCTGGATCGATAGCTATCTGAAAAGCCCGCGGGTCCAGGCGATCACCATCACGCCCGGGGCCAGTAGCGACTGGGCAGGGAAGGTGAAGTACAGCGCAACCGCAGCAGCGCCTGGAACCTGCGTATCAGTGATCCCGGCTTACTCGCTCAACGCAGCGGACGGCGGAGCTTCATTCCAGTACGCCTGCTTCAACATCGAGAGCACGGGTAAATCCTGTGCCGACACCGGCTGCGCCGATTCCAACAACCCTGCGCGCGCGAAGCACCTGCAGGGTTACCTGGTACGTTACTGAACATCAACCTGGATTCGCCATGCACAAGAAAACCCGTATCCGCCCGCTCCTGGCCTCCTCGTTGCTGTTCGGCACCCTGTTCCAGGGCGGTGCCAGCTACGCCGACGATACCGAAATCTTTTTCGGCGGCTCCGCCATCGACCAGGGTATTCGCCCCAACGTACTGTTCATCCTCGATGACTCCGGCTCCATGGCCTATTGCCTGGACCGCGACAGTACGCGCTGCAATGGCGGCGCGACCCGCATGCCGACCATGAAGGAAACGTTCGCGACACTTCTCAACGGCACCACCGGTGTGAACGTCGGGGTCATGGACCTGAACCAGACCACGAACAACTCGCGAATCCTTTCGCCCGTGCAGTACATCGAGCAGTCGATCAACACCAAGATGCCGACTCCCTCGCTGGCCAGCGGCACCGATGACGTGACACGGCAGACGACCGGCACGACCGGCAACCAGTTGAGTGACGACTCGCTGGTCATGGGCTATGTCAGAAACGCCGCCCCCAACACGGCAAGTATCACCCGATCCCTCAGTGTCGACTCGACCTACTCGAACAACAATTCCTCCTATTACATCCAGGGCAACTACACCTGCTCGGTCAAGGCGGCATCCTCCAGCAGCGTCTGCTCCGGCCCCACCACCACCCTCAACGCGCGTAGCGGGTCAGGCACCCTGCGCTATGACGGGCTGTTCCTGTTCCGCAACCTCAACATCCCGGCAGGCGTTACCATCACTGACGCCAAGCTCTACATCACCACTACCACGGACACAGCCAGCAGGGCGTTCAACATCTCGGCAGTCAATGCAAAGACGCCAGGTGCCTTCAACGACAGCACTCTGATCGACTCCAGCATCTTCACCGCGACGACTGCCAAGAACAGTGTCAAGGTCGGTACCACACTCGATCATTCCCTCGACGTCACGGCGCTGCTGAATTCCCTCAAAGATGTAGCACCGGCGAAGAATCCGATCTCCGACGTCGCGCTGCGGTTGCGCTCGACCAACAACAATAACTTCACCTATAACGTCGGCGACACCAATAGCTCGCCCAAACTTGTCGTCACCTATAGCGGCAGCGAAGACAACAGCCGCACCACGGGCTTGCGCTTCCAGACCGTCGCCATCCCCCAGGGCGCAAACATCACTTCGGCTCGCATCGACTTCGTGCCCGCAGGGTCCGACGACCGCCCGGTAACCTTTGACGTTACCGCGCAGAATGCGGGCAACGCTGCGACCTTCACGGCAACGGAAGACTTCACTGCCCGCACCAAAACGAGCGCCGCATCCTGGGCCGCGCCCGAATGGCGTACGCAGAATCCGCCGCTCTATGTGCAAGGCCCCGAAGTCAGGGCGCAAGTCCAGGCGGTCGTCAGCAACTCCAGTTGGTGTGGCAACAACGCCATGGCGTTCTTCCTCACCCCGACCTCCGGCAACGGCAATCGCGTGGCCTACTCCTACGATGACGGCAGCAGTTTGCAGCCCGTGCTCAAGGTCACCTACACCGGAGGTGATACCGGCTGCCTGAACCCCATTCTCGATGTGTCCATGCTTGACCCCAAGGACGACGGTCGCCAGTACTATCTGCCGACGACCAGCTGGTTCGGCTCGGACAACCCCAACAAGGTCAGCATCACCGAAACCTCGGTGCCGCTGGAGACCACCGCCAATCGCGTGAGCTACAGCATCATTGGCGCGCGCTTCCAGAAGGTTCCGGTCAGGGCAGGCGCTACGGTCATGGAAGCGGGAATCACCGTGACTCCCAACTCTGCCGCGGGCACCACCGGCACCGTCAACGTGAGCTTCGAACGCAGCGCCAACTCGGCCGCCTTCAGCGCCGCAGACAACAACCTGGGCTCGCGCAGCAAGACCGCAGGCACCAGTTGCACCTTCACCAGTACTGGCCCCGGTATTCCGGTCACCTGTAAGGCAGCCGGGTTGGTGACCAACCTGCAGAGCGTTTTCGCCACTAGCAACAACTGGGTCGACGGTAACGCCCTGAGCGTTTTCCTGACCCAGCCCAGCACCAGCAACCTGACCTTGCGCACCTATGAAAACAGTCCGGCCGATGCCATCAAACTGAACATCAAGCTGCAGACCGGCGGCCTGGGAAGCAACAGCTACACCATCCGCAACTACACCAATGACCTGGTGCAGAACATGACTGCGGATGGCGGTACACCACTCGTGCCAGCTCTTTACGAGGCCGCCGGGTATCTCACCCAACTGCCGACCAAGCACAACAACACCAACACCAGCCCCATTACCAGCGCCTGTCAGGCGACCTTCATGGTGTTGCTGACCGATGGCCAGGCCAACGGCAATACCACGACAGCAACTCGCGGCATCGCCAACATGACCGGCACGTCCTGCGGCAACTCGAACGACGATGAGTTGTGCGGGCGAGAACTCACACGCTGGTTGGCCACCACTGACCAGACCGACTTCGACGGCAACAACTTCGTCACCACCCACACCATTGGCTTCGCCTTGCAGGCCAACCAGCAGGCGCAGACCTTCCTGGACGATCTAGCCCACAATGGCGGCGGCACGAGCTACACCGCCAACAATGCCAGCGATCTGGCGAAAGCCTTCAATGCGATCCTCCAGGAGGCGCTGGCGACCAACACCACGTTTGTCAACTCAAGCGCCCCGGTGAACAGCTTCAACCGCCAGGACAACAAGGACCAGCTGTACTTCGCCCTCTTCCGCCCCTCGGCAACCGATCGCTGGCCTGGAAACCTGAAACGCTATCGCCTGAAGACAGAAAATGGCGTCGCTACCATCGTCGATGCCGACGGGGCCGCAGCCATTGATCCCAACACCGGCTTCTTCAAGAGCAACGCCCAGAGCTACTGGCCTGACCCGGACAATGGGCGCGACGGTAACGACATCGCAAAAGGTGGCGCAGCGCACAAACTGCAGGCACCGGCGGACCGCAAGCTGTTTACCTATTACGGCGCGGTCCCCAGCGGCGGAGTGAACCTGAACGCCAATGCGTACAAGCTGCTGACCAACAACACCAACCTCACCACCACAATGTTCGAGGTAGGAAACGCCACCCTCAAGGATCAGGCGATCAACTACATCCGCGGCCTGGACAGCAACGGCACGACGGCCCGCAACGCCCTTGGCGACATGATCCACTCCACGCCTCGCCTCTTCACTTACGGCTGCAAGGGTTACAACAGTGCAGGTCAATGTCTCACCAGCTCGGGCGAGGACAATGCCGATCAGTACGCCATCGTCGGCACCAACGAAGGCTTCGTGCAGTTGTTCGATACTTCGAGCGGCGTAGAACAGTTCGGCTTCATACCGGAGGCACTGCTACCCAACATTGATCTCCTGCGCGCAGATGACCGTTCCACTTCGCAGAAACCGCGACGCTATGGCATGGACAGCAGCGTGACGGTCTGGGTCAACGACGCCAACAACAATGGGGTGATCTATGGCGACCCAACAGCCCGCACCACCAGCGGACTGAACGACGGCGAGTTCGTCTATGCCTACGCCACCATGGGCCGCGGGGGGCGGAACATCTACGCGATGGACATCACCGACAAGGCTAATCCCAAGCTCCTCTGGCAGATCAACGGTGGCTCCGGCAGCTTCACAAAACTGGGGCAGACGTGGTCAGCACCGGTGAAAACCCGTATCAACGTGGGCGGGACACTGACCGATGTCCTGATCTTTGCTGGCGGCTATGACCCGAACCAGGACACGCTCAACAATGGCGACAGCGTCTATACCGTCGATACTCAGGGTAACGCTATTTACATCGTCAACGCCCGTACCGGCGGACTGATCTGGTCAGCAAGCAATGCTACCGGTCACACAGCCACCCTGGCGAAGATGCGCTATAGCATGCCCAGCTCGGTCCGCGTCATCGACATTCAGAAGGATGCCAGCGGAGCGCTGGTCAGCGATTCGGAACACCTTGCCGACCAGTTCTTCGTTGGCGACATGGGCGGACAGGTCTGGCGCTTCTATATCAATAACGGCCAGAGCGGTGCCAACCTCATCACTCCCGCAGGCACTTCCAATGATGGCGTATTCGCCAGCATCGGCGGCACCTCCGCCGCGGCTGCACGGCGCTTCTACCATGAGCCGGACGTCGCACTGCTGAATGTCAAAGGCACCCCGGCACTGAGCATCAATATCGGCAGTGGTTACCGCGGGCATCCATTGAACCAAGTGATTCAGGATCGCTTCTACGCTTTCCGCACCTCCGTTCTGGTCAAGCCAGCAGCAACTACCAGCGAAGGCACCTTGACCGAAAGCAGCCTGTACAACGCCACCGAGAACCTGGTGCAGGGCACGGACGCCACGGCCAAGCAGGCGGCGGCAGATGCCTTCGCGTCTACTTCCGGCGGCTGGTATATCGCCTTGAAGGCCAGTGGCGAGAAAGTCCTGTCGCGTGCCCTCACTGCAGGCGGGCAACTGTACTTCAACACCTATGAGCCCAATTCGGCGAACGCCCTATGCAAGGCGTCGGTCGGACGCAACCGCTCCTACGGAGTACGGCTACTGGACGCCACGCCGGTTTCGGTGCCAGTTGGCGGTAGCGGCACTTACTCTGATCGCTATACCAACAGCAACAGTGAAGGTATTTCCGGCGACCCGCAATTGTACTGCACAGGCAACGATTGCTACGTCCTGCCCGACCCGTCCATCGATCCCAAGAAGATCCCGATGCCGCCACTGGGCAAAACCTACTGGATAGACACCAACAATCCTTGATGCAAGGCGGGTGCTCGACACCCGCCATAAGGAAATCTCGTAATGAAACGACAAACCGGCTTCACCCTCCTCGAGCTGATGATGGCCGTCATCGTGGTGGGCATCCTGACTGCGATAGCCCTGCCGAGCTACCAGGGCTATGTCCGGCGTGCGGCCTGCGAGAATGCCAAGAGTGTTCTGGTAGGTGCAGGCAATGTGATGGAGCGATTCCGGGCGCAGAACAACACCTATTCCGGCGCCAACCTGGGTGGCTACGCGTCCAGCCCCGTAGACGGCTCCGCCAAGGATGCGACTATCGCAGTCACCGCGTCGGATGCCACCAGCTATACCCTGACCGCCACGCCCACTACCGGGGGGCGTCTGCGGAGCAAGGGCACCCTTACCCTCAGCTCGACCGGTGCCCGCGGTGGTACCGGGGAGTTGGCAACCAAATGGGGCTCCTGTAACGGCATCTGAAAACAAAAAAGGTCGGCAATTGCCGACCTTTTTTAATCCTCGCGAAATCTATATCGCCTTCACCCGCAGCTCCTTGGGCATCGAGAAGGTAATGTTCTCTTCCCGCCCATCCAGCTCGACTTCAGGTTCCGCACCCCAGTCACGCAGTTGCTGGATCACGCCGCGCACCAGCACTTCCGGAGCCGAAGCGCCAGCGGTGATGCCGATGCGCTGCACGCCGTCGAACCACTCCTTCTGCATATCCTCGGCACCGTCGATCAGGTAGCCTGGGGTGCCCATGCGCTCGGCGAGCTCGCGCAGGCGATTGGAGTTGGAACTGTTCGGGCTGCCGACTACCAGCACCAGGTCGCACTGGTCGGCCAGTTCCTTCACCGCATCCTGGCGGTTCTGGGTGGCGTAGCAGATGTCGTTCTTGCGCGGCCCCATGATCGCGGGGAATTTTTCGCGCAGGGCGTCGATCACTTTCGAGGTGTCGTCCATCGACAGCGTGGTCTGGGTGACGAAGTGCAGCGCTTCAGGATTACGCACCTCCAGCGCCGCCACGTCTTCCTCGTCTTCCACCAGGTAGATGGCGCCGCCATTGGAGTCGTCGTACTGGCCCATGGTGCCTTCCACTTCCGGATGGCCCTCGTGGCCAATCAGGATGCATTCGTGGCCGTCGCGGCTGTAGCGCACGACTTCCAGGTGCACCTTGGTCACCAGCGGGCAGGTGGCGTCGAAGACTTTCAGGCCACGGTTCTCGGCTTCCTTGCGTACCGCCTGGGAAACGCCGTGGGCGCTGAAGATGACGATGGTGTCGTCCGGCACCTGGTCGAGTTCCTCGACGAACACGGCGCCGCGGTTGCGCAGGTTCTCCACCACGAACTTGTTGTGCACCACTTCATGGCGCACATAGATCGGCGGGCCGAAGACATCGAGGGCGCGGTTGACGATCTCGATCGCCCGGTCGACGCCGGCGCAGAAGCCGCGGGGATTGGCGAGTTTGATTTGCATGGTGGCCTCGGGTGCTACGCAAGCCGGCCCACGAGGGGCCGGTAGGAATACTTCGCCTCAAGCGCAACGGCCCGCCAGCGGCGAGCCGTGCAGCCAATCAGGCTGGTTGTACGTCGATGATATCGACTTCGAACGCTAGCGTTTTACCGGCCAGCGGATGGTTGAAGTCGATGGTGACGTGCTGCTCGTCGAACTCTTTCACGACGCCCGGCAGTTCGGTCTTGGCGGCATCGTTGAAGATCACCAGCAGCCCCTCGGCCAGTTCCATGTCCTGGAACTGGTCGCGCGGCATCACCTGCACGTTGGCCGGGTTCGGCTGGCCGAAGCCCTGCTCCGGCTCGATGCTCAGGGTACGCTTGTCGCCAGCCTTCAGGCCGAACAGCGCCTGCTCGAAGCCCGGCAGCAGGTTGCCGTCGCCGACCTTGAAAGTGGCCGGCTGCTTGTCGAAGGTACTGTCGACGATGTTGCCGTCATCGAGCTTCAGGGCGAAATGCAGGGTGACCTTCGAGTCGCCGCCGATGCGCTGAATGGTGTCAGAGGAATCAACCATTGGCGGTCTCTCCGGAATTCTTCGATTTGAACATATCCAGCGCCAGCATGATGGCGCCGACGGTGATGGCGCTGTCGGCCAGGTTGAAGGCCGGGAAGCGCCAGCGGTCCTGCCAGTGCACGAGGATGAAGTCCACCACGTGCCCCAGGACCATGCGGTCGTACAGGTTGCCCAGCGCGCCGCCCAGCACCAGGGCCAGGGCGATGGCCAGCCAGGTCTCGCCGCGCTTCAAGCGCTTGAGCCAGACCACCAGCACGACACTGACCACGATGGCGATCAGCGCGAACAGCCAGCGCTGCCAGCCCGAGCTGTCGGCCAGGAAGCTGAACGCGGCGCCGGTGTTGTAGGCAAGGGTCCAGCTGAACAGGTCGGGAATGACCACGATCTGCTGGTACATGGTCAGTTCGGACTGGAAGAAGGCCTTGGTGACCTGATCCAGGACGAACACTACCACGGTGATCCACAGCCAGGGCAGGCGGCCGAAGCGATCGGCGTTAGGCATAGTGACGCACCTCGCCCGCGCCATCGATGTTCTCGACGCAGCGACCGCACAGCTCCGGGTGCGCGGCGTGGCTGCCCACGTCGGCGCGGAAGTGCCAGCAACGGCCGCACTTGGCATGGGCGGACTTGACCACCTTCAGCTTCAGGCCCGGCAGTTCGCTCTCGACCGCATCAGCCGGTGCATCGGCCAGCGGCGCAACGGTGGCGGCGGAAGTAATCAGCACGAAGCGCAGCTCGTTGCCCAGTTTCTCCAGGCGCTTGGCCAGGGAGTCTTCAGCGTAGAGGGTTATCTCGGCCTGCAGGTTGCCGCCGATGGTCTTGGCGCTGCGCAGGTTCTCCAGTTCCTTGTTCACGGCAGCCTTGGCAGCCATGATTTCATCCCAGTAGGCGCGGTCCAGCTCGGCGTCGGCCGGCAGCTCGGAGAGACCGTCGTACCAGGTGCTCAGCATCACCGATTCGGCGCGCTCGCCCGGCATGAAGCTCCAGATCTCTTCGGCAGTGAAGGCCATGATCGGCGCGATCCAGCGCACCAGGGCCTCGGCGATGTGGAACAGCGCAGTCTGGCAGGAACGGCGGGCGACACTGTCCGCCTGGGTGGTGTACTGGCGGTCCTTGATGATGTCCAGGTAGAAGCCGCCCAGCTCCTGCACGCAGAAGTTGTGCACCTTGGAGTAAACGTTCCAGAAGCGGTAGTCGCGGTAGGCCTCTTCCAGCTCGCGCTGCAGCTGCAGCGCGCGGTCGATGGCCCAGCGGTCCAGGGCCAGCAGTTGGTCGTTGGGCAGCAGGTCCTTGGCCGGGTCGAAGCCGGACAGGTTGGACAGCAGGAAGCGCGTGGTATTGCGGATACGACGATAGGCGTCGGCGCTGCGCTGGAGGATCTGCTGGGAAACTGCGATCTCGCCGGAGTAGTCGGTGGACGCGACCCACAGGCGCAGGATGTCGGCACCCATGCTGTCGATCACGGTCTGCGGCACCACGGTGTTGCCCAGGGACTTGGACATCTTGCGGCCGGACTCGTCCACGGTGAAGCCGTGGGTCAGCAGCTGGCGGTACGGCGCGTGGCCGTCGATGGCGCAGCCGGTCAGCAGCGAGGAGTGGAACCAGCCGCGGTGCTGGTCGGAGCCTTCCAGGTAGAGGTCGGCGGCCGGACCGCTGGTGTGGCCCAACTCGGCATGGGAGCCGCGCAGCACGTGCCAGTGGGTGGTGCCGGAGTCGAACCAGACGTCCAGGGTGTCGTTGATCTTGTCGTACTGCGCGGCTTCATCGCCCAGCAGTTCGGCGGCGTCGAGCTTGAACCAGGCCTCGATGCCTTCCTTCTCGACGCGCTGGGCGACGGCTTCCATCAGTTCGACGGTGCGCGGGTGCAGTTCACCGGTGGCCTTGTGCAGGAAGAACGGGATCGGTACGCCCCAGTTGCGCTGACGCGAGATGCACCAGTCCGGACGGCCGGCGATCATGCCATGCAGGCGCGCCTGGCCCCAGGTGGGCACGAATTCGGTCTGGGTGATGGCCTCCAGCGCGCGCTCGCGCAGGGTGGCACCGGTCTGCGGCTGCTTGTCCATGCCGACGAACCACTGCGCGGTAGCGCGGTAGATCAGCGGGGTCTTGTGGCGCCAGCAGTGCATGTAGCTGTGGCTGATGCTGGCGTGCTTGAGCAGTGCGCCGACTTCATCGAGCTTGGCGACAATGGCCGGGTTGGCCTTCCAGATGAACTGGCCGCCGAAGAACGGCAGGTCGGCCACATAGACGCCATTGCTCTGCACCGGGCTGAGGATGTCGTCGTTGCTCATGCCGTAATGCTTGCAGGTACGGAAGTCGTCCTCACCGTAGGCCGGGGCGGAGTGAACCACGCCGGTGCCGGCGCCCAGCTCGACGTACTCGGCCAGGTAGACCGGCGAGAAGCGCTCGTAGAACGGGTGGCGGAAACGGATCAGGTCCAGCGCCTCGCCCTGGGCGGTGGCGATGACCTTGCCTTCCAGGCCGTAGCGCGCCAGGCTCGACTCGACCAGTTCCTCGGCCAGCACCAGCAGGCGATCGCCGACATCCACCAGTGCGTAGGTGAATTCGGGATGGACGTTCAGCGCCTGGTTGGCCGGGATGGTCCAGGGGGTGGTGGTCCAGATGACGATGGCAGTCGGCTTGGGCAGGCTGGCCAGACCGAAGGCGGCGGCCAGCTTGTCAGCGTCTTCCACCGGGAAGGCGACGTCGATGGCATCGGACTTCTTGTCGGCGTACTCGACTTCCGCCTCGGCCAGGGCCGAGCCACAGTCGAAGCACCAGTTCACCGGCTTCAGGCCCTTGAACACGAAGCCTTGCTTGACCATCTCGGCGAGCGCGCGGATTTCGCCGGCCTCGTTGGAGAAGTTCATGGTCTTGTAGGGATTGTCCCATTCGCCCAGCACGCCCAGGCGGATGAAGTCGGCCTTCTGCCCCTCGATCTGCTCGGCGGCGTATTCGCGGCACAGTTCGCGGGTCTTGTCCGCCGGCAGGTTCTTGCCGTGGGTGGTCTCGACCTTGTGCTCGATCGGCAGGCCATGGCAGTCCCAGCCCGGCACATAGGGGGCGTCGTAGCCGGCCAGGGTCTTGGAACGGACGATGATGTCCTTGAGGATCTTGTTGACCGCGTGACCGATGTGGATGCTGCCGTTGGCGTAGGGCGGGCCATCGTGCAGGATGAATTTCGGGCGACCTTCGCCAATCTTCCGCAGCTTCTGGTACAGGCCAATGTCGTTCCAGAGCTTCAGGGTCTGCGGCTCGCGCTGCGGCAGGCCGGCTTTCATCGGGAAGTCGGTTTCGGGAAGGTTCAGAGTGGCTTTGTAATCGGTCATCTCAGGGCCTGTTCAGGATCTTCAATCAAGCGGTTGGCCCAGCCAGTAGGCCCGGGCGGCGGCGATGTCGGCGAGGATGGCCGCCTTGAGTGCCTCGAGCGAGGCAAAACGCTGCTCATCACGCAGCTTCTGGTGGAAAGTGATGTCCAGATGCTGGCCGTAGAGATCGCCAGCGAAATCCAGCAGATGCACTTCCAGGTGGGGCCGGCCGTCGCCATTCACAGACGGTCGGGTGCCGATGTTGGCAACCCCGTTGCGGCGCTGGCCAGCCACCATCGTGCTGACCAGGTAAACGCCGTTGAGCGGCGCCTTGCGGCGCTTGAGCTGGATGTTTGCGGTGGGCGAGCCCAGCGTGCGACCCAGCTTCTGCCCGTGCAGCACGCGGCCGCCCAGGCTGTACGGACGACCCAGCAGGCGCTCGACCATGTGCAGGTCGCCATCGGCCAGGTCCTTGCGGATACGCGAGCTGCTCACGCGCATGCCGTCGACTTCCACGGTGGTCGCGGCTTCGACGGTGAAGCCCTGCTCCGCGCTGGCGTTGACCAGGAAGGCGAAGTCGCCGGAGCGGTCGCAGCCGAAGCGGAAATCGTCGCCCACTTCCAGATGGCGGACCCGCAGGCCCTCGACCAGCACCTGGCGGACGAACTCGGCGGCTGACAACTCGCGCAGACGGCGGTTGAAGGCCAGGCAGAGAACGAAGTCGACGCCGTACTGGCGCAGCAGTTCGAGCTTCTCGCGCAGGCGCGTCAGGCGCACCGGGGCGGCATCGGGAGCGAAGTACTCGCGCGGCTGCGGCTCGAAGATCACCACGCAGCTGGGCACGCCCAGCTCCAGCGACCGCTCGCGCAGACGCCCCAGGATCGCCTGGTGGCCGAGATGGACGCCGTCGAAGTTACCGATGGTGGCGACACAGCCCCCGGACAGGGGCCGCAGGTTGTGAAGGCCTCGAAGCAGCTGCATAGCGCGCGTATTGCTCAGAAAGTGGTCGATTATACCTGCACCCGTTGCCATGCGACAGGCAAAATGCCGTCGCCGCAAACCGATGCAATGCTTTGCCCGGCGAAGGTTACAGCACCGCGCGGCGGGAGAAGTCCCGCAAGCGGAAGCCAAGGATCGCCAGCATACCGAAATAGGCGACCACACCGGCCACCACCAGCGCGCCCAGGCGCACCAGGCGAATCGGCATGCCGCCCTGATCCCAGGCCGGCATGAAGTGCATCATGCCGATCAGCACCGCACACATCACCAGTACAGCTACGACTAATTTGGCGATGAACTTGCCCCAGCCCGCCTGCGGCTCGAACAACTGCTGCTTGCGCAGTTGCCAGAACAGCAGGCCGGCGTTCAGACAGGCCGCCAGACTGATCGCCAGTGCCAGGCCCGCATGCTTGAGCGGGCCGATGAACACCAGGTTCATCAATTGGGTGGACACCAGGGTAAACAGCGCGATCTTCACCGGCGTCTTGATGTTCTGCCGCGCATAGAACCCCGGTGCCAGTACCTTCACCAGGATGATGCCGAGCAGGCCGACCGCGTAGGCGATCAGCGCATGCTGGGTCATCTGGGCGTCATGGGCGCTGAACTTGCCGTACTGGAACAGCGCGACGGTCAGCGGCTCCGCAATAACCGCCAGCGCCAGGGAGCACGGCAGCACCAGCAGGAAGCACAGGCGCAGGCCCCAGTCCATCAGCCGCGAATACTCGTGGCGGTCGTCGCTGGCGTAAGTCTTGGCCAGCGACGGCAGCAGGATGGTGCCCAGCGCCACGCCGAGCACGCCGGACGGCAGCTCCATCAGCCGATCCGCGTAGTACATCCAGGACACGGAACCGGCAACCAGGAAGGAAGCGAAGATGGTATTGATGATCAGCGAGATCTGGCTGACCGAGACGCCGAGGATCGCCGGGCCCATCTGCTTGAGCACGCGCCAGACACCGGAATCGCGCAGGTTGATGCGCGGCAGCACCAGCATGCCGATCTTCTTCAGGTGCGGCAGCTGGTAGAGCAGCTGTGCCAGACCGCCGGCCAGCACCGCCCAACCCAGCGCCATGATCGGCGGGTCGAAGTACGGCGTGAGGAACAGCGCGAAGAGGATCATGCTGACGTTCAGCAGAGTCGGCACGAAGGCCGGCACCGAGAAGCGGTTCCAGGTATTGAGGATCGCCCCCGCCAGGGAGGCCAGCGAGATCAGCAGGATATAAGGGAAGGTCACCCGCAGCAGGGCACTGGTGAGTTCGAACTTCTCCGGCGAATCGACGAAGCCGGGCGCCGTCACCCAGATCACCCAGGGCGCGGCGAGCATGCCCAGCGCGGTGACCAGCGCCAGGATCAGGGTCAGCAGGCCGGACACATAGGCGATGAAGGTGCGGGTCGCCTCCTCCCCCTGCTGGGTCTTGTACTCGGCCAGGATCGGCACGAAGGCCTGGGAGAACGCCCCCTCGGCGAAGATGCGGCGCAGCAGGTTGGGCAGTTTGAAGGCGACGAAGAAAGCGTCGGTCGCCATGCCGGCACCGAACATGCGCGCGACGATCGTGTCGCGCACGAAGCCGAGCACCCGCGAGATCATGGTCATCGAGCTGACCGCGGCCAGCGACTTGAGTAGGTTCATAGCGTCCAGAACTGGTAGAATGGCCGCCCCTGCAGGGTGCAGCCCTGGCCTAGAGCGATTGCTCGACCGTCAGGCGAAGCGCAGCAGTGTAGGGCCGCGGGGCGAATAAATCACCCCATCCGCCGGACAGCGTGCGCCC
Organism: Pseudomonas sp. PDM22; assembly: GCF_014851965.1. Lineage (NCBI taxonomy): Bacteria > Pseudomonadati > Pseudomonadota > Gammaproteobacteria > Pseudomonadales > Pseudomonadaceae > Pseudomonas > Pseudomonas sp. PDM22. The sequence continues at coordinate 33,566 of NZ_JACVAR010000010.1, forward strand.
GTCGCACCACTCGTCGGAGGCCGCGCATACCCTTGACAAGGCCCTGATGCAACGGCATTATTCGCGGCCTTAATTTATTCGCAACATCCCAAGTTTTTTTCGAGGAGCTCGACGGTGGCCAACACACCTTCCGCCAAAAAACGCGCCAAACAGGCTGAGAAGCGTCGCAGCCACAACGCCAGCCTGCGTTCCATGGTTCGTACCTACATCAAGAACGTAGTCAAAGCAGTCGACGCCAAGGACCTGCCGAAGGCCCAGGCCGCTCTGGTTGCTGCTGTACCGGTCATCGACCGTATGGCCGACAAAGGCATCATCCACAAGAACAAGGCCGCTCGTCACAAGAGCCGCCTGAACGCCCACGTGAAGGCCCTGGCCACCGCGTAAGCGTTCCGTTCTTGAAAAACCGGCCTCAGGGCCGGTTTTTTATTGCCTGCGATTTGATCAGCACAGCGTTATCCACAAGCTCACTTTTGCAAAGGCAAAAAGAAAGGGCGGTCACCCGCCCCTTCCTTTCTTACTTCTCAGGCCACGGCATGATCGGAATCGCCGTCACCGCATTCTGCGGACTGCCTTCGATCACCCGGTCGCTGTAGACCAGATAGACCAGCGCATTGCGCTTCTTGTCGAAGAAGCGCACCACCTGCATGGTCTTGAATACCAGCGAAGTGCGCTGCTGGAAGACCACCTCGCCATCCTTCAACTCGCCGGCAAAACGGATCGGCCCGACCTGACGACAGGAGATCGACGCCTCGGCGCGATCCTCCGCCAGCCCCAGCCCCCCCTTCACGCCACCCGTCTTGGCGCGAGACAGGTAGCAACTGACACCCTGCACCTTCGGATCATCGAAAGCCTCGACGACGATCTTGTCGTTCGGCCCGACCCATTTGAAGACGGTGGACACCTCACCGACCACGTCGGCCCGGGCCAGCGCCGGCAGCAGCATCAGCGCCGCCATCAATCCCTTGCGCATGAAGAATCTCCTCAGACGAGCACCAGGTTGTCGCGGTGCACCAGTTCCGGACCATCGACATAACCAAGCATGCCTTCGATGGCATCGGTCGGCTGGCCGATGATCTTCTGCGCCTCGAGAGCGCTGTAGTTCGCCAGGCCGCGAGCAATTTCGCGACCCTGCTGATCCACACAGACCACCATCTCTCCGCGACGGAAGCTGCCCTGCACGGCCTTCACGCCGACCGGCAACAGGCTCTTGTGATCCTGCGACAGAGCCTTCACTGCGCCATCGTCCAGCACCAGCGTGCCGCGCATCTGCAGATGCCCCGCCAGCCACTGCTTGCGCGCCGCCTTGCGGCTCTGCTCGGGAGTCAGCAGCGTACCGAGCCGCTCACCAACACGCAGGCGATCCAGCACGCGCTCGATACGACCACCAACGATAACGGTGTGCGCGCCGGAACGCGCCGCCAGACGGGCAGCGCGCAGCTTGGTCTGCATACCGCCACGACCCAGCGCACCACCGGTACCGCCAGCCACCGCATCCAGGGCAGGATCATCAGCGCGAGCCTCGAAGATCAGCTCGGCATCGGGGTTGTTGCGCGGGTCGGCGTCGAACATACCGTCACGATCGGTGAGGATCACCAGCAGGTCAGCCTCGACCAGGTTGGCCACCAACGCCGCCAGGGTGTCGTTGTCGCCGAAGCGGATCTCGTCAGTGACGACGGTATCGTTCTCGTTGATCACCGGGATCACGCCGAGATCGACCAGCGTGCGCAGGGTGTTGCGCCCGTTCAGGTAGCGCTTGCGGTCGGACAGGTCGTCATGAGTCAGCAGCACCTGCGCGGTCTGCAGGCCATGCACGCCGAAGCTGGACTCCCAGGCCTGGACCAGACCCATCTGCCCCACCGCGGCGGCCGCCTGCAGCTCGTGCATGTCACTAGGTCGGGAAACCCAACCCAGGCGGCTCATGCCCGCCGCGACGGCGCCCGAGGACACAAGAACCAGCTCAACGCCCGCGCAATGCAGCGCGACCATCTGCTCGACCCATACCGCCATGGCATCACGATCCAGACCGCGACCATCGGCGGTCAGCAACGCACTGCCAATCTTGACTACCCAGCGCTTGGCGCCAGTGACCTTCTCACGCATACCCTCAACCTTAGAAGTCAGGCTTCACACGTTTCATCCGGACCGGCGGGCGCCGTTCCGATCAAGGCACGTAGAAGATTTCCGGCCCGTCGCCGTCGTCTTCGTCATCCTCGAAATCATCGTCATCCGCATCGTCGACATTCTTCAGACCGGAGCGACGCAGTGCACGAGCATCGTCCAGGGCCTGCAGACGGGCACGAGCCTCGTCTTCGATGCGCTGATCCAGGGCCGCCAAGGCTTCGCCATAGGCCGGCTCCTCCTCGATGCGCAGCGTGCGCTCGTCGAGGTACTTCATGATGTCCTGGCTCAGCTTCTCGGTGCCCTCACGCTCCAGGGCGGAGATCACATAGACCGGACCTTCCCAACCCAGACGCTCGACCACGGCCTGCTTGCGACGCTCCTGCTCCTCAGGCTCGAGGATCTGGTCCATCTTGTTCAGCACCAGCCAGCGATCACGCTCGGTCAGCGCCGGGCTGAATTTCTCCAGCTCGTGGACGATGGTTTCCGCGGCATCGGCCGGATCACTCTCATCCAGCGGCGCCATGTCGACGATGTGCAGCAGCAGACGGGTACGCGCCAGGTGCTTCAGGAAGCGGATGCCCAGGCCGGCGCCTTCGGCAGCACCCTCGATCAGGCCGGGGATGTCGGCGACCACGAAGCTCTTGAAGCGCCCCACGCTGACCACGCCCAGGTTCGGCACCAGGGTGGTGAAGGGATAGTCGGCGACCTTCGGCTTGGCGGCGGACACCGCACGGATGAAGGTGCTCTTGCCCGCGTTCGGCAGACCGAGCAGACCGACGTCCGCCAGGACCTTCAGCTCCAGCTTGAGGTCACGCGCATCACCAGGCTTGCCCGGCGTGGTCTGGCGCGGCGCACGGTTGGTGCTGGACTTGAAGCGGGTATTACCCAGGCCGTGCCAGCCGCCCTGGGCAACCATGATGCGCTGACCGGCAGCGGTCAGGTCACCGATGATTTCCTGAGTGTTGGCATCGATGATAGTGGTACCGACCGGCACGGGCAGGACGAGATCGTCACCCTTGGCGCCAGTGCAGTCCTTGCTGCCGCCGTTCTCGCCACGCTGGGCGTCGAAACGACGGGTGTAGCGGTAGTCCACCAGGGTGTTCAGGTTCTCGTCGGCCTCGAGGTACACCGAGCCGCCGTCGCCACCGTCACCGCCGTTGGGACCGCCTTTCTCGATGAACTTCTCGCGGCGGAAGCTCATGAGGCCGTTGCCGCCGTCACCGGCTTTCACGTGGATGGATACTTCGTCGACGAATTTCATTGCGAACGCCTCCCGCAGCACCTGCGGGTTGAAAATAAGAAAAGGAGCATAGGATACAGCCAAGTCCGCGCAAACGCCCGAACCGGCACACCTCGCCTGGAAACGCCAGAAACAAAAAAGCCCCGTCGCGAGACAGGGCTTTTTCAGTGAGAGCTCGCTTAGGCAGCGACGACGCTTACATAGCGACGGCCAAAGGCGCCTTTCACTTCGAACTTGATCACGCCGTCGACTTTAGCGAACAGGGTGTGATCCTTGCCCATACCAACGCCGTAGCCAGCGTGGAACTGGGTACCGCGCTGACGCACGATGATGTTGCCTGCTTTCACAGCCTGGCTACCGAACAGCTTCACGCCAAGGCGTTTGCTTTCTGAGTCGCGGCCGTTGCGGGTACTACCGCCAGCTTTTTTGTGTGCCATGAGTCAATTCTCCTAAAACAGGAAGCAGCCCTAAAAAGGAATTAGGCCTGGATGCCGGTGATTTTGATTTCAGTGAACCACTGGCGGTGGCCCTGACGCTTCATGTGGTGCTTGCGGCGGCGGAACTTGATGATGCGCACTTTGTCGTGACGACCGTGGGAAACCACTTCTGCGGTCACTTTCGCGCCTTCTACCACCGGCAGGCCGATCTTGACGTCATCGCCGTTGGCGACCAGCAGGATGCGATCCAGGTTGATCGCTTCGCCGGTGGCAACGTCGAGCTTCTCGACCTTGAGGAATTCGCCTTCGGTGACTTTGTATTGCTTGCCACCAGTAACAATTACTGCGTACATCTGGATGTCTCCGTTAGACCTGCTCACCCGACGCTTTATAGAAAGAGGAATCGGTCGGCATGGCTGCATGGGGCCGGAAAGGACGCCCGTGCAATTGCGTAAGGCAGGATATGCCAGGGAAGTTCGGGGCCGCGATTGTACGCAAACCCCTGGTGCGGATCAAGCCCCATGGGGCCTTGCCTTGACAGCCCAAACAGCGGCACCTAGCATGCCGCGCAATCTACGAGGAGCGCTGTCTTTAATGCAACCCCAGGCTTTCTATCGCGTGGTGGCGGACGACTTCACCGCCGTCGACGGCATCATCCGTCGCCAACTCACTTCCCGCGTTCCCCTGGTGGAAAAGATCGGCGACTACATCATCTCCGCCGGCGGCAAGCGTCTTCGCCCGCTGCTGGTGCTCCTCTCGGGCAAGGCCCTGGGCTATTCGGGCGATGACCTGAAGCTGCTGGCCGCCACCATCGAATTCCTGCACACCTCGACCCTGCTGCACGACGACGTGGTCGACGCCTCCGGCCTGCGCCGCGGCCGCGCCACCGCCAATGCCCAGTGGGGCAACGCACCGAGCGTGCTGGTGGGCGACTTCCTTTATGCGCGCTCCTTCGAAATGATGGTCGAACTGGGCTCCATGCCGGTCATGCGCATCATTTCCCAGGCCACCCGCGTGATCGCCGAAGGCGAAGTGCTGCAGCTGTCCAAGGTCCGCGACGCCAGCACCACCGAAGAAACCTACATGGAAGTCATCCGCGGCAAGACCGCGATGCTCTTCGAAGCCTCCACCCACAGCGCCGCCGCGCTGGCCAACGCCCAGCCGGAGCAATCCGAGGCGCTGCGCCTGTTCGGTGACGCCCTGGGGATCGCCTTCCAGCTGGTGGACGACCTGCTCGACTACCGCGGCGACGCCGCCAGCCTGGGCAAGAACGTCGGCGACGACCTCGCCGAAGGCAAGCCCACCCTGCCGCTGATCGCCACCATGCGCGACGGCACCCCGGAACAGGCTGCGCTGGTGCGCAAGGCCATCCAGCAGGGCGGCAGCCAGGACCTGGAAGGCATCCGCGCCGCCGTGGAAGCCGCCGGCGCGCTGGACTACACCGCCAACCTGGCCCGCGAGTACGCTGCCCGCGCCATCGACTGCCTGAAGGCGCTGCCGGACAACGAATACCGCGCCGCGCTGATCGAACTGGCCGAGTTCGCCGTCGCCCGCACGCACTGATCTGCCGCTTCACCAAAGCCCGCCCCGGTTCGCCGCGGCGGGCTTTTTGTTGCCTGTCTTTTGACCGGGAACAACAGATCGTCGCCTGCGTAAAAATTTTTCCAATTCAGGCTTGCTATTAAGATAATAAGAATTATTCTCATTAAACGGTCTGCACGGAGGAACACGCCATGACCTACATGATCGACGCCTGGCTGGATCGCCCGCACCCCTACCTGCGCATCCTGCATCGGGACACCGGGGAAGTCTGCGCGGTGCTGGAAGAAGAAGCGCTGGATGAACTGCGCGAACAGGGCGGCCTGGAGTTGTCCGAGCTCAATACCAGCGAACCGCTGGTGCTCAAGGAGCTGGTGCGCAACCTGTTCCTGTTCTGTTACGCCCGCGCGCTGCGCTGAACGCTCTTTACGATGGCGCAGGAAGCGCCGTCGGTGCTCCGCCGCCCGGGAGGCGGATGCACAAAGGGGCGCCTGAGCGCCCCTTTTCCTGCGCAGTCGCCAGGGATGGCACTGCGCAGCGAACCTTCGGGAATCAGAGGATTTCCAGCAGCTCGACGTCGAACACCAGCACGCTGTGCGGCGGGATGCTACCAACGGCCTGGCCACCATAGGCCAGCTCGCTCGGCACGTGCAGGCGCCACTTGCTGCCGGCGTTCATCAGTTGCAGCGCCTCGACCCAGCCGGCGATCACACCGCCCACCGGGAATTCGGCCGGCTGGCCGCGCTCGTAGGAGCTGTCGAAGACGGTGCCGTCGACCAGGGTACCGTGGTAGTGGGTACGCACGGTGTCTTCGCGGGACGGCTTGGCGCCTTCGCCGGTGGTCAGCACTTCGTACTGCAGGCCGGACGGCAGGACGGTCACGCCTTCGCGCTTGGCGTTTTCCACCAGGTACTCGCGGCCAACGGCGGCAGCGGCTTCGGCTTTCGCCTGGGCTTCAGCCTGCATGCGCTCGCGGATCACCTGGAAGCTGGCGGACAGGGCTTCGCCCGGAACGCGGCTTTCGGCGCCAGCGTAGGCGTCGGACAGGCCGGCCACGATAGCGTCCAGGGTCATGCCCGGAACCGGGTTCTCGCGCAGCTGGTCGCCCAGCTGACGGCCGATACCGTAGCTGACGCGGGCTTCGTCGGTGGAAAGGTTGAGTTCGCTCATGGCGGCGCTCCGCTGGGGGTTCTAAAAAGGGCCGCCAGCCTAGCACAGATGCACCGCCTCCCCCACCGCGCGAGCCCCGCGCAGCGCGCCGCGCAACAGACTCAGTGCAACGGGATGGTCACGCCGGCGCCGATGTCGCGCTCGTCGTCCATGCCGCACATCTCGTCATGCACCACCGCGTGCACCAGATGGAACGGGACGTTGGGCAGCGCCTTGAGCACCTCCCGCGCATGGGCGACCGAACGCACGCTGATGACATGCCCGGCCTCGTCCTGGACCGGATAGAAGCGCGCGCCCATCCGTGCCTCCAGCACGTAGATATCGCCTTCCAGCGACACCAGGTTGATTTCGTCGATGTCGCCGGCGACGGAGCGGCTGGTCAGTTCCTGCAGATTCATGTGCTGCACCTCCTGCGGATTGATCCACGCAAAAAGTCTTGTACAGCAGGCGCTCACCGCAAGCCGAAAACGCAACCGCCCGTCCGTTTTGCAACGGCCGGGCGGCGGGAATGACGCAGCAACGCCTTAGTGGTCGTGGCGCGTGGCCTTGTCCAGGTAGCCCATGGCGAAGGCCGAGAGGACGAAGGTGAGGTGCATGATCACGTACCACATCAGCTTGTTGTCTTCGATGTTCTTGGCGTCCATGAAGATGCGCAGCAGGTGGATCGAGGAGATCGCCACGATGGAGGCGGCCACCTTGTTCTTCAGCGAACTGGCGTCCATCTTGCCGAGCCAGCTGAGCTTTTCCTTGCCTTCATCGATGTCCAGCTGCGAGACGAAGTTCTCGTAGCCGGAGAACATCACCATCACCAGCAGGCCACCGACCAGCGCCATGTCGATCAGCGACAGCAGCACCAGGATCAGGTCCGCCTCGGCGATGCTGAAAATGCTGGGCAGGATATGGAAGATTTCCTGGAAGAATTTGATGGTCAGCGCCAGCAGGGCCAGCGACAGGCCGATGTAGATCGGCGCCAGCAGCCAGCGCGCGGCGTACAGGGAGTTTTCGACGAATCGTTCCATGGTGATCGTAGGAAATATCTTGGGAAAGGGCGGCCGCAGTATAGCGGATGGCTTTTGCGAGTTTTCCCGGCTTTCTATGGATAAATATGTCTGTGGATAAATAGGCAACGGCCACGGTGTGGAACCGTAGCGAACAGGCGCCCCGCGAGCTTCAGCGGATTGTGCAGGGCCTGCGCAAGCGGCCGTCAGCCTTCGGGGCGGAACTGGAAGTTGCCGACATGGCGTGAGCGTTCGCCGTTCAGGCGGCGCAGTTCGCCCTGCAGGTGCAACTGCCAGATAGGGGGATCCTCCGCCACGATGTAGCCCTGCTGGGCCAGGCAGTCGGAGATTGCCTCAAGCACGCCCTCGGCCACGAAAGGCCCGCAGAACGGGCCCTGCGCCTTGATGGCGGTGGGCTGCGCGCCGGACATCCCGGCAGCGCACAACAAGGTCCAGAGTCCATTCTCTCCGGCCAGCGGCCTGATCTCGCACTCGATGCGCGTGGTCAGCCCCAGACAGGGGCGGATAAGGCAGAGGTTACGCGGCATGGCGGCACCCTCGCGGTTGTCCTGAGTTCGAGACTACACCCAGGTTCCGACACGCGAAAGCGCGGATTTATCCCGACATCTTGCAGACAACGGAGTGTAAAACGCGCGGACAGGACGCCGAAGCGGCGCCCCTGTCCTGACGTCAATCAGTCGACGTCCTTCTTCTTGCGGGCGCGCTCTTTCTCCACAGGAGCCTTTTCCACCGGCACCTTCTCCGCCTTCGGCTTGCTGGCGGGCTTGGCGGCGGCGGGCTCCTTGGCCGGTTTTTCCTTCTCTTCCTCGTCCATGCCCAGCTCGGAGATTTCCTTCAGGCGCTCGACGACACGGGCGTTGACGCTGCCCTTGGGGAAGTGGCCCTTGGCATCCGGCGCACCGGCAGGCTCGCCGACCAGCAGGCTCAGCGCCTCATCGGCCTGGCGCACGGCGTAGATGTGGAACTGGCCGTTGCGCACCGCCTGCAGCACGCGCTCGTCGAGCATCAGGGTGGCGACGTTGGCACGCGGGATGATCACCCCCTGCTCGCCGGTCAGGCCACGCGCCTCGCAGAGGCGGAAGAAGCCTTCGATCTTCTCGTTGACCCCACCGACCGCCTGCACTTCGCCGAACTGGTTGATCGAACCGGTGATGGCGAAACATTGCCGCAGCGGCGTGCGCGACAGGGCGGAGATCAGCGTGCAGACCTCGCCCAGCGAGGCGCTGTCGCCGTCCACGTAGCCATAGGACTGCTCCAGGGCGATGCTCGCGGAAATCTCCAGGGGGAATTCCTGGGCGTAGCGGCTGCCGAGGTAGCCGGTGAGGATCATCACGCCCTTGGAGTGGATCGGCTGGCCGAGGTTGACTTCGCGCTCGATGTCGACGATGCCGCTGCCGCCCGGGTAGACGGTGGCGGAGATGCGCGCCGGCATGCCGAAGGCGGAGTCGCCGACTTCCAGCACGGTCAGGCCGTTGCACTTGCCCACCGCGGCGCCTTCGCTGTCGATCAGGATGATGCCGGCGAGAATGTCGTCGAGAATCCGCGCCGACACACGGCCGGTGCGGGTTTCCTTGGCCTTCAGGGCACGTTCGATGTGGCCCAGGTCGGTCACCTCCTGACCGGCCAGCTGGCGAATGAAGTCCGCTTCGCTGACCAGCTGGAACAGGTCGCCGATGCGTGCCGAGAGGCGACCCTGGTGTTCAGCCAGGCGGGCGCTGTAGGTCGCCAGGCGCGCCACGGCTTCACGGCTGAGCGGCGCCAGGCCCTCTTCCGAGGTGCGGGTCTTGAGCAGCTGGGCGAACTGTTCGAGGCTGTCCTCGGCGAGCGGGATATCCTCGTCGAAGTCCACCAGCACGCGGAACATCTCCTGGAAGTCCGGATCGAGGTCCTGCAGCGTGTAGTAGATCTGCCGCGAGCCGATGATGATCACCTTGATGTTCAGCGGGATCACCTGGGGCGTCAGGCTCATGGCGGTGAGGCGGCCGAGTTCGGCCAGGGGCGATTCCATCTTCAGCTGGCGCGACTGCAGCGCGCGCTTGAGGGCGTCCCAGACGAACGGCTCGCTCAGCAGCTTCTCCGCCTCCAGCACCAGGAAGCCGCCGTTGGCGCGGTGCAGAGCACCGGGGCGCAGCTGGCGGTAGCTGGTGTAGAGCGCGCCCTGGTCGGAGGCGTACTCGATGCGTCCGAACAGGTTGTCGTAGGTCGGGTGCGACTCGAACACCACCGGTGCGCCGCTGGTGGCGTGGTGGCCGATCGCCTGGTTCGGCGCGTACTGCTCTTCCAGGCTCTGCTTGCGCTGCGGGTCGGTGCGCTCGGCGTCCACCAACTGGTCGACCACGGTCTTCAGCAGGTTGAGCTGCATGGCCTGCAGGTAGGCACTGACCCCGGAGTTGTTGTTGTACTTCTCCACCAACGGCGCCAGCAGTGGCTGCAGCGCCAGGGTGATGGTTTCCTCGTTGAGCTGACGCAGCTGGTTGCTCGACTCGCGCTTCCACTGCGGCAGGCTGGAAAGCTCCTCGTTGAGGTGCTCTTCCAGGTCGGCGATGTCGGCATGGAAGCGCTCGCGCTCCTCTTCCGGCAGCTGGGCGAAATCGGCTTCATCCAGCGCCTTGCCGTCCTTCATCGGGGTGAAGGCGATGTTGGAGCTGTCGCGGTAGAGGGCGACCTCCTTCTCCAGCGCCAGGCGCTCGACGGTGTCCAGGGCCTTGTCGTAACGCTGGTTGAAGGCGCGGTCGATGGCGCTCTTCTTCTGCTGGTAGGCCGGGTTCTCGAACACCGAGGGGAAGGTGGAGAGCAGGTTGTCGATCAGGTGGTCGATATCGGTGCCGAACTCGGCAGCGCTGCCCGGCGGCAGCTCGATCACGCGCGGCTCGCGCGAATCGTCGAAATTGTTGACGTAGACCCAGTCGGCCGGCGTCGGCAGGCGCTTGCCCTCGGCCTTCAGATAGCGCTGCACAAAGGAGAAGCGACCGGTTCCCGGTTCGCCCATGACGAATACGTTGTAACCCGGACGCGGCATCGCCACGCCGAACTGCAGCGCCTCGACCGCGCGCTCCTGTCCGAGCACGCCCAGGAAAGGCTCCAGTTCTTCGGTGGTCTTGAAGGGAAACTGTTCGGGGGTGAAGGGGCGGGTCAGTTCATCGGGCGCCAGGCGCAGGCCGGCAGCAACGGAATCGGGCATTGGAGGTCCTTGCTTCGGGCGGCGCGAGGCCGCGGAGATTCGACCGCATTCTCGCGCCGCCCGCGCGCCACTGGCAAGGCAGTATTGGTGACAGTTTCAGTCCACCGCATCGGCGCAGCGCAGGCAGTGCTCGGCGGCCGGCAGCGCGCGCAGGCGGCGCTCCTCGATGGCCTCGCCGCAGCGCGCGCACTCGCCGTAGGTGCCGTCAGCCAGGCGCAGGCGCGCCAGGCCCACCAGGCGCATGCCCGCGTCGGCTTCGGCGAGCAAGGCGCGCAGCACGTCGTCGTTCTGCCGCTGCTGGGCCTGCTCGGCGAAGTCCGGCGAATGGCTGCGACCGAGGTCGCGGCGGATGGCTTCGGCACGCTTGGAATACTCGGCCGCCAACTGGTCCAGCGCTGGCCGTGGATCGAAATCGACCATGACTACTTCCTCGCAAGGGGAACTGATTCAAGTGTGGTCGGTTCCAAGACTTCCGCCGCTGATGCCGATCAACTGCCAGTCATCCCGGCCCATTCAGCCGTGACCGGCCATACTGGCTGCGGCAGCGGTTGCCTTGACACTCGCAAGGCATTGGAGAAAAGCTCTGACCAGGCGCTGTTTTGCTGTCAGCGACTGTTCACCGGTCCCCGACCTCAAAAAGAGAGAAAAACGATGAAAAGGATTCTGCTCGGTACCCTCCTCGCCACCGCCTCCCTGAGCGCCCTCGCCGATGCCCCCGGCAGCGACGGCTGCGGCTGGGGCAACATGCTGTTCAAGGGCCAGCGCGGCACCGCCACCCACGTCCTGGCAGCCACCACCAACGGCACCAGCGGCAACAACACCTTCGGCATGACCACCGGCACCAACGGTTGCCACACCAACGGCGCGCTGACCTACGGCGGCAAGCCGATGATCGTGCTCAGCAGCATGATGGACGAGCTCTCCGAAGACATGGCCAAGGGTGACGGCGAAGCGCTGACCACCTACGCCGTCGTGCTGGGCGTGAAGCCCGAGGACCGCGCACACTTCGCCCAGGTCACCCACGAGCACTTCGCGCAGATCTTCAACAAGTCCGACGTCACCGCCGAAGACGTCTACGCCAACACCCAGGCCGTCCTGAAACAGGACAGCACCCTGGCCAAGTACGCCGAACAGGCCTGATGGCCAACGCGAGCCCGCCTCCTGAGGGCGGGCTCACCCTTCCCTCCCAGTAGCCCACTCGATGCCCAAACGCCTGTTGCCCTGGATGGCGCTGTGCGCCTGCACCCCACTGCTGGCTTCGCCGGCGATCGACTCACAACGCCTGCAGAGCCTGGCCGACGAGCCCTACTGGCTGGCCCTGGGTCACTACGAGCACGCCAAGCTCGGTGGCTGGCGCAGCTTCGTCGACGACCCGAAGTTCTTCCTCGCCAAGGACGGAGACCGCCATCCGCAGTCGGAACTGGCCGCCACCGTGAAGGCGCTCTACGCCCCGGCCAGCCTCGGCGACAAGCATGCCCAGTGCGTGTACCCGGCGCGCACCCGCTGGCTGCGCCAGCAATTGCAGCTCGATGACCTGCCGGCCGTGGAGTGCAAGGAATTCACCACCTGGTACCAGGACATCAACCCGCACAGCGCCGTGCTGGTGTTCCCGGCCGCCTACCTGAACAGCCCGTCCTCGATGTTCGGCCACACCCTGCTGCGCATCGACCAGGCCGACGTCGACTCCGACAACACCGCCCTGCTCAGCTACGCGCTCAACTTCGGCGCCTACATCGAGGGCATGGACAACAGCATCCTCTACGCCTGGAAGGGCCTGATGGGCGGCTATCCCGGCCTGTTCGCCCTGGTGCCCTACCGCGAGAAGCTCTCCGAATACAGCCGCCTGGAGAACCGCGACCTCTGGGAATACCGCCTGAACCTGACGCCGGAAGAAACTGCGCGCATGGTCGAGCACGTCTGGGAGCTGAAGCAGATCCGCTTCAAGTACTACTTCTTCGACGAGAACTGCTCCTTCCGCCTGCTGGAGCTGCTGGAGATCGCCCGCCCCGGAACTGAGCTCACCGACCACTTCCCGATCACCGCCATCCCCACCGACACGGTGCGCGCGGTGAAGGACGCCGGGCTGATCGACCGGGTGGACTACCGCCCCTCCCGCGAGCGCGAACTGCTGGCCCGCGGTGAACCGTTGAGCCACGACGAGAAGGTGCTGGCCCGCCACATCGCCGACGACGACAGTCAGCTGCAAAGCCCCGAGTTCGCTGCCCTGCCCGCCGACCGCCAGGCGCTGGTGCAGGACACCGCCTTCCGCCTGGTGCGCTACCGCGCCACCGGCCAGGAACGCGACCAGTCCACTGCCTCGCGCAGCTACAACCTGCTCAAGGCGATCAACAAGAACCCACCGCCGGCGCTGGACGTGGAGCGCCCCGGCCAGCCGGAAAACGGCCACGAATCGCGCACCTGGCAGGTAGGCGCCGGCAGCCGCGACGGCGAAGCTTTCGCCCAGTACGGCCTGCGCATGGCCTACCACGACCTCGACGACAACGCCTACGGCTTCCCCCTCGGCGCGCAGATCGAGATCGGCCAGCTCAAGCTGCGCCAGTACGAAGGCAACCGCTGGCAGCTGCAGCAACTGGACCTGGTCACCATCCGCTCCATGACGCCGCGCAACGAGCTGCTGAAACCGCTGTCCTGGCAGGTTGCCGGCGGCTGGGAACGAGTGATCGGCAAGCACAGCGACAATGACCACGACACCCTGGTCGGCCACCTCAACGGCGGCGCCGGCGGCAGTTGGAAGCTCTCCGACGACCTGCAGGCCTATGCCCTGGGCACCGCGCGCATCGAGAACAACCAGGACTTCGCCGCCACCATCGCCCCGGCCATGGGCTTCGACACCGGCGTGCTGTGGAGCAACCCGCTGGGCAACCTCAGCCTCGAGGGCAAGGGCGACTACTTCCACAACGGCGAAGTGCGCCGCACCCTGAGCTTTGGCCAGCAGGTGGAACTGGGCCGCAACCTCGGCCTGCGCCTGTCGGCCCAGCGCGAATTCAGCCATGAGGCCAGTCCGCGCAACGAAGTGATGCTGGAACTGCGCTGGTACCACTACTGACCGGGGAAGGCGCGCTGCGGCCAATGCCGTGCGCGCCTTCGCCGGCGTCACTCCAGATAGGCAGCCACTTCTTCCGCACTGAGGAAACGCACCAGTTCCACCGACGGCTGATGCGCATCGTGCAGCCGATCGGCAAAGCCCGACCAGGAGCGTGACACGCCCTCTTCGGTATCCAGCGCAATCAGTACGCAGCGGCCATGCTTGCGGCTATTGCTGCGCAGCGGCGCCTCGCCCCACGCCCAGGCCAGATTGTTGACCAGCTCGCCCTTCTCGAAGGCGAAGGCCTGCAGCCACAGGTACTGTGCGCTGTCTTCCCTGGGCACGTCGGCAACCGGGAGCGGTGCCGCGACCCGCAACCCGAGCTGCTCACCATGGGCAGCCAACAGCGGCTGCAGCAGGGAGAACGCATGGAAGTTGCAATTGATGCCCTGCGCACTCACCACCAGACCACTGCGCGTCGCGGGCAGCACGACCACCAGCTCGTCTTCGTAGGTCAGCGCCGCGGCATGGTCGAGGAAGTGCAGATTCTCGAAGGGCAGCGTGGTGTTGGATTTCACCATGGCATCGATGTCGCGGAGCAGCTCGCCATGGGCCAGGAAATCGCGGTGATTTTCCCGCGAACGCATCAGCATGGTCATCAGCGGCAGCACCAGCAGATCGACCGCCGGATGCGCGCTGTCGATGAGCAGCGACTGCGAAGGCGTCAGGCTATCAAGCCGCGCGCGGGCCTGCCGGGCGGCGGCCTGCGCTTCTTCGTCGTCCTCGACCGCTTCGTCAGCGCAGTACGGACGCAGCATCGCCAGCGCACGCGCCAACGCGCCGAGCACCGCGGCGAAAGCAATACGCGGGCTGGCACCACCTTCCACCCAACTGCCGCAGAACAGCGCCAGCAGCGATGCGCGGTTGGGATTGAGCTCGGGAAACAATGCCGCGCACTGGGCAAGCATCGTGTCCGCAAGGGGCGTGCCCAGGGTGTCGCGGTACAGCTCGCGGACATCGGAGCGGCGGACGAAATCCTGCGCCTCGACCCGATCCTCCGGTGCACTCACCGGCTGGCGCAGGAACTCGACCAGCGATTCTGGCAGAGTGGTTTCGCAGGTCATGGAGTCTCTCCACGGGCCGCCGGGTCATCGAGCTGATACTCCGCGACGCCTTGCTCGGCAAACCAGCGGATCACCGCCTCGCGCTGCATCACCCGCGCATGCACCGGCGCATTGCCGCCGCCGGTCAGCAGCCGGCCAAGGTCGCAACCCCGGTCGCGCAGCTGTTCCAGCAGCGCGATATCGCCGCTGCGCACCGCATGCGTCAGCGCCAGGCGTTGCAGCTCCGGCTCACCGGCAATCCGCCCCTGCTCCAGCGCCGTGCGCCAGTCGCGTACCAGCGGCCGCAGCGAATCCTGCAGCTGTTGCGCCAGCGCTGCGCCCTCGGCGCCCGAGGTGGCCAGCTCATCCAGGGCCTCGAGTAGTTCCTGCCCGGCATCCGCACCCTCGGCGAACGGGTCTTCATCGAAGCCCAGCAACGCGAACAGGCCATACAGGTCGTCTGCCACCCTGGTCAGGGCATCCTCATGCAGACGCAGCTGCCAGGCTGGCGGCAAGGCGCGACTCCAGGCATAGATGGCGCCGAACTCTTCCGGCTCGACGCAGACGTAGATCCGCTCCAGGTACTCGAAACCACCGATGGGCAGGAAGCCCACGCGGCCGTCCCACTCCTGGCCATTCTCCGCGGCGACTTCCTCGGCGCACTCCTGCTCGTGCGCCAGCCAGCCCCAGAGGTCGTTGTAGCCGTCGCTGTCCGGATAGAACAACTCGTTGAAGGAGTAAGGATGCAGGTGGCCGTCGTAGTCCACGCACAGCTCGTAATCCAGCCGGCCACCGAAACTGCAGCGCCACAGGGCGACCAGTTCACGCGGCAGCTGGCTGCCCAGGCGTTGCTCGACCTCGGCCAGTTGGGCATCGCTGATCGGCGGCTGCGCGTCATGGATAATGCGCCCGGCGAACCAGGCCAGGCGGTGGTCACGCAGCAGTTGCTGCTGGGCAGCCGTGAGCTCAGGCATGTTGACTCTCCCGGCGCAGCACATCGCGCGCGCTCATGAGGGCAACACCCAGCAGGTTCAGCCCGCGCCAGCGCGCCGGGTTGCCCGCGTCGGGATGATCGACCGCCAGGCCGATGCCCCAGATGGCATCCACCGGGCTGGCCTCGACCAGCACCCGATCGCCCGTGCCCAGCAGGAATTCGCGCAGGGCCGGGTTCTGCCCGAACTTGGCGTGGTTGGCGCGAGTGACGATGGCCAGGCGCTCGGCGTTCCAGGCAGCCTCGTCGAAGCCGAGGATCTCGCGGCCGATGGATTTGGCCTCAGCCGGCGTGCGCGCCGCGAGAATCCGCGCCAGCGCCTCCTCGTCACCGAACAGTCGGGCCTTGCCGGCCATCATGTAGTGCTCGGCACTGGTATAGGTCACTCCGTCGATCTCGAAGGCCGCTTCGAACCACTGGCTGAAGCAGCTCTTGTCGACTTCCACGGAGTGCTTCGGGCGATGCCCCCAGAAGTACAGGTACTTGAACGCCTCGCCCGCCTCGATGCGTCGGCACAGCTGCTCGACACTCATCGGTTCTTCCATGATCGGCTCCTTGCCGCTACCGCAAAACGCCGATTCTAGCGCACCCCATCGGTGATCCCGGACCAATCCAGGCCGAAGCGCGCCAGGTACTTGCGCAGGCGGTCGGCGTCGTTGGGGTTCTGCTTTTCCTGGCGCGAGACAGCGAACAGCTGGCGACCGGCGTCGGACAGGCTGCGCGCCTGCCGGCAGACGTCGATCACCGCTTCCAGCTGCAGACGGTCGAACAGGTCCAGCGCCTCGGCGCCCTCCTCCCCCAGCAAGCGATCCAGCAGGCTCTGCGCCTGGGTCGCGCCCCAGGAGCGGCGCAGCCGGCCGATCTCTTCCTCCACCAGCGCCTCGTCGATCCGTCCGCTGTCGGCCAGGGTCGCCATGCGCGTGATGGATGCCGACAGCTCGCGGAAGTTGCCGCTCCACAAGGCCTGCGCCGAGTTGGCGAAAGCCAGGTAGCGCGTGCGCGCCTCGCGGTTGAAGCGCACCAGGCGCCCCTGCTCGCGGGCGTGGCGTTCCAGCTCGAAATCGATGTTCGGCTCGATGTCTTCGCGGCGCCCGGCCAGCCCCGGCAGGTCGAAGGTCCAGAGGTTGATGCGGGCGAACAGGTCCTCGCGGAACAGCCCCTCGGCCACCCGTTCGCGCAGATCGCGGTGGGTGCCGGCGATCAGCTGGAAGTCGCTGCCCACCTCGCGGTCCGAGCCCAGCGGGAAGAAGCGCTTCTCTTCGATGGCCTTGAGCAGCATGGCCTGCTCGTCCAGGCCCAGTTCGCCGATCTCGTCGAGGAACAGCATGCCGCCATCCGCCGCGCGCAACAGACCTTCGCGGGCGTTCTGTGCACCGGTGAAAGCGCCCTTGATGTGGCCGAACAGCGCGGACATGGCGCCATCGCCGCGCAAGGTCGCGCAGTTCACCTCGACGAAACGGCCCTGGAACTGGTGCCGTGCGCGCTTGAGTTCGTACACGCGGCGAGCAAGGAACGACTTGCCGGCGCCGGTCGGGCCGATCAGCAGCATCGGCGCGCGGGAGCGCCCGGCAACCCGCTCGATCTGCTCGATGGAGCGGTTGAAGTCGGCGTTGCGCGTGGCGATGCCGGACTTGAGGAAGGCCAGGCTTTCCTCCTGTTCACGGCGAAAGCGCGTGGCGATGCGGTCGTAGCGCGACAGGTCGAGGTCGATGACCGTGACCGTCCCTTCCGGCTGCCGCGCCTCGTCCTTGCGCCGCGACGGAGAAGCCTGCACCAGTCGCGCCGGCAGATAACGCGCCTCGGTGAGGAGGAACCAGCAGATCTGCGCGACGTGGGTCCCGGTGGTGATGTGCACCAGGTAGTCCTCGTGCTCGGTATCGAAGGCGTAGCCGCCGACGAAATCGTGCAGCGCGCCGTAGACCTCCTCGAAGTCCCACGGGTTGCGCAGCGCCATGGGCTGCAGGCGCACCTCGGTCTCCGGGGAGACGAGCCGCACATCGGCGGCAATGCGCTCGGCCAGCCCGATATCCCGCGCATCCAGCCCGTGGATCAGTTCCAGGCGGTCGACCAGCAGGTCCTGCTGCTGGCACAGGCCGACCGTGGGTCGCCATTTCTGCCAGCGCGCTGCGCCCTTGCCGACGCGATCCAGGGTTGAACCGAGGAAGCCGATGGCGACGGTTTTCTTGGCTTTCATCTTTTATCCATGAAGATAAATAACGATCTCAGGATATCCATAAATCCCATAACCGGCCAATCGTCGAGAATGGATTCCCGCACCAAATAAATAATTAATTTGTTATTTATCAAATAGTTATCAGAAAAGAACACCACCCGAAAAAAACCTGGCACGCCCCTCGCTATATCTCCCTCGACCGCATCGCTGATGCAGCCCACGGGCAGGGACTACCACTCCCGCCGGTGCCCGAGCCCACCCCTGGTGTCGGCTTCGTGCATGCCGCTGCAGCAGTCACGGTCGATGGCGCGGTAGCTCAGCCCGGTAGAGCACTCCACTTCGCTGGAGCCGTCGCAGGTTCGAATCCTGCCCGCGCCGTTCGATAGCTCAGTCCGGTAGAGCAGCCATCCACGAAATGGCCTGTCGCGGGTTCGACTCCCGCTCGAACACTGCCCTGTTAAGGCAGCTACTCATGAAGGCAACACCCCGCCGGTGGGCGACGGGAGAGGCGCAAAGAGGCCAGGAAGGCCGGACACGCCAGGGACCCGAAGCCACCGCCGGCCCGCCCGGTACGAGGACCGGGCCCGCGACAAGGCAAGTGCTGGCCGATGGATTCGACGCAATGGACAGGCAGTCCGCAGCACCTGGCTCTCGCAGGCCCCCGCCTCGCCACCCGACGGGCTGGCGGACACCGGCACCCAGCACAACAGAAGCACGCACAACAGAAGAAGGAAGAAAGATGAAACTGCTGAAGCGCTTTACCGTGAAGAAGAACGAACGCGGCCTGCTGTACTCCGAGGGCGATTTCCTGGCAGTCCTCGAGCCGGGCATCCACCGCCATCTGGACCTGTACAACCGCCTGAGCGTGGAAACCTTCAGCCTGAACACCCCGCTGTTCGAACACCGCCTGGCTGGCTACCTGCGCCAGTCCGAAGCGGCGCTGGTCGAACGCTACTTCACCCGCATGGACCTGGCCGAGAACGAGGCCGGCCTGCGCTTCGAGGACGGCGTGCTGGCGGAGATCCTCGCGCCCGGCAGCCGCCGGCTGTACTGGAAAGGCCAGACCGAACAGCGCCTGGAGCGCATCGACCTGAGCCAGGAGTACCGCGTGGCTCCGGCGCTGTTGCAGCAGATGCAGGGCAACCTGCGCGGTCGCAGCGTGGTCGGCGTCGAGGCGCTGCTGGTGACCCTGGTACCGGCTTACCAGGTCGGCGTGCTGAAGGTCGACGGCGCGGTGGTCGAGTTGCTGCCGGCAGGCCAGTACGGTTTCTGGCGCTACAACCGCCAGGTCAGCGTGGAGCTGATCGATACGCGGATCCAGGCGCTGGAAGTCAGCGGCCAGGAAATCCTCACCCGCGACAAGGTGAGCCTGCGCCTGAACCTGGCCGCCAACTGGCGTTACAGCGACGTGCTGACAGCGTTTTCCAGCCTGTCCAAGCCGCTGGAACACCTCTACCGCGAGCTGCAATTCGGCCTGCGCGCGGCGGTGGGCACCCGCTCGCTGGATGAGTTGCTGGAAAACAAGCAGCTCATCGACGACTCGGTCAGCGCCTACCTGAAGGAGCGACTGCCGGGCACCGGCATCGAGGTCAGCGGCCTGGGCGTGCGCGACATCATCCTGCCGGGCGAGATGAAGACCCTGCTGGCCCAGGTGGTGGAGGCGGAGAAGGCGGCGCAGGCGAACGTGATCCGTCGCCGCGAGGAAACCTCGGCGACCCGCTCGCTGCTGAACACAGCCAAGGTGATGGAGGACAACCCCACCGCCCTGCGCCTGAAGGAACTGGAAACCCTGGAGCGGGTAGCCGAACGAATCGACCGCATCTCGGTATTCGGCGGCCTGGATCAGGTATTGAATGGACTGGTAACGCTGAAGCAGGCCTGACAAAGGCCTGCCCAGCGCAGGAGTCGGCACCGTGAAGAGCAACAAGCAACGCCGCCGGGAAATCCGCCAGGCGCGCGAGCAACGCAAGGCGAAGAAGGCCGCGCCAGCCTGGCATCCTTCGGGCCAGGTCGCTCCGCCCGGCAGCGTCCCGGTCAACCGCTCGAACCTGGCGCCTTACAACAGCTACAGCGACCCGTTGTTCGTGCGCCGTGGCTGGTACGAGGACCGGGATTTCACCTGCCATGACTGCGGCGCCGAGCAGACCTGGACCGCCGCCCAGCAGAAGTGGTGGTACGAAGACTGTAAGGGACAGGTGTTTTCCACGGCGATACGCTGCCGCGCCTGTCGATTGAACAAACGAATTCGCGATGGCCGGGCACAACCCGCTACCGGCCAGCTCGCCAAGCAAATGAAGAGAGTCGAAACATGAGCACCAAGACCTTCCAACTGCTGGAAGTCGCCAACGGCAAACCGATCAAGCTCTGGACCCAGGGCGTGCCGGTGGAAGACGACGCCAGGCAGCAACTGATGAACACCGCGAAGATGCCCTTCATCTTCAAGCACCTGGCCGTGATGCCGGACGTGCACCTGGGCAAGGGGTCGACCATCGGCAGCGTGATTCCCACCAGGGGCGCCATCATCCCGGCGGCCGTGGGTGTGGATATCGGCTGCGGCATGATCGCCGCACGCACCTCGCTGGTCGCCGCGGACCTGCCGGATAACCTGCACGGCCTGCGCACCGCCATCGAGAAGGCCGTGCCCCACGGTCGCAGCAACACCCGGGCAGGCCGCGACAAGGGCGCCTGGGAAAACGTGCCCGATCATGCCGACGACGCTTGGCGTGCACTGGCCGGCCGCTTCAAGGTGATTACCGACAAGCACCCGAAACTGGAGAAAACCAACAACCGCAAGCACCTGGGAACCCTCGGTACCGGCAACCACTTCATCGAGGTCTGCCTCGACGAAGCGGACCGCGTCTGGTTCATGCTGCACAGCGGCTCGCGCGGCGTGGGTAACGCCATCGGCAACCTGTTCATCGAACTGGCCCAGGCGGATATGCGCCAGCACATCGCCAACCTGCCGGACCGTGACCTGGCCTACTTCGAGGAAGGCAGCCAGCACTTCGATGACTACGTGGAAGCCGTGGGTTGGGCCCAGGACTTCGCCCGGCAGAACCGCGAGCTGATGATGCAATCGGTGATCGCCGCCGCGCGGCAGATCATCCGCAAGCCGTTCGAGGCGAGCCTGGAAGCGGTGAACTGCCACCACAACTACGTGCAGAAGGAACGCCACTTCGGCGAAGAGGTACTGGTGACGCGCAAAGGCGCGGTGTCTGCGCAGAAAGGCCAGCTCGGCATCATTCCGGGATCGATGGGCGCCAAGAGCTTCATCGTCCGCGGCCTGGGCAACGAAGAGGCGTTCTGCTCGTGCAGCCACGGCGCCGGGCGGACCATGAGCCGCACCAAGGCGAAGAAGCTGTTCAGCGTCGAGGACCAGGTGCGCGCCACCGCCCACGTCGAATGCCGCAAGGACGCCGACGTGATCGACGAGATCCCGATGGCCTACAAGGACATCGACGCCGTGATGGACGCCCAGCGCGAGCTGGTGGAAGTGCTGCATACCCTGCGCCAGGTGGTCTGCGTGAAAGGATGAGGTGAGGACATGCTGCAACCCATGGAAAACCAGCACATGCAGGAACTGCGCAGCCGCCTGGAACAGGAGCGCTGCGTCTTCGACTTCCGTGTGCTGACACTCGACCCAACCGCCACGCCCGGCGAAGCGGAACATCGCCTGGCGTTGCAGCTGCTGTTCGAGTCCATCCAGGAACGCGCGCGCAACTGGCAGGCGGACGTCATCGCCCGCCACCCGCAATACGCCAACCATGAATGGGCGGACCTGACGCCGGACCTGGCGCGGGCCCGCCCACAGGCACTCGGCATCGAGGAAATACGCGAGCTGAACCGCGACGACGGTCCGCTGTGCCGCGCCTTCCGCGATCCGCCCTACGGCACACAGCTGCAGGTCGCGGACTTCCGCGAATGGCTGCAGGCACTGCGGCTGTATCCGGACGAAGGCCTGCAGGTGCTCGACTGGGTTGGCGACGGCGACGCCGAACCGCATCGCAGCAACTGGAGCTGCTACTTCGATGACGGCAAGGAATGGTGGGGCATCTGGTGCCTCACCCTGTACAACCCGCGACGACGAACATTGTCCGCGCTGGCCGCCAGCGCGACGGACTGAAAGAACAAGGAATACCCCATGAACAGGGACGAACGACACCCGCTCCCCGCCGCCATGCGCGAAAGGGTGCTGGAAGAACTGGCAAGACTGGAACAGGAGCGCGGCGTGACCGTGCTCTACGCATGCGAATCCGGCAGCCGCGCCTGGGGCTTCGCCTCGCCGGACAGCGACTACGACGTGCGCTTCGTCTACGTGCACCAGCCGGACTGGTACCTGCGCGTGGAAGAGCCGCGCGACGTGCTGGAGCGCCCGCTGACCGACGAACTGGATCTCAGCGGCTGGGAGCTGCGCAAGACGCTGCGGCTGCTGCGCAAGTCCAACCCGACGTTGCTGGAGTGGCTGGACTCGCCGCTGGTGTACCGCAGCGAAGCAGCAGCGACCGAGGGCCTGCGTCAACTGGCGCAGGATTTCTACTCACCCGCCGCAGCACGGGCGCACTACCTCTCGATGGCGAAGAAGAACTTCCGTGGCTATCTGCAGGGCGAAGAGGTTCGCTACAAGAAGTACCTCTATGTGCTGCGCCCGCTGCTGGCGGTGCGCTGGATCGACCAGGGCCTCGGTATGCCGCCGATGGTCTTCGAGACACTGATGGAAGCGACCCTCGACGACGCGGCGCAGCGCGCCGAAGTCGAGGAACTGCTGGTGCTCAAGCGCCAGGCGGTCGAGGCCGAATATGGCCCGGCGCGCCCGGCCCTGCACCGGCTGATCGAGGAACAGCTGCAACGCGCGGAAGCCCTCGGCGCACCCCGTGGCGGCTGCCACGAGCCGGAGCGCCTGGACCGTTTCCTGCGCGAACAGGTAAGGAAGCACGCGAGATGAACAAGCACCTGATCGAACTCGACGGCGCCGAAGGCGGCGGGCAGATTCTGCGCAGCGCGCTGAGCCTGTCGATGATCACCGGCAAGGCCCTGCGCATCGTCAACATCCGTGGACGCCGCTCGCGGCCGGGGCTGCTGCGCCAGCACCTGACGGCCGTGCGCGCGGCGGCGGAAATCTGCGGCGCGGTGGTGGAAGGCGACGAGCTGGGCTCGCGCAGCCTGACCTTCCGCCCCGGCACGATTCGCGGCGGCGACTACCGCTTCGCCATCGGCAGCGCGGGCAGCGCCGTGCTGGTATTGCAGACGCTGCTGCCAGCCCTGCTGTTCGCCGATGGGCCGAGCAGCCTGGCGATCAGCGGTGGTACGCACAACCCGCTGGCGCCGCCGGCGGACTTCATCGAGCGCAGCTGGCTGCCGTTGCTGCGGCGCATGGGTGCGACGGTGGCCTTCGAGTTGCTGCGCCATGGCTTCATGCCCGCCGGCGGCGGCGAATTGCGGGTACAGGTGAAGCCCGGCGAGTTGCAGCCGCTGCATCTGCCGCAGCCCGGTGCCGTACTTTCGCGCTCGGCCCGCGCCCTGCTGGCGGCCGTTCCCGGCCATGTGGCGGAACGCGAACTGGAGAAGGTGAAGCGGCATCAGGACTGGCACGCAGCCTCCGCACAGGTCGTCCGCCTGCCGGAAGACCGGGGCCCGGGCAACGCCCTGCTGCTGGAAGTCGAATGCGAGCAGCTCACCCTGGTGTTCTGCGCCTTCGGCCAGTCCGGGGTCAGCGCCGAGCGTGTCGCCAGCCAGGCGTTGCGCCAGGCCGATGACTGGCGCCGCAGCGGCACCAGCGTCGAGGAACACCTCGCCGACCAGTTGTTGCTGCCCATGGCGCTGGCCGGCGGCGGCAGCTTCAGCACGCCGGTTGCGAGCGATCATCTCTTGAGCAACCGCGCGGTGATCGAAGCCTTCCTGCCGGTGCGGATCGACTGCACGGCAGGGCAGGCAGCTGGCCAGCACATCCACATCACACCGGCTTGACGCTTTCCTCACGAGCCGCCCAATAGAGTCGCGCCATGTCACCTCGAGTGGCGCCAACTCTTCCGGCGTGTGTGCCCGCCCTACCGGCACACGGGAGTCTCCATGGCGCAGCGCGCCGCCCTCGCCCTCGCCCTGCTCTGCGCCGCGCTGCTCGTCGGCTGCGAAACCACCCATGAAAGCCTCATCGCCCAGGGCTATCCGCCCGCCTATGCCGACGGCTATGACGACGGCTGCGGTAGCGGTCGCCAGGCGGCCGGCGCGATTACCGGCGAGTTCCGCAAGAACGTGCCGCGCTACCTCGATGAGCCGAAGTACGCCCTGGGCTGGAACGACGGCTTCCAGCAATGCCAGGCCATGCGCGCGAGCCAGGAACGCCAGGAGTACGAGGAACAACGCAACAGCGACCGGGACCGCGACTGGGAACAGCAGAAAGACCGCGCGCTGTCCCGCGCCCTGCGTGGCAACTGACCGCTGCGGCAACCATCCGCACCCACACCGGAACGCCCGCTTGATTTCGGTCAAGCCGGCTCCCGCCCACCTGGCCTCTCCTTGAACTCAGAAGAAACCAAAAGCCTGAGACAAGGAGACTCCACATGCAGCCCATCAAACTGGCCCTGGGCAGTCTGCTGCTGGCCGTGAGCACGGCGGCGGCGCAAGCGAACGCCGACGTCCTGCGCGACAACGCCAACAGCATCTTCAAGCCCATCCCGGAGCAGGCCAGCGACAAGCTCGACCCCAACCAGATCGAACTGGGCCGGCAGCTGTTCTTCGAGCCGCGCCTGTCGGCCAGCCACGTGATCAGCTGCAACACCTGCCACAACATCGGCACCGGCGGCGCCGACAACGTGCCCGCGTCCAGCGGCCATGCCTGGCAGAAAGGCGCGCGCAACTCGCCCACCGTGTTCAACGCGGTGTTCAACGTTGCGCAGTTCTGGGATGGCCGCGCCAAGGACCTGGAAGAACAGGCAAAGGGCCCGGTGCAGAACCCGGTGGAGATGCACAACACGCCTAAGAACGTCGAGGCCACGCTGCGTAGCATGCCGGAGTACGTCGCCTCCTTCGAAAAAGCCTTCCCCAGCGACAAGCAACCGGTCAGCTTCGACAACATGGCCCGCGCGCTGCAAGCTTTCGAGTCGACCCTGATCACCCCGGACTCGCGCTTCGACCTGTACCTCAAGGGCGACGACAACGCCCTCGATGCCAGGGAGAAAAAGGGTCTGCAGACCTTCATGAGCTCGGGCTGCATCAGCTGCCACAACGGCGTGAACCTGGGCGGCCAGGCCTACTTCCCGTTCGGCCTGGTGAAGAAGCCCGACGGCAAGATCCTGCCCACCGGCGACAAGGGCCGCTTCGAGGTGACCAAGACGCAGAACGACCAGTACGTGTTCCGCGCCGCGCCCCTGCGCAACATCGCGCTGACCGCGCCGTACTTCCACAGCGGGCAGGTCTGGGACCTGGAGGAAGCGGTGGCGATCATGGGCACCGCGCAACTGGGCAAGCAGTTGAACGCCGAGGAAGTCGGCGACATCGTCGCCTTCCTCAAGACCGCCACCGGCAAGCAGCCGAAGGTGGAATACCCGCTGCTGCCGCCAAGCACGGCGACCACGCCGAAGCCGGTGGACTGAGCGAAATGAAAAACGGGCCCGTTCTTCATTTCCGGGGAGTGGTCAGACCACGCCCTGAGCCAGCATCGCGTCGGCGACCTTGACGAAGCCGGCGATGTTGGCGCCCTTCACGTAGTTGATCCGGCCATTCTCCTCGCCATAGGCGACGCAGGCATGGTGGATGTTCTGCATGATGCCGTGCAGGCGCTGGTCCACTTCACCGGCGGTCCACAGCAGGCGCATGGCGTTCTGGCTCATCTCCAGGCCGCTGGTGGCGACGCCGCCGGCGTTGGAAGCCTTGCCCGGCGCGTAGAGAATGCCGGCCTCGAGGAAGATATCCACAGCCTCCAGGGTCGACGGCATGTTCGCGCCTTCGGCCACGCAGATGCAGCCGTTGGCCAGCAGGGTGCGCGCGTCGTTGGCGTCCAGCTCGTTCTGGGTAGCGCAGGGCAGCGCGATATCGCAGGCCAGCGACCACGGGCGCTCACCGGCAATGAAGCGCAGGCCGGGGCCGGTCATCTCGCTGAGGCGACCGCGACGGACGTTCTTCAGCTCCATCACCGCTTCCCACTGTTCCAGGGTCAGGCCGGCCTCGAAGAACAGGGTGCCTTCGGAGTCGGACAGCGAGATCACCTTGCCGCCCAGTTCCATGACCTTCTGCGCGGCGTACTGGGCCACGTTGCCGGAACCGGAGATGGCCACGCGCTGGCCGTCGAAGCCGCTCTCGCGGGCCTTGAGCATCTCCTGGGCGAAGTACACGCAGCCGTAGCCGGTGGCTTCCGGGCGGATCAGGCTGCCGCCGTAGGACATGCCCTTGCCGGTCAGCACCGAGGTGAACTCGTTGGACAGGCGCTTGTACTGGCCGAACAGGTAGCCGATCTCGCGGGCGCCCACGCCGATGTCGCCGGCCGGCACGTCGAGGTCAGCGCCGACGTGGCGGAACAGCTCGCTCATGAACGACTGGCAGAAGCGCATGACTTCAGCGTCGCTCTTGCCCTTGGGATCGAAGTCCGAGCCGCCCTTGCCGCCGCCCATGGGCAGCGAAGTCAGGGAGTTCTTGAAGACCTGCTCGAAGGCCAGGAACTTCAGCACGCCCAGGTTCACCGAGGGGTGGAAGCGCAGGCCGCCCTTGTACGGGCCGATGGCGCTGCTCATCTGGATGCGGAAACCGCGGTTGACCCGCACTCGTCCGGCATCATCCACCCACGGTACGCGGAACAGGATCGCGCGTTCGGGCTCGACGATGCGTTCGACGATGCCGGCCTGCAGGTAGTGCGGATTGGCTTCGAGGAAGGGCCAGAGGGAGCGCAGCACCTCTTCCACCGCCTGGTGGAATTCGGGCTGATCGGGGTCGCGCCGCTTTAGGCGCTCGAGGAACGAGTCAACGGATTGCGTCATGTCTACACCGGTACTTTTCTGATTATGTGATGCTTTTTGCCGGCAGACTCTAACAATCCACGCCGCCCCGAGATAGTGCAGCGTGACGCTTTTATGAATCTTTATGGTGCAAAAATATAAATCCCACTTCTGCCGGACCGGCAGAAAAACAGATTCCTGTATACAAAATCAATAGGAAGTTGCACTCAACAACTCATGTCACCAGGACGCCCATGATGCCCACACGCCCGCTCGCGCTTCTCGCCGCCCTCACCTGCACCCTCGCCCTGCCTGCCCACGGGGCCATGAAACTGGGCAACTTCACCGAATCCGGCGCGCTGGTGGTGGCGGATACATTCGACGGCGAAGTGATCCACAAGTCGAAGTTCAGCACCGACGACCTGGAGCGCATGTCGCGCCAGCTGGAAGAACAGCAACGCACCCTGCAGGACCAGGCGCGGCAAATCGACACACTGCAGCGCCAGCTGGAGGAACAGCGTCGCGCCCTGGACGATCTCAAGCGCAGCCGCTGACCGTTGTCGGCGCGCGCCGCAAAAAAAACGGGGCCCGAGGGCCCCGTTTTCCTGCAGAAGCGGCTTACGCCAGCTTCTTGTAACGCACGCGGTGCGGCTGCGAGGCAGCGTCGCCCAGGCGTTTCTTGCGATCAGCTTCGAACTCGGTGTAGTTGCCTTCGAAGAAGACCACCTTGCCGTCGTCCTCGTAAGAGAGGATGTGGGTCGCGATGCGGTCCAGGAACCAGCGATCGTGGGAGATCACGATGGCGGCGCCGGGGAAGTCCAGCAGCGCTTCTTCCAGCGCACGCAGGGTTTCCACGTCGAGGTCGTTGGACGGTTCGTCGAGTAGCAGCACGTTGCCGCCCTGCTTCAGGGTCAGGGCCAGGTGCAGACGGCCACGCTCACCACCGGAGAGGTCCTTGACGAACTTCTGCTGGTCGCCGCCCTTGAAGTTGAAGCGACCGACGTAGCTGCGCGACGGGACTTCGTAGTTGCCGATCCTGATCTGCTCGAAGCCGTCGGACACCTGCTCCCACACGGTCTTGTTGCCATCGAGGATTTCGCGGCTCTGGTCGACGCTGGCGATCTGCACGGTTTCGCCGATCTCGATGCTGCCCGAGTCCGGTTGCTCCTTGCCGGTCAGCATGCGGAACAGGGTCGATTTGCCCGCGCCGTTGCCACCGATCACGCCGACGATGGCGCCCTTGGGAATGCTCAGCGACAGATCGTCGATCAGCTGGCGATCGCCATAGCCCTTGCTGACGTTGTGCAGCTCGATGACCTTGTCGCCCAGGCGCGGACCTGCCGGGATGTAGATTTCGTTGGTCTCGCTGCGCTTCTGGAATTCATGCGATTGCATTTCCTCGAAGCGTTGCAGACGGGCCTTGGACTTCGACTGGCGAGCCTTGGCGCCCTGGCGAACCCATTCCAGTTCGGCCTTCATGGCCTTGGCGTGGGAGGCTTCCTGCTTGGCTTCCTGGGCCAGGCGGTTGGCCTTGGATTCCAGCCAGCCGGAGTAGTTGCCTTCGAAGGGGATGCCCTGGCCACGGTCCAGCTCGAGAATCCAGCCGGCGACGTTGTCGAGGAAGTAACGGTCGTGGGTGATCGCTACCACGGTGCCCGGGAAGTCGTGGAGGAAGTGTTCCAGCCAGGCGACGGAGTCGGCGTCCAGGTGGTTGGTCGGTTCGTCCAGCAGCAGCATGTCCGGGGCGGACAGCAGCAGGCGGCACAGGGCGACACGGCGCTTCTCACCACCGGAAAGGTGTTCGATCTTGGCGTCCCACGGTGGCAGGCGCAGGGCGTCGGCGGCGACTTCCAGCTGGCGCTCCAGGTTGTGGCCGTCGGAAGCCTGGAGGATGGCCTCCAGCTTGGCCTGCTCGGCGGCCAGGGCGTCGAAGTCGGCGTCCGGCTCGGCGTAGGCGGCGTAGACCTCGTCCAGGCGGGCCTGGGCGGCCTTGATCTGGCCGACGGCTTCTTCGACGATCTCGCGAACGGTGGCCTGCGGGTCGAGCTTGGGCTCCTGCGGCAGGTAGCCGACGTTGATGCCCGGCATCGGGCGGGCTTCACCTTCGATCTCGGTGTCGACGCCGGCCATGATGCGCAGCAGGGTGGATTTACCCGCGCCGTTCAGGCCGAGCACGCCGATCTTGGCGCCGGGGAAGAACGACAGGGAGATGTTCTTGAGGATTTCACGCTTGGGCGGCACGACCTTGCCGACCCGGTGCATGGTGTAGACGTATTGAGCCATGGATACCTGACTTCTGGGATGAATTGTGATCGGGATGGCCGGAACGGACGACGGCAGGTTCCGGGACGCCGGCTCACTGGCCGGAGCGGCAGCGCTCGAACGCTCGCGAGCGGGCTGCCGGCGGGCGCGAACGGCCGATGGACGGCCCTTCGCGCGGGACTCTGCGGGGATGTACTTTATGCGTCGAACTTTTCGCTGCACATCACGCGCGCGTGCGGCAAAGCTACCGGAATGAACCGGGAAGGGCAAACGACGCTCGTCGGCCATACTGGCACTTCGCCGCCTTTCCGGGCATCCTAGCCTGCGCCGAATTCAGCCGTATCGCCCCAGGTCCTTAAGTCCTTGTCTATTTTCCCCCGTACTCCTCCGGACGCCCTGGCCAGGCCTGGCCGCGTGGCGACCCGGACCGCGCTGGTGCTGCTGGTGCTGTTCATGCTCGGCTTGCTGGGCTGGCAGCTGCATCAGGAGTTCCGTAGCCAGGAGCGCTTCGAGCGCGAGCGGGTGGTGCTGCACGGCGAACAGATGGCCCAGCGGATCTCCCTGACCCTGGAGCTCAAGGCCGTGGCGGCCCAGGCCCTGCTGCAGCAGGAGCAGGACCGCGACCCCGGCGACGTCCACGCGCCGCTGATCGCCGGCCTGACACACATCTACCCGTCCTTCCACAGCCTGGTCCGGCTGAACGCCAGCGGCGTGCCCGTGCATGACTCCGCCAGCGGCATCAAGGACACCGCGTTCATCGAGGCCCTGCGCCAGCGCAGCACGCAGCAGACCTATCACTACGCCTTCAGCGAGGAAAACGGCGGCCACTTCTATGTCTGGCTGAAGGCCACCGAGGCGGGCGAAGGCGACAGCGTTATCCGCCTTGACGAAAAGGCTGCCCGACGTGGCTGGGCGGCGCAGATCCGCCCCGAATCACCGGACTGGATTCTGGTCGATGACGTCCAGCAGAAGGTCCTCGGCCGTTCCAGCGGCTTCCGCCCCGGCCCGCTGTCCGCCGCCTCGCCGCTGGAACAGGCGCAGAGCCTGGACGGCCTGGACATCCAGAACACCGACTGGCAGTTGCACCCGCAATTCGACGACCGGCAGATCCGCGCCACCCTGCTGCCGCGCCTGGCCGGCGAGCTGGCTCTGCTGCTGGTACTGGCGGGCGTTGCAGGCGCCGCCCTGCTGCGCCTGCAGCGCGAACAGCAGAACCTGCGGGCACTGACCGTGGAGTCGCAGCAGAGTCTGCGCCAGGCCGCGCAGGCTCTCGGCGCGATCGACGAGCGGGTGCTTGTGACCCGCGCCGACGGGCGCCTCGCCTACCTCAATCCACAGGCCGAGCAGCTGTTCGGCATCAGCGCCGACAAGGCCGGCGAGCATCACCTGCTGGAGCTGCTGCCCGGCCTGGGCAGCCTGCTGCATGGCGGCGATGCCGCGGCGGAGAACGGCTCCGAACTGGTGCGCGTCAACGATACCGGCCAGGCCCGGCTGTTCGCCGTCAGCCACCATTCCCTGGACGACAGCCCGCTGTCGCCGGAGCAGACCTGGGTGCTGCGCGGCAACCTGCCCCAGGGCGGGCAGGTCTGGGTACTGCGCGACGTCACCGAGGAACAGCAGGCGCTGCACATCCTCGAAGAGACCCGCCGGCGCTACCAGGACATCTTCGACGGCGTCGGCGTCGCCCTCTGCGTGCTCGACCTTTCCGCGCTGCGCCAGAGCCTG
Organism: Pseudomonas sp. PDM22; assembly: GCF_014851965.1. Taxonomy (NCBI): domain Bacteria; kingdom Pseudomonadati; phylum Pseudomonadota; class Gammaproteobacteria; order Pseudomonadales; family Pseudomonadaceae; genus Pseudomonas; species Pseudomonas sp. PDM22. The sequence continues at coordinate 64,497 of NZ_JACVAR010000010.1, forward strand.
GTGGACCTCAACCTGCGCCGACAGAGCGACCTGCGCGAGTGGATCGCCTCGCAGCCCGAGCGCCTGCCCTGGCTGCTGCGCCAGGTACGCATCACCGAGATCAACAACGTCGCCAAGCGCCTGATGGGCGTGAGCACCACCGAACAGGCCTGGCAGGTTCTCGTCGGCGGCGCCGGCATGCGTCCGGACGGCGTGCGCAGCAAGGTCCTCGAAGCCGTGCTGCACGGCCACGGCATGGTCGAGCTGGAAGCCTGCATCCATACCCGCCAGGGCGAGCAACGCCACCTGTGGCTGCAGTTGCGCGTGCCGGAGATGATCCAGGACTTCCACGCCGTCACCCTGAGCCTGTCGGACATCACCAGCCGCAAGCAGGTCGAGCTGTCGCTGATCGAGCGCGAGAAGTTCTGGTCCGACGCGGTGCGCGCGGTGCCCGACACCCTCTACATCCACGACATCGCCGCGCGCCGGGTCATCTTCAGCAACCACAACCTCGGCCACCAGCTCGGCTACGACAACGACGAGCTGCGCGAGATGGGCGAGCGCTTCTGGGAGAAGGTGCTGCACCCGGACGACGTCGAATACTATTGGCGCGTGCGCAACCTGCAGCAGGTGGTAGGCGACGGCCTGCTGCTGGACAGCCAGTTGCGCTGGCGCCACCGCGACGGCAGCTGGCACTGGTTCGACATCCGCGAGCAGGCCTTCACCCGCGACGCCTCCGGCCGCGTGGCGCGGCTGATCGGCGTGGCCAAGGACATCACCGACACGGTCGAGGCGCACAACTCCCTGCGCGAGAGCGGCCGCCGTTACCGCATGCTCGCCGAGAGCATCAGCGACGTGATCCTCTCCACCGACGCCCAGGTCAAGCTCAACTACCTCAGCCCGTCTATCCACCAGGTGCTCGGCTACAGCCCCGAGTGGGTGCTGTCCAACGGCTTCCAGCAGGTGGCCGCCAACCCGGCTCAGCTGGAGCGCCTGGATGAACTGCTGAACCGCGTGCAGGGCGCCATCGGCGAGCCCAAGCGCCTGGCCGAGCTGCGTGAAAGTGCCGAACCGCAGCTGTTCAGCCTCGACTGCCTGCACGCCGACGGCCACAAAATTCCCGTGGAGCTGCGCATCGCTTTGATGTGGGACGACCACGGCCGCTTCGAAGGCCTGCTCGGCGTCGCTCGCGACGTGAGCCAGCAGCGCCGCGCCGAGCGCGAGATGCGCATGGCGGCGACGGTATTCGAGCACTCCACGGCGGCGATCATGGTCACCGACCCAGCCGGCTACATCGTGCAGATCAACGACTCCTTCAGCCGCCTCACCGGCTACTCTGCCGAGGAGGTGCTGGACCAACTGCCGCGCCTGCTCACCGCCGACCGCCAGGAAGCCAACCAGCTCAAGCACGTGATGGAAAGCCTGCTCAAGAGCGGCAGCTGGGAAGGCGAGATCCTGCAGAAGCGCAAGAACGGCGAGCTGTACCCCAGCTGGGTCGGCATCACCGCGGTGCATGACGAGGACGGCGACCTGGTCAGCTTCGTCTGCTTCTTCAGCGACATCAGCGAGCGCAAGGCCAGCGAGCGTCGCATCCATCGCCTGGCCTACTACGACGCCCTGACCCATCTGCCCAACCGCACGCTGTTCCAGGACCGCCTGCACACCGCTCTTTTGCAGGCCGAACGGCACCAGCAGTGGGTGGTGCTGATGTTCCTCGACCTCGACCGCTTCAAGCCGATCAACGACTCCCTCGGTCATGCCGCAGGCGACCGCATGCTCAAGGAAGTGGCCGAGCGCCTGAGCCTTTGCGTCAGCGACGACGACACCGTGGCGCGCATGGGCGGTGACGAGTTCACCCTGCTGCTGCCCGGCCAGAAGGACCGCGAGAAGGCGCTGCGCCAGGCGATCCAGGTCGCCGAGCAGATTCTCTCCAGCCTCGCCCGCCCCTTCACCCTGGAAGGCCGCGAGTTCTTCGTCACCGCCAGCATCGGCGTTGCGCTCTCGCCGCAGGACGGCGCCGAGCTCAGCCAGTTGATGAAGAACGCCGACACGGCGATGTACCACGCCAAGGAAATGGGCAAGAACAACTTCCAGTTCTACCAGGCCGAGATGAACGCCCGCGCACTGGAGCGCCTGGAGCTGGAAAGCGACCTGCGCCGCGCCATCGAGCTGCACGAGTTCGTCCTGCACTACCAGCCGCAGTTCACTGGCGACGGCCGCCGCCTGACCGGTGCCGAGGCGCTGCTGCGCTGGCAGCACCCCAAGCGCGGGCTGATCCCGCCAGCGGAGTTCATCCCGGTGCTGGAAGAGCTCGGCCTGGTCGCCCAGGTCGGCGACTGGCTGCTGGAGCAGGCCTGCCTGCAACTGCGCGCCTGGCACCGGGACAAGGTTCGGGTGCCGAAGATTTCCGTGAACCTCTCGGCCCGGCAGTTCGCCGACGGCCAGCTGGGCGAGCGCATCGCCGGCATCCTCGCGGACACCGGCATCGCCCCGGCCTGCCTGGAACTGGAGCTGACCGAAAGCATCCTGATGAGCGACGTCTCCCAGGCGATGCAGATACTCCAGGGCCTGAAGCGCCTGGGCCTGGCGATTGCGGTGGACGACTTCGGCACCGGCTATTCCTCGCTCAACTACCTGAAGCAGTTCCCCATCGACGTGCTGAAGATCGACCGCAGCTTCGTCGACGGCCTGCCCCACGGCGAGCAGGACGCGCAGATCGCCCGCGCCATCATTGCCATGGCCCATAGCCTGAACCTGATGGTGATCGCCGAGGGCGTGGAGAGCCACGAGCAGCTCGAGTTCCTGCGGGAACACGGCTGTGACGAGGTACAAGGCTTCCTCTTCGGCCGCCCGGTGCCGGCCGACCAGTTCGCCGCGCTGTTCGCCAGCAACGCGCTGTTCCTGCTGGGCTGACTGCACAACGGCGCCAATGAGCGCCTTTGCTGGATCGGCAGAGCCCAGCGATACGCATGCTGTCGCAATGCGGACCGATGGGTATCGCTGCGCTCCACGCCATCCTACGTCGAGTTCTTCCTGCACTTCCTCCAGGCTACTTCGGCTACGCGATCCGGGCCTTGAACCCCGCTTGTCAGCCACATGACCGCCTTTCATGTGCCAGCACCGGCGCCTTGGGTTAGAATGCGCGCCTTTCCCCAGCACCCGATCCTTAAGAGGACCGCCATGTTCAGCCGTGATTTGACCCTCGCCCGCTACGATGCCGAACTCTTCGCCGCGATGGAGCAGGAAGCCCAGCGCCAGGAAGAGCACATCGAGCTCATCGCCTCCGAGAACTACACCAGCCCGGCGGTGATGGAAGCCCAGGGTTCGGTGCTGACCAACAAGTACGCCGAAGGCTACCCGGGCAAGCGCTACTACGGTGGTTGCGAGTACGTCGACGTCGTCGAGCAGCTGGCCATCGACCGCGCCAAGGAGCTGTTCGGCGCCGACTACGCCAACGTCCAGCCGCACGCCGGCTCCCAGGCCAACGCCGCCGTTTACCTGGCCCTGCTGTCGGCCGGTGACACCATCCTGGGCATGAGCCTGGCCCACGGCGGTCACCTGACACACGGCGCCAGCGTTTCCTCCTCCGGCAAGCTGTACAACGCCGTTCAGTACGGCATCACCGACGCCGGCCTGATCGACTACGACGAAGTCGAGCGCCTGGCCGTCGAGCACAAGCCGAAGATGATCGTCGCCGGCTTCTCCGCCTACTCCCAGGTGCTGGACTTCGCCCGCTTCCGCGCCATCGCGGACAAGGTCGGTGCCTACCTGTTCGTCGACATGGCTCACGTGGCCGGTCTGGTCGCCGCTGGCGTCTACCCGAACCCGGTGCCGTTCGCCGACGTGGTCACCACCACCACCCACAAGACCCTGCGCGGCCCGCGCGGCGGCCTGATCCTCGCTCGCAAGAACGAAGAGATCGAGAAGAAGCTGAACTCCGCTGTCTTCCCGGGTGCCCAGGGTGGCCCGCTGGAGCACGTGATCGCCGCCAAGGCCGTGTGCTTCAAGGAAGCCCTGCAGCCCGAGTTCAAGGCCTACCAGCAGCAGGTCCTGAAGAACGCCCAGACCATGGCCAGCGTATTCATCGAGCGCGGCTTCGACGTGGTTTCCGGCGGTACCCAGAACCACCTGTTCCTGCTGTCCCTGATCAAGCAGGACATCACCGGTAAGGACGCCGACGCCGCCCTGGGTCGTGCCTTCATCACCGTGAACAAGAACAGCGTGCCGAACGACCCGCGTTCCCCGTTCGTCACCTCCGGCCTGCGCATCGGCACCCCCGCCGTGACCACCCGCGGCTTCAAGGAAGCCGAGTGCCGCGAGCTGGCCGGCTGGATCTGCGACATCCTGACCAACATGGGCGACGAGTCCGTGGTGGACGGCGTGCGCGAGAAGGTCAAGGCCATCTGCGCCAAGTTCCCGGTCTACGGCGCCTAAGCCCAGCCCGCGAACCGCGAAACGAAAAAGCCCGGCAGATGCCGGGCTTTTTCATGGGTTCAATGTCCTGCTTCGCGCGCCCTCCGCTCCACGCCGTGCATGTAACAAACGAATTCCTTGCTGTTCTTGGCGTCACTGCAGAACTGTTCGACTTCCTCCGCACTCGGCTGACGCGAGGCGGCGGTGTCCAGGCGCTTGTAGACGAAACCGCCGACAGCCAGGACCGCAACCACTATCAGTACAATGACGCCCATGGACTGCTGGCGGCGAGCGAGCAGATTTTCCAGCATCAACCGAGCTCTCTCGATCAGGCTCGCCCGGCAGGCAAGCGCCAGCACCAGTGCAACCGGCAATGCAAGCATGGGCGCCCAATACAGAGGCACCCCGTTGCCCTGGCCAATCAGCCCCGCGATTGCAATGGCCACCACATAGCTGGATATCCCCAGCATCAGTGGTCGGACACCAGCGCCATACTCATGCCAGGCAACGGGCAACATGCCGCTCAGCCTGTAGTCGAACCGGTTGAACCAGTTACCCGTCAGGGCTTGGCCCCAGTCGATCAGACGGCTGATTCCGCCCGCCGCAATAGCCGATGACATGGGAATGAAGATAAACAGTAAACCCATGTCCGCCTGAGGCTTGGCCAGTTCACGGGGAATGGAGGACAGGTAGAAGAACACCATGAACACCCCCCAGAGCAACGGCATACGCCCAACGGCCGGCCCGCTCTTTGACAGGTCACTCCAGAACGCCTCATCCAGCGGTGCACCCGGCAGGCGCTCCAGCAGATGCGGATAGCGGTAGATCAGTATTTCGCCGATCTCCCGACTGCATTGTCTGTCTTCGTCACCAAAGTCTCGGCTGAAACGACGCCTCTGGAACCGATCCAACGGCGCCAGCAGCAGCCGCGCCGCCCGGCATTCAGGCGTCAAATCCCAGCGCTGCGCATCGCTGGTTAGCTTCGAATAGAAGCGTTCCGCATCCCAACGTTGCAGAAGAGCCTGCCATTGATGCTCCGGACAGCCAGCCTCGCGCGCGCCCTCGCGCCAGCCAAACACCGCCGCAATCGCATCCAGCGTCTCGCAGGACCAATAAGGCATCTCCAGCAGCATCGACACCACGGAGCTTTCCAGCAAAGCGCGGCCGTCGTAGCTCTGTAACCAGGACTGTCCGAGCAGGGTCTGTACCCCATCGATCAAGGCCTGCGGCTCACTTCGATTGTGCAATGCTCGCACCTGGAATAGATGGCTCTGCAGAATCCGCTCATATAAAGGAAGCAGCTCCGCAGCCCTCAAGCCCCGCTTCTCGCGTACTTCCAGCCAGCCATATTCGGCGCAGGCTGCATCGCGCAGGATGGACTCCCACTCCTCCTTCAGGCAAAGGCGCAGAACCCCGCGCTCGAACTCCACCGCCATGCCAGCCGCTTCAGCCTGCAGACGACGCTCAGTGAGCTGCGAGGGACGCAGGTCCGTCAGCCACTCAGCCAGTTGGCGCGGTCGCTGATCGACCTCCGCCACCGGCACGGCCAATTCCATCACCGGCCGCACAGCCAGCGCCACATCGCCTGCTTCGACGACAGCAGCCAGTACCTCGACCGCCTCCGTGCCCTCATCTGCGCGCCATTGCGCCAGACGCAGCGCCTGCTCATAGGCTTCACGCAGCGCCTGGAAGGCGACGGGGTCCTCGTCGGGGCGGGTGGTCTTCAGCAGCCGGGCGTAGTGGCGCTTGATCGCGCGCTCGTCTGCCTCAGCGTCGAGGCCGAGGATTTCCCAACAATTCATGGTTCCGTCCTTTTACTGCCAGGGCGAGCGTTCCAGCTCGTCGAGTCGGTGTGCGATGTCCGCGCGCATCTGCTCGATGCGTTGCAGGTCCTGGGTCGCGAGCACCTGCTGGAAACTGCCGGCCATATTGCCGAGCATTTCCCGCAACTCACCCAGGTTCTCCTGATAGAGCCGTTCCAGGCGCGCCAGCAGCGTTGTGTTGACCATCTGCTCGCGCGGATGGACCTTCAGCTCCGCGAGCTGCGCCAGGCGCTGGCGCACTTCCTCCGGCGCCAGTACCCCCGGGTTCTTCTCGATCACCAGGTGGTGCATCTCGCCGGTTGCCGGGACCTTCACCTCGGCCTCGAGGATGCCGTTGTTGTCATAGGTGAAACGCACGTCCAGCTCCACTTCGCCCGCTGGCCGGGGAGGCACCCGGATGCTGAGTTCGCCCAAGGCAATGTTGTCCTTCACCAGGCGGCTTTCGCCCTGGAAGACTTTGAGCAGAACCTGGGTCTGGTTATCGTGGAGCGTCTGGATGGTCTTCACTCGGCTGATCGGCACCACGCAATTACGCTCGATGATCGGCAGGTAATGACCGCCTTCGTATACCCGGCCGAACTGCTCGGTGGTCTCGATGCCCAGGGTGTAGGGGCAGACATCGGTGAGCACAACCTCTTCCAGTGCCGCCGCGCGCTGCTTGAGCGCCGCCTGCACGGCAGCCCCCAGGGCCACCACTTCGTCGGGGTTGATGTGCATGGAGGGGAAACGCCCGAACAGCCCGGCGGCCAGCTTGCGGATCAGGGGCATCCGCGTAGTGCCGCCGACCAGCAGTATCTCGTCGAGATCAGCGACACGGATGCGTGCGTCACGCAGGGCTCGCTCGATAGGGACGCGCAGCCGCTCCAGCAGCGGCGCACAGATCTTCTGCAGCTCATCCTGGCTGATCGCCTGCTCCCACTGCTGCCCCGCATGGGACAGACAGAAGGTAGCGGTCGCTTCCTGCCCCAGCACCTGACGTACACGCTCGGCCTCCCGGCGCAGGCGATTGCGCAGGCCGGGCGACTCGAGGTCGTGGAAGGCCTTGCCCTGGCGCTGGCTCGACAGGAAATGCTGGACCAGCGCGGCGTCGAAGTCCTCGCCACCGAGGAAGTTGTCGCCGGCGCTGGCGCGAACCTCCATTACCCCCTCGAAGAGCTCGAGAATGGACACATCGAAGGTGCCGCCACCCAGGTCGAAGACCAGGAAGGAGGTTTCCCGGTCCTTCTGGTGCACGCCGTAGGCCAGCGCCGCGGCGGTCGGTTCGTTGACCAGCTTCTCGACCTTGAGTCCGGCCAGTTCACCGGCAATCCGCGTCGCCTTGCGCTGGGCGTCGCTGAAATAGGCCGGGACACTGATCACCGCTTCGCTGACCGGCTCGCCGAAGGCCCGCTCGACATCCTCCTTCAGGCTGCGAAGAACCAGCGCGGACAATTCCTCCGGGCGGAACCGGCGAGCCCCGAGGCTGATTTCCTGGGCGCTGCCCATGTGCCGCTTGAACAGCGCGGCAGTGAGCTGTGGATGGGTCTGCAGGCGCTCGCGGGCGGCCTGACCGACCAGAACCTGCCCCAGTTCATCGAGGCCCACGACACTGGGGGTGATGACGCTGCCCAAGGCGTTGGGCACCAACTGCGCTGCATCGTCGCGCCATACGGCGACAAGGCTGTTGGTCGTGCCAAGGTCTATGCCGACAATCATTCTGGCGCTCTCCTTGCGGGGCACGGCGAACCCGGTCGCCTCACTGCCCGATCCATCGGAATGTAAAGCTGCTATTACAGCGACTCGCCTTTACCGGGTAAAGCCCACAGGGAGCGAATCAGGGCTGCCCGCCGGACTTCTGCTCCGGCTGCACCGGCACGTCACGCAGCTCATTGAGCCGACGCACCAGCGTCTGCGCCTCCTCCGGGCTGGCGAAGCCCTTGAGCAGCACCTGCCCATCGGTCACCACCCGCGTCACCCTGGGCAGCAGGCGCAGCTGCCCGTCGATGACCACCGCCAGGGCCTTGCCCTGCTCTTCCCGGGTCAGTTTCGCCAGGCGCTGGCTGGCTTCGGGAGTGAACAGCACGCGCACGGCCGGCGCGCCATCGGCCACGCTGGCCAGTTCGGCCCGCTGCACGTCGCGCTGGGTCAGGGCGGGATGAGTGGTCACCAGCACGGCCTTGCCCTGCGGGTCGGCCAGGGTGCGGGTGCTGGCCGTGGGCTTCTGGGCCACGGCATGGACATCGAACGTATGCTGCGGGGCCGACGGCGGCGCACCGGCACACGCACCCAGCAAAGAGGCGCCCAACAATGAGGCAAGGAGGATCGGAATAGAGCGTTTCATCGACGGAGAATCGGACAGGATGGCCCGGTCAGGCCAGGGTTATTGCCAAGGTCATGAACAGTCAGACCACCCACAGCGCACAAGTTGCACTCCCTTGGTCGCCGCTCGCGTCTAAGCTTGCAGACGAACGGATGCTGGCGGTCCGGTCAGAAATTCTCCGGCGCAGGACGAGCTGGTATCATGCGCGCCTTTTGCCGGTCACAAGAAAAGGCGCACGGCCCACCTGGGCATGCACCTTGCTTTTCCCGGCCAGAACGATAACGGCGCGAGAGCGTCACGGGGAGCCAAACATGCTGGAAAAGCTGTTCCAACTCAAGGCGCACAACACCACTGTGCGCACCGAGATCCTGGCGGGTATCACTACCTTCCTGACCATGGCCTACATCCTTTTCGTCAACCCGAGCATTCTCGGCGAGACGGGCATGGATAAGGGCGCGATCTTCGTGGCGACCTGCCTGGCCGCGGCCATCGGCTCGGCGGTGATGGGCCTGATCGCCAACTACCCGATCGCCCTGGCTCCCGGCATGGGCCTGAACGCCTTCTTCACCTACACCGTGGTCCTGCACATGGGCCACACCTGGCAGGTGGCCCTCGGCGCGGTATTCCTCTCCGCGTGCATGTTCTTCATCATTTCGATCTTCCGCATCCGCGAATGGATCATCAACAGCATCCCGCTGGCGCTGCGCTCGGCCATCGCTGCCGGCATCGGCCTGTTCCTTGCGCTGATCGCGCTGAAGGAGTCGGGCATCGTCGTCGCCAACCAGGCCACCCTGGTGGGCATGGGTGACCTGGCCAAGCCCGCGCCGCTGCTGGCGATCCTCGGCTTCATCCTGATCGTCGCCCTGGAAGCCCGCCGCGTGACCGGCGCGGTGATGATCGGCATCCTGGTGGTGACCTTCATCTCCATCGCCATCGGCGTCTCCCAGTTCGGTGGCGTGGTATCGATGCCGCCGTCGCTGGCGCCGACCTTCCTGCAGCTGGATATCAAGGGCGCGCTGGACATCGGCCTGTTCAGCGTGATCTTCGCCTTCCTCTTCGTCGACCTGTTCGACAACTCCGGCACCCTGATCGGCGTCGCCAAGCGCGCCGGCCTGATGGGCAAGGACGGGCACATGCCGAAGATGGGCCGCGCCCTGATCGCCGACAGCTCCGCCGCCATGGTCGGTTCGCTGCTGGGCACCTCCACCACCACCAGCTACATCGAGTCGGCGGCTGGCGTTTCCGCTGGTGGCCGCACCGGCCTGACCGCCATCGTGGTCGCCGTGCTGTTCCTGCTGGCGCTGTTCTTCGCCCCGCTGGCCGGCAACGTACCGGCCTTCGCCACCGCCCCGGCGCTGTTCTTCGTCGCCGTGCTGATGGCCTCGGGCCTCGCCGAGATCGACTGGGACGACCTGACCGTTGCCGCCCCGGTGGTAGTGACCGCACTGGCCATGCCGCTGACCTTCTCCATCGCCAACGGCATCGCCTTCGGCTTCATCACCTGGACCGCCTGCAAGCTGCTGTCCGGCCGCTTCCGCGAGCTGAACCCAGCGCTGGTGATCCTGTCGATCCTGTTCGTGATCAAGCTGGGCTGGTTCAACGCCTGATCTGATTCTCCCGGCATGGGTATCGCTGCGCTCCACCCATCCTACAAGTGACACTGATGTAGGATGGTGTGGAGCGAAGCGATACCCATCAAATGCCGCCGCCTCCACACGAGTTACCCGCCCCATGAGCAGTCCGCGTTTCGATCCCTCCCAATACGACAGCCAACTGGCCGAAAAGGCCGCGCGCCTGCGCGAGCTGCTGGCGCCCTTCGCCGCGCCAGAGCCGGAGGTGTTCGATTCGCCCCGCGAGCATTACCGCCTGCGCGCCGAATTCCGCCTGTGGCGCGAGGGCGAAGCCCGCCACTATGCAATGTTCGAGCAGGGCGACAAGCACACGCCGATCCTCATCGAGGAATTCCCCATCGCCAGCCAGCGCATCAACGAACTGATGCCGCGCCTGAAGGCCGCCTGGGCCGAGCCGACGCTCGGCCACAAGCTGTTCCAGGTGGAGTTCCTCACCACGCTGGCGGGCGACGCCATGATCACCCTGTGCTACCACCGCCCGGTGGACGCCGCCTGGCAGGCCGCCGCCGAGAAACTGGCCGCCGAACTGGGCGTGAGCATCGTCGGCCGCTCCCGTGGCAAGCGCCTGGTCGTCGGCCGTGACTACGTCAGCGAAGAACTGACCGTCGCCGGCCGTACTTTCCGCTACCGCCAGCCGGAGGGCGCCTTCACCCAGCCCAACGGCGAGGTCTGCCAGAAGATGCTCAACTGGGCGTACGAAGCCCTGGGCCAACGCGAGGACGACCTGCTGGAGCTCTACTGCGGCAACGGCAACTTCACCCTGCCGCTGGCCACCCGCGTGCGCAAGGTGCTGGCCACCGAGATCAGCAAGACCTCGGTAAACGCCGCGCTGGCGAACCTCGCCGACAACGCCGTGGACAACGTCACCCTGGTGCGTCTCTCTGCCGAGGAGCTGACCCAGGCGCTGAATGATGTACGCCCGTTCCGCCGCCTGGCCGACGTCGACCTGAAGTCCTACGCGTTCGGCAGCGTGTTCGTCGACCCGCCGCGCGCCGGCATGGACCCGGACACCTGCGAGCTGACCCGGCGCTTCGACAACATCCTGTACATCTCCTGCAACCCGGAGACCCTGGCGCAGAACATCGCCCAGCTGCACGACACCCACCAGGTGAGCCGCTGCGCGCTGTTCGACCAGTTCCCCTATACGCACCACATGGAAGCCGGCGTCCTGCTGACCCGCCGCTGAGCCTGCTTCGCCGCCGCCCAACCAAGGGTTGGGCGGCGAGCCAGCGCCAGGCGGCTACGCTTGCGGGACAATGACAAGAGGCACGTCCATGTCCCGCCTGATCCTTCCCCTGTTCTGCCTGCTGCTGGCCGCGTGCGCCGGCACCGACCCCGCCAACATCAGCGTCTCCCCCGCCGCCAACGGCCGGCAAAGCACCTTCTTCATCCAGGCCGTGCGCGCACAGGGTCACCGCGAGGACCTGGAAGATCGCTTCGATCTCGCCGTGCGCCGCGCGCTGGAAGCCAAGGGCTACCACTATCAGGACAATTCAGGGGAGCTGCGGGTGATCTATGCCGTCGGACTGGATAGCCAGACCGGCATCGTCCAGCGCCCGGTGGTGACCGGCGCGGGGGTGATGACCCAGACGCAGATCACCGACCAGGAACAGGCGCGCCTGGCGCTGCAGATTCTCGACGAGGCGAGCGGACAGGTGCTCTATCAGGCGCAGGTGGCGCGCCAGCTGCACGATCCGAAGATTACCCAGCAGGCCGTGGACGAAGGCATCGCCCGCCTGCTCAGGGACTTCCCCGCGCAGGCGGGGAACTGAGGATCAGCTGTAGTTCGACGGCGACTTGCGCACGAACTTGATGCTGTACTTGAAGTCGGCCTTGCGCGTGACGCTGATGGCGCGGCGGGTGACGGTGTCGATGGTGATGTTCCAGTTGCCGGTGCTGGGCACCTTGATCTTGGCCGGGAACCGGTCGAACGCGCCGCCGTGGTAGACGTGGCGCCCGCCATTCTTGAAGCTGCGGAAGGCGGCATCGGTCATCAGGCGGATATTGCAGGTCATGGAGCACTCGATGACGACCAGGTCGCCTTCGTTCAGGTGCTCACGTTGATGTACGAACTTCATGCTGGCTCCGCCTTGCTTCTACCGCGAAATCAATACGATAGCACGGAGCGGGGGTAACCCGGCAGCGCTGCCGCCGGCAGGCCGCGCCGCCTATCCGAAGCTCACAGTCCTTCGAAGTCCGCCTTGCGCTCCTCCGGCTCTTCCGGTTCGCGCACCACCACGGCGCGATGGCGCGACTGCCGCTCCAGCCAGTAGAGGGCGAAGATCGCCAGCGCCGAGATCACCCCGCGGTAGACCACGCCGGCCAGTTGCGCATCCCACTCCATGCCGCCTTCGGTCCAGGCGATCAGCAGGCGCGACAGCGTCAGGGTCAGTTGCACCAGGATCACCAGGATCAGCGCCGGCCGCACCAGCAGGCGCCGACGCAGGGCAAAGACGAGGAACAGCGCGAGGGCGAACTGGTGACCGCCATAGAAGACGCGGGCGTCGCTCACCGACGACGGTTCCATCAGCAGCATGCCGCTGAGGTTGGCCATCTCATAGGGGCGAATCCAGTAGAGCAGTCCCAGGCCACCCCAGACCAGAGCCTGGACCAGCAGGACGAGACGGGCGAAGAGCATCCGATTTCTCCTTGGCCATGCAGCCATTGCCGAGCGTCCAGACCTGCGACCGGGAGTCGCGGACGCACCACCGATCAGCTAGAGACCCCGCACGGCGCGGCAAGTTCGGGCCAGCGCGTCATATGGGGAAACAAACACCGGGTGGGGGCTGAAGACGCTCGGGAGTATGCTCGGTCGCGTTCGTATTTCGAGGTTCCAACCATGCGCACCCTGCTTCTGCTCACCGCCCTTGTCGCCGGCGCCGCCCAGGCCGCCGAGCCGCTGACCATCGACGTGCACCGCGATGCCAACTGCAGCTGCTGCAAGGACTGGATCAAGCACCTGGAAAGCAACGGCTTCACCGTCAACGACCACGTCGAGGCGGACATGAGTGCAGTGAAGACCAGACTCGGCGTGCCTTACAGCATGGGCTCGTGCCACACCGGCGTGATCGACGGCAAGTTTGTCGAGGGCCACGTGCCGGCGGCCGACGTCCTCAAGCTGCGCGAGCGTGCCGATCTGGTCGGCGCCGCCGTGCCGGGCATGCCGATGGGCTCGCCGGGCATGGAGATGGGCGACCGGCATGACGCCTACCAGGTGGTCGGGTTGAACAAGGCCGGCCAGCGCGAGGTGCTGGCGGACTACCCCGCTCACTGACCTGACACCGAGGCACTCCCTCACCCCTGAACGCTTGTGGAGGTGGGATGGGGCTTCCGACGCGCGGGGCACTCTCCAGGTTCCCGCGCGACATGGCTCCGCGAGCAGGATGGGGTGAGGGACTCCACAACGAGAAAGGCGGCCATCTGGCCGCCTTTTTCGTTCTCCGGATCCTGTCACTCGCCCTTGGCCGGCAACAGGCCGTCGGCGCGGAACATCGCCTTGATCCCGCGCACGGCCTGGCGCAGGCGGTCGCGGTTCTCGATCAGGGCGAAGCGCACGTGGTCGTCGCCGTAGTCGCCGAAGCCGATGCCCGGCGACACCGAGACCTTGGCGTCCTTGAGCAGCTTCTTGGCGAACTCCAGCGAACCCAGGTGCGCATAGGCCGGTGGGATCTTCGCCCAGATGTACATCGACGCCTTGGGGTTCTCCACCATCCACCCGGCTTCGTGGAGGCCCTTCACCAGCACGTCGCGGCGCTTCTGATACTGGTCGGCGATATCGCGCACGCACTGCTGATCACCTTCCAGCGCGGCGATGGCCGCCACCTGCAGCGGGGTGAAGGTGCCGTAGTCGTGGTAGCTCTTGATCCGCGCCAGGGCCGAGACCAACTCCGGGTTGCCGACCATGAAGCCTATACGCCAGCCGGCCATGTTGTAGCTCTTGGACAGGGTGAAGAACTCCACCGCGATGTCCTTGGCGCCCGGCACCTGCATGATCGACGGGGCTTTCCAGCCATCGAAGGTGATGTCCGCGTAGGCCAGGTCGTGCACCACCAGCACGTCATAGCGCTTGGCGAGGTCGACCACGCGCTCGAAGAAGTCCAGCTCCACGCACTGCGCAGTGGGGTTGGAGGGGAAGCCGAGGATCATCATCTTCGGCTTTGGGATCGATTCGCGGATCGCCCGCTCCAGCTCGTTGAAGAAGTCGATCCCCGGCACCAGCGGCACCGAGCGCACCTGGGCGCCGGCGATCACCGCGCCATAGATGTGGATCGGGTAGCTGGGGTTGGGCACCAGGATGGTGTCGCCGTGGTCCAGGGTGGCCAGCATCAGGTGCGCCAGGCCTTCCTTGGAGCCGATGGTGACGATGGCCTCGGATTCCGGGTCGATCTCGACCTCGTAGCGGTCGCGGTACCAGTGCGAGATGGCGCGGCGCAGGCGCGGGATGCCACGGGACGTGGAGTAGCCGTGGGTGTCTTCGCGCTGGGCGACCTGGCAGAGCTTCTCGACGATGTGCGGCGGCGTGGCCCCGTCCGGGTTGCCCATGGACAGGTCGATGATGTCCTCGCCACGGCGGCGGGCGGCCATCTTCAGCTCGGCGGTAATGTTGAAAACGTAGGGGGGCAGGCGATCGATGCGCGCAAAGCGACGAGCTGAACGGGGTTCAGTCATGGTGTCCTCTGATGAACGTAGGCGCCCGGAACCGTCCGAGCGACGCCGGCCACTGCGGTGGCCTGGAAAGCACGGTGCTGTGACCTGCGCTTTCTTGTCGGCGAACATATAGCTCGCTAGGCTGGCTGTCGAGTTTTTCTTTGCGCCGCTCAAGGGCGGCATCTGGAGGCCCATGTCCGCGCAACAGTACTGGCAGCTCGACGTCTTCGCCGACCAACCGCTCACCGGCAATGGCCTGGCGGTATTCCCCGACGCCCGTGGCATTCCCGCCCAGACCCTGCTGGCGCTGACCCAGGAGCTGCGCCAGTTCGAGTCGATCTTCCTGTTCCCGTCCGCCTCGCTGGACACCTACTCGGCGCGCATCTTCACCGTCGACGAGGAACTGCCCTTCGCCGGCCACCCGGTGCTGGGCGCGGCTGCGCTGCTGCACCACCTGCACCAGCGCGGCGAGGAAGAACACTGGACGCTGGAGCTGCCAGCCAAGCAGGTGAAGGTCGCCACGCGCCGTCGCAGCGCCGGCTTCCACGCCGAGATGAACCAGGGCGCCGCCGACTTCGGCAGCGTACTCGACGATGACGCGCGCCGCTGGTTCGCCGAGGCCTTCTCGCTGAGTGCCAGCGATCTCGCCGACTACCCCGCCGCCGTGGTCAGCACCGGCCTGCCCTACCTGCTGCTGCCGGTACGCAGCGAGGCCCTGGGCCGCGTGCGCCAGCGCACGGATCTGGCAGCCGAGCTGGCCAAACTCAACGCCGCCTTCGTTTTCGTGCTGGATGTGGATAATCGCGAGGGCCGCACCTGGGATGGCGCCGGGGTCATCGAGGACGTCGCCACCGGCAGCGCCGCCGGCCCCGTTGCCGCCTACCTGGTGGAACTGGGCAAGGCCCGCCGCGGCGAGCTGTTCCAGCTGGCCCAGGGCCGCTTCGTCGGCCGCCCCAGTCGGCTCGACGTGCAGGTCGGCCAGGATGACGAGGTCCGCGTCGGCGGCGACGTGCAACTGCTCGCCCGCGCCGAGCTGCTGCACCGTTTCGCCTGACGACCGGGCTGGCGGCCAGCCCCACCCGCGACAACACTGAACCCACCTGTTCGATGGAGATGCCGCCATGCAATGGCGCAAAGGACGACGCAGCGACAACGTAGTGGATGCCCGCGATGACAGCGGCGGTGGTGGCATGGGCGGTGGCGGAGGCATGCGCATCGGCGGTCGCGGCCTGAGCCTGGGCGGCGTGGCCATCGTGGTGGTGATCGGCCTGCTCTCCGGGCAGGACCCGATGACCATCCTCGGCTCGCTGCTCGGCCAGATGGACGTCTCCCAGCAGCAGGCGCCGGCGCGGCCGACGCAAGGCAAGCCGGCCACCGGCAACGATCCACAGGTGGACTTCGTCCGCTCGATTCTCGGCGATACCGAGGACACCTGGGGTGAGATCTTCTCCCGCAGCAACCAGCAGTACGAGCAGCCCAAGCTGATCCTGTTCAACGGCGGGGTGAACTCGGCGTGCGGCTTCGCCTCCTCGGCGGTCGGGCCGTTCTACTGCCCGGGCGACCACCGCGTGTACCTCGACCTCGGTTTCTTCCGCGAGATGGAACAGAAGTTCTCCGCCGCCGGCGACTTCGCCCAGGCCTACGTGATCGCCCACGAGGTCGGCCACCACGTGCAGAACCTGCTGGGCATCTCCGCGAAGATCAACGCCGCCCGCCAGCGCGGCGCGCGCATGGAAGGCGCCAACGGGCTTTCGGTGCGCCAGGAACTGCAGGCCGACTGCTTTGCCGGTGTCTGGGCCAATCACGCCCAGCAGCGCCTGAACTGGCTGGAGCCGGGCGACGTGGAAGAGGCGCTGAACGCCGCCAACGCCATCGGCGACGACCACCTGCAGCGCCAGGCGCGCGGCACGGTGATGCCCGATTCCTTCACCCACGGTTCATCCGCGCAGCGCGTGCGCTGGTTCAAGATCGGCTTCGAGAGCGGTGCGCCGGGCAAGTGCGATACCTTCAAGGCGCAGACGCTGTAACGCCGTTATCGGGCTCGCCCGTTGCACGGTCCTACAGATAACGGCTGAGCAGGTCGAGGAAGTACAGCGGGTCCAGCGGCTTGACCATGAAATCCAGCACGTTCAGCCGCATAGCCTCGATCACGTCGCGAGCATCGGCCTGGCCGGACAGGACGATGATCGGCAGGAAGGTGCCGACCTCGTTCAGTTCGCGGATCAGGTCCAGCCCCGCGCCCTGGTGCTCCATGCGCAGGTCGGTCACCAGCAGGTCGATGTCCGACTCGTCGCGACGGATGCGCCGCAGCGCTTCGACGGCGCTGCCGGCGGTCAGGCAGCGCAGGTTCGCCCCCTCGATCAGTTCGCGCAGCTCGGCCAGCACCTCAAGGTCGTCGTCGACCACCAGCACCAGCGGCTTGCGCGGCGCCCGCGCGGTCACTTCGCGCAGCGCTTCGAGCTCCTCCTCGTCGAGGACCACAGGATTGACCATGAACGCCACACCGCAAGTAGAGGCTCGTTGACATCATTCTAGATGGCGATTGGCCTTTATTCCTGCAGTCCCGCACTCACCCTGCATATAAAAAAGGGCCGCAACGAGTGCGGCCCTGGAAATACGCCGGCAGCACCGGCGTCGTGGGATATCAGCCCGCCTTGGCCAGGCCGGCCTGACCGAGGCGCTCGGCAATCTCGCCGAGGATCGCCGGGTCGTCGATGGTGGAAGGCGGCGCATAGCTCTCGCCGTCGGCGATCTTGCGTAGCACCGCGCGCAGGATCTTGCCCGAGCGGGTCTTGGGCAGGCGCTTGACCACCACCGCGCGCTGGAAGCAGGCCAGCGCCCCGATGCGCTCGCGCACCAGCGCCACCAGTTCGCGCTGCAGGTTGGCCTCGGTCGCCTGCGTGCCGTCCTTGAGCACCACCAGCCCCAGCGGCACATGCCCCTTGAGGTCGTCCTGCACGGCGATCACCGCGCACTCGGCAACGGCCTCGTGCAGCGCCAGCAACTCTTCCATCTCGCCGGTGGATAGACGGTGGCCGGAGACGTTAATCACGTCGTCGGTGCGGCCCATGATGTAGACGAAGCCCTCCTCGTCCACATAGCCGCCGTCGCCAGTGTGGTAGTAGCCGGGATAGGTCTTCAGGTACGCCTGCAGGTAGCGCGGATGATCGTTCCACAGCGTCTGCGCGCAGCCGGGCGGAAGCGGCAGGGCAATGACGATGGAGCCCTGCTCGTTCGCCCCGAGCAGCCGACCCTCGTCGTCCACCACCTGCACGTGGTAACCGGGCACCGCGCGGTTGGTTGAGCCGGCGCGCAGGTCGTGGTCCCCCAGGCCGGTGCAGGGCGCGGTCACCGGCCAGCCGGTCTCGGTCTGCCACCAGTGGTCGTGCACCGGCTTGCCGGTGAGTTCCTCCAGCCAGTGCTGGGTGCTGCTGTCGAGCTTCTCGCCGGCGAGGAACAGGTGGCGCAGCGAGCTCAGGTCGTAGCGTTTGAGCAGGTCGCCCTGGGGGTCTTCCTTGCGGATCGCGCGGATTGCCGTGGGCGCGCAGAACAGGCTGTTGACCTTGTGTTCCTCGATCACCCGCCAGTAGCTGCCGGCGTCGGGCGTGCGCACCGGCTTGCCTTCGTAGAACACCGTGGTGCAGCCATTCATCAGCGGTCCGTAGACGATCAGCGAGTGGCCGACCACCCAGCCGACGTCGGAGACGCCCCACCAGACATCCCCCGGCTGCAGGCCGAAGATGGTCGGCAGTGCATAGCTCAGCGCTACCGCGTGGCCGCCGTTGTCGCGCACGATGCCCTTGGGTTTCCCGGTGGTGCCGGAGGTGTACATGATGTACAGCGGGTCGCCACTGGCGACTTCCACCGGGTCGGCCGGTTGCGCGTGGGCCAGGGTTTCGCGCCAGTCGAGGTCGCGGCCGGCCTTGAGCTCCGCCATCGCCTGCGGGCGTTGCAGCACCAGCACATGGGCCGGCTGGTGGCTGGCCAGCTCCAGGGCCTTGTCCACCAGCGGCTTGTATTCGATCACCCGCTCGAACTCCAGGCCGCAGGAGGCGGTGAGCACCAGCTTGGGTCTGGCGTCGTCGATGCGCAACGCCAGTTCGTGTGGCGCAAAGCCACCAAAGACCACCGAGTGCACCGCGCCGAGCCGGGCACAGGCAAGCATGGCCATGGCCGCCTGGGGCACCATCGGCATGTAGATGATCACCCCGTCGCCCTTCTCCACCCCCAGCGCGCGCAGGGCGCCAGCCAGGCGCGCGACTTCATCGCGCAGCTCCAGGTAGCTGAAGCGCTGCTGGGTATTGGTCACGGGGGAGTCGTAGATCAGCGCTGCCTGGTTGCCGCGGCCCAGTTCGATCTGCCGGTCGAGGGCGAGGTAGCAGGTGTTCAGGCGGCCATCGGCGAACCAGCGGTGGCTGCCGTCGGGCAGGGCCTGCAGGGTGTCCTGCGGCGCGCGGTACCAGGCCACGCGGCCGGCCTGTTCGGCCCAGAAGGCGGAAGGCTCCGCGATGGAGCGGTCATGGGACTGCCGGTAACTCATCGTCACTGCCTCTTATTGTTGTTATCGAGGTCGAACAACGAGTATGGACGGGGATCGCCACCCCACCATCAACCTTTGGTCGTAGTCCTGCCGCCCGCCCCGCAAGCGGGCCGGCAGTAATGCTTTGCAGGATTTTTCAGCGAAGCGGCACGACGGCGGATGGAGCGCTCTGGCACGGTGGCTGGCGAGTTTTCCGGCAGCGCCGCCACCGCATGTCGGCGACCACAGGTCGCACCTACTACCGCCATGTGACAGGACTACACTGAGAGTCCCTTTTCACCTGACAGCACAGGGGTGAGCACCGTGAACATCCTCGTCCGTCCGTCCCGCTTGCGCAAAGACCAACCGTGGGAAGTCTGTCTCGACCAGCAGGCCGTGGGCTTCCGCAGCGAGCTCGAGGCGCGCAGTTTCGTCGCGACCCTCGAAGCCCGCCTGAAGGCCCCGCACCGGCTACCCGAGCTGGTGCAACGCGCCGCCAGCTGATCAGGCCGCGCGTTCGCTGATCTGCCCGCTCAGCCAGCCGAGCACCGCGGCCACCAGGCCGCAGACGGTGATGACCACCGCCATCGGCAGTGCCGAGCCGTCGTGCAAAGCACCGACCAGCGCCGAAGCGCAGGCGGCGACGGTGAACTGCAGGCTGCCCATCAGCGCCGAGGCGCTGCCCGCGTGCCGACCCTGGCTGGCCATGGCGCAGGCCGAGGAGTTGGGCAGCAGGAAGCCCAGGCTGGCGATGGCGCCGAACAACGGTACCAGCAGCGGCCACAGGTGCTCGGGCTTGGCCAGGGTGATCGCCAGCAGCGCCACGCCGCAGCCGAAGTACACCCACACCGCCCGGCGCAGCCAGAACCCCGGTCCGCGATAGCGCAGCAGCCGCGCGTTGACCTGCGCCATGAGGATGAAGCCCGCCGCATTGCTGCCGAATATCCAGCCGTAGTGCTCGGCCGGCACGCCGTAGAGTTCGATGAAGACGAAGGGCGAGCCAGCGATGTAGGAGAACATCCCGGCGATGGCCACGCCGCCGGTAAGCGCATAGGTGATGAAGGAGCGGTCGCGGAACAGCGCGCGGTACTGCTTCAGTGCTCCGCGCAACGGCGGGCGAGGTCCGCTCGGGATGGTCTCGGGCAGCCACAGGGCGATGGCGCCGCCGGCCAGGGCGCTGAACAGCGTCAGGCAATAGAAGATCGACTGCCAGCCGGACAGGCTCAGCAGCAACCCGCCACCCAGCGGCGCGAGGATCGGCGCCAGGCCCATCACCAGCATCAGCTGCGAGAAAGCCTTGGCGGCGGCGATCGGGTCGCACAGGTCACGCACCACCGCCCGCGAGATCACCATCCCCGCGCAGCCACCCAGGGCCTGGACGAAGCGCGCGCCGATCAGCCATTCCAGGTTCGGCGCGAAGGCGCAGGCGAGCGACGCCAGGGTGAAGATGCTCACCCCCAGCAGCAAGGGGATGCGCCGGCCGATGCGGTCGGCCAGCGGGCCGTAGAGCAGTTGGCCGATGGCGAGGCCGGCGAAGTAGGCCGACAGGCTCAGCTGGATGTGCTCGACGTCGGTACCGAAGGCCTGCGCCAGCGCCGGGAAGCTGGGCAGGTAGAAGTCGATGGCCATGGGCCCGAAGGCGCTGAGGGCGCCGAGGATCAGCAGGATGCGGAGGTTCATGGATCACCTGGTCACACGCGTCCACCGAAGGGCGGCAGAGACCGCAGGCAGGCAGGTGTGGCTAACGGATTGGCGCGCAGGGAAGGCGCGGCGAAGCCTTGCATTGTGGCGAGCGCCGGAAAATTAGCAAGCTCCCTAAGCAACTACCTGGGCAACTCCCGAAACAATGGGAGAAGCGGGTCCGGCCACACCGGCCGGGCCCGCTTTCGCATCAGGCTTCGTGCGCGCCCTCTGGCTCGGGCTTGGCCTTGGCCTTGCGGCCGCCGACCTTGTCCGCGGCCGACTCCACGAGCATGTAGAACATCGGGATGAGGAAGGTCGCCAGCAGGGTCGCGGCGAGCATCCCGCCGATCACCCCGGTGCCGATGGAATGGCGGCTCGCGGAACCGGCGCCGGTGCTGATGGCCAGCGGCACGCAACCCAGGATGAAGGCCAGCGAGGTCATCACGATGGGGCGGAAGCGCAGCTTGGCCGCCTCCAGCGCCGCCTCGACCGGGCCCATGCCCTGCTCCTCGCGGCACAGCACGGCGAACTCGATGATCAGGATGGCGTTTTTCGCCGCCAGGCCGATCAGGGTCACCAGGCCGACCTGGAAGTACACGTCGTTATCCAGCCCACGCAGCCAGATCGCCAGGATCGCACCGAACACCGCGAAGGGCACCGCAGTGACCACCGCCAGCGGCAGGGTCCAGCGTTCGTACTGGGCGGCGAGGATGAGGAACACCAGGATCAGGCCGAAGATGAACGCGGTGCTGCCCGAACCCTGGGTCGCCAGTTCCTGGTAGGCCGAGCCGATCCAGGCCAGCGAGTAGTCCTCGCCCAGCACCTGGTCGGCCACTTCCTGCATGGCCGCCAGCGCCTGGCCGGAGCTGTAGCCGGGCGCCGGGCCGCCGAGCAGCTTGGCCGCCGGGAACACGTTGAAGCGCGCGTAGGAGTCCGGGCCGAGGATGCGCTTGACCGAGACCAGCGTGGTCAGCGGCACCAGATCGCCGGTGGACGAGCGGACGAAGACCTGGCTGAGGTCGTCCGGCTTGCGGCGGAACTCCGGCTCCGACTCCAGGGAGACCTGCCAGGTCCGCCCGTAGAGGGTGAAGTCGTTGACGTAGTAGCTGCCGAAGGTGGACTGCATGGCCGTGAACACGTCGTCGATGGCCACGCCCAGGGAACGCGCCTTGGTACGGTCCAGGTCGACGTAGTACTGCGGCACGTTGGCGTTGAAGGTGGTGTTCAGCCCCGCCAGTTCAGGGCGCTTGCCGGCCGCTGCAAGGAACTTGGTGGTGATCTCCTCGAGCTGCTCGGAGGTGCCGCCGCTGCGGTCTTGGATGTAGGCCTCGAAGCCGCCGGTGGTACTCATGCCGGTGATCGGCGGCGGGTTGAAGGACATCACCACACCGTCTTCCTGGCCCGCCCCCATCTTCATGAACTCGCGGGTCAGGTTGCGTGCGTCCAGCTCGGGCGTGTTGCGCTCCTTCCAGTCCTTCAGGGTGACGAAGGACACCCCGGCGTTGCTGCGGGTGCCGAAGGTGAGGATGTCGAAACCGGCAAAGGTCACCACGTCGGCCACGGCCGGATGCTTCATCAGTTCCTGGGTCACGTCGCCGGTGAGCTTCTCGGTACGGCTCAGCGAAGCCGCCGGCGGCAGGAAGTAGGCGTTGAGCACGTAGCCCTGGTCTTCGTCAGGCACCAGCGAGCCGGGCACCCGGCCGAACAGGATGACCAGCAGCGCGATCATGCCGCCGAACAGTATCAGGCCGAGGGCCGCCCGCTTGAGGAAGAACTGCACCCCGGCGCCGTAGCCGTTGGTGATGCGTTCGAAGGCGTTGTTGAACCAGCGGAATGGTGCAGCCGGCTCCTTGTGCTCGGGCTTGAGGATCAGCGCGCAGAGCGCAGGAGAGAGCGTCAGCGCGACGATGCCGGAGATCACCACCGACACGGCGATGGTGATCGCGAACTGCTTGTACATCTGGCCCGCCAGACCGCCGAGGAAGCCGACCGGGATGAATACCGCGCAGAGCACCAGCACGATGGCGATGATCGGCCCGGTCACTTCCTCCATGGCCTTGATCGCCGCCTCTTTCGGGCTGAGCTTCTCGGTGCGCATTACCCGCTCGACGTTCTCCAGTACCACGATGGCGTCGTCCACCACGATGCCGATCGCCAGCACCATGCCGAACAGCGACAACAGGTTGATGGAGAAGCCCATCAGGTACATGCCGGCGAAGGTGCCGACCAGCGACACCGGGATCGCCAGCACCGGGATCAGCGTGGCGCGGATGTTCTGCAGGAAGATGAACACCACCACCATCACCAGGATCAGCGCCTCGATGAAGGTATGGATCACCTCCTCGATGGACACCTTCACGAAGGTAGTGGTGTCGTAGGGAATCTTGAAGGCGATGCCCTGCGGGAAACGCTTGGCCAGCGCTTCCATGTGGGTACGCACGGCCTCGGCGGTGTCCAGAGCGTTGGCGCCCGGTTGCAGGTAGATACCGAAGGCAGCGTTCTGCTGGCCGTTGAGCGAGGTAACCAGGGAGTAGTCCTGTGCGCCCAGCTCGACCCGCGCCACGTCCTTGAGCAGCAGGCTGGCGCCAGTGGAATCACTGCGCAGGATGACGTTCTCGAACTCCTTCGGATCGGTGAAGCGCCCCTGCGCTGTGGCCATGTAGGTGAAGTCCTGCGGCTCCTTCATCGGCTGCTGGCCGAAGCTGCCGGCGGCGAACTGCGAGTTCTGCTCGCGCACCGCGTTCACCACGTCGGTAGGCGTGAGGTTGTACTGCGCCAGCTTGTCCGGCCGCAGCCAGATGCGCATGGAATAGTCCTTGGAACCGAACTGGCTGACGTCGCCGACACCGGGAATCCGCTTGAGGTCGTCGATCACGTTGATCAGCGCGTAGTTGCTGATGAAGATCGGGTCGCGGGAGTTGTCCGGCGAAAACAGCGTCACCACCTGCAGGATATCGGAGGATTTCTTCTCCACCTTCACGCCCTGCCGGCGCACTTCCTCGGGCAGCTTGGCGAGCGCCGCCTGCACCTTGTTGTTGACGTCGATGGTGGCCTGGTCGGGGTCGGTGCCGACCTCGAAGTACACGGTCAGGCTCATGGCGCCGCTGGCGTCGGAGTTGGACAGCTGGTAGATCATGCCCTCCACGCCGTTGATTTCCTGCTCCAGCGGAGCGGCCACGGTTTCGGCGATGACCTGGGAGCTGGCGCCCGGGTAGGAGGCCGTCACGGAGACTTCCGGCGGCACGATTTCCGGGTACTGAGCGATGGGCAGCGCGCGCATGGCCACCAGGCCCGCGAGCAGGATCACGATGGAAATCACCATCGCGAACACCGGACGTTCGATGAAGAAGCGCGAAATCACGATGGGCGCTCCTTAGGACTGGGACGAAGCGGTATTGGCGGCAGATTCCTGCGCGCCACCTTCCACGGCCTTGACCGGCTGGTCGGGGCGTACCTTGAGCAGCCCGTCGACTATCACCCGATCACCGTCATCCACACCGGCATCGATGATCCAGCGGCCGTCCACGGTCTTGGTCGTGGTGACCTGGCGCACGCGGGCGAAGCCGTCCTTGTCCACCACGTAGACGAAGGTGCCGCGCGGCCCCTGGGCCAGCGCGCGCTCCGGCAGGGTCACGGCATTGCTCTGGGTGATGCCGGTGATCAGGATGCGCACGAACTGGCCGGGGATCAGCAGGTTGTGCGGGTTGGGCACCACGGCGCGGGCGTTCACCGTGCCGGTGCCGGTATTGACGAAACTGTCGGTGAAGTCGACGACGCCTTCGATGGGGTACTTGCTGCCGTCGCCGAAGCGCAGCTCGGCGGTCAGCTTGCCGTCCTTGGGCAGGAGGTAGCGGCCGCTCTTCACGCCATCGTTCATCTGCGTCGCCTGGGTGTCGGGGTAGGCGAAGTTGACGTACACCGGGTCGAGCTGGGTGAGCTTGGTCAGCAGGCTGGAATTCGGGTCGCTCGCCACCACCAGGCTGCCTTCGGAGCGCACTTCCTTGCTCGCCATGCCGGAAATCGGCGCGGTGACCGTGGTGTAGTTGAGGTCGATCTGCTTGGCCTGGACGTTGGCGCGGGCGGCCTCGACGTCGGCCTTGGCCTGTTCGAAATCGGAGGTGTAGCGGTCCAGCTCGCTTTCGCTGGCGAAGCCCTTGGCCTGCAGCTCGCGGATCCGCTTGAGGTCACGCTCGGTCTGCCGGTAGCGCGCCTGGGTCTGTGCCAGCGACCCCTTGGCCTGGCCCAGCGCGGCCTGGTAGGGGCGCGGGTCGATGCGGAACAGTACCTGGCCTTCCTTCACCGGCCGGCCTTCCTCGTAGGTGCGGCGCTGCAGGATGCCGCTGACCTGGGCGCGCACTTCCACTTCGCGGTAGCCGGCGGTCCGCGCGGCGTATTCGAAGGTCAGCGGCACCGGAGCACTCTTGGCCACTTCGACCGTCACTGCCGGGGGCGGGGGCGCTGCCGCAGCCGGTTTGTCCTCGGCCTGGGCCCAGGCAGCGAACAGGACTGGCAACCCAACGACAGCAAGCGCGACGGGCAAACGACGGGCAAACGGCATGTAACCTCTCCATGGAAATGACTGACGGCGGAACCCCAAAAAGACGACGACTGCGTGACTTTTACCTACGCCAGTGTCTGTAAAGCACTGTTAGCGCAATAAAATCAGTAAACTGCCTGTCACCCAGTGATCCTAGCCTGTATACCACCAAGCGCCATGCGAAGAACTAAAGAAGATTCGGAACGAACCCGTCAGACGATTCTCGACTCGGCTGAAGGCCTTTTCTTTGCGAAAGGCGTCTCAAATACCAGCCTGGAAGAGATCGCGCGCGCCGCTGGCGTCACCCGCGGGGCGGTGTACTGGCACTTCCAGAACAAGGCGCACCTGTTCAACGACATGCTCAACCAGGTCCGCCTGCCGCCTGAGCAACTGGCGCAGCGGCTGTCCGGGTGCGACGGTCACGACCCGATCGAATCGCTGTTCCAGCTCAGCGTGGAAGTGGTCGAGAACCTCGCCCGCGACGAGCAGCGCCGACGCATCCTCACCATCCTCCTGCAGCGCTGCGAGTTCACCGATGAGCTGCGCGACGCCGAGGAGCGCCACAACCAGTTCGTCCGGCAGTTCATCGAGCTTTGCGAGCAGCTGTTCAGCCGCGAGGACTGCCGCACGCGGCTGATGCCCGGCGTGACGCCCAAGATTGCCTCGCGCGCGGTGCACGCGATGATCTTCGGCCTGCTCAGCGACTGGCTGCGCGACCCGGCCCTGTTCGACCCGCTGCAGGAAACCCGCGAACTGTTCGACGCCGTGTTCCGTGGCCTGGTGCGCGACTGGCACCCGGCACAGGCGTAAGGGCCGGCAGAACGCCGGCCCGGAAGGGATGAAACCTCAGGCCGCCTCGGCCTCGTAGCCTTCCTCGCGGATCGCCGCGAGGATCGCGGGCTCGTCCAGCCGGCTGGCAACGCGGACTTCACCAGCGCCCAGGTCGACCTGCACGTCCGCTGCGGCGTCCAGCGCCTGTACCGCCTGGGTGATGGCCCGCACGCAGTGGCCGCAGCTCATGCCCTTGACATTGAAGGTGTGCATGGAATCTCTCCTCTGATGGATTGAAGCGTTGGATGCAGTCTCGACCTTGCCACCGTGGCAAGGTCAAGCCTCTCGCGTTGCACTCGCCTTGCACTTGTCCTACGTCAGGCTCTCAGCCAAGCTGCGGAAACAGCTGACTCGTCGGAGAACGCCATGCGCCGTTCCCTTTTAATCGCCGCCGGCTTCGCCGCCGCCCTGCCCTTCGCCGGCCTGCCTTCGAGCGCCTGGGCCGATGGCATGCCCGAGGAACCCTCGGCGCCGCCCGTACCCACCTCCCCGGCCACGCCACCGCCAAGCACTCCCGGTTCCTGGCCGGTGCCCGACGCCCAGCCGGTGGCCTATGCCGTGCTGATCGTCAGCCGTGAACGGCTGGACACCGGCACCGCCTGCGACATCGATCTGTATGTGCAGGACGAAAAGGTCTCGCGCCTGCAGCCCGAAGGCGAAATCGCCCTCAACCTGCCGCCGGGCGAGGTCTCCCTGCGCCTGCAGACCGCCAACTCCGGCCTCTGCCGCAGCGGCATCCAGCCGTTGCGCGCCCAGTCCGTGCAGCTGCACGCCGGCGAAGTGCGCAAGTTCCGCATCGCCAACAGCGAGAGCGGGCTGTATCTCATGCCGGTCTCCAGCGGCAGCTGATTCCGGCCACGGCTTTGACCTGCGACAAGCTGGCAGCGAACGAGGGTTGACCTTGCCCTCGTGTCAAGGTTGATGCTATCGGGGAACTTCAGGGAGAAGCCCCATGAACAGCGCCAACCCCATCGAACTCGACCTCCCCGTCTCCGGGATGACCTGCGCCAGCTGTGCAGGCCGGGTCGAGCGCGCCCTGCGCAAAGTGCCCGGCGTGCAGGACGCCAGCGTCAACCTCGCCAGCGAGCAGGCCCGCGTGCAGCTCGCCGCGCCATCCAGCGGTGAGACCCTGCCGGCGCTGGTCGCCGCTGTCGAACAGGCCGGCTACCAGGTACCGGCCCATAGCCTGGAACTGGCCATCGACGGCATGACCTGCGCCAGCTGCGTCGGCCGCGTCGAACGCGCCCTCAACAAGGTCCCGGGCGTACGCACGGCCAGCGTCAACCTGGCCAGCGAGCGCGCCCACGTCGAACTGCTCGGCGCGGTGGACGCCGCCGCGCTGATCACCGCCGTCGACAAGGCGGGCTACAAGGCCCGCCTCATCGAACCCGATCAGCCCGCCGTGGATCTGGCCGTGGCCCGTCTGGCGCGCGAGCGCTGGTGGCTGGCCGCCGCCATCCTGCTGTCGCTGCCACTGGTGCTGCCGATGGTGGGCGACTGGTTCGGCCAGCACTGGATGCTGCCGGCCTGGGTGCAATTCCTCCTCGCCACGCCCGTGCAATTCCTTATCGGCGCACGCTTCTATGTGTCCGCCTACAAGGCAGTGCGCGCCCGCAGCGGCAACATGGACCTGCTGGTCGCCCTCGGCACCAGCGCCGGCTACGGCCTGAGCCTGTACCTCTGGTACGCCGCCGCTCCGGGGCAGATGCCGCACCTGTACTTCGAAGCCAGCGCCGTGGTCATCACCCTGATCCTGCTCGGCAAGTACCTGGAAAGCCGCGCCAAGCGCCAGACCGCCGCCGCCATCCGCGCCCTCGAGGCCCTGCGCCCGGAACGCGCCACCCGCGTGCGGGACGGCGTCGAGGAAGACGTCGCCATCGCCGAACTGCGCCTGGGTGACGAAGTGCTGGTGCGCCCTGGCGAACGCTTCCCGGTGGACGGCGAAGTCCTCGCCGGGCAGAGCCACGCCGACGAAGCCCTGATCACCGGCGAAAGCCTGCCGGTGCCCAAGGACGTCGGCGATCCGGTCACCGGCGGTGCGATCAACGGCGAAGGCGTACTGCGCGTGAAGACCACCGCGCTGGGCGGCGAGACCGTGCTGGCCAGAATCATCCGCCTGGTGGAAGACGCCCAGGCCGCCAAGGCGCCGATCCAGAAGCTGGTGGACAAGGTCAGCAACGTGTTCGTCCCGGTGGTGATCGGCATCGCCCTGCTCACCCTGGTCGGCTGGCTGATCGCCGGCGCCGGCTGGGAACAGGCACTGATCAACGCCGTGGCCGTGCTGGTCATCGCCTGCCCCTGCGCCCTCGGCCTCGCCACCCCGACCGCGATCATGGCCGGCACCGGCGTCGCGGCGAAATACGGCATCCTGATCAAGGACGCCGAAGCCCTGGAAGTCGCCCACGCCGTGACCGCCGTGGCCTTCGACAAGACCGGCACCCTGACCTCCGGCCAGCCGCGCATCACCAACCTCGCGGCGAACGGCGCCGAGGCCAAAGCCCTCGCCATGGCCGGCGCCCTGCAGCGCGGCAGCGAACACCCGCTGGCCCGTGCCGTGCTCGACGCCTGCGCCGAACGCAGCCTGAACCCTGCCGCCGCCGAGGCCACCCAGGCCCTGACCGGCCGGGGCATCCAGGGCCGCATCGACGGCCGCCTGCTGGCACTGGGCAACCGCCGGATGCTCGACGAAGCCCAGCTTCAGCCCGGCGCGCTCACTGAATCGGCACAGCGCTGGGAAGCAGAAGGCCGCACCCTGTCCTGGCTCATCGAACGCGAGCCGCAGGCACGGGTGATCGCCCTGTTCGCCTTCGGCGACAGCCTCAAGGAAGGCGCGAAGACCGCCATCGACGCCCTGCGCGAGCGCGGCATCGCCAGTCACCTGATCACCGGCGACAACCGTGGCAGCGCCAAGGTCGTGGCCGACGCCCTGGGCCTGGACGACGTACACGCCGAGGTTTTGCCCGGCGACAAGGCTGCCGTGGTCGGCGCGCTGCGCCAGCAAGGCAAGGTCGTGGCGATGGTCGGCGATGGCATCAATGACGCCCCGGCACTGGCTGCGGCAGACGTGGGCATCGCCATGGGTGGCGGCACCGACGTCGCCATGCACGCCGCCGGCATCACCCTGATGCGCGGCGACCCGCGCCTGGTTCCGGCGGCGCTGGACATCTCCCGGCGCACCTACGCGAAGATCCGCCAGAACCTGTTCTGGGCCTTCATCTACAACCTGGTGGGCATCCCGCTGGCCGCCTTCGGCCTGCTCAACCCCATGGTCGCCGGCGCGGCGATGGCCGCCTCCAGTGTCAGCGTGGTGAGCAACGCCCTGCTGCTCAAGCGCTGGAAACCGCGTGATCACCAATAAGCCCCACGCCCCCGCCCGAGAAGCGGGGGCGTTCGTTCAGGAGACATCGGCATGAACATCGGCGAAGCGGCGAAGAAAAGCGGCCTGACCGCGAAGATGATCCGCTACTACGAATCCACCGGCCTGCTGGCCCCCGCCGGCCGCAGCGCCAGCGGCTACCGCCACTACAGCGAGCAGGACCTGCACACCCTGGCGTTCATCCGCCGCTCGCGGGACTTCGGCTTCTCGCTGGAGGAAGTCGGCCAACTGCTTGCCCTCTGGCAGGACCGCGCCCGCGCCAGCGCCGACGTAAAGGCCCTGGCCGCCCGGCACATCGACGAACTCAACCGCAAGATCGCCGAACTGAGCAGCCTGCGCGACACCCTGCAGGAGCTCAGCGACCACTGCCAGGGCGACCACCGCCCGGACTGCCCGATCCTCAAGGACCTGGAGTCGGGGAATTGCTGTCATTGAGGAATTTTCAGGCGTACTCGGCGAAGCGTCCGATATCTGGCTAGCCGCATCGATTGGTAGCATAATCTGATACCAATCACCGGAGCACAGGATGAATGCCCGGCACCGCAGGACGCTGGAGCTGATCTTCTCCCTTCCCGTCCCGGCTTCACTGGAATGGCTACGCATCGACTCGCTGCTGATCGCGCTCGGCGCGCAGGTGATCGAGGGCAATGGCTCGCGGGTGCGCTTCGAGCTGAATGGCATAGTCGCCACCTTCCATCGCCCGCATCCGGCCAAGGAGGCCAAGCCTTACCAGGTGCGTGACGCACGCGCCTTGCTCGAACAGTCAGGAATCCACCCATGACCCCCATGAAATATCAGGGCTACGCCGCACGGATCGAATACAGCGACGATGACCGGCTGTTCATCGGCCATATCGCCGGCATCCGCGATGTCGTCGGCTTCCACGGCGAGTCGGTCAACGAATTGCGCGGGGCGTTCGAAGAGGCCGTGGATGACTACCTGGCGACTTGCGCGAAACTTGGTCGCGAGCCGCAACGGCCATTCTCCGGCAAGCTCAGCCTGCGCCTCGACCCGCAACTTCACGCGCAGGTGGCGATCAAGGCGGAGTTGAGCAACCAGAGCATCAACCAGTGGGTAGTGGACCGCCTCGGCGAAGCGGTCTGACACCGCAGGCTCGCTCCTGCAATCCTCCTGTCAGCCTCACTCGCTAGACCGTAGGGCGCATAACGCCTCTGGCGTTATCCGCCGAAACCGGCAACGGCGGATAAAGCGTTCCGCTTTATCCGCCCTACGAAAAATCGCAGGAGCGATCAGCCTTGTGCGCTGGCCACCGCACGGCGACGCCAGATGGAGGCCGGCAGCACCGTCACGGCGAGGCCGACGAACACCAGCACGCAGGCCATCCAGTCCTGGGTGGTGAGGTCTTCGCCAAGGAACAGCCAGCCCGACAGCAGGCCCGACACCGGTACCGCCAGGGCGAAAGGTGTGACCTGGCTGGCCGGATAGCGGCGCAGCAGGAAACTCCACAGGCCGAAGCCGACGGTGGTGGCGAGGAAGGCGATGTAGAGCAGCGCGCCCATCCCGCTCAAGCTGATGTTCAGCACGGCGTGCTCGATGGCTTCCTGGCCTTCAAATATCCACGAGAGGACCAGCAGCGGCAGTGGCGGGATGAGGCTGACCCAACTGATCAGGCGCAGCATGTCGCTGGCGCCGGAGCGCTTGGTGGCGATGTTGGAGAAGGCCCAGGCCAGCGCGGCGGCAATCACCAGCAGGAAGGCTACCAGGCTGTCGCCCATGGGGCGCTCCAGGCCGATCAGCAGCAGGCCGCCGGCGGCCAGCGCCAGGCCGATCAGGGCGCGCGGGCTGGGACGCTCGCCGAGGAAGGCGGCGGCGATCAGCACGGTGAAGAACACCTGACTCTGCAGCACCAGCGACGACAGGCCGGCGGGCATGCCGATGTGCATGCCGACGAACAACAGGCCGAACTTGACCACACCCAGCAGTACGCCGATCTGCACGATACGCCAGAACGGCGCCGGCAGCGGGCCGCGCAGGAAGATCAGCGGCAGCGCCGCCAGGGCGAAGCGCAGGGCGCAGAACAGCAGCGGCGGGAAGTCGTGCAGGCCGACCTTGATCACGACGAAGTTGACGCCCCAGATCAGGGTCACCAAAAGGGCAAGAAGAACGTGGCGGAGGGGCATGGCAGAGCGCTCGGGGTGGGATCAGGCAAAACTAACAGCCCGCGTCTGAAATGTATGGATACAGTTGAAGGCTTACAGTTCTTTCGCAGGACCAGACGGGAATCCAACCCAGGCCAAAGCAGGAACCGTGAGTAGGATGGTGTGGAGCGAAGCGATGCCCATCAATCCCGGGAAACCATCAGCACGGGTATCGCTGCGCTCCACCCATCCGACGCAGAGCATGACGGCGATTTCGGCGAAAAGGATTTACAGGGTCTCGATGTGCAGCTTCGGCCAGCGCGCCGGCCAGTTCTTCGCGGCGATGCGCTCGCGGTAGATCTGCGGCTTGGCGCGGAAGTGCTCGGTTGGCCGGACGCGCAGCTGCCAGATGTCATCTATCCCCAGCGGAGCCAGCAACTCCAGAGACTCGCCGAGCAGGCGTACCGCTACTGCTGCGCTCACTTCCACCCAATGACACATGGCATCGCCGCAATCCCTGTACGGCGCATCGCCATTGCGCAGGTGCATGCGCGCCTGGTTGCGCACCGACCAGGGCTGGTCCGGGCAGGCCTCCAGCAGCCGGCGCTCCCAGGCGCAGTCCGCTTCGGGCTCCAGGTTGTCGGCCGCGAAGTACAACACATCGATATCGCTGAGCGGCGTGGGCTCGTCATAGCCATGCAAGGCGTCCCACACCACGTTGCGCACGAAGCCGGCAGCGATCCAGGCGCCTTGCGGACCGTGATCGCGCACCACCCGCAGCAGGTGCAGGCGTTGAGGTTGCCCAGCGATCAAGGCGAGCAACTCTGGCTCGCCGGGCAATGGGTTCAGGCCTGCTCCCACGGCGGAGGCGGAGGCTCGTCGCGTTGCGGCGGGGCATCCTGGGCGGCGCGGCCGGCTTCACGGCGCTCCTGCTCGCGCATGGCCTCGGCAATCTCACGCAGCACCGAATCCACGTCCGCCTCGTCTTCCGGATCGTCGAAGTGCCCGGTCAGCGGGGTGTCCGGCTGCAGCTTGCCGTCCTCGTAGAGGGCCCACATTTCCTTGGCGTAGTGGGTGTACTTGAGCTCCGGGGCGAAGCGGCCGAAGTAAGCGGCCATGTTGCCCACGTCGCGCTCGAGCATGCGGAAGGCGTGGTTGTTGCCGGCGGCGTCCACGGCCTGCGGCAGGTCGATGATCACCGGACCGTCCGGGCCGACCAGCACGTTGAATTCCGACAGGTCGCCGTGCACGAGGCCCGCGCAGAGCATCATGACGATCTGGCGGATGAGGAATTCGTGGAAGTCACGGGCCAGCTCAGGCTCCATCACCACGTCGTTCAGGCGCGGCGCGGCGTCGCCCTCTTCGTCGGCGACCATCTCCATCAACAGCACGCCGTCGAGGAAATCGTAAGGCTTGGGTACGCGTACCCCGGCGTTGGCCAGGCGGAACAACGCAGCCACCTCGGCGTTCTGCCAGGCGTCTTCCTGCTCCTTGCGGCCGTACTTGGTGCCCTTGGCCATGGCGCGGGCCTGGCGGCTGTTGCGCACCTTGCGGCCTTCCTGGTACTCGGCGGCCTGGCGGAAGCTGCGTTTGTTGGCTTCCTTGTAGACCTTGGCGCAGCGCAGCTCGGCGCCGCAGCGCACCACGTAGACCGCTGCTTCCTTGCCGCTCATCAGCGGGCGCAATACTTCATCGATCAGGCCGTCTTCGATCAACGGCTCCAGGCGTTTCGGGGTTTTCATCAGGCTTCCTGGCGTACCTCTCTGGGGCGCTGCGCTCCTTATACGGCAATCCTCGACAACCGCCCAGCGCGATCAGGGTTCAGGCGGCGTCAGCTCGATGCTTTCCACCACCGCGTCTTCCAGCCGCTGCAGTTCCAGCCCCAGCGCCTCGTCGCTGTCGGCGTAGCGCTGGGCGATGTTGGCAAAGCCTTCGGCGACCTCGCTGAAGGCCTCGGCCACGCGCGGGTCGAACTGTTTGCCGGCGCCGGCCGTGATGCGTCCGGCGGCCTCATCCGGGGTCAGCGAGGTGCGGTAGGCATGGCGGCAGGTGAGTTCGTCATAGCAGTCGATCAGCGAGAGCATCCGCGCGCCCAGGGGAATCTGCTCGCCTGCCAGCCCCTCGGGGAAGCCGCTGCCGTCCCAGTGTTCGTGATGGCTGTAGGCGATCTCCTTGGCGTACCGCAGGAATTCCGCCGGGGAGCCCAGCTTGCGCTCGGCAGCCTCGAGGGCGTCACGACCGACGGTGGTGTGGCTTTCGAGGATCAGCCGGTCAGCCTCCTCCAGCTGGCCGGGGCTGTGCAGGATGCGGTCAGGCACGGCGACCTTGCCGATGTCGTGCAGCTGCGCCGAGCGTACCAGCAGCTCGATGTTCTCCACCGACAGCTCGGCAGCGAACTCGCTGTGCAGGGACAACGCGCTACCCAGCAGGCGCATGTAGTGCTCGATGCGCACCAGGTGGTTGCTGTGTGGGTTGTCGCGCAGGTCGCAGAGGGTCGCCATGGCTTCCAGGGTGGCGTCCTGGATGGCCTGCAGTTCGCGGGCGCGGCGGCGCACCTCCAGCTCCAGGTACTCGCTCTTGTCGCGCAGGAAGTCGGCGTTGGACTTGAGGTTCAGGTGCGCGCGGATGCGCGCCAGGGTCACCGGCGGGCTGATCGGCTTGGTCAGGTAGTCCACCGCGCCCAGGTCCAGCCCCTTCTGTTCATCGGCGGCGCTGACCATGCCGGTGAGGAAGATCACCGGGATGTCGCGGGTCAGCGGGTCGGCCTTGAGCTGGCGGCAGACTTCGTAGCCGTCCATCTCCGGCATCATGATGTCGAGCAGCACCAGGTCCGGGCGCGGGTCGCTCTGCATCAGGCGCAGCGCCTTCGGCCCGCTGGAGGCGACGCGCACCTGATAGCGGTCCATGAGCAGCTCGCTCATGAGCATCAGGTTGTCGGGCTGATCGTCCACCACCAGGATCATCTCCTGCTCCGGCCGGTCCAGCATGCTATCCATCGCAACTCCTCGCATCGGTCAGATTCGTGACATGCCATGGGTGATCGGACCACGGCCCTGTCCGCGTGTTCCTGTCGCACCTTTCTTGTCTATCCGCCCCGTCAGATCCGGATGTCGCGCTCCCTCGCGAGATTCACCAGACTTTCCAGGGCCCGCTCGAACTCGAAACGCCGAACGCTCGTGGCAATGCCTTCGTAGCCCTCATTGAAGACGCTGCGCAGCAGGCTTGCACGTTCGCCGAGCAACCGTCCGGCGCGCGGGTCGTCCGCCGCCAGCAGGTGCGCCAGGCGCCGGCAGACCTGCTCAACCTCGGCGACGTTGCCGCTCTCCAGCAGCGCCGGAGCGGCCGAGGCCGCCGGCAGCATCGGCACCGGCAGCGGTTCGTGGCTGATGTTCTGCAGGCTCAGGCTGACCGAGTCGTCCACCCGGCCCATGGGTAGCCGGCACCAGAACAGGCTGCCGCGGTTCGGCTCGCTTTCCACCCCGACGCTGCCGCCCATCGCCTCCGCCAGTTTCTTGCAGATCGCCAGGCCCAGGCCGGAGCCGCCATAGCGGCGGGTGATCGAGCTGTCCGCCTGCTGGAAGGACTCGAA
The DNA here is from genome assembly GCF_014851965.1 of Pseudomonas sp. PDM22. Classification (NCBI taxonomy): domain Bacteria; kingdom Pseudomonadati; phylum Pseudomonadota; class Gammaproteobacteria; order Pseudomonadales; family Pseudomonadaceae; genus Pseudomonas; species Pseudomonas sp. PDM22. Next base: position 99,923 of record NZ_JACVAR010000010.1, read on the forward strand.
CAGGCGCTCCTGCTGCGGCTCGGTGATGCCGATGCCGGTGTCGCGGAAGGCGAAGTAGAGCTGCAGGCTGTCTTCGTCCTCGTCTTCCAGGCGGACGATCAGCACCACCTCGCCCTGCTCGGTGAACTTCAGCGCGTTGTTGCCATAGTTCATCAGGATCTGCCGCAGGCGCAGCGAATCGCCCACCACCTGGGCCGGCACCCGTGGGTCTATCTCGCAGCGCACCGCCAGGCCCTTGCTCGCCGCACGGATGTTGAACAGGTCGAACAGCTCGCCGAGCAGGCGCTCCAGGTCGAAGCCGATGTGTTCGAACTCCAGCTTGCCGGCCTCCACGCGGGACAGGTCGAGGATGTCGCTGATCAGTTCCAGCAGGTACTGGCCCGACCCCTGGATCTTGCCCAGGTAGTCCACCTGTTGCGGGTCCAGGGTGGTTTCCTGGAGCAGGTGCGCCAGGCCGATGATGATGTTCAGCGGCGTGCGGATCTCATGGCTCATGTTGGCCAGGAAGTCGCTCTTGAGCTGCGCAGCCTCTTCCGCCAGGTCGCGGGCCTCGGCCAGTGCCAGCTCGGTGGACTTGCGTGCGGTGACGTCGCGGCTGACGCCCACCAGCCCGAGCAACCGCCCCTGGTCATCGTGAAAGGCGCTGCGCAGGGTATCGAAGAGCACCCGCCGGCCATCGGGATAGACCACCCAGCCTTCGCTGGCGTAGGGCTCGCGCTCGGTCAGCGCCTGGCGGTCGCGCTCCTGGCGTCCGGTGCCGGCGGCACGGCTGAACATCTGCTGGTCGCTGCGCCCGACTATGTCCTCCGGCGCGCGCCCCAGGCAATCGGCGAACGCCTGGTTGACCCCCAGGTAACGGCCCTGGGTGTCCTTGAACCAGATCGGATCGGGGATCGAGTTGATCAGCGCCAGCAGCGTGCTGCGCTGGCGCCGCTCCTCCGCTTCGGCGCGGGCGCGCTCGGTCACCTGGATCGACAGCCGGCGGTTCCACACCAGCACGAAGGTCAGCAGGGCGAGGAAACCCACCACCCACGGCCAGGCGATCTGCAGCAGGTTCATCCAGTCGAAGACATCCAGCGACGGCAGCCAGCGTGCCTGGATCGCCTCCTGCTCGTTGCGGGTGATGTTGCCCAGCGCGCGATCCAGCAGCGGCACCAGGGGCTCCAGCGCCTTGCGCGTGGCGAAGCGCACCTGGCTGTTGCCCAGCCCGCTGTCGCCGCGCACCTCCATGTTGGAAAGGCTGAGCTGCTCGATCAGGAAGGTGGTGGTGATGAGGTTGCCGACATAGGCATCGGCGCGCCCGGTGGAGACCGCCTTGAGCGCGCTGGGGGAATCCTCCACCAGCACGAAGTCGATCCCCGGCACCGCCTTGGTCAGCAACTCGTGGACGGCGTAGCCCTGCTCAACAGCCACGCGGCGGCCGGACAGGTCGTCCAGCGTGCGGATGGTGCTGTCGCGCCGGGCGAAGATCAGGCTGCTGGTGGTGACGTAGGGCTGGGTGAAACTCAGGAAATGCTGGCGTTCCTCGGTGGCCGCCATGGACGGCAGCAGGTCCACCTCGCCGGCCTTCACCGCTGCCAGCACCTCTTCCCAGGTGTTGTAGAGCACCGGCTGGACCTTCATCCCCAGGCGCTCGGACAGCAACTGCAGGTAATCGGCGCTGATGCCGTGGAACTGGTCGAACTCGTCGATCACCTCGAACGGCGGCCAGCCGGCGCGGAACAGGCCGACGCGGATCGGCTCGTGGGCTGAGATGAAGGCTCGCTCCTGCTCGCTCAGCGCCAGGCTCGCGGCACGGGTCTGGGCGCTCAGTGCAAGCAGCAGCAGAAGGCAGCACAGGCAGAATCGGCGCAAGGACATGGGGTCTTCTTCAGGGAATACCCAGCAAGCGTAGCCCCTGCCGCCGCGCTTCGAGTTTGAAAACGCGATGCGGATTGCTGCACTTCGTGTCGGGACGGACAATCGCCCCAACAGCCATTGCCCCGGAGAGCTGCCATGACGACCACCCGACTTGACCCCGAGCGCTGCTGGCAGGCGGTCTGCGAGCGCGATGAGCGCTACGAAGGGCGCTTCGTCTTCAGCGTGCGCTCCACCGGTGTGTACTGCCGGCCGAACTGCCCGGCACGCCGGCCATCAAGGGAGAACGTGGCCTTCCACGCGGCCCCCGAAGCCGCCGAAGCCGCCGGCTTCCGCCCCTGCAAACGTTGTTCGCCGCGCGGCCCGAGCCCGCGCGAACAACTGGATGCGCTGGTCGCCGCGGCCTGCGAGCTGCTCGACAAGGCCGAGAAACCGCTGACGCTGGAGGAGCTGGCCGGACGCATCGGCCTGTCCGCCTCGCACCTGGCCCGCGCCTTCAAGGCCCGCACCGGCCTCACGCCACGGGCCTGGGCGGAATCCCGCCGCGAGCAGCGCCTGGCCGCTGCCCTGCCGCAAGCGCGCTCGGTGCTCGACGCCGCGCTGGAAGCCGGCTACTCCGGGACCCGCGCCCTCTATGAAAACGCCACACCGCTGAGCCCCGCGCAACGCCGGCAGAAAGGCGCCGGTGAGCGGCTGCGCTATGCCATCGCGCCCTGCCCGCTCGGGCTGGTGCTGCTGGCGGCCACCGACAAGGGCGTGTGCGCCCTGCTCTTCGCCGACGATGCAGGCGAACTGGAGCGCCAGCTGGCAGAACGCTTCACTGCCGCCGAACGCAGCCGCGACGACGCCGGCCTGGGCGACTGGTTGCGCGAGGTGATCACCCAGCTGGAGGAACCCGAACAGGCCGCGCACCTGCCGCTGGACCTGCACGGCAGCGCCTTCCAGCTGCGCGTCTGGCGCGCCCTCACGCGCATCCCCAGCGGCGAGACGCGGCGCTATGGCGAACTGGCCGAACAGTTGGGCACGCACCCACGCGCCATCGCCCGTGCCTGCGCCAGCAATAATGTCGGCCTGCTGGTGCCCTGCCACCGCGTGGTTGGCGGCACTGGCGAAGGAGGTTATCGCTGGGGCCTGCCGCGCAAGCGCGAACTGCTGCGCCGCGAAGGTGGCTCAGGCGACGCCGGCGAACTCCGCCACCGAGCCAATCACGATCAGCACCCAGAGTAGGCCGCCGAGGATCAGGAACGGCACGTTGTAGCGGGTGATCGAGGCATTGCCCTGGCCCAGCGGATCACCACTGGCCTCATTGGCGCGGCGCTGGATGTTCGTCAGCGGAATGAGCGGCACCAGCCCCAGGACGATGAACGGCAGGCTGTAGTGGCTGAGCTCGGGAATGCGGCTGGTCAGCTTGTCGGCGACATTGGAGACGATCAGCAGCACGACCGCCCAGGTGGCATCGCTGCTGTAGCTCCAGCCCTTGCGCTGCTCTTCGGGCAAGGCCTCGTGCACGCGCCGGGCGAGGGAGTGGATATAGAAGATCATGAACAGGCTGCGCAGCGGCGGGTTGATCTTGCCCGGCATGTGCGGCTTCTGGATCGACCAGTGCTTGTACATCCAGTACAGGTTGAACAGCCCCAGCGTCGCCACGTAGAGCACGATCATCTTGGTGATGGAGATGACGAAGAATCGATTGGCCTGCGCGGCGCCGGTACGCTCCTCGACCAGCGGGGCTTCCGGGGCGCGGTAGGGGTTTTCCATTTCCATGGCAGGCATTCCTGAGGGCTGAGGCCGACATTGTGGGCCAGCACCCGGATCACGGCCAAGGGGCACATCCCGTCGCCTGGAGACCAGTGACGGTGCCGGCCTGTGCTACCGTTGCCAGCCTTCGTCCCCCCATCCGACGCCCCATGACCTTCTGGCCCCTGATCACCCGCCTCGGCGACAGCTCCCTGCTGGCGCCCGCCGCCGTGTTCGTCTTCTGCTGGCTGCTGTACCGCCGCGAGACCGCCAAGGCCGGGCTGTGGGCGCTGCTGTTCGGATTCTCGACCGCGCTGGTGGTGGGTTCGAAGCTGGCCTTCATGGGCTGGGGAATCGGGATTCCGAACCTCAATTTCACCGGCATCTCCGGCCATAGCATGATGGCCGGCGCCGTGCTGCCGACCCTGGCCGCGCAGTTGTTCAGCTCGCGGCGCGCCGGCCTCGCCGCCGCCGGGCTGGCGGCGCTGGTCGCGGTGCTGGTGGGCCTCTCGCGGCTGGCGATCAACGTTCACTCGCCGGCAGAGGTCTACGCCGGCCTGGCGCTGGGCCTGGGCACCAGCGCAGCCTTCCTCGGCGCCACGCGCATCCACCTGCCGGCCTTCCAGCCCGCGCTTCTGCTGCTGGTCATCGCGCTGGGGCTGGGCCAGGCGGTCACCGGCGTGCGCGCCCCCACGCACCAACTGCTGGAGCGCATCGCCGCGCACCTGGCCGATCGCGACCAGCCGTATCAGCGCGGCCAGTGGGCCGGCCAGCCGGACGTCTGAGCGGGCGATTCGTTCGGATTTCCGAACGAGAATTCCACGAATATCCGGATGACCGAACGAGGCGTTGCTTCACTACGCCCAAAGAAAAACAATTAATCCTTATAATTCAATAAGTTACTAAAACAGGAAAAGCTTGGCACGGAGCCTGCTCTGCTCCACCTCGAACATGCGACCGGCCTGGAGTGAGCCTCGTCGGCGCAGGACTGAATAACAAACACAACCAGTCGAGGTAGTCTCCATGCGTTTCGCACCCCGTGCGTTGGGCGTCGCCATTGTCGCGGCCCTGCTCGCCACTCCCGTCGTCGCCGAAGAACTCACCGGTACCCTGAAGAAGATCAAGGACTCCGGCACCATCGTTCTCGGCCACCGTGACGCCTCCATCCCCTTCTCCTACCTCGGCAGCGATCCGCGTCAGCCGGAAGGTTATTCCCACGACCTGCAGATCAAGGTCGTCGAAGCCCTGAAGAAAGAGCTGAACGTTCCCGACCTCAAGGTCCGCTACAACCTGGTGACCTCCCAGACCCGTATCCCGCTGGTGCAGAACGGCACCGTGGACATCGAGTGCGGCTCCACCACCAACAACCTCGAGCGCCAGAAGCAGGTCGACTTCTCCGTCGGCATCTTCGAGGTCGGCACCCGCCTGCTGACCAAGACCAGCTCGGGCATCAACGACTTCCCGGATCTGAAGGGCAAGAACGTGGTGACCACCGCCGGCACCACCTCCGAGCGCCTGCTCAAGCAGATGAACGCCGACCAGAAGATGGGCATGAACATCATCTCGGCCAAGGACCATGGCGAGTCCTTCCTGATGCTCGAATCCGGCCGCGCCGTGGCCTTCATGATGGACGACGCGCTGCTCTACGGCGAAATGGCCAAGGCCAAGAAGCCCGACGACTGGCACGTGGTCGGCAAGCCGCAGTCCTTCGAGATCTACGCGTGCATGGTTCGCAAGGGCGACGCACCGTTCAAGAAGGTGGTCGACAAGGCCATCTCCGACACCTTCGCCTCGGGTGAGATCAACAAGATCTACGACAAGTGGTTCATGCAGCCCATCCCGCCGAAGAACCTGAACCTCAACTTCCCGATGAGTGATGAGCTCAAGAAGCTGATCGCCAATCCGACCGACAAGTCTGCCGAGCAGATGTAACGGTCGCGCGCGGCTGCGCCCACAAGGCGTAGCCACGCGGGGGATCGGGAGCGCACGCCAGCGTTCCCGAGCCCACTACTCCTGATGACGATGCCGGAACACCCGCTACCCGCGGGTGGTGGGCGACCTTGCGCCCGCGTCCGGCCCCGTACCGTACCAAGCCACCGTGCAAAGCTATCGAGGGGAAACCCGTCATGGATTACAACTGGGACTGGGGCGTGTTCTTCAAGTCCACCGGGATCGGCGACGAACGCTACCTGGACTGGTACATCACCGGCCTGGGCTGGACCATCGCCGTGTCGCTCGCGGCCTGGGTCATCGCCCTGGCGCTCGGCTCGCTGCTGGGGGTGATGCGCACCCTGCCCAACCGCTGGTTGTCGGGCATCGCCACGGCGTACGTCGAGCTGTTCCGCAACGTGCCGCTGCTGGTGCAGCTGTTCCTCTGGTACTTCTTCGTACCCGACTACCTGCCGCAGCCGATCCAGGACTGGTTCAAGCTGGGCATCGCCCCGGAAACCTCGGCCTTCATCAGCGTCGTCGTGTGCCTGGGCCTGTTCACCGCCGCTCGGGTCTGCGAACAGGTGCGCACCGGCATCCAGGCGCTGCCCAAGGGCCAGCTCGCCGCCGCCAGCGCCGTGGGCTTCCGCCTGCCGTCGATCTACCGCCACGTGCTGTTGCCGCAGGCCTTCCGGATCATCATTCCGCCGCTGACCTCGGAATTCCTCAACGTCTTCAAGAACTCGTCGGTGGCCTCGCTGATCGGCCTCATGGAGCTGCTGGCGCAGACCAAGCAGACCGCCGAATTCAGCGCCAACCTGTTCGAGGCCTTCACCCTCGCCACCGCGATCTACTTCACCCTGAACATGAGCCTGATGCTGATCATGCGCTTCGTCGAGCGCAAGGTAGCGGTGCCGGGCCTGATCTCCGTGGGAGGTAAATGATGGACTTCAGTCAGATCGTCCCCGCCCTCCCCGGCCTCTGGGAAGGCATGCTCACCACCCTGCAGCTGATGGTGCTGGGCGTGCTGGGCGGCGTGGTGCTGGGCACCATCCTCGCGCTGATGCGGCTGTCGAGCAGCAAGGTGCTGTCGAACATCGCCGGCTTCTACGTGAACTACTTCCGCTCGATCCCGCTGCTGCTGGTCATCACCTGGTTCTACTTCGCGGTGCCGTTCATCCTGCGCTGGATCACCGGCCAGGACACCCCCGTGGGTGCGTTCACCTCGTGCCTGGTGGCCTTCATGATGTTCGAGGCGGCGTACTACTGCGAGATCGTCCGCGCCGGCATCCAGGCCATCCCCAAGGGCCAGATCGGCGCGTCCTACGCGCTGGGCATGACCTACGGCCAGTCCATGCGCCTGATCATCCTGCCCCAGGCATTCCGCAAGATGACCCCGCTGCTGCTGCAGCAGAGCATCATCCTGTTCCAGGACACCTCGCTGGTCTACAGCGTCGGCCTGATGGACTTCCTCAACGCCGCCCGCTCCCGTGGCGACATCATCGGCCAGCCCCATGAGTTCCTGATCTTCGCCGGACTCGTCTACTTCGTCATCAGCTTCGCCGCGTCCTTCGGCGTGAAGCGCCTGCAGAAAAGGTTAACCGTATGATCTCCATCGATAACGTCAGCAAGTGGTACGGCGACTTCCAGGTGCTCACCGACTGCAACACCAAGGTGTCCAAGGGTGAAGTGGTGGTGGTCTGCGGGCCGTCCGGCTCGGGCAAGTCGACCCTGATCAAGTGCGTCAACGCGCTGGAGCCCTTCCAGAAGGGCGACATCACCGTCGACGGCACCTCCATCGCCAACCCGAAGACCGACCTGCCGAAACTGCGTTCGCGGGTCGGCATGGTGTTCCAGCACTTCGAGCTGTTCCCGCACCTGACCATCACCGAGAACCTCACCATCGCCCAGCGCAAGGTACTGGGGCGGAGCAAGGAAGAGGCGATGGACAAGGGCATGAAGCTGCTCGACCGCGTCGGCCTCAAGGCTCACGCGCACAAGCACCCCGGCCAGCTCTCCGGCGGCCAGCAGCAGCGCGTGGCGATCGCCCGCGCGCTGGCGATGGACCCGATCGTCATGCTGTTCGACGAACCGACCTCGGCGCTCGACCCGGAGATGGTCAACGAAGTGCTCGACGTGATGGTCCAGCTCGCCCAGGAAGGCATGACCATGATGTGCGTGACCCACGAGATGGGCTTCGCGCGCAAGGTCGCCGACCGGGTGATCTTCATGGACCGCGGGCAGATCGTCGAGGACTGCCCGAAGGAGGAATTCTTCGGCGACCTGCAGAACCGCGCCGAGCGCACCCAGCAGTTCCTCGCCAAGATCCTGCCGCACTGATCCAGCCGTTCTGACTCACCCGAAGGCCCCGGTTCGCCGGGGCGTTCAACCTCACCGCAAGCACAAGAATAAATAAGGAAGTTCCATGCGCGTGTTCCACTTCAGCAAGCTGCCCCTGGGCGTCGCGATCCTCGCGGCGAGTTCTTCGGTGTTCGCCGTCACCCTCGACGGCGGCGCGGTCGCCTCCCCCGACCAGTACGGTGCGAAGGTCGCCGCCGAGATCCTCAAGAAAGGCGGCAATGCCGTCGACGCCGCGGTCGCCACCGCCTTCACCCTCGCGGTCACCTACCCCGAAGCCGGCAACATCGGCGGCGGCGGCTTCATGACCCTGTATGTCGACGGCAAGCCGTACTTCCTCGACTACCGCGAGATCGCCCCCAAGGCGGCGACCAAGACCATGTACCTGAACGACAAGGGCGAGGTGATCGAGAACCTCAGCCTGGTCGGCGCCAAGGCCGCCGGCGTGCCGGGTACCGTGATGGGCCTGTGGGAAGCGCACAAGCGCTTCGGCAAGCTGAAGTGGAGCGAGCTGCTGACCCCGGCCATCGGCTACGCGCAGAGCGGCTTCCGCGTCGCCGACCAGCAGTACCAGTACCGCCAGGACGCCATCGCGCTGTTCAACGGCAAGACCAACTTCGGCGACTACTTCGGCACCATGAAGCCGGGCGAGACCTTCAAGCAGCCCGAGCTGGCCAAGACCCTGGAGCGCATCGCCGACAAGGGCCCGGACGACTTCTACAAGGGCGAGACCGCCAAGCTGCTGATCGCACAGATGAAGCAGGACGGCGGCCTGATCAGCGCCGACGACCTCTCCAGCTACCAAGCCAAGTGGCGCGAACCGATGCGCATCGACTGGCAGGGCAACACCCTCTACACCGCGCCGCTGCCCAGCTCCGGCGGCATTGCCCTGGCCCAGCTGATCGGCATCAAGGAACAGCGCGCCGCCGACTTCAAGGGTGTGGAACTGAACTCCGCCAAGTACATCCACCTGCTCGCGGAAATCGAGAAGCGCGTGTTCGCCGACCGCGCCGACTACCTGGGCGACCCGCAGTTCTCCAAGGTGCCGGTGGCCCAACTGACCGACCCCAAGTACATCGCCAAGCGCGCCAAAGAAGTGAACCCGGACGCCATCTCGGCCACCGAGAAAGTCCGTCCCGGCCTGGAGCCGCACCAGACCACGCACTTCTCCATCGTCGACAAGGACGGCAACGCCGTCAGCAACACCTACACCCTCAACTGGGACTTCGGCAGCGGCGTGGTGGTCAAGGGCGCCGGCTTCCTGCTCAACGACGAGATGGATGACTTCAGCTCCAAGCCGGGCGTGGCCAACGCCTTTGGCGTAGTGGGCAGCGACGCCAACGCCATCGAGCCGGGCAAGCGCATGCTCTCCTCCATGAGCCCGAGCATCGTCACCCGCGACGGCCACGTCAGCCTGGTGCTGGGCACCCCCGGCGGCTCGCGGATCTTCACCTCGATCTTCCAGGTGCTGAACAACGTCTACGACTACAAGCTGCCCCTGGAAAAAGCCGTCGCCGCGCAGCGCGTGCATCACCAGTTGCTGCCCAAGGACACCATCTACTACGACGCATACGCGCCGCTCACCGGCAAGGTTGCCGACGAGCTCAAAGCCATGGGCTACACCCTGGAAGACCAGGGTTGGAACATGGGTGACATCCAGGCCATCCGTGTGAACGGCAAGGCTCTGGAAACCGCCTCCGATCCGCGCGGCCGCGGCGTCGGCATGGTGGTTAAACCCTAAGCCTGCGGACGCGCACCGTGTGGTACCCGAGCCAGTCCATCGCCGCCCCCCGGCGTTGGGCTGGTTCGGCCCCAGCGACTGTGCTGCAATGCGCTTCCAGCCCACTGCCGCCGCCGCTCACCGTGAAGCCACGCCTCGTGCGCAACTACCTGTTGCCCTTCCTCCTGCTCCTGCTCACCCTGGGCTTCGGCTATGGCGGCTACCTGATCAGCGAAGGCGCCGGCACCCGCACCCTGATCGAGACCGGCGAACGCCAGCTGGAACTGCACGCCCGTGGCGTGGAAAGCGAGATCAGCCGCTACACCTACCTGCCCAGCCTGCTGGAACTCGAAGGCAGCGTCAGCCGCCTGCTGGTGGACCCGACGCCGCTGCACCGCGACCGCGTCAACCATTACCTGGAAGGCCTCAACCGCCGCGCTGGCAGCCGCGCCGTGTACCTGCTGGACACCTCCGGCCGGGTGCTGGCCACCAGCAACTGGCAGGACGCCGACAGCTACCTGGGTGAAGACCTGTCCTTCCGCGCCTATTTCCAGGAAGCGGTGAACGGCCGCCCCGGACGCTTCTACGGCATCGGCAGCACCACCGGCGAGCCAGGTTACTACCTCGCCCACGGCCTGGTTCACGGTGGCAGGATCGTCGGCGTGGCGGTGGTCAAGGTGCGCATGGAATCCCTCGAAGAACGCTGGGAGAAGGCGCGCCTGCAAGCCTTCGTCAGCGACGAGAACGGCATCATCATCCTCTCCAGCGATCCGGCCCTGCGCCTGAAGGCCGTGCGCCCGCTCAGCGACCAGGACAAGGAACGCCTCGCCCGCAGCCTGCAGTACTACTGGTGGGCGCTCAACGAATGGCAGCCACTGTCACGCCAGCCACTGGGCGAGGGCGTCGAGGAAATCAGCTTCCCGCCGGGCGAGCATGCCGACAGCCACAAGCCGCTCAGCTACCTGATGCAGACGCGCAGCCTGAGCGACACGCCATGGAACTTCACCCTGCTCACTCCACTGGCCGACCTGCGCCGCGAAGCACTGATGCACGGCGTGCTGGCCGCCGTCGGCTTCGCCCTGTTCGCCTTCCTGCTGATCGCCTGGAACGAGCGGCGCAAGGTCATCGCCACCCGCCTCGCCGCCCGTGAGGCACTGGAGCAGGCCAACAACGCCCTGGAGCGGCGCATCGCCGACCGCACCGCCGACCTGCGCGCCAGCAACCAGCACCTGCGCGAGCAGATCCGCGAACGCCGGCAGGCCGAGGACACCCTGCGCAAGGCCCAGGACCGCCTGGTGCAGGCCGGCAAGCTGGCGGTGATCGGGCAGATGTCCACCAGCATCGCCCATGAACTCAACCAGCCGCTGGCGGCGCTGCGCACCCTGTCGAGCAACAGCGTGCGCTTCCTCGAGCGCGGCAAGCTGGACGTCGCCAGCAGCAACCTCGAAGCCATCGCCGAAATGGTCGACCGCATGGGCCGCATCACCGCCAGCCTGCGCGCCTTCGCCCGACGCGCCGACGACCACGGCCAGGCAACCCTGAGCAAGGCGGTGGACGCCGCCGTGATGGTGCTGCAGGGGCGACTCTCCGAAGTGCCGGTGACCCTGCACCGCGACTACCCCGACGCGCAACTGGCCATCGACCAGACGCGCCTGGAACAGATCCTGGTCAACCTGATCGCCAACGCCCTCGACGCCATGGGCCCGCAGGTCGACCGCCAGCTCTGGCTGGAAGGCCGCAGCGAAGGCGACGGCCACTACCGTCTGGTGGTCCGCGACAACGGCCCCGGCATCCCGCAGGATGCGCGCCAGCACCTGTTCGAACCCTTCTTCACCACCAAGCCCGGCGAACTCGGCCTGGGCCTGGGCCTGACCCTTTCGGCCAGCCTCGCCACCGCCGCCGGCGGCAGCCTCGGCGTGGCCTACCCGGAGGCCGGCGGCACCGCCTTCGAGCTGAACCTGCCGCTGCTGCCCGCCATGGAGACACCCGCATGAGCGACCCTTCCCTGCGCGTATTGATCGTCGAGGACGACCCCCACGTGCGCCTCGGCTGCCAGCAGGCGCTGGCCCTGGAAGACATCGAGACCGACAGCGTGGGCAGCGCCGAGGAAGCGCTGAAGAAGGTCGGCGTCGACTTCCCCGGCATCGTCGTCAGCGACATCCGCATGCCCGGCATGGACGGCCTGCAACTGCTGGAGAAACTCAAGGCGCTCGACCCCAGCCTGCCGGTGGTGCTGATCACCGGCCACGGCGACATCGCCATGGCGGTCAAGGCCATGCGCGACGGCGCCTACGACTTCATGGAGAAACCCTTCTCCCCCGAGAAGCTGGTGGACACCGCGCGCCGCGCCCTCGCCCAGCGCGCGCTGACCCGCGAAGTCAGCCAGCTGCGGCGCCAGCTCGCCGGCAAGCAGGCCCTGGAGAGCCGGCTGATCGGCCGCTCGCCGGCCATGCAGGCGCTGCGCGAACTGATCGCCAATGTCGCCGACACTTCCGCCAACGTGCTCATCGAAGGCGAGACCGGCACCGGCAAGGAACTGGTCGCGCGCTGCCTGCACGACTCCAGCCGGCGCCAGCCCAAACCCTTCGTCGCGCTCAACTGCGGCGGCCTGCCGGAAAGCCTGATCGACAGCGAAATCTTCGGCCACGAGGCCCATGCCTTCACCGGCGCCGGCAAGCGGCGGATCGGCAAGATCGAGCACGCCGACGGCGGCAGCCTGTTCCTCGACGAGATCGAGAGCATGCCGCTGAACCTGCAGATCAAGCTGCTGCGCGTGCTGCAGGAACAGCAGCTGGAACGCCTGGGCTCCAACGAACTGATCCGCGTGGACTGCCGGGTGATCGCCGCGACCAAATCCGACCTCGCCGCCATGGGCCGCGAAGGCAGCTTCCGCAGCGATCTCTACTACCGCCTCAACGTCATCACCCTGAACCTGCCGCCGCTGCGCGAACGCCGCGAAGACATCCTGATGCTGTTCGAGCATTTCCTGCAGCAGTCATCCCTGCGCTTCGACCGGCCGGCTCCGGCCATCGACAACGCCACCGCCGCCACCCTGATGGCCCACGACTGGCCGGGCAACGTGCGCGAGCTGCGCAACGTCGCCGAACGTTTCGCCCTCGGCCTGCCGGTACTGGCCGGCGGCAACCTCGGCCCGGACTCCGGCGAGCCGCGCTTCGCCGAGGCCGTGGAAGCCTTCGAGAAGAGCCTGCTGTCCACCGCCCTCGAACGCCACGCCGGCAACCTCAGCCAGGCCGCGCACGCACTGGGCATGGCCAAGACCACGCTGTTCGACAAGGTGAAGAAGTACGGCCTGTGACGGCGCGCCTCGCACACGACTGACAGTCACTCGGAAAAGGATTGGCAATGACTGAAGACGCTCTGCTGCAAGACATCTGGAAGATTCTCGAACCCATCGAGATCGAGCACTTCGAAGTGGTGGCCGGCAAGGCCGAGCCCGCCGCCCTGGAGCGCTTTGAGGCGGAACTGGGCTTCGCCCTGCCGGAGGTCTTCCGCCTGCTGACCCTCTCCAGACTCGGTGGCCTGTACATCACCGCACGGGAGGAGTCCTGGCCTGCCGCCAAGGCCTTCGACGTCGGCCCGGCCTGGACCTTCTGGCGCGGCCTGCTGGTGTTCGGGCTGGCCGAGGACATCCCCGAGTGGCTGAGCCTGAGCGTGCAGCTCGCCGAAATCCGCAACCAGGGCATCGTGGACTTCGCGCCGGTGCTCAAGGTCCAGAGCGATCCGCGCTACTACGGCTTCCGCGCCGACGGCAGCCTCGCGCTGTACGACGGCTACGAGGTGGAAACCTGCGAGCCGACCGATTTCCTCGACCTGTTCAAGCAGGAAGTCGACAGCCTGATCGAACGCATGGACCAGATGCGCACCCGCATCAGCGCGCGCTGAGCGAATCGTGATGCGCCAGCACGACCTCGGTCGCGCTGACGCAGGGCGTTGATCTCTGCCCCGCCGTCCCGGACACTATCGGCCTTTGAACCGGCCGCACGAGCGGGAGCCATCATGTCCACCCAAGCCGAAACCCTCTGGAACCAGCTCTGCGCCGACGCCGGCGTCGACCCGCAGCAGCGCATGGCCTCGCGCCAGGCCATCCTCGCCGACAGCAACGCGCTGGACGCCACCGTCTACCGCCCGGACGACAACGACCCGGACGCCGAAGAACTGGACATGGGCGACGCCAAGGTACTGTTCCTCGGCCCCTTCGAAGCCCCCGTGGAATGGGACGCCGCCGAGCGCGAAGACTTCTTCGACGACGCCGACCCGGCGCTGTTCTTCAGCGTCCGCATCGAGTGCGAAGCCCAGCCGGGCACCTCCGCCTTCTTCGTCCCGGAAGTGGGCGACTACCTGGCGGTGATGGACGGCGGCAAGATCCAGATGTACTTCCTCCACGACTGGCGCGAAGACGAAGACGGCTGCACCTGTGTGCTGATCCGCGACGATATCCAGCTCTGAACCCACCCCTTGGCGGGCCGCGCCTGCCGCCGGTAGAGACGTAGAGCGCATAACCTGGAACAGGTTATGCGCCGAAGCCTCGCGGCGGATAACGCTGGCGCGTTATGCGCCCTACGGGGCAGCAGACCGTCAGCACCGGGATCAACCTGTAGGAGCGGGCCATGCCCGCGATCGCGCGCAAGGCGCGCTCCTACAGGCTGCGCCGCACGCTCCCCGGCGACACGCCAATGAACCGTTTGAACGCCCGGCTGAACGCCGCCTCGGACTGGTAGCCGAGGCGCTCGGCCAGTTCGGCCACAGAGATCTCCCGCTCCTGCAACCAGCTCAGCGCCACATGCATGCGCCAGCGAGTGACGTAGTGCATGGCCGGCATGCCGACCTTTTCGGCGAAGCGCGCAGCGAAGGCGGAGCGCGACATCGCCGCCGCGCCAGCCAGGGAGGCGAGACTCCAATCCCGCGCGGGGGCACGGTGGATCAGGCTCAGCGCGCGGCCCAACTGGCGGTCCTGCAGGGCGCCGAGCCAGCCGGTCTGGGCAGCCGGGTCCTGCTCGATCCAGGCGCGGATGGCCTGAATCACCAGGATGTCGGCCAGCCGGGTGATCACCGTTTCGCCGCCGGGGCGCATGGCCCGTGCCTCGTTCTCCATCAATTGCAGGGTGCTCATCAGCCAGTCGCGCTGGCCGGGATCGCGCACCTGCGCCTCCAGCACGCGCGGCAGCAGGCGCACCAGTTGCAGCGCGGCGGGATGGTCGAAGCGCACGGCGCCGCAGATCATCGCCGTCGTCTCCCCGCCTCCGCCCTGGCGCAGCACTTCGTAGCGGTCGCTGGCGTAGGCGCGCGGCAGGTCGAACAATCCCGCCGCCGCTTCCCCCGGCGCGCTCACCAGCCGGTGGCCCTCGCCGTGGGGTACCAGCACCAGATCGCCCGGCGCCAGCCGGCGCGGCTCGTCGCCTTCGGCTTCCAGCCAGCACTCGCCGACGGTCAGCACATGGAACATCAGGCACTGTGGCATGGCCGGCAGGTCCAGCCCCCAGGGCGCGCTGAACTCCGAGCGGCAATAGAAGGTGCCGCTCATGCGCAGGAAATGCAGGGCCTCGCCCAGGGGATCGGTGGAAGCCAAGGCGTCGGTCAGGTCTGGAATGGCGGTAGGAGTGTTCATGCTCCTGAGACTGGTCCGGCAGTTCGGCAACGTCCAGCACCTCTGGACGAATGAGCATGGAACGGCGATTTTCAGGCATTAACCGTCCAGCGTTCTGGCAGGAGACTGCACCCAGGCCAACTAACCCACGGCGGGCGCCGCGGGACGGCCAACAGCGAGGACAACGCCATGATCACCGTAATGGGAGCCACCGGCCGCACCGGTTCGAGAATCTGCCAGACCCTGCTGGAAGCCGGCGCACCCGTCCGCGCCCTGGGCCGCGATGCCGAGCGCCTGGCGCCGCTGGCTGCCGCCGGCGCGCAGATCGCCGTGGGCGAGCCGCACGACGCCGCCTTCCTCAGCGAAGCCTTCCACGGCTCGGAAGCGGTCTACACCCTGCTCGCCTACGGCCCGGATACCGAGGACTACCGCCAGCAGCAGGCTGCCCAGGGCGAGGCGATCCTCTCCGCGATCCGCACCAGCGGCGTGCGCCGGGTGGTGTTCCTGAGCAGCGTGGGCGCCGAGGTGCCCGCCGGCACCGGGCCGATCATCAGCATGCATGACCAGGAACAGCGACTGCGCCTGCTGCCGCCGGAGGTGGATGTGCTGATGCTGCGTTCCGGCGCGCTGTTCGAGAACCTGTATGGCGCACTGGAAATCGTCCGCGCCTACGACTGCTACAGCGATGCGGTGGCGCCGGATGTTCCGGTACCGATGGTCGCCAGCCGCGATGTCGCCGACGCCGCCAGCTGCGCCCTGCTGGAGCGCGACTGGCAGGGCCGCGTGACCCGCGAGGTACTCGGCCAGCGCGATATCAGCTACGCCCAGGCAACCCGGCTGCTGGGGTCCGCCATCGGCCGGCCTGACCTGCCGTACGTGCCGGTATCGCCGCCGGAGCTGGCCGCCGCGCTGCGGGAAGCCGGTTGTTCCGCCAGCGTCGCCGCGTGCTACGCAGAGCTGGGCGAGGCGATCAGCAGCGGGCGGGTTCGGGCGCAGGAGGCGCGCTCGGCTCGCAACACCACGGCGACACGCTTCGAGGACTTCGCCCAAGCCTGGGCCGAAGCCTATCGGGCCTTGCCGTAAGCGGGGCCGTCAGTCAGCCAAAAATAAATTCCTACAAATATCTCGGAAGGCTCTGATGAATTTGGCGCTGGTCCGCTGTCTAGAGTACTCGCCCTTCTATTCAGCCGGATCATCCGCCATGAACCACGCTCCCGACAGTCTCTGGGTCGATGTGGAGACCTGGTCTCCCTACCGCCCGCAGCGCATCCTCCATGGCCGCATCAGCCGCGAGGACTACCTCGCCCTGCGCGATGGCCCCATGCCCTTCGAGGTGCGCCTGGGCAACTGCCGGAGCCGCCACTGCCCGGCCATCCCGGTGCAGGACATGTTCCTGCGCGGCACGCACATTCTCAACGTGACTCCGTCCGAGTGGGTGACCTGAAGCACGCGGGCCGGACACTCGGGGGATAGTCCCACAGGCCATTCAGAACAACCTGACAGAGACCATTCAGGACGGACGTTAAGGTCTGCCACCTCTTTCCCCGCCGTGGAGTGACGTGGCAATGGACAATCAGCTCAAGGTCGAAGTCGTGGTTCGCGCGCACAACCGCGAGTCCTCTGTGCTCCAGGGCTGGATCAGCCAGGGGGACTACAGCGCGCTGTGCGACGGCGACGCGCCTTTCGTGGTGCGCATGAACGACTGCCAGTCGGACATGGGTTTGCTCGAACGCCCGGAAGACCTCTACGTGCGCAGCGCCTACATCCTCAGCATCGAGGTGCTCGACCGCCTGCCCGCGCGTCAGTCGGCCATGCCACGGTAAACGTAGGTCATCGGCCGCGGCCCCGGCAGGTAGTCCTGGATCAGTTCGCGCAGGTGGAAACCGCCGGACTCGATCAGCGCCGGCATATCGCGGTCCAGGTGGCAGCCGCCGGCCAACGGCTTCCAGACCGGCGTCAGGCGGTGCTGCCAGGCGCGCACGCCGGCATCCGGCGCCAGGCCATGCTCGCAGAAGAGAAACTCGCCGCCGGGCTTGAGTACCCGGCGCATTTCCTTCAGCGCCGCCACCGCATCGGGGATGCTGCACAGGGTGAAGGTGCAGACGATGCTGTCGAAGCTGCCGGCGTCGGCACGAATCTGCCCCAGCTCCAGCGCCACCATATCCACCGGAATACCGATCGCCTCGGCACGACTGCGGGCGAGCTTCTGCATCTGCGCCGCCGGGTCGACGCCAACGATTGTCGACACTTTCGCCGGATCGTAGAACGACAGGTTCAGGCCGGTGCCCATGCCGATCTCCAGCACCCGCCCGCGCGCACGGGGCACCAGCAGCGAACGCTGCTTCATCACATCACCCATGCCACAGGCGAAGTCGATCAGTCGGGGCAGCACATAGCGGTCATAGAGTTGCATGGGCAGTTCTTCCGGCGTTTCCCCCGATCCTAGCGGGCCTGCAGCGTGCCGGCACAGCGGCCGACGAGGGGATATCCGCCATTCTCGCGCACCATTCTCCCGTACAGCGGCCCCCAGCGAGGCGCCCGCCTCGGCATAACCAACGGTCCCCATTAGACGATTGTCGACAATTCATCAGATCTTGATTGACCGAAGGCTTTTCCAGGGGTAGCTTTCGCCGCACATCAAGAAGATTGTCGACACCATGAGCGATAGCCTGATTCTCCCCACTCCTGCCAGCGACGACGGCGAGACCCTGTCGGAACACGTGTTCCGCAAGATCCAGTCGGCCATCGTCAAGGGCGAGATCGCCCCCGGCAGCAAGATTTCCGAGCCGGAGCTGGCGCGCACCTACGGCATCAGCCGCGGCCCGCTGCGCGAGGCGATCCACCGCCTGGAAGGCCAGAAGCTGCTGGTGCGCGTGCCGCACGTCGGCGCGCGGGTGGTTTCGCTCAGTCACGAGGAGCTGCTGGAGCTCTACGAGATCCGCGAATCCCTCGAAGGCATGGCCTGCCGTCTCGCCGCCGAGCGCATGAGCCAGGCCGAGATCGACGAGCTGCGCCGGGTGCTCGACACCCACGAGCGCGACGAGGCGTTCCAGGCCGGCCGTGGCTACTACCAGCAGGAAGGCGACTACGACTTCCACTACAGGATCATCCAGGGCAGCGGCAACCGCACCCTCACCCGCATGCTCTGCGGCGAGCTGTACCAGCTCGTGCGCATGTACCGCCTGCAGTTCTCGGCGACGCCCAACCGCCCGCGCCAGGCCTTCTCCGAGCACCACCGGATTCTCGATGCCATCGCCGATCGTGACGGCGAACTGGCCGAGTTGCTGATGCGCCGTCACATCGGCGCCTCGAAACGCAATATGGAGCGTCACTACCTGGACGCCCAAGCCAAGACAGCCAACGAACGAGGTGAACAATGAGCAACAAGACCGCCGGCCAACGTTTCCGTGAAGCCCTTGCCGAAGAAAAGCCGCTGCAGGTGATCGGCGCGATCAACGCCAACCACGCCCTGCTGGCCAAGCGCGCCGGCTTCAAGGCCATCTACCTCTCCGGTGGCGGCGTGGCGGCGGGCTCCCTCGGCCTGCCGGACCTGGGCATCAACACCCTGGACGACGTGCTCACCGACGTTCGCCGCATCACCGACGTCTGCGACCTGCCGCTGCTGGTGGACATCGACACCGGCTTCGGCCCCAGCGCCTTCAACATCGAGCGCACCGTCAAGAACCTGATCAAGGCCGGCGCCGCCGCTGCCCACATCGAAGACCAGGTTGGCGCCAAGCGCTGCGGTCACCGTCCGGGCAAGGAAATCGTCTCCGTCGAGGAAATGGCTGACCGCGTGAAAGCCGCCGCCGACGCCAAGACCGACCCGGACTTCTTCCTCATCGCCCGCACCGACGCCATCCAGGCCGAAGGCGTGGACGCCGCCATCGAGCGCTGCCTGCGCTACGTCGAGGCCGGCGCCGATGCGATCTTCGCCGAAGCCGCCTACGACCTGCCGACCTACAAGCGCTTCGTCGATGCGCTGAACGTGCCGATCCTGGCCAACATCACCGAGTTCGGCGCCACCCCGCTGTTCACCCGCGACGAGCTGGCCTCGGTCGGCGTGGCCATCCAGCTGTATCCGCTGTCGGCCTTCCGCGCCGCCAACAAGGCCGCCGAAGCCGTGTACACCGCGATCCGCCAGGAAGGTCACCAGCAGAACGTGATCGAACTGATGCAGACCCGTGCCGAGCTGTACGACCGCATCGGCTACCACGCCTTCGAGCAGAAGCTCGACGCGCTGTTCGCTGCTGGCAAGAAGTGAGCGCGCGAGCCTGAACCTTATGTAGGGTGCATAACGCCCCTGGCGTTATCCACCATGAGGCTGTGACGGCGGATAACGCTTCGCGTTATTCGCCCTACTCCAGACCTGATGCACCGTAGGGCGCATAACGCCGCAGGCGTTATCCGCCGACCAGATTCGAACCGAAACCTCGGCCCATGCCGGGGGACAAGAACAAGCAACCGGATTTGATGAGGAGACACGCGATGAGCGCTACCGCAGAAACCACCACCGGCTTCAAGCCGAAGAAGTCCGTGGCCCTGAGTGGCACCGCCGCTGGCAACACTGCCCTGTGCACCGTCGGCCGTACCGGCAACGACCTGCACTACCGCGGCTATGACGTGCTGGACTTCGCCAACCGTTGCGACTTCGAGGAAATCGCCCACCTGCTGGTCCACGGCAAGCTGCCCAACGCCGCCGAACTGGCCGGCTACAAGGCCAAGCTGAAAGCTCTGCGCGGCCTGCCGGCCGGCGTCAAGGCCGCCCTGGAAACCCTGCCGCCCTCGGCCCACCCGATGGACGTGATGCGCACCGCCGTATCCGTGCTCGGCTGCCTGTCGCCGGAGAAGGACGACCACAACCACCCGGGCGCCCGCGACATCGCCGACAAGCTGATGGCTTCCCTGGGCTCCGCGCTGCTCTACTGGTACCACTTCAGCCACAACGGCAAGCGCATCGACGTCGAGACCGACGACGACTCCATCGGCGGCCACTTCCTGCACCTGCTGCACGGTGAGAAGCCCCGCGAGTCGTGGGTGCGCGCCATGCACACCTCGCTCAACCTGTATGCCGAGCACGAGTTCAACGCCTCCACCTTCACCTCCCGCGTGATCGCCGGCACCGGCTCGGACATGTTCTCCTGCATCGCCGGCGCCATCGGCGCGCTGCGCGGCCCGAAACACGGCGGCGCCAACGAAGTGGCCTTCGAGATCCAGAAGCGCTACGACAACCCCGACGAAGCCGAGGCCGACATCCGCGCCCGCGTCGAGAAGAAGGAAGTCGTGATCGGCTTCGGCCACCCGGTCTACACCGTGTCCGACCCGCGCAACAAGGTGATCAAGGAAGTCGCTCACCAGCTGTCGAACGAGCAGTCCAACACCAAGATGTATGACATCGCCGAGCGCCTGGAAACCATCATGTGGGACATCAAGAAGATGTTCCCCAACCTCGACTGGTTCAGCGCCGTGAGCTACCACATGATGGGCGTGCCCACCGCGATGTTCACCCCGCTGTTCGTCATCGCCCGCACCGCCGGCTGGTCCGCCCACGTCATCGAGCAACGCATCGACGGCAAGATCATCCGCCCGAGCGCCAACTACACAGGCCCTGAAGACCTGAAGTTCGTGCCGCTCAAGGACCGTAAATAACTATGAACGCCACCGTGAACAGCCAATTCCGCAAGCGCCTGCCCGGCACCGCGCTGGATTACTTCGACGCCCGCGAGGCGGTCGAGGCGATCCAGGCCGGCGCCTGGGACAAGCTCCCCTACACCTCCCGCGTGCTGGCCGAACAGCTGGTGCGCCGCTGCGAGCCGGCGGACCTGACCGCCTCGCTGGAACAACTGGTCTACCGCAAGCGCGACCTCGACTTCCCCTGGTACCCGGCGCGCGTGGTCTGCCACGACATTCTCGGCCAGACCGCGCTGGTCGACCTCGCCGGCCTGCGTGACGCCATCGCCGAGAAAGGTGGCGATCCGTCCAAGGTCAACCCGGTGGTGCCGACCCAGCTGATCGTCGACCACTCGCTGGCCGTGGAAGCCGCAGGCTTCGACCCGGACGCGTTCGAGAAAAACCGCGCCATCGAGGATCGCCGCAACGAGGACCGCTTCCACTTCATCGACTGGACCAAGACCGCGTTCAAGAACGTCGATGTGATCCCGGCCGGCAACGGCATCATGCACCAGATCAACCTGGAGAAAATGAGCCCGGTGATCCAGGCGCGCGGCGGCATCGCGTTCCCCGACACCTGCGTCGGCACCGACTCGCACACCCCGCACGTGGATGCCCTGGGCGTGATCGCCATCGGCGTCGGCGGCCTCGAAGCCGAGACCGTGATGCTCGGCCACCCGTCGATGATGCGCCTGCCCGACATCGTCGGCGTCAAGCTCACCGGCAAGCGCAAGCCGGGCATCACCGCCACCGACATCGTCCTGGCGATCACCGAGTTCCTGCGCAAGGAGCGCGTGGTCGGCGCCTACGTCGAGTTCTTCGGCGAAGGGGCGGACAGCCTGACCATCGGCGACCGCGCGACCATCTCCAACATGTGCCCGGAATACGGCGCCACCGCCTCGATGTTCTACATCGACGGGCAGACCATCGACTACCTCAAGCTCACCGGCCGCGAGCCCGAGCAGGTGGAGCTGGTGGAGAACTACGCGAAGACCCTCGGCCTGTGGAGCAGCGCTCTGGAAACCGCCGAGTACGAACGCGTGCTGGAGTTCGACCTGGGCAGCGTCGTGCGCAACATGGCCGGCCCGTCCAACCCACACCGCCGCCTGCCGACTTCGGCACTGGCCGAGCGCGGCATCGCCGACGAAGCCAAGCTGCAGGAAGGCAAGGGTGAAGAAGCCCAGGGCCTGATGCCCGACGGCGCGGTGATCATCGCCGCCATCACCAGCTGCACCAACACCTCCAACCCGCGCAACGTCATCGCCGCCGGCCTGGTGGCGAAGAAGGCCAATGCGCTGGGCATACTGCGCAAGCCGTGGGTGAAGACGTCGTTCGCTCCTGGGTCGAAGGTCGCCAAGCTGTACCTGGAAGAAGCCGGCCTGCTGCCGGAACTGGAGAAGCTCGGCTTCGGCATCGTCGCCTATGCCTGCACCACCTGTAACGGCATGTCCGGCGCGCTGGACCCGGTGATCCAGAAAGAGATCATCGACCGCGATCTGTACGCCACTGCCGTGCTCTCGGGCAACCGCAACTTCGACGGCCGTATTCACCCCTACGCCAAGCAGGCCTTCCTCGCCTCGCCGCCGCTGGTGGTCGCCTACGCCATCGCCGGCACCGTGCGCTTCGACATCGAGCAGGACCCGCTGGGCACCGACAAGGACGGCAACCCCGTCACCCTGAAGGACCTCTGGCCGTCCGACGAAGAGATCGACGCCATCGTCGCCGCCAGCGTCAAGCCTGAGCAGTTCAAGCAGGTCTACATCCCGATGTTCGACCTGGGCAGCGTGCAGGAAGCCGAAAGCCCGCTGTACGACTGGCGTCCGATGTCCACCTACATCCGCCGCCCGCCGTACTGGGAAGGCGCACTCGCGGGTGAACGCACCCTCAAGGGCATGCTGCCGCTGGCGATCCTGCCGGACAACATCACCACCGACCACCTGTCGCCGTCCAACGCCATCCTGCTGGACAGCGCGGCCGGCGAATACCTGGCGAAAATGGGCCTGCCGGAGGAGGACTTCAACTCCTACGCCACCCACCGCGGCGACCACCTGACCGCCCAGCGCGCCACCTTCGCCAACCCGCAGCTGGTCAACGAAATGGCCGTGGTCAACGGGGAAGTGAAGAAGGGCTCGCTGGCCCGCGTGGAACCGGAAGGCAAGGTGATGCGCATGTGGGAAGCCATCGAAACCTACATGAACCGCAAGCAGAACCTGATCATCGTGGCCGGCGCCGACTACGGCCAGGGCTCGTCCCGCGACTGGGCGGCCAAGGGCGTTCGCCTGGCGGGCGTGGAAGTGATCGTGGCCGAAGGCTTCGAGCGCATCCACCGCACCAACCTGGTGGGCATGGGCGTGCTGCCGGTGGAGTTCAAGCCGGGCACCACCCGCCTGACCCTGGGCCTGGACGGCACCGAGACCTACGACATCAAGGGCGACGTCTCGCCGCGCTGCGACCTGACCCTGGTGGTCAATCGCCGCAATGGTGAAGTGGTCGAAGTCCCGGTCACCTGCCGCCTGGATACCGCCGCCGAAGTGAAGGTGTACAACGCCGGCGGCGTGCTGCAGCGCTTCGCCAAGGACTTCCTCGAGTCGTCCGTGGCGTGATGTGAAGGCTCCGGCACGCCTCGCGGCGTGCCGGATCGAACCCTGTAGGAGCGGGCCATGCCCGCGATCGGCCTCCGCGCGGGGATGTCGCGGACATGGCCCGCTCCTGCAACTGATCTGTCAGGACCGTACCCCATGCCCCACGTACCCCAAGTGAAGATCCCCGCCACCTACATCCGCGGCGGCACCAGCAAGGGCGTGTTCTTCCGCCTGCAGGACCTGCCCGAGCGCTGCCAGGTGCCCGGCGCGGCCCGCGACCAGCTGTTCATGCGCGTGATCGGCAGCCCCGATCCGTACAGCGCGCACATCGACGGCATGGGCGGCGCGACCTCCAGCACCAGCAAGTGCGTGATCCTGTCGAAAAGCACCCAGCCGGACCACGACGTCGACTACCTCTACGGGCAGATTTCCATCGACAAGGCCTTCGTCGACTGGAGCGGCAACTGCGGCAACCTCTCCACCGCCGCCGGCTCCTTCGCGATCCACGCCGGCCTGGTCGACCCGTCGCGCATCCCGGACAACGGCACCTGCGTAGTGCGCATCTGGCAAGCGAATATCCAGAAGACCATCATCGCCCACGTGCCCGTCACCAACGGCCAGGTGCAGGAGACCGGCGACTTCGAGCTGGACGGCGTGACCTTCCCCGCCGCCGAAATAGTGCTGGAGTTCCTCGACCCGTCCGACGATGGTGAAGACGGCGGTGCCATGTTCCCCACCGGCAATCTGGTGGACGACCTGGAAGTCCCCGGCATCGGTACCTTCAAGGCGACCATGATCACCGCCGGCATCCCGACCATCTTCGTCAACGCCCAGGACATCGGCTACACCGGCGCCGAACTGCGCGAAGCGATCAATGGCGACCCCGAGCAACTCGCGCGCTTCGAGAAATTCCGCATCGCCGGCGCCCTGCGCATGGGCCTGATCAAGACCCCGGAAGAAGCCGCGACCCGCCAGCACACGCCGAAGATCGCCTTCGTCGCCCCGGCGAAGAACTACGTCACCTCCAGCGGCAAGGAAGTCCAGGCCGGCGACGTCGACCTGCTGGTGCGCGCGCTGTCCATGGGCAAGCTGCACCACGCCATGATGGGCACCGCCGCCGTGGCCATCGGCACCGCCGCGGCCATCCCCGGCACCCTGGTGAACCTCGCCGCCGGCGGTGGCGAGCGCAGCGCGGTACGCTTCGGCCACCCCTCCGGCACCCTGCGCGTGGGCGCCGAGGCCAGGCAGGTAAACGGCGAATGGACCGTGACCAAGGCCATCATGAGCCGCAGCTCGCGCATCCTGATGGAAGGCTGGGTACGGGTGCCGGGCGATTCGTTCTGATCGCTGGCCCTATCCGTAAAAACACCAGGCCCGCATTCGCGGGCCTTGTGCTTCTGCGGACCAATCGGCGCGCCGATGTATCCCTGTAGGAGCGGAGTGCAGGGTGAGCCGACGTGTCAGGCAACGAAGTCGCCCTGCAACTGCTCCAGCAGTACCTGGATGCGCGCCAGGCGCACGGTGGGGTCGTCCATCTCCAGCAGCACCTGCTTCTGGTCGCGCTCGAAGGGCAGCAGGTAGGCGAGCTGGCAGGCCAGTGCCTGCTGGCCGTTGACCTCTCCGCCCATCTCCAGCGCAGAGACCATCGGGTGCATGGACAGCGCCTCGAGCAGCGCGGCGAGGTCGTCATGCTCCTTGGTCAGCGGCTGGTCGGGTTGCTCGTCCAGCCACTCCACTTCGGCCACCGTCAACTGGTCCGTCTGCACGTTGGCGGAGAGCACGCGGAAGCGCCGCCCACCTTCGACACGGATGCCCAGCAGGCCGTTGGGGCGTTGCTGCCAGTCACGGATATGCGCTTCGCAGCCGACCAGGCTGTAACGCTCCGGCGCATCGCCGACCTCCTCACCCTCGACGATGGCCACCACGCCGAATCCGCCGTTCTGCTTCATGCAGCGGCCGATCATGTCCAGGTAACGCGCCTCGAAGATCTGCAGGTCGAGGCGGCAGCCGGGAAACAGCACGGTGTTGAGGGGGAACAGCGGGAAACTCATGGACACTCCGTCGATTCGTCAGGCGATCAGCGCTACCGCCAACGGTAGCAGCACAGCGGTGGCCACGCCCATCAGGCTCATGGCCAGGGCGGCGAAGGCGCCGCATTCCTCGCCCTCCTGCAGGGCGCGGGAGGTGCCCACCGCGTGGGCAGTCATGCCCAGCGCCATACCCTGCGCAGCCGGGTGATGCACACCGCAGCGGCGCAGCAGCTCCGGGCCGAGGATGGCGCCGAGCACGCCGGTGATCAGCACGAACACCGCCGCCAGGGCCGCCACGCCGCCGATCTGGCTGGCCACCAGCATGGCGATCGGTGAGGTCACCGACTTGGGCGCCAGGCTCATCAGCAGCTCGTGGTCGACGCCGAACAGCCAGCCCAGGCCGATGCCCAGTGCGGTGGCGAACAGGCCGCCGACCAGCAGGGTGATCAGCGTCGGCCAGAACAGCTGGCGGATGCGCTTGAGGTTGAGGAACAGCGGCACCGCCAGCGCGACGGTAGCGGGACCGAGCAGGATGGTCAGCACCTTGGCGCTGTTGCTGTATTCCGCGTAGTCGATGCCGCAGGCCAGCAGCACCGCGATGACCATCAGCATCGACACCAGCACCGGCTGCAGGAACACCCAGCGCGTGCGCTCGTAGGCGGCCAGCGCCAGCTGGTAGGCACCCAGGGTGACGCCGACGCAGAACAGCGGATGGTGGATGACGGAGTTCAGCGCGCCTTGCCAGTCGAACATCACGCGCCCTCCTTCTGCTTGCGCTGGCGGTCGATGAGCTTCTGCATCAGCCAGCCGGCGAACACGAAGGACACCAGCAGCGACAGCGCCAGGGCGCCGGCGATGGCCCAGAAGTCCGCGGCGATCTGCTTCGCGTAGGCCATCACGCCCACCGCCGCCGGCACCAGCAGCAACGGCAGGTAGCGCAGCAGCGAGGCGGCCGCCTCGTTCACCGGCTTGCTCACCTCGCCGTTCCACACCAGGAAGGCGAACAGCAGCACCAGCCCAATGATGGGGCCGGGAATCATGTGCAGGATGAGAGCATTCAGGCCCGTGCCGAGCAGTTGGAACAGCACCAGCCAGGTCAGGCCGCGTAGCAACATCAGGGAACATCTCCAGCGCAAGGAGCCGCCATTATGCCCGCCCGGCGACCGCTATGGCTCGGCATTCGCCCAAAGCATGAATGCCGCTGCGGCTTGACCGGCCGCGGACCCCATGCTGATCTGTTGTCGGACTCTTACGCAGGCCGCATTAGAAGAACAACGATATCCCCGGAGGAAACATGGCATTCGTACCCGTAAGCGCACTGAAGGACTACATCGGCAAGGACCTGGGCCATTCGCAGTGGATCACCGTCGATCAACAGCGCATCAACCAGTTCGCCGAGTGCACCGAGGACCACCAGTTCATCCACGTCGACCCGGAAAAGGCGAAGAAGACGCCCTTCGGCGGCACCATCGCCCACGGCTTCCTGTCGCTGTCGCTGATCCCCAAGCTCTGCGAGGGCCTGCTGGTCCTGCCGGAGAACCCCAAGATGGTGGTCAACTACGGTCTCGACAGCGTGCGCTTCATCCAGCCGGTACCGGTGGATTCGCGCGTGCGCCTGCAGGTGACCATCACCGACATCACCGAGAAGAACCCCGGCCAGTGGCTGATCAAGGCCCGCTGCACCCTGGAGATCGAAGGCCTGCCCAAGCCGGCCTACATCGCCGAATCGCTGAGCCTGTGCTTCGTCTGACGGCTCTGGCACAGCGCTGAGAAAAAAGCCCGCGTCCGCGGGCTTTTTTACGTCACACTCACTCTGCGCCCCACCGTCGATTCGAGAGTCCCGATGCCACGCCAACTCCTGCCCTTGAGCCTTGCCCTGCTCCTGACTGCCTGCGGCGAAGGCGAACCGCTGACGCCCCCGGACGCCCGCCTGCCCGACGGCGCGCGCTACCGTGGCGAGCTGGTGAACGGCCAGTTGCAAGGGCCCGGGCGGCTGGATTACAGCAACGGCGCCTGGTACGAGGGCGGCTTCGACAAGGGCCTGCAGAGCGGCCAGGGCAAGTGGAACGACGGCAACGGCACGAGCTATGAAGGCGAGTTCCGCGACGGCCTGTTCGAAGGGCGTGGCCGCCTGCAGTACGCCGACGGCAGCTTCTACGAGGGCCAGTTCAAGCGCGGCGAGTTCGACGGCGAAGGGCGGATTTCCCAGGGCGGCACCACCTACAGCGGCGGCTTCCGCAAGGGTCGCTACGAGGGCCTGGGCAGCCTCGAACAAGCCGATGGCACCCACCACCAGGGCGCCTTCTCCCGTGGCGAAGCCAACGGTGAAGGGGCCCGCCGCGACAGCCTCGGCAACCAGTACAGCGGCCCGTTCAAGAACGGCGTGCTCGAAGGCAAGGGCGTCTTCCGCGACGATGCGGGCGACCAGTACGCCGGCGAGTTCCGCAACGACCAGTTCGACGGCACCGGACGCTTCCAGAACGCTGACGGCGATGTCTGGTTCGGTCGCTTCAAGGCCGGCGCGCTGAGCGGGCCGGGCGAGTTCATCGGCGCCGATGGCAGCCGCTACAAGGGCGACTTCCGTTTCTGGCGCTTCGACGGCCAGGGCACCCTGACCAGGGCCGACGGCCAGACCTACAGCGGCGGCTTCGCCCGTGGCGAGTACTCCGGCGCCGGCACCCTCACCCGCCATGACGGCAGCGTGCAGAAAGGCACCTGGAGCGCCGGCCAGTTGCGCCAGGACGCCGCCGGCAAAACACTGCCCAATCCGCTGGAAGTCGGCTTGCTGGAACAGGGCGCCATGCTGGAGAAAGCCCTGGCCGCCGTCCCGCAGTCCACCCCGGCAATCGAGCTCTACGGCGTCAGCCTGGGCGGCGACGGCAAGCAGAGCGTGTTCCTGCGCGAGGCCGACTACGTCGCCAACCTGCTCGGTGACCGCTTTGGTGCGCGCGGCGTGGTACGCCTGGTGAACCACCGCGATCACCTCGCCGACCGTCCCATGGCCACCCGCGAAACCCTCGCCCGCACCCTGCGCACCATCGCGCAGCGCAGCGGCCCGGAAGACCTGGTGTTCATCTACCTGACCAGCCACGGCTCCCATGACCACCAGCTGGTGCTGGACATGCCCGGCCTGAAACTCGACGACCTGCCAGCCAGCGAACTGGTCACGCTGCTCGCTCCGCTCAAGGACCGCACCAAGGTGCTGGTGATCTCCGCCTGCTACAGCGGCGGCTTCATCCCCGCGCTCAAGGACGACAAGACCCTGATCATGACCGCCGCGCGCAGCGACCGGGTGTCCTTCGGTTGCTCCGAGGAGGCCGACTTCACCTACTTCGGCGATGCGCTCTTTGCCAAGGCCTTCCAGCAGACCGACGACCTCAGGCAGGCGTTCAAGCTGGCCAGCGCCACCGTCGCCAAGCGCGAGAAGGAGGAAGAGTTCGAGCCATCGGAACCGCAACTCTGGGCGCCGGATGCGGTCATTACTCGCTGGCAGGCCCTGCGTGCGCAACAGACGCACGGAGCCCTGGCGCTCGGCAGCAACGATGCGCAGGCAAAAGGACAGGGCGAGAACTAAGCTGGAAGGTGTGTCAGAGGGGAAACACAGATGTACTCGAAACCGACGAATATCCTGCTAGCTGGCGCCACCGGCCTGACCGGTGAGCATCTGCTCGACCGCATGCTCAACGAGCCCACGGTCAAGCGCGTCATCGCCCCGGCCCGAAGGAAGCTGGCGGAGCACCCACGCCTGGACAATCCCATCGGCCCGCTGGCCGAGCTCATCCCGCACCTGACCACGCCGGTGGACACCCTATTCTGCTGCCTGGGCACCACACTCAAGGAAGCGGGCTCCGAGGAGGCCTTCCGCAGCGTCGATTTCGACCTGCCGCTGGCCCTGGGCGAGCGCGGCCTGGCCCTGGGCGCCCGGCACTACATCGTGGTCAGCGCGCTGGGTGCGGACAGCAAGTCATCGATCTTCTACAGCCGGACCAAGGGCGAACTGGAAGATGCGCTGCGCCAGCAAGGCTGGCAGCAATTGACCATCGCGCGGCCGTCTCTGCTGCTGGGGCAACGCGAGGAAGTCCGCTTGGCCGAACTGCTCGCCGCGCCGTTCTCGCGCATCCTGCCGGGCAAGCTCCACGGCATCGAAGCCATCGCCCTGGCCCGCGCGCTCTGGCGCCTGGCCCTGGAACCGGGCAAGGGCGTGCGTATCGTCGAGTCGGACGAACTGCGCAAGCTTGGCAAGTAACCCGCCGTCCACTGGAACACCCTGTAGGAGCGGGCCATGCCCGCGAAGGCGCCGACAGGCGCCCTTGCGGGGGAGTGCCCACCCACCCGTTCAGCAATATGCGCTCAAGTGAACGCGGACTTTGTCCGCGGTCGCGGGCGCGGCCCGTTCCTGCAGGCAAGCCCACCGTTCTGCGCGGGACAGCCCTGGATACGCATGCTCTCGTAGGATGGGTGGAGCGGAGCGATACCTATGCGGGCATTGCCACTATTGATGGGTATCGCTTCGCTCCACGCCATCCTACGTAGGGGTATCCCTTGACGTTCAGCAGTAGCGGATCAGTTCCCGCCCCACACCTGCAGGCCGACGCCCAGCTCTGCGGCAATCGACAGCGGCAGCAGCAAGGTATCCAGCAGCGCGCTGCCGGGCAGGTCGAGACCGGGGTAGGCCGGCGCGTCGGTGCCGAAGTGGTCCTTAGGGCAGCAGCCGCCATTGAGCGAATACCAGTCCAGCCGGCTGCCTGCATAGATCAGCGGATCGCCGGGGCGGCTGTCGTTGAGGGTCTTCACGGTGGCGCAACCGCCCAGTTGCAACAGCAACAGGGCGGCGAGGAGCTTATTCGTCGCTGACAAGATGGTGTTCGCCCCAGCGCGGCAGCATGTCCTGGGGAATACCCAGTTGGTTGAGGATGCGCGCGACGACGAAGTCGATCAGGTCGTCGACCGTCTGCGGCTGGTGATAGAAGCCCGGAGCGGCCGGCAGGATCACCGCGCCCAGGTTGGACAGCTTGAGCATGTTCTCCAGGTGGATGCTGGAGAACGGCGCCTCGCGCGGCACCAGGATCAGCTGGCGGCGCTCCTTCAGCGCCACGTCGGCGGCGCGTTCGATGAGGTTGTTGCAGGCGCCCGTGGCAATCGCCGAGAGCGTCCCCGTCGAGCAGGGCACCACCACCATCGCACTCGGCGCGCCGGAACCGGAGGCCACCGGGGCCATCCAGTCTTCCTTGCCGTAGACGCGAATCTGCCCCGGCGCGGCGCCGGTGTATTCACTCAGGAAAGCCTGCATCGCCTGCGGCTTGCTCGGCAGGGTCACGTCGGTCTCGGTGGCCACCACCAGTTGCGCGGCCTTGGAGATCAGGAAGTGCACCTCGCGGTCTTCCTGCACCAGGCAGTCGAGCAGACGCAGGCCGTACTGGGCGCCCGAGGCGCCGGTCATGGCGAGGGTGACGCGTTCGGCTCCGGCCATGTTCAGCCCTCCAGCGCCTTGGCCAGCTTGCCGTGCAGGCCGCCGAATCCGCCGTTGCTCATGACCACTACCTGGGTGCCCGGCGTGGCGATGGCCTTCACGCCCTCGATGATGGCTTCCAGCGAATCGCACACTTGCGTGGGCACCGTGGAACTGGCGACGGTGGCCGCCAGGTCCCAGCCGAGGTTCGGCGGCGCGTACCAGAACACGTTGTCGGCCTGCACCACGGACTCCGGCAGGCCGTCGCGGTGGGCACCGAGCTTCATGGAGTTGGAGCGCGGTTCGACCACGGCGATCACCTTGGCATCGCCGACGCGCTTGCGCAGGCCGTCGAGGGTGGTGGCAATGGCAGTCGGGTGGTGGGCGAAGTCGTCATAGATGGTCACGCCCTGCACTTCCGCGACCTTCTCCATGCGCCGCTTGACGCTCTTGAAGGCCGACAGCGCGGCGCAACCCAGCTCCGGCACCACGCCGACATGGCGGGCCGCCGCGAGGCAAGCCAGGGCGTTGGCAACGTTGTGCTGGCCGGTCAGTTCCCAGTCCACGGTGCCCTGGGCCTTGCCGTCGAACAGCACCTCGAAGTGCGAGCCGTCGTCGCTGAGCAGGCGCGCCTGCCACTGGCCGCCTTCGCCGGTGGTCTGCACAGGCGTCCAGCAGCCCATGTCGATCACGCGCTTGAGTGCGGTCTCGGACGTCGGGTGGATGACCAGGCCTTCGCCGGGGATGGTCCGCACCAGGTGGTGGAACTGTCGCTCGATGGCCGCGAGGTCGGGGAAGATGTCCGCGTGGTCGAACTCCAGGTTGTTCAGGATCGCCGTGCGCGGGTGGTAGTGGACGAACTTGGAGCGCTTGTCGAAGAAGGCGCTGTCGTACTCGTCGGCCTCGACCACGAAGAACGGGGTGCCGCCCAGGCGCGCGGAGACCCCGAAGTTCTGCGGCACGCCGCCGATCAGGAAGCCCGGGCTCATGCCGGCGTGCTCCAGGACCCAGGCCAGCATGCTGCTGGTGGTGGTCTTGCCGTGGGTGCCGGCGGCCGCCAGGACCCAGCGGCCCTGCAGCACGTGGTCGGCCAGCCACTGCGGGCCGGAGACATAGGGCAGGCCCTTGTTCAGCACGTACTCCACTGCCGGGTTGCCGCGCGACAGCGCGTTGCCGACCACTACCAGGTCCGGTGCCGGCTCCAGGTGCGCGGGGTCGTAGCCCTGCATCAGCTCGATGCCCTGGGCTTGCAGCTGGGTGCTCATGGGCGGGTAGACGTTGGCGTCGGAGCCGGTCACGCGGTGGCCCAGTTCCTTGGCCAGGACGGCCAGCGACCCCATGAAGGTGCCGCAGATGCCGAGGATGTGGATATGCATGCAGACTCCTGCAATCAAGCCTTTGAAGGCACTTCGAATGGGCGGCAGAGTAGCACAGCGCACCCCCGCGCGGCCCGCCGCCGGGGCATCAGACGACGAGGTGGGGAGGCGGTTCCCGCAGGCCGGGGAAAGTCGTCACGGGAACGATACGTAGGATGGCGTGGAGCGAAGCGATACCCATCGATTCCGGGAACCGGGTCAGCATGGGTATCGCTGCGCTCCACCCATCCTACGAGAGGCTTTTCCGGCTCAGGCCGTGGCGGTTGAGCTTGCGGTACAGGGTATTGCGGCTGATGCCCAGCTGCTGCGCGGCACGGCTGATGTGCCAGCGCTGCGCTTCGAGCACCTCCAGCAGCGCGTTGCGTTCGGCAGCGCCAAGGGTGTCACCGCCCTCCCCGGCCAAGGCGACCGGAGCCGCGGCGGCAGCCGGCGCGCGGCGCAGGTCCGGCGGCAGGTCGGCCATCTGGATGCGGCCGCCGTCGCACAGTGCACAGAGCGTGCGCAGCACGTTACGCAACTGGCGCACGTTGCCCGGCCAGGGGAAGTCCAGCAGGTGCCGACGCACGTCGTCGTCCAGGCGCACGCTGCGGCCCTTGCTCTCCTCGGCCAGCAGATGGTCGAGCAGTGCGCAGCGGTCTTCGCGCTCGCGTAGCGGCGGCAGCGCAACCACCAGGCCGTTGAGGCGGTAGTAGAGGTCTTCGCGGAACTGCCCGGCGGCTACCAGTGCTTCCAGGTCACGGTGGCTGGCGCTGATCAGGCGGATATCCACATCCTGCGGTTCGCCGCCGATGGGCACCACCTGGCGCTCTTCCAGCACGCGCAGCAGGCGGGTCTGCAGCGCCAGCGGCATGTCGCCGATCTCGTCGAGGAACAGCGTGCCGCCATCGGCCTGCTGCAGCTTGCCGCGCATGCCTTCCTTGCGCGCACCGGTGAAGCTGCCGCCGCGGTAGCCGAACAGTTCGCTCTCGATCAGGGTTTCGGGAATCGCCGCGCAGTTCAGCGCGACGAAGCTCTTGCCGGCGCGCTCGCCGCCCAGATGCACGGCGCGGGCGAAAGCCTCCTTGCCGGTGCCGGTCTCGCCCTGCAGCAGCAGCGGCACGTCGTGGGCGTAGACCTTCAGCGCACGGCGGAAATCGTGGGCCAGTTGCGGGTCGTCGATACACAAGCCTTTCGCCAGAGGCGCGCGTGGCAGGACCGGCGCGGCGGCGATGGGCCGCTTGCCGCGCAGCAGCGCATACAGGGTGCGCCCGGCGTGGGTGCGCAGCGGCCAGCTGGCGTTGGGATGCGGGTCGGCGCGGCTGAACAGGTCGTCCAGCCGGCAATCGAAGCACTGCTCCAGCGAGCGGCCGATCAGGCTTTCCCGGCGGCTGCCGAGCAGGTTGATGGCGCTCTGGTTCGCCGCGCGGATGCGCCCGTCGCCGCCGAAGGCCAGCATGCCTTCGCTGAACAGCCCCAGGCCGTCGGGTTGCAGGTGGAAGCGCAGCAGCCACTGGTCTTCGAAATGACGCAGGAAGTAGCAGCTCTCGATGGCCTTGGCCGAGAGGTTGACCAGCGCCATGGTGTGGAACTGGCTCTGCCGCGACACGTCGCGGCGCGCGGAGGAAACGTCGAGCACCGCCAGCAGTTCGCCCTGCGGGTCGAATACCGGGCTGGCCGAGCAGGTCAGCCCGGTGTGGCGGCTGCGGAAGTGTTCGTCCTGGTGAATGGTCAGCGCCTGGCGCTCCACCAGGCAGGTGCCGATGCCGTTGGTACCTTCGCGGGCTTCGCTCCAGTCGGCGCCGAGCCACAGCCCGGCCTGCTCGAAGGTGCGCCGCTCGGCGGCTTCGCTGACACAGTTGAGGATCACCCCGCGGGAATCGGTGAGCAGCACCGCATGGCCGGCGCCGGACAGCTGCTGGTGCAGGCTGTTCATCTCGTCGCTGGCGATCTCCAGCACCTGCCGGTGGCGCTCGCGGACCTCGAGCATGCGCGCGTGTTCCAGCACGGCGGGCGCCATGGGTTGCGCCGGGTCGAGGTGGTATTGCTCCAGGCAGCGCATCCAGGAGCGGGCGATCGATGGGTCCGCGCCGGGGGCACCGGCGGGGGCCTTGCCCTCGGCCACGGTCATGACCTGGCGGGCGTGGCGGCTCAAATCGTTGGCGCGCATTCTTGTTGTTCTCCGCTTGGGGACGGGGAGGCAGCCCCGAATTCCAACGAAGTCTTGCAGGACCTTTCTCTTCCTACAGAAAGCGATGGAACGCAGGACAGCATCCCCCACGCGCCAGCCCAATGCAACGCCTGGCCGACCGTCAGGTCACGACTGTCACGAAAACGGGACAAAGTGTCACCCGGCACTGTGCCAGCGGCGCAACAGCGCGCTTTCCGGAGCATCGCCCGTTGCCCGTCCAGCCCATGCGCGGCGTGCCTTTCACTGGCATGGCCCGGCCCTTGCTCTACGCTTGTTCAACGTCCTCCCCAACAAGCACAAGACCCAGGAGATCCGACCATGCGTTATGCCCATCCCGGTAGCGAAGGCGCCATCGTTTCGTTCAAGGCGCGCTACGGCAACTACATCGGCGGCGAATTCGTCCCGCCGGTGAAGGGTCAGTACTTCACCAACACCTCGCCGGTGAATGGCCAGCCCATCGCCGAGTTCCCCCGCTCCACCGCCGAGGACATCGACAAGGCGCTGGACGCCGCCCACGCCGCCGCCGATGCCTGGGGCCGCACCTCGGTGCAGGACCGCTCGCTGGTGCTGCTGAAGATCGCCGACCGCATCGAACAGAACCTGGAACTGCTGGCCGTCACGGAGACCTGGGACAACGGCAAGCCGATCCGCGAAACCCTGAATGCCGACATCCCGCTGGCCGCCGACCACTTCCGCTACTTCGCGGGTTGCATCCGCGCGCAGGAAGGCAGCGCCGCCGAGATCAACGACAGCACCGTCGCGTACCACATCCATGAGCCGCTGGGCGTGGTCGGGCAGATCATCCCGTGGAACTTCCCGCTGCTGATGGCCGCGTGGAAACTCGCCCCGGCCCTGGCCGCCGGCAACTGCATCGTGCTCAAGCCGGCCGAGCAGACCCCGCTGGGCATCTGCGTGCTGATGGAAGTGATCGGCGACCTGCTGCCCAAGGGCGTGCTCAACGTCGTCCAGGGCTTTGGTAAAGAAGCGGGAGAGGCGCTGGCCACCAGCAAGCGCATCGCCAAGATCGCCTTCACCGGCTCGACCCCGGTGGGCTCGCACATCCTCAAGTGCGCCGCCGAGAACATCATTCCGTCCACCGTGGAGCTGGGCGGCAAGAGCCCGAACATCTACTTCGAAGACATCATGCAGGCCGAGCCGACCTTCATCGAGAAGGCCGCCGAAGGCCTGGTGCTGGCCTTCTTCAACCAGGGCGAGGTGTGCACCTGCCCGTCCCGCGCGCTGGTGCAGGAGTCCATCTACCCGCAGTTCATGGACGTGGTGATGAAGAAGGTGAAGGCCATCAAGCGTGGCGACCCGCTGGACACCGACACCATGGTCGGCGCCCAGGCCTCGCAGCAGCAGTACGAGAAGATCCTCTCCTACCTCGACATCGCCCAGCAGGAAGGCGCACAGATCCTGGTCGGCGGCTCGGTCGAGAAGCTCGACGGCAATCTTTCCACCGGCTACTACATCCAGCCGACCCTGCTCAAGGGCAGCAACAAGATGCGCGTGTTCCAGGAGGAAATCTTCGGGCCGGTGGTGGGCGTCACCACCTTCAAGGACGAGGCTGAAGCACTGGCCATCGCCAACGACACCGAGTACGGCCTGGGCGCGGGCGTCTGGACCCGCGACATCAACCGTGCATACCGCATGGGCCGCGGCATCAAGGCTGGCCGCGTGTGGACCAACTGCTACCACCTGTACCCGGCGCATGCCGCCTTCGGTGGCTACAAGAAATCCGGCGTGGGCCGCGAGACCCACAAGATGATGCTCGACCACTACCAGCAGACCAAGAACCTGCTGGTCAGCTACGACATCAACCCGCTGGGCTTCTTCTGAGTTTGTTCTGAGCCACCCGCCCGGCGCGAGCCGGGCGCCTCCTCACATCGATCCTTGCGCGGCCCTCGGGCCGCGCTTTTTTATGTCCGCAAAAGGCTCGGA
This sequence comes from Pseudomonas sp. PDM22, assembly GCF_014851965.1. NCBI lineage: Bacteria > Pseudomonadati > Pseudomonadota > Gammaproteobacteria > Pseudomonadales > Pseudomonadaceae > Pseudomonas > Pseudomonas sp. PDM22. The sequence goes on from NZ_JACVAR010000010.1 coordinate 136,344, forward strand.
TGGATGCCATTCGCAGGAGCAGATTGGGCATCGTGCATAGCCCCCGCGCGGCACAGGTTATCCACTCTACAAGGGATAACAGGCCACCAAGCTGTTGTAGGAGCGGGCCATGCCCGCGATCCGTATGCAGGCCGCCGGCAAAGCCGGCGATAGCGGGCATAGCCCGCTCCTGCAATGAAAAACCTCAGCTGGCGTCGCTACGCCACTGCCGCGGGCTCACGCCGAACCATCGGCGGAAGGCGCGGGAGAAGGCGCTGGTCTCGGAGTAGCCCAGCAGCGGCGCCAACTCGGAGATCGGCCTCTGCGGCTGCCGCAGATAGTGCAGCGCCAGCTCGCGACGGGTGTTTTCCACCAGCTGGCTGAAGCTCAGCCCGGCCTCGCGCAAGCGTCGCTGCAGGCCGGCGGTGGTGAGCTCCAGTTGTTCGGCAATGATCTCCAGCGACGGCTCGCCATCCGCCAGCGCCAGGCGAATCTGGGTGCCGGCGTCCTCCACCAGATTCGGCGCACCGCCCTGCTCGCCCAGGCGACGGATCACGTCCTGCACCAGGAACAAGAGGTTGGCGTCGCGTTCGGGCATCTGCCGGCCGTAGAGGTCACGCTTGGGAATCAGCATCGAATTGCAGCCGCGCTGGAACAGCACCGGCGCATCGAACACCCGCCCATGTTCCTGCCAGCCTTCCGGCCGCGCGTGCTCGAAGCTCACCGCACGCGGCGCCCACTCGGGGCCGAGCGCGTGGCGCATCAGGTTCAGTGCCATGCCCAAGGTCAGCTCGGCGTCCTGGCGGCGGTCGAGGATCGCGCCGTGGCGAACCTGGTAGTCGAAGCGATAGCACTCGCCGCAATCCACCAGACGGATCAGGGTGTCGTGCTGGTGGTAGGGGAAGGCGGCAGCGAAGTTCTTCAGCGCCTCTTCCAGCGTTTCCGAACACAGCCCGACGTAGCCCAGCAGGCCTAGCTCGCGAGGGCGGAACTGCTCGCCGTAGCGCAGCCCGAAGTTGTCGCAGCCCGACTGTCGCGCGGCCTCTTCCAGCACCTGGCAGTAGTTGGTCAGCGCCAGGCTCAGGGTCGGATGCAGCAGGCGCTCCGGGTCGATGCCGGCGCGACCGAAGACGCGGTCGATGTCGCCGCCCTGGTCGCCGATGAAGCGTCCCAGGCCGCTGGCGGCAGCGGACAGCACGCCGATGTTGCTGGCCAGGGGCAGGCTCAGGCCGGACGGGGAAAACAGAGGCTGGCTCATGTCGGTTACCGATCTTGTTATGAGGTGCTCGGGGCACGTCGCACGCGGGAACAGGGAACGGGAAAACAAAGCAAATCCCGTGCCTCGCCGATCGCTACCAACAACCCCGACACGGCGCCGCGCCTGGCCTGCAGCTGCCACAGCACGGGGCAGGCGGGCGATTTCCGGCACCAGAAGCGAGCACCGTGCGCACGGTGGGGCAATGGGTAACAACCAGTTGACCCTGCACGGCGAAAGCCGGTTCCAGCGGTCAAGTCTTGCGCGGCAGTGCGCCACTACCATCGAGTCTCAGGTATCCGTCCACGCCCCTGCGGCCCGCCCCACTTGCGGCCTATCCCTTGCGGAGAGAGGAATAACAACAATGAGCGCATCACAACTCAAACCAACGCTTGGCACCCTTCACCTCTGGGGGCTCGCCGTGGGCCTGGTGATCTCCGGCGAGTACTTCGGCTGGAGCTACGGCTGGGCCGCCGCCGGTACCCTGGGCTTCCTCGTCACCACGCTGATCGTCGCGGTGATGTACACCTGCTTCATCTTCAGCTACACCGAGCTGACCACCGCCATCCCCCACGCTGGCGGGCCCTTCGCCTACAGCCTGCGGGCGTTCGGCAAGACCGGCGGGATGATCGCCGGCATCGCCACCCTGATCGAGTTCGTCTTCGCCCCGCCGGCCATCGCCATGGCCATCGGTGCCTACCTCAACGTGCAGTTCCCCGGCCTCGATCCGAAGTGGGCGGCCACCGGCGCCTATGTGATCTTCATGACCCTGAATATCCTCGGCGTAAGCATCGCCGCCACCTTCGAACTGGTGGTGACCGTGCTGGCAGTGGCCGAGTTGCTGGTGTTCATGGGCGTGGTCGCACCGGGCTTCAGCTTCAGCAACTTCGTGCTCAACGGCTGGGCCGGCTCGGATGTATTCGGCTCCACCGCCATGGCCGGCATCTTTGCCGCGATCCCCTTCGCCATCTGGTTCTTCCTCGCCATCGAGGGCGCGGCCATGGCCGCCGAGGAGGCGAAAGACCCGAAACGCACCATCCCGCGCGCCTACATCGCCGGCATCCTGACCCTGGTGACCCTGGCCATCGGCGTGATGATCTTCGCCGGCGGCGTGGGCGACTGGCGCGCCCTGTCGAACATCAACGACCCGCTGCCGCAGGCGATGAAAGCCGTGGTCGGCAACAACTCGACCTGGATGCACATGCTGGTGTGGATCGGCCTGTTCGGCCTGGTGGCGAGTTTCCACGGCATCATCCTGGGTTACTCGCGGCAGTTCTTCGCCCTGGCCCGCGCCGGCTTCCTGCCGCGTAGCCTGGCCAAGCTGTCGCGCTTCCAGACCCCGCACCGCGCCATCCTCGCCGGCGGCGCCGTGGGCATCGCGGCGATCTTCAGCGACGGCCTGATCAGCCTGCAGGGCATGACCCTGACCGCGGCGATGATCACCATGAGCGTGTTCGGCGCCATCGTCATGTACATCATGAGCATGTTCAGCCTGTTCAAGCTGCGCCGCAGTGAGCCGGACCTGGAGCGCAGCTTCCGCGCGCCGGGCTACCCGGTGGTGCCGGCCATCGCGCTGGTCCTGGCGCTGGTCTGCCTGGCCGCCATGCTCTGGTTCAACAGTGTCATCGCCTCGGTGTTCCTGGTGCTGATGATCGGCGGCTGCTCCATCTGCAGCATCGTCATCAGCCTCAATCGCGGCACCGACGCATCGTTCGCCAGCCAGGGCTGAGGAGTAGCGCCATGTCCGGATTCGTCCACAGCGTCGGTGGCCAGACCTGGCGCTTCGACAGCCTGCGCGAGGTGATGGCCAAGGCCAGCCCGGCGCGCTCCGGCGACCGCCTCGCCGGGGTCGCCGCCGGCAGCGACGCCGAGCGCGTCGCCGCGCAGATGGCGCTGGCCGACATCCCGCTCAAGCACTTCCTCGACGAGGCGCTGATCCCCTACGAGAGCGACGAAGTCACCCGGCTGATCATCGACAGCCACGACCGCCAGGCCTTCGCGGCGGTCAGCCACCTCACGGTGGGCAGCCTGCGCGACTGGCTGCTCGGCGACGCCGCCGACGAAGCCAGCCTGCGCGCCCTTGCGCCCGGGCTGACACCGGAGATGGCAGCCGCGGTATCGAAGATCATGCGTGTGCAGGACCTAGTGCTGGTCGCGCAGAAAATCCGCGTAGTCACCCGCTTCCGTAACACCATGGGGCTGCGCGGGCGCATGTCCACGCGCCTGCAGCCCAACCACCCGACGGACGATCCGGCAGGCATCGCCGCCAGCGTGCTCGACGGCCTGCTCTACGGCAACGGCGACGCCATGCTCGGCATCAACCCGGCCACCGACAGCCTGCAGTCGATCTGCACCCTGCTGGAGATGCTCGACGCGATCATCCAGCGCTACGAGATTCCCACCCAGTCCTGCGTGCTGACCCACGTCACCAGCTCCATCGAGGCAATCAACCGGGGCGCGCCGCTGGACCTGGTGTTCCAGTCCATCGCCGGCACCGAGGCGGCCAACGCCAGCTTCGGCGTGAGCCTGGCGATCCTCAAGGAAGGCTACGAAGCAGGGCTGTCGCAGAAGCGCGGGACGCTCGGCGACAACCTCATGTACTTCGAGACCGGCCAGGGCAGCGCGCTGTCGGCCAATGCCCACCACGGCGTCGACCAGCAGACCTGCGAGACCCGCGCCTACGCGGTGGCGCGGCACTTCAAGCCGTTCCTGGTGAACACCGTGGTCGGCTTCATCGGCCCGGAATACCTGTACAACGGCAAGCAGATCATCCGCGCCGGCCTGGAAGACCACTTCTGCGCCAAGCTGCTCGGCGTGCCCATGGGTTGCGACATCTGCTACACCAACCACGCCGAAGCCGACCAGGACGACATGGACATGCTCCTGACCCTGCTGGGCGTGGCCGGCATCAACTTCATCATGGGCATCCCCGGCTCCGACGACGTGATGCTCAACTACCAGACCACCTCCTTCCATGACGCGCTGTACGCGCGCCAGACGCTGGGCCTGCGGCCGGCGCCGGAGTTCGAGGCGTGGCTTGCGCGCATGGAGATCCTCCGCCAGCAGGATGGCCGCGTGCAGATGGCCGGCCAGCTTCCCGGCGCCTTCCGCCACGCACTCGCGCAACTGTCCTGAGCGGAGGAGTTTTCGATGAGCGACAGCTTCACCCCCAACCCCTGGCAGGAACTGCGCCGCCTGACCTCCGCGCGCATCGCCCTGGGCCGCGCCGGCACCAGCCTGCCGACCGGCGCGCAACTGGACTTCCAGTTCGCCCACGCCCAGGCGCGCGACGCCGTGCACCTGCCCTTCGAGCGTGACGGCCTCGCCGCGCAACTGGCCGAGCGCGGCCGCGACACCTTGCTGCTGCATAGTGCCGCCGCCGACCGCGACACCTACCTGCAACGCCCTGACCTGGGCCGTCGGCTGAACGAGGAATCGGTGGAGATTCTGCGTCGCCACGCTGACCGTCACCCACAGGGTTATGACCTCGCCGTGGTGATCGCCGACGGTCTCTCGTCGCTCGCGGTGCAACGTCACAGCCTGCCCTTCCTAGAACGCATGGAAGAACAGGCGCGCAACGAAGGCTGGAGCCTGTCGCCGGTCGCGCTGGTGCAACAAGGCCGGGTCGCCGTGGCCGACGAAGTCGCCGAGTTGCTGCGGGCGAAGATGGTGGTGATCCTGATCGGCGAGCGCCCCGGCCTGTCCTCACCCGACAGCCTGGGCCTGTACTTCACCTGGGCGCCGAAGGTCGGCCTGAACGACGCCTACCGCAACTGCATCTCCAACGTGCGGCTGGAAGGCCTGAGCTACGGCCTCGCCACCCACCGCCTGCTCTACCTGATGCGCGAAGCCTGCCGCCGGCAGCTGTCGGGGGTGAACCTGAAGGACGAAGCAGAACTCCCGGCACTGGAGGGCGAAAGCGCCGGCAGGACTGGCAACTTTCTTATCGGTGGCTGAGTCATCGGCAAGCTGAGCCGGACAGCCCTGCATCGCCCGTAGCGTGAACGCGACCACATGCCGCGCAGCGGGCCGCCGTCTTTAAGAATCGTCTTAAATCACCCTCGCCAACCGTCGCGATAAAAACCACGCCATCAAGGTCCGTGCCCGGCGCACCACAGGAAGCGCCAGCGCACGGCGTTTCATGACGATGGCGAGACGATGGATTCACCCAACACTCAGTTGCACGCTCCGGCCAGCCCCCGGCGAGCTCAGCGTGGCTTCACCCTGATCGAAGCGATGGTGACCATCGCGATCCTGGCGATCCTGCTGGGCATCGCGGTGCCCTCCTTCGACCTGCTGATCAATCGCAACCGCGCGCAGAGCACCGGCAAGCAGTTGGTCGCGGTGCTGCAGTACGCCCGCGCCCAGGCGCAGATCGGCCAGCAGCCGGTGCGAGTGACTCCGCAGAGCAGCGCAGACTGGACCTCCGAACTGAGCATCGGTCGACTGCGCGGCGGCGATCTGGAGGGCCATCGGGAGATCGAGTTGCGCAGGACCCGGCTCGATGATTCCGGCGCGGTGCTCATCACCCAGGAGCCGGCGGGAGCACTGGAGTTCGACGGCAACGGCGTCGCCATGGGCAGCGCCAGCGGCAGCTTCCCGCGGGTCTTCACCCTGACCGCCGGCGGCTATTCGAGCAAGGTCTGCCTGCAGCGCGGCGGAGCGGTGGCTCCATGCGACTGACGCGCCGATCCCATGCGGCTCAGCGGGGCTTCTATCTGATCGAGGTCATGGTGGCGGTGATGCTTACCAGCGTCGCCCTGCTCGGCCTGCTGGCGCTGCAGAGCCGCAGCATCGCCTACAGCCACGACAGCCAGCAGCGGCAGAACGCCCTTCTGCTGGCCGCGGACCTTGCCCGCAGCATCCAGGCCAATCGCGAGGCGCTGGTCAGCAAGGGCAAGCTCAGTACCGACGCGGCCTACCTGGTCCCGGCCGGCAGCAGCTTTCCCAGCCTCGGCAGTGGCCAGAGCTGCGCTACCAGCGGCCTGGGCAAGGCGGACCGGGCCAGGCGCGAACTGGCCTGCTGGGTCGAACAGTTGCGCCTGAAGCTCAACACCGACGATGCGCTGTTGAGCGATGCCACCTTCATCTGCCCCAGCCGCGACGGCAAGGCCTGCGACGCCGGTTCGCGCCAGCCGCTGCTGCTGATCCAGCTGGCCTGGCACAGCCGCAACTGCCAGGCCGGCAGCCCGACCACCGCTGACGATGACGATGCGGCCTGCCTTTCCGGCAGCGATGCCGGCGGTGTCGAGCGCTACCGACTGAGTTTCCAGCCATGAGCCCGCAGCGCCAGACCGGCCTGTCCCTGATCGAGCTGATGGTCGCCATTGCGCTGGGCGTGATGGTGCTGCTGGGCGTGCTGCAGATCTACCTGTCGGGCAGTGATCACGCCGCCTTCAACCACGCGCAGCAGCAGAACCAGGCCAATGCCCGTTTCATCCTCGACCTGCTGCAGCGCGAGAGCGGGCATGCCGGCTACAGCGCCTGGGTGCGCCACGCCAGCGATGCCGACGAGCAGCAGTACGACTTCGTCATCGACCGCGAGGGGCCCTTCCCGGCGCTGACCGACACAGCCACCGGCTGCGTCCTCGGCGCCGGCAAGATCGCCAGCCTGGATGCCGGCGGCCGCGGCCTGTGCCTGCGCTACCAGCGCCCACAGCGCAGCGATGCGCAGGTACACCAGGACTGCACCGGCGCCTCGCTCTACAGCGATGACGACACGGGCAGTCCGCCGGTATTGGTCAGCCACCTGCGACTGGTCGACGGCGAGCTGCTGTGCAAGACCAACAACGCCTTGTCCGCCGGTGAGGTCGCCCTTGCCAGCGGCATCCACGACCTGATGTTCGCGGTCGGCTCAACCAACCAGCTCCGCGCCGGCCTGGTGGTCACCTCCACCCGCGCATTGCTGCCCGAAAACTGCACCTACCAGGACCCGCTGAACCCCGCGACGACGAAAAACACCGGCGCGCGCGGCCTGTGCAGCGCCTTCGCGCAGACGCTCTACCTGAGGAACCAGCCATGAACCGGCAACGCGGCCAGACCCTGCTGATCGCCCTGCTCATGCTGCTGGCGCTGAGCATCCTGGCCCTGGGCAACCTGCGCAGCGGCCTGCTGCTGGACAACAGCCTGGCCGAGACGAGGGACTACCAGGCGGCGCTGGGTGGCGCCGATTCGGCAATCAGCGAAGCACTGGCGCGGACCCGCTACAGCCCATCGATGGCCGTGGGCGAGGCCGACACCTGCATCAGCACCGCGCAGAACCAGCAACAGGTCCTGCTGTGCGACCGACTCTGGCTCGAACCGGAGAATGCCGCCAGCAGCGCACTGCTGCCACGGGCGCGCACCTACCGGGGCAACGACCTGGCCAACCCCGACCAACTGGCGGAACTGAGCAGCGCACCGCGCTGGTACGTCGCCGCGCAATGCGAGAGCCGTTCCTCCAGTGCCATGGCCGACTGCCTGGCGGGCAATGGCACCCTGCTGCTGCAGATGAACGCCCTTTCCACCGGCATCACCGACCAGGCCCTGGTCCGACTACAGGAGTACGCCCGTGTCCAGCGCTGACCAGCTCCACTCGTCGTCCCACCTCGCCGTACTGGCCGGCCTGGCGATTCTGCTCACCTGCACGGATGCGCAAGCCGCAGCCCCGAGCCAGGCGCCGCTGTTCCTGGTGGAAGGCGTCTCGCCCAACCTGATCGTTACCCTCGACGACTCCGGCAGCATGACCAGCGCCTACACCCCGGATGGCATGAGCTCCTACAGCATCGCCAACCGTTCCACCGCCTACAACCCGATGTACTACAACCCGGACATCACCTACGAGGCGCCGTGGAAGGTCACCTTCAGCGGCGGCCGGATCGTCAGCGAGCGCTACGTCACCAGCTTCGACAAGGCTTACTACGACGGCTTTCTCACCATCCAGACCGGCACCGTCGACCTGAACCGCAATACCGGCAATGGCTATGGCCAGAACGCAATCCAACCGGTCAACAGCACCGACAGCTACCAGCGCTACGCCCACTACTACCAGTTCAACGCGTCCTGCCCGCACGCGCGCAATGTCGCCACCAGCAGCCTCAGTGCCGTGCAGAACTGCGCGGCGGACTCGTCGTTCACCAGCGCCAGCGCCTGCACCCGCACCTGCTTCACCCCGCACTGGGTCAGCACGGCGGAAGAGAAGCAGAACTACGCCAACTGGTTTTCCTTCTACCGTACCCGCCAACTCGCCACGCGCACCGCCGCCAACCTGGCGCTGTTCGACCTGCCCGAGCACATCCGGGTGACCTGGCAGGCGCTGAACAGCTGCTACAACACCAACTTCAACCTGAACTCCACGGCCTGCGGCAACCAGACCCTCGCGGCCTTCGCCGGCCAGCACAAGGCCGACTTCTTCAACTTCACCAGCCGCCTCGCCGCCAGCGGCGGCACGCCCCTGGGGACGGCGCAGAACCGGGTCAACAGCTACCTGAGCAACACCACCGCCTATAACCCCTACGCCCGTGCGCCGGGCAGCCCCCGCGACGTGAAGACCGAGTACGCCTGCCGGCCTAGCTACCACCTGCTGATGACCGATGGCTTCGGCGACGGTTCCGGCGGCAGCAACGCCGACGGCACTTCGCGCACCCTGCCCGACGGCACCGCCTTCACGGCGACGGCGCCCTATCAGGACAAATGGTCGAACACCCTGGCCGACAACATCTTCCTCGGCTGGGCCACCGACGCCCGCAGCGACCTGGAAAACAAGGTTCCACCGCGCTTTCGCGACGGCAACGACTACTGGAACCCGAAGAACGACCCGGCCACCTGGCAGCACATCACCACCTACACCGTAGGCCTGGGGCTCGGCCCGACGCTGAAGTACCTGCAGTGGGACGGCGACACCTATTCCGGCTCCTATCGGCAACTGCTCGACGGCACCCGGAGCTGGCCCAACCCGAGCGCCAGCACCAGCCTCGACGGCATGACCGTCACCGCCAACGAAGGCAAGGTGGCCGCGCTCTGGCACGGCGCGCTGAACTCCCGCGGCGAATTCTTCAGCGCCGACTCCACCAGCGAACTGGTGAAGGCCTTCCAGGCCATCGTCAGCAGCATCTCCAGCAACCAGCTGGCGGTGGCTGCCGCCGGCGCCAGCTCCACCTCGCTGAGCACCGACACCCACCTCTATCGCGCCAGCTACCAACCCACCGACTGGAGCGGCGACATCCTGCAGTACCGCCTCGACGCCCAGGGCAATACCCAGGCGAACTCCGCGCTGTCGTTCCGCAACCAGCTCAACCAGCGCTCACCGGCCAGCCGCAGCATCTACACCAATACCGCACCCGACAGTGCCAAGGGTCACCTGCAGGCCTTCACCTGGGGCAACCTCGCGGCCCAGCAGCAACAGCTGCTCAACCGCACTCCGGGTACCCAGCGTGAGGACCACCTGGGAGAGAAACGCGTCGCCTGGCTACGCGGCGATCGCAGTGACGAAGGCGACACCTTCCGCGCCCGCAACCATCTGCTGGGCGACATCATCTACTCCTCGCCCGTGGTCGTCGGCCCGCCATCCGCGGTCACCTACTACCTGGAGAAAGCCTCCGGCGCGACCGGCTACGACGCCTTCCGGCAAGCCAATGCCACTCGCGAGAGTCGTCTCTACGTCGGCGCCAACGACGGCATGCTGCACGCTTTCGACGAGACCGGTCGGGAGCGCTGGGCCTTCATTCCCGCCGCCGTGTACGGACAGCTCAACTACCTCTCCGACACCCACTACGCCGCGCGCTCGGAAGAGGAAAACACCAACAGCCTGCACCGTTTCTATGTCGACGGCAGCGCGGTCACCCGTGATGTGCATTTCGATGGCAGCTGGCACACCGTGCTGGTCATGGCGCCCGGACGCGGCGGGCGCGGCCTGTTCGCCCTGGACATCACCAACGCCGACCAGCCCCGCCTGCTCTGGGAGTACGCAGGCAGCGCCAGCAGCGAGAACGGCAAGGACATCGAGTTCGGCTACGTGCTCGATCGGCCGGTGATCACCTTCTCCGACGGGGTTGCCTATGTGCTCAGCGGAAACGGCTACGACACCGCCAAGGGCTACTCACTGTCGATCCGCCTGGAGGATGGACGCATCAGCGCTGCCAGCCAGTCCGCCGCTGGCGACGGCGAGGTCGGCAGCACGGTCGCCTGGACCCGCGCCGACAGTCCCGGTGAACTCGCCCAGCGCTACTACGGCAGCCTGCAGGGCCAGCTCTACCGGCAGGCCGGCCTCGACGTCGCTTCCAGCGTGCTCGCCAGCATCCCCGGCAGCCGCGGCCAGCCGCTGAGCGCCGCCGGCGAAGTCACCCAGCATCCACGCGGCGGGCAGTTGGTGATCACCGGCACCGGCAAGTACTTCGAGGGGGGCGACAAGGAAGGCGCGGTCAGCCGCCAGTCCCTGTACAGCTTCTGGGACCAGACCGACTACCTCGCCCACGTCGACGGAGCCGGCGCGCCTGCCGCGCTGAACAAGCTTTCCGATCTGCAGGCCCAGACACTGACCCAGGAAACCGTCACCCACAGCGCCGGCACCAGCGAGGTCCGCCAACTGAGCAGCACCCCCGTGGCCTGGGACAGCAGTGGCAAGCGCGGCGTTGGAATCCGTGGCTGGTACTTTGACCTGGCTGATGGCGAGCGGGTCCTCGACCAGCCCTTCATGCTCGGCGACGTACTGTTCGTCACCGTCGGCCAACCCAACGCCGACCCGTGCAGCGCGGGCATCACCTACTGGCTGCTGGCAGTGAACCCGAACACCGGCGGTGCACTGGACTTCAACGTGTTCGACCTGGTGGGCGACGGCTCCTTCAGCGAGACCGCCAGCGGCATGCGCATCGACGGACCGGTGACCCGCATCGGCGACAGCCTCTACACCCCGGATGGAAACCGTCTCCCCGTGCAGCTGTTCAACCCGGTGAACCAGGGCCGCTTCAACTGGCGGATCATGAACTACAACCTGCCCGTGAGTTACCCATGAGAGCCCTGCCTTCGGCACCTGCGCCGCACATCGCGAAAGCTGGCGGATTCACTCTGGTCGAACTGATGGTGGTGGTTTCCATCCTGGCCCTGCTCGCCGGTATCGCCATTCCCAGCTACCGCCAGTTCATCCTGCGGGCCAACCGCAGCGAGGCGCAGACCCTCCTGCGCGATGCCGCGGCCCAGCAGGAACGCTACCTGGCGCAATACAGCAAGTACACCGACGATCCCGAGAAGCTGGCGTTCACTTACCCGCTGTCGGCGGACGGCAAGCGCTTTTCGACGCACCAGCTGTACGAACTGGCCGCTGAGCATCCCCAAGGCGACACGCGCCGCTATCGCCTGACTGCCCTGCGACGGGGCACTCAGGCGGGCGACTCGGACTGCGGCGACTTCACCCTGGACGAGCGAGGCACCCGCGGCGTGAGCGCAGGAAGCGTCGACAGTTGCTGGCGCTGATCAAACGCTCGCTTGGATTGCGCTTTCAACAAATTCTGGTGCAGCATCGGACCAACGGCTATCCACTGGCATAGCCCCTGCATTGCCCTGCCAGCCCACTCACCTCCCGCCGAGGCCCGCTTATGCGCATCGTGCAAGCCACGCTCGACCACCTCGATCTGCTCGCGCCGCTGTTCGTCAAATACCGCGAGTTCTACGGCATGCTCCCCTACCCCGAGTCCTCGCGAAAATTCCTCGAGAAGCGCCTGCGCCGCAAGGAATCGGTGATCTACCTGGCCCTGCCGGATGACGATGACAGCAAGCTGCTGGGCTTCTGCCAGCTCTACCCGAGCTATTCCTCGCTGTCGCTCAAGCGCGTGTGGATCCTCAACGACATCTACGTCGCCGAAGAGGCGCGCCGCCAGCTGGTCGCCGACCATCTGCTGCAGACCGCCCGGCAGATGGCCCGCGAAACCCAGGCCGTGCGCATGCGCGTGTCCACCAGCGTCAACAACGAAGTGGCGCAGAAGGTCTACGAGTCCATCGGTTTCCGCGAGGACAGCGAGTTCAAGAACTACATCCTGCCGATCAGCGACGATCTCAACTGAGACCCTGCTGCAAGGTGCGGAGCGGCCCGCTGGCATCGGCGGGCCCGGCGCATTAGAGTGCAATCAGCGGAATCACCGCGGCCTCCGCATGAAGGGATCCCATGCGCATTTCCCTGCTTGTTCTGCGCACCGCCTGTCTCTGTCTCGCCTTCCTGGGCGCCAACGCACAGGCGCAGACCCTGCGCGTCGCCACCCTGGAGTGGGCGCCCTACGTCGGTAGCGACCTGCCGGGCAACGGGCTGGCCAGCCGCATCCTGAACGAAGCCCTGGCGCTCAACGGCGACAAGGCAGAACTGGTCTTCCTGCCCTGGCAGCGGGCCCTGAACGAAACCCGCGAAGGCCGCTTCGACGCCCTGATGCCGGCCTACCTGTCGCCAGACCGCAGCCAGGACTTCTACACCTCGATGCCGCTGCTGGACTCCCAGCTCGGTTTCTTCCGCCGCCGCGACCGCGCCCTGCCGATCAACCCGCGCGACCTCGACACTCTGCGCCCGTACCGCATCGGCGTGGTGCGCGGCTACGTCAATCAGGAGCGCTTCGACGCCGCCGACTTCCTCAACAAGGACGTGGTGAGCAGCGACTGGCAGAACCTGGAAAAACTCCTGCGCGGGCGCATCGACCTGGCCGTGGTGGACCGCTATACCGGCTACCAGCTGCTGAGCCAGAACGCCCCGGCGCTGCGCGAGCAACTGGAGTTCGTCGACCCGCCGCTGGAGGTCAAGCCGCTCTACGTGCTGGTGCCGAAGAAGCGCGCCGAAGGCGAGGCCCTGGCTGCCAGCCTCGACCGCGGCCTGCGCACCCTGCGCCGCAGCGGTCGTCTTCAGCAACTGATCGCCGAAGCTCATCTGGAAAGCGCGATGAACACCCGCGAAGTTGCCGCGCATCCGCTGGCCGAGCAATTGCCAGCGACCAGCGATCAGCACGGGGCCACCCTGACTCCCCGGACGACGACGGACCTGCTGAGCTGGCAGGCGAGCCTGCTCTAGGGCCGTGCGCCGGGCATTTGTCACAAGGCATTGCCGCGTTCACAGCGACAGGATTTTCACGCAGAAGCTGTAATATCCTCCCGCGGACCGCCGTCGCAGGATTCGACGGAGCGCGCCCCCGGCAGCCCGGCCGCGCCTTATAATGGGCGGCCCGGCCGTTCACCTTGTTGTCATACAGGCTTCTCATGGAATTCAACCCGATCGACCTGATTCTCCACCTCGACACCTACCTGTCGCTGGCGGTAGCGAACTATGGCACCTGGATCTACGCCATCCTCTTCCTGGTGATCTTCTGCGAGACCGGCCTGGTGGTGACGCCCTTCCTGCCGGGCGACTCGCTGCTGTTCATCGCCGGCGCCATCTGCGCCACTGGCGGCATGGACCCGTGGATGCTCGGCAGCCTGCTGCTGATCGCGGCAATCAGCGGTGACAGCACCAACTACGTGATAGGTCGAACACTGGGCAAGCGCCTGTTCAGCAATCCGGACTCGAAGATCTTCCGCCGCGACTACCTGGACCAGACTCACGCCTTCTACGAGCGCCACGGCGGCAAGACCGTGACCCTGGCGCGCTTCCTGCCGATCGTGCGCACCTTCGCCCCCTTCGTTGCCGGTATGGCCTACATGCCCTATGCGCGCTTCCTGTTCTTCAGCGTCGCCGGCAGCGTCGCCTGGGTCGGCGGCCTGGTGGCCCTGGGCTTCTTCTTCGGCAACGTCCCGTTCATCAAGCAGAACCTGTCGGTGATGATCATCGGCATCATCGCCTTCTCGCTGGTGCCCATGCTGATCGGCTTCATCCGCCACAAACTGCGCCCCTCGGCCAAGGCCCAGCCCAACGAGCGCTGATCCGTCCATGTGGTCGTTCAGCGCCTGGCGCCGCCGGCGCTTCCTCGCCCGCCATCCGCTCGACGCGGCATTGTGGGCGCAGGTACGCCGGCACCTGCCGATCCTCGATGGCTTCAGCGAAGAGGAGTTGCGCCGGCTCGGCGAGAGGGCGCTGCTGTTCCTGCGCGACAAGCGCCTCACGCCACTGCCCGGCATCGAGCTGGATGACTACCGTCGCCTGCTGCTGGCCGTCCAGGCCGAGCTGCCGCTGCTGCACCTGCCGGACCTGAACTGGTACGGCGGCTTCCATGAGCTGGTCCTCTACCCCGACGACTTCGTCAGCCCGCAGAAGCACCGCGACCCGGCAGGCGTCATGCATGAGTTCGACGACGAGCGCGCCGGCGAAACCTCGCTGCAAGGCCCGGTGATCCTCGCCTGGCCCGGCGTGGAAAGCGGCGGTGGCTGGGATGCCTACAACCTGGTGATCCACGAACTGGCGCACAAGCTCGACATGCTCAACGGTGACGCCAACGGCCTGCCACCGCTGCACCGCGACATGCGCGTGGGCGATTGGGCCGCCGCCATGCAGGCCGCCTACGACGACATGAACCGCCAGCTCGACCACGACCCGCAGGCGCACACCGCCATCGACCCGTACGCGGCCGAGAACCCGGCGGAGTTCTTCGCCGTCACCAGCGAGTACTTCTTTACCGCGCCGGACCTCCTTCAGGCGGCCTATCCCAAAGTCTATGAACAGCTTTCGCTGTTCTACCGGCAAGATCCGCTCTCGCGCCTGCACACGCTTCAGGCCGAGCACCCCGAATATCAGGAAACTCAGGCGCACTAGGCGATGTCTGTGGCTTGGACACGGCAATCTGCCTATAATCCGCCGCACTTTTTCGGCCCGACCACTATCTGGAGTCGTCCATGAGCTACAGCAGCATCCCGGCTGGCAAAGACCTGCCGAACGACATTTACGTCGCCATCGAGATCCCGGCCAACCACGCGCCGATCAAGTACGAAATCGACAAGGACACCGACTGCCTGTTCGTCGACCGTTTCATGGCCACTCCGATGTTCTACCCGGCCAACTACGGTTTCATCCCGAACACCCTGGCTGACGACGGTGACCCCCTGGACGTGCTGGTCGTGACCCCGTACCCGGTCGCTCCGGGCTCCGTGATCCGCGCCCGTCCGGTTGGCGTGCTGAACATGAGTGACGAAGCCGGCGGCGACGCCAAGCTGATCGCCGTGCCGCACGACAAGCTGACCGTCCTGTACCAGGACGTGAAGGAATACACCGACCTGCCGGCCCTGCTGCTGGAGCAGATCAAGCACTTCTTCGAGAACTACAAGGATCTCGAGAAGGGCAAATGGGTGAAGGTCGAAGGCTGGGGCGACGCTGCCCAGGCTCACGACTACATCAACAAGGCCGTCGCCGCCTTCCAGGCCAAGTGAGGGTCGCGCGGGTTGCCCGCGCCGTGAAGAGCCCCGCCCAGGCGGGGCTTTTTCATGACCGGGATTAGGCTTTTCGTCCCGACTTTGCTACCATCTGCGCCCCCGCACGCAGCTCGCTGCGCTGCCACAGAATCAAGGCGGTCCGCCCTACCAGAAGTGAGGTTGGACCACCCCCTGAAAGCCGGCCACAAGCCGGCTTTTTTAATGCCTGCGATTTGCCACCGCGCAGCCCGCGGACGCCCTGCCAGACCGCTCGCCGGCCAATGTGCCGCTGTAACGGGTCAGGCATAAGATCGGACTATCCCCTCCCTGGTCCGCTGTCATGAAACGCGCCTCGATCGTCCTGCTGGCCCTCCTGCTGACAACCCCCGCGATTGCCTTCGCGCAAGCGGCGGACTGGACGCTCGCCAAGGACGAGGACGGCGTGCAGGTCTACCTGAGCCAGGTGCCTGGCTCACGCTACAAAAGCTTCCGTGGCGTGACGCTGGTGAAGGCCGATGTCGCCACCCTCGGCCACCTGCAGGAGAACCTGCGCGTCTCCTGCGCCTGGCTCTACGCCTGCGCACAGATGCGCCTGCTCAAGTACAGCGACGAAGCCATCTGGGTCTACCTCGATACCAAGCTGCCCTGGCCCGCGGCACCGCGTGACCTGGTGCTCAAGGTCAGCACCGAGGAAACCCCGGACGGCGGCATGATCCGCCGCCTGCAGGCCGCGCCTGACTACATCCCACCGGTCAAGGACCGCATCCGCGTGCCCAGCGTTTCCGGCACCTGGCGGATGGTGCCCAAAGGCCCGAAGCTCACCGAGGTCACCTACGAGATGCGCGGCGAGCCCGGCGGCAGCGTACCGTCGTGGCTGGCTAACCAGTTCGTGGTGGATGCACCCTTCGAGTCGCTGAGGATGCTCAAGCTGGTGGCGGAGCATCAGGGCGCACGGGGCGACGGTGATTAGAAAGACGGCCCGATATTGCGGCGGCCGGTGCTTGTCCAGGCGCCCGCAGCCTGACCGAAGATTTGCCCACAACCCCCGTCTCTGCTAGTGTCGCGGGGTTTCCGAATACCCCCGCCGAGATGTCCGCATGGCCCGCAAGAAAGCTTCCCTCGACTTCGAACAGTCCCTCGCCGAGCTGCAAACGCTGGTGGAGCGCCTGGAAAGCGGCGAGTTGTCGCTGGAGGACTCGCTGGGTGCCTTCGAGCAGGGCATCCGCCTGACCCGCGACTGCCAGGCAGCGCTGACCCAGGCGGAGCAGAAGGTGCAGATCCTGCTGGAACGCGACGGCGAGCTGAGCGAAGCGCCCTTCGATCCGGAAGGCGACGACGCATGATCGCTGCGTACCAGGCGCGCTGCACGGCGCGTGTCGATGCTGCGCTGGAAAAACTCTTCGTCGCCCCTCGTGAAGAACTCGACCGCATCTACGCCGCCATGCGCTACAGCGTGGTCAACGGCGGCAAGCGCGTGCGTCCGCTGCTGGCCTACGCGGCCTGCGAAGCCCTGGGTGGCGAAGCCGAACGCGCCGATGGCGCGGCCTGCGCAGTGGAACTGATCCACGCCTATTCCCTGGTGCATGACGACCTCCCGGCCATGGACGACGACGACCTGCGCCGCGGCCAGCCGACCACCCACATCGCCTTCGACGAAGCCTGCGCGATCCTCGCCGGCGACGGCCTGCAGGCGCTGGCGTTCGAGGTGATCGGTAACGCACAACTCAATCCGCAGGATGCCCAGACTCGCCTGGACATGCTGCTGGCCCTGACCCGAGCCGCCGGTTCCGCCGGCATGGTGGGCGGCCAGGCCATCGACCTGGAATCCGTCGGCCGCAAGATCGACCAGGCGGCGCTGGAGACCATGCACCGGCACAAGACCGGCGCGCTGATCGAAGCCAGCGTGCAGCTTGGCGCCCTCGCCAGCGGCCGCGCCACGGCCGAGGCGCTGGATGCCCTGCGCCGCTATGCCGAGGCCGTGGGCCTGGCGTTCCAGGTGCAGGACGACATCCTCGACGTGGAAAGCGATACCGCCACCCTCGGCAAAACCCAGGGCAAGGATCAGGCCCACGACAAGCCGACCTACCCCGCCCTGCTCGGCCTCGACGCCGCCAAGGCCTACGCCCTGGCCCTGCGCGATCAGGCGCTGGCCGCGCTGGAAGGTTTCGGCGACAACGCCGAACCGCTGCGTGCCCTCGCTCGCTACATCGTCGAACGCCGCCACTGATTCCCCGGCACGCGCATTGCGTGTGCAAATCCCGTGAGTCACCCATTGCGATGACCGCTTGCCGGTACTTCACTGCATGACAGGGATTTCGTATACCATATCCGACAACAGCCACCTGACCGGACTGCATCGTGCCGCTACGCAACGCTCCCAACCTGGGTATCGTCCCCTCCGCCTCGGAGACCATCGCCAAGCACCTGCGCGAAGCGATCATTTCCGGCCAGATGGCGGAACACGAGCCGATCCGCCAGGACGACATCGCGCAGATCTTCAACGTCAGCAAGATCCCCGTGCGCGAGGCGCTCAAGCGCCTGGAAGCCGAAGGCCTGGTGGAGTTCCAGCGCAACAAGGGCGCGCTGGTGACGAAGATTTCCGAGCCGGAACTGGCACAGATGTTCGAGGTGCGCGTGGTGCTGGAAGTCCAGGCGCTGCGCCTGGCGATCCCCAACATGAGCGCGCAGACCTTCGCCCGCGCCGAGAGCATCTGTGCCGAGTTCGTCGGCGAGGATGACATCGGCCGCTGGGCCGAACTGAACTGGGAACTGCATGCCTGCCTCTACGAACCGGCGCAGCGGCCGTACCTGGTCGGCCTGATCCGCTCGATCCACGACAAGGTGGAACGCTACCTGCGCCTGCAGATGAGCATGTCCGACGGCAAGGAACGCGCCGACCACGAGCACCACGACATCCTCGACGCCTGCCGCGCCGGCGACGCCGACCGCGCCGCACGCCTGCTGGAAGAGCACATCAACGGCGTCTGCCGCACGCTCTACGAGCACCTGCCGAACCGGCCGACGCCGAGTTAGACAAAACTGCCCGCTGTGCCGATTTCATCATCGGCCCGGCGGAAAACCCTCAAGCTGCAATCCCCGCGCCGCGCCACCCTAGGGTCAATCACAAGACCACCCCAGGGGGCAGCATGAAACGCATCCAGGTTCTCGATTCCCACACCGGCGGCGAACCCACTCGCCTGGTGCTCGACGGCTTCCCCGATCTGGGCAAGGGCAGCATGGCCGAGCGCCGCGCGCTGCTGGCCGAGCAGCACGACAGCTGGCGCGCCGCGACCGTGCTGGAGCCGCGCGGCAGTGACGTGCTGGTCGGCGCGCTGCTCTGCGAGCCGGTGGACCCGAGCGCCTGCGCCGGGGTGATCTTCTTCAACAACACCGGCTACCTGGGCATGTGCGGCCACGGCACCATCGGCCTGGTGGTCTCGCTGGCGCACCTGGGTCGCATCGGCCCCGGCACGCACAGGATCGAGACGCCGGTGGGCACCGTCGAA
This sequence comes from Pseudomonas sp. PDM22, assembly GCF_014851965.1. Classification (NCBI taxonomy): domain Bacteria; kingdom Pseudomonadati; phylum Pseudomonadota; class Gammaproteobacteria; order Pseudomonadales; family Pseudomonadaceae; genus Pseudomonas; species Pseudomonas sp. PDM22. The sequence goes on from NZ_JACVAR010000010.1 coordinate 155,367, forward strand.
GCGACCCTGCACGATGACCGCTCGGTGAGCGTGCGCAACGTCCCCTCCTACCGCTACCGCAAACAGGTTCCGGTGGAAGTACCCGGTCATGGGCTGGTGCACGGCGACATCGCCTGGGGCGGCAACTGGTTCTTCCTGATCTCCGATCACGGCCTGCGCGTCGCCGGCGACAACCTCGATGAGCTGACCGCCTACACCGTCGCCGTGCAGAAGGCGCTGGAAGACCAGGGCATCCGTGGCGAAGACGGCGGGCTGATCGACCACATCGAACTGTTCGCCGACGACCCGAAAGCGGACAGCCGCAACTACGTGCTCTGCCCCGGCAAGGCCTACGACCGCTCGCCCTGCGGCACCGGCACCAGCGCCAAGCTGGCCTGCCTGGCCGCCGACGGCAAACTCGCTGCCGGCGACGCCTGGCGCCAGGCCAGCGTGATCGGCAGCCAGTTCGAAGGGCGCTTCGAGTGGATTGGAGAACCCTCCGAGGGCCGCATCATCCCGACCATCCGTGGGCGCGCCAACCTCAGCGCCGAGGCCACCCTGCTGCTGGAAGGGGACGATCCCTTCGCCTGGGGCATCCGCCCGTGAGCGATGCCGATATCATCGTCATCGGCGCCGGCATAGTCGGTGCCGCCTGCGCCCACGCCCTCGCCCGCCGCGGCCTGGACGTATTGGTGCTGGATGCGCGCCTGCCCGGCGCCACCGCCGTCGGCATGGGGCACCTGCTAGTGCTCGACGACAACGCCGCCGAACTGGCGCTGAGCAACTACTCGCTGCAGCGCTGGCGCGAGTGGGGCCACGACATGCCCGCCGAGTGCGCCTACCGCAGCAACGGCACGATGTGGCTGGCCGCCAATGATGAAGAGATGGCCGAAGCGGAACGCAAGTTCGCCGTCCTGCGCGAGCACGGCGTCGCCGCCAGACTACTGAACAACGCCGAGCTGCAGCAGGAAGAACCCGAGCTGCGCAGCGACCTGCACGGCGGGCTGGAGATCACCGGCGACGGCATTCTCTACGCGCCGCGCGCCGCCGCCTGGCTGCTGGAATCGGCTCTGAAACCGATCCGCCAGCGCCAGGCGAAAGTGGTGGAGATCGACGAACCCCGCGTGCGCCTCGACAGCGGCCAATGGCTGAGCGCCAGGGCCGTGGTGCTGGCCAACGGCATCCAGGCCGGCGAGCTGTGCCCCGGTCTGCCCATCGAGCCGAAGAAGGGCCACCTGCTGATCACCGACCGCTACCCCGGCAAGGTGCGCCGCACCCTGGTCGAGCTGGGCTACGTGACCAGCGCGCACAACGCCAGCGGCCCGTCGGTGGCCTGCAACATCCAGCCGCGCCCCACCGGCCAGCTGTTCATCGGCGCCTCGCGGCAGTTCGGCACCACCGACCCGCAGGTGGAAGGCTGGATGCTGGCGAAGATGCTGCGCCGCGCCGTGGACTACATGCCCGGCCTGGCCAACCTCAACGTGATCCGCAGCTGGGCTGGTTTCCGCGCCGCCAGCCCCGACGGCATGCCGCTGGTGGGAGAACACCCGCAGCGCCCCGGCCTGTGGCTGGCGGTCGGCCACGAAGGCCTGGGTGTGACCACCGCCCCCGGCACCGCTGACCTGCTCGCCGCGCAGCTGTGCGATGAGCCCCTGCCGCTGCCGGCCGAGCCCTATTCCCCGCACCGCTTTCTTGGAGCCAACACCCATGCCTGAGCTGATCCTCGACGGCCGCCCGCTGCGGGTCGCCGCCGGCACCACGGTCGCCGCCGCGCTCGCCCTGGGCGGTGACGGCACCACGCGCACCTCGGTCAGCGGCCAGCGTCGCGCGCCACTGTGCGGCATGGGTGTCTGCCAGGAATGCCGGGTGAATATCGACGGTCAGCGCCGCCTGGCCTGCCAGACCCTGTGCCGCGACGGCATGCAGGTGGAGAGCCGCCCATGAACGCTGCGGCCGATATCGTCATCATCGGCGCCGGCCCGGCCGGGCTGTCCGCCGCCCTCGCTGCCGCGCCCAGCGGCGCGAGCATCGTCATCCTCGACGACAACCCGCTGCCCGGTGGGCAGATCTGGCGCGACGGGCCCAATGCACACCTGCCGCGTGCCGCCACCGAGCTACGCGAGCAAGTGGCTGCCTGCGCCAATATCAGGATTCACAACGGCACGCGCGTGGTTGCGCTGGCCGGCGAGCGCGGCCTGTTGCTGGAAGACTTCGAGCGCGGCTGGCGACTGGACTACCGCAAGCTGATCCTCTGCACCGGTGCCCGCGAATTGCTGCTGCCCTTCCCCGGCTGGACGCTGCCCGGCGTTACCGGCGCGGGCGGCCTGCAAGCGCTGGTCAAAGGCGGGCTGCCGGTGGATGGGCAACGCGTGGTGATCGCCGGCAGCGGCCCGTTGCTGCTCGCCAGCGCCGCCACGGCCCGCGCCAATGGCGCGAAAATCCTGCGCATCGCCGAGCAGGCGTCCTGGCCGGCGCTCGCACGTTTTGCCATGAAGCTGCCGCGCTGGCCGAACAAGCTGCTGCAGTCCTTCGGCCTGTACGACCCGGCCTACCGCGCCGACAGCCATGTGGTCGCCGCCCTGGGTAACGATCACCTGGAAGGTGTACGAATCAGCCAAGGCGGCAAGCTGAAGGAAATTGCCTGCGACCGCCTGGCCTGCGGCTTCGGCCTGATCCCCAACGTGCAGCTCGGCCAGGCGCTGGGCTGCACGGTGGACGACGGCGCAATCCGCGTGGATGCCTGGCAGGCGAGCAGCCGCGATGGCATCTACGCGGCGGGCGAATGCACCGGCTTCGGCGGCTCGGAAAAAGCCCTGGTGGAAGGCCGTATCGCCGGCCACGCCGCAGTGGGTGAGCACGACCGCGCCCGCGAGTTCTGGTCGCAGCGCCAGCGCTGGCAGGGCTTCGCCGATGCACTGAAGCGCGACTTCGCCCTCGATCCGCGCCTGAACCAGCTGGCCCAACCGGACACCCTGATCTGCCGCTGCGAAGACGTGCCCTACTCGGCGCTGGCCGGCAAAGCGGACTGGACCGCCGCCAAGCTCGCCAGCCGCTGCGGCATGGGCGCCTGCCAGGGTCGCGTGTGCGGCGCGGCGGCGAAGCAGCTGTTCGGCTGGCAACCACCGGCGCCGCGCCCGCCGTTCAGCCCGGCACGGGTCGAGACCCTGTTGCAGCTTGCCGAAGACTGAAAGAGCAGACGGCGGATAACGCCTGAGGCGTTATTCGCCCTACGCGGCGCACTCCGTAGGGCGCATAAAGCGGAACGCTTTATCCGCCGCCTCTGCCACCGCAAATTGATTACAGCGGATAACGCCCGAGGCGTTATTCGCCCTACCACGAAGGCCCTTCGCCCCGTATTCTCCATGTTCCGACAGCCGACCCGCTTCCCGATGCACGACCTGATCCCCCAGGGCGCCCGCGACCTGGACAGCCTGCTGCAGACTTTCCGGCAGATAGCCCCGCTGCTCGATGCCATGCCCGGCGTGGTGTTCTTCATCAAGGACACCGCGGCGCGCTACGTGCTGGTCAACCAGACCCTGGCGCGGCGCTGCGGCGTGAAAGATGCCAGCGAATTGCTCGGCCGCACCGCCGAGGACGTCTTCCCCTCGCGCTTCGGCCCGGTCTACACCGAGCAGGACCGCCGCGTGCTGGAAACCGGCGGCCAGCTCAGCGACCAGCTGGAACTGCACCTCTACCCCGGCCGCCAGCCCGGCTGGTGCCTGACCCACAAGCTGGCGCTGCGCGATGCCAGTGGCGCGGTGATCGGCATGGCGGGAATCTCCAACGACCTGCAGGCAGCGCAATCCACACACCCGGCGTACCAGCGCCTGGCAGCGGTGGACGCCTATATACGCGAGCATTTCGACAAGCCGATCAACCTCGGTGAACTGACCGAGTTGGCCGGGCTGTCCGTCGCCCAGCTGGAGCGCCACTGCAAGCGCATCTTCCAGCTCACCCCGCGGCAGATGATCCACAAGGCGCGCCTGGGCGCAGCCACCCGGCTGCTGGGTGAAGACCTGCCGATCACCGAGATCGCCCTGCGCTGCGGCTACACCGACCACAGTGCGTTCAGCCGGCAGTTCCGCGCGCTGACCGGGCTGTCGCCGACGCAGTACCGCGAGTCGCAGATCACTTCCAACTGACAAGCCCCGTAGGGCGCATAACGCCTACGGCGTTATCCGCCGTCAGCCCAACCGCGAGATGGCGGATAAAGCGTGCCGCTTTATGCGCCCTACGGGGCTGCGGATATCGAACCTGGCGTAGGAGCGGACTCCGTCCGCGATCGCTGCCCGCCGCGCAAGAGCATCGCGGATGAATCCGCTCCTACGGGGCATGGCGGTTCGCGATCAGCCTCAGCACCGATGCTCTCTGTAGGAGCGCGCCATGCGCGCGATCGCGGGCATGGCCCGCTCCTACAAGGGAAGTGCTGCTCGGCGGAGTGCTCCCATAAGGGGCAGCGAAACGCACTCCTGCTTCATTTGGTAACAGCGCACAGAACCCGCCTACAGTTAATTCGGAAGGCTCCCAGCAACCAATCCCCCAAACATCGGGCCTTGCGACCCATGGGTCACACCCGAGTGGTTTCTGGCACATGCCTTGCTCTAAAAAATATCGTATACGAAATCCATAATACAAAAACTGCTGCACAACACTGACTCAGAGAGGCCCCAATGAAATTCTCCCGAATTGCTCTAGCCCTCACCGCTGTGTTCCTCGTCGGTCAGGCCCAGGCCGACAAGCTCGACGACATCATCGAATCCGGCAAGCTGCGCTGCGCCGTGACCCTGGACTTCCCGCCCATGGGCTCGCGCGATGCACAGAACAACCCGGTCGGCTTCGACGTGGACTACTGCAACGACCTGGCGAAAGTGCTAGGCGTCACCGCCGAAGTCGTCGAGACGCCCTTCCCCGATCGTATCCCGGCGCTGGTTTCCGGCCGTGCCGACGTGATCGTCGCCTCCACCTCCGACACCCTGGAGCGCGCCAAGACAGTCGCCATGACTATCCCCTACTTCGCCTTCCAGATGGTGGTGCTGACCCGCGAGGACACCGGCATCACCAAGTACGAAGACATCAAGGATCGTCCGGTGGGCAACACCAGCGGCACCTATGAAGCCATCGCCCTGGAGAAGGACGTGAAGAAGTGGGGCGGCAAGGGCAGCTTCCGCGCCTACCAGAGCCAGAACGACACCATCCTCGCTGTCGCCCAGGGCCACATCGACGCCACCGTGGTGACCAACACCGTCGCCGCCTCCACCCTCAAGTCCGGCAAGTACAAGGGCCTGAAGGTCGTGGGTAACGCACCCTACGTGATCGACTACGTGTCGCTGGCCGCCGCGCGCAACGAGTACGGCCTGATCCATTACCTCAACCTCTTCGTCAACCAGCAGGTCCGCACCGGCCGCTACGCCGAGCTGTACGAGAAATGGGTGGGCGGCGCCCCGGTCGATCTCACCGTTCCCCACGTGTACTACTGACAGCGGGTGCGACATGTCTTCGATGCAGGCTTCAAGGGTGCGGGACTCACGCCTGACAGGGCGGGTCCTGATGGGGGGTAGCGCCGAAGGGGCGCTACTGTCCGCCGACACCGGGCTGAGCTTCTGGGGAGGCGTCGAGCCTTTCACGGGCGAGGTCATCGACCGCCACCATCCGCTGTCGGGCAGCTTCCTGCCCGGTCGGGTGCTGGCGATTCCCAGCGGACGCGGCTCCTGCACCGGCAGCAGTGTGATGCTGGAAATACTGCTCAACGGCCACGCGCCCGCAGCCCTGCTGCTGGCCGAGCCGGACGAAATCCTCACCCTCGGCGTGCTGGTGGCGCAGGCGTTGTTCGGCCGCTCCATCCCGGTGCTGTGCCTGGGTCGCGAGGGTTTCGAGCAGTTGTCCGCAGGCGGCTGGGCCCGTATCGAAGACGGTCAGGTAACACTCAGCGCCGAGCGCCCTGCCGATGGTTGGCAGGGCGTGATGGCCAGCGATGCCGGCCCGCTGCCGGAAGGCCTGGCGTTGAATGCCGGCGACCACGAGCTGCTCGACGGCAAGCACGGCAAAGCCGCCCAGGCCGCCATGCAGATCGTCCTGCGCATGGCCGCGCTGCAAGGCGCGAAAGACCTGCTCGATGTCGCCCAGGCGCACATCGACGGCTGCATCTATACCGGCCCCGCGAGCCTGCGCTTCGCCCGCCAGCTGGCGGACTGGGGCGGCCAGGTGAAGGTGCCGACCACCCTCAACTCCATCTCCGTGGACCATCGCCGCTGGCGCGAGCTGGGCGTCGACAAGGCCTTCGGCGAACCCGCCGCCGCGCTGGGCGATGCCTACATGGAGATGGGCGCGCAGATGAGCTACACCTGCGCGCCCTACCTGCTGGACAGCAAGCCGAGCCTCGGCGACCAGGTGGTCTGGGCCGAGTCCAACGCCGTGGTGTACGCCAACAGCGTGCTCGGCGCGCGGACCCTGAAATACCCGGATTACCTCGACATCTGCATCGCCCTCACCGGCCGCGCGCCGAATGTTGGCAGCCACCGCGACGAGGGCCGGCTGGCCACGCTGCGGATCGATGTCGAGCTGCCGGCCGCACACGACGAGTCGATCTTCCCGCTGCTCGGCTACCACATCGGCGAGCTGTGCGGCTCGCGCATCCCGGTGGTCGACGGCCTGCAGCCGTTGGCGCCGGACAGCGATGCGCTGAAAGCCTTCGGCGCGGCCTTCGCCACCACTTCCGCCGCACCGATGTTCCACATTGCCGGCGTCACTCCGGAAGCGCCGGACGCCACCACCGCCCTGGGTAACAAGGCGCCGCTGCAACACCTGCGAGTCACCCCGGCGGACCTGATCGCCTCCTGGCGCGAACTGGACCACGCCAGCGAGCCGACCGTGCAACTGGTCTCGCTGGGCAACCCGCACTTCTCCGCCAGCGAATGCGCGGACCTGGCGAAGCTCGTCGCCGGGCGCCGCAAGCATCCGGGCGTCGCGCTGGTCATCGCGCTGGGCCGCGCCGTGCAGGAGAAGGCCCGCGCCGCCGGAGACGTGAAGGTGCTGGAAGACTTCGGCGCGCAGCTGCTCAACGACACCTGCTGGTGCATGATCGGCGAACCGGTGATCCCGCCGGCCTGCACCACGCTGATGACCAACTCGGCGAAGTACGCCCACTACGGTCCGGGCCTGGCCGGGCGCCAGGTGCATTTCGGCAGCCTTGCCGCGTGCGTCGAGGCGGCCTGCAGCGCTCGCGCCGATGGCGGCGTGCCCAGCTGGCTGAGCGAGGGGGTACGCTGATGTTCAACTACAGCTTCCACTGGCGTTCCGCCTTCAAGGCCCTGCCGGACATGCTCGGCGGCGCCTGGGTGACCCTGGAGACGGCCGCGCTGTCGATGATCCTGGGCGTGCTCATCGCACTGCTGCTGACCGTCATGCGGCAGATGAAGAACCCGCTGCTCAAGGGCTTCGCCGATACCTGGGTGTCCATCGCGCGCAACACCCCGTCGCTGTTCCAGATTTACATCCTCTACTTCGGCCTGGGTTCCTTCGGCCTGCACGTCAGCTCCTGGGTGGCGCTGCTGGCGGGGATCACCTTCAACAACGCCGGCTACCTCGCGGAGAACTTCCGCGGCGGCCTCAAGGCCGTGCCGGACACCCAGATGCGCGCCGCGCGCTCGCTGGGCATGAGCGCCTTCCAGGCGTACCGGATGATCATCGTTCCGCAGCTGCTGCGCATCGTCTATTACCCGCTGACGAACCAGATGGTCTGGGCGGTGCTGATGACTTCGCTGGGCGTGGTGGTAGGCCTGAACAACGACCTCACCGGCGTGACCCAGGACTTCAACGTGCGCACCTTCCGCACCTTCGAGTACTTCGCCCTGGCCGCGGTGCTCTATTACATCATCGCCAAGGTCATCGTGGCGGTCGCCCGCCTGTTGAGCTGGCGGCTGTTCCGCTACTAGGAGAAGCGCGCATGTTTTCCACGAGCTTCACCGTCAACGACCTGATGTTCCTGCTGCAAGGGGCCTGGGTCACCGTCAAGCTGACCGTCGGCGCCATGCTCATCGGCACCCTCGCCGGCGTCGTGCTGGGCTGGCTGCGCGCCGCCCTGCCGCGCGCCACGATGCCGGTCGGCTGGTTCCTCGACATCTTCCGCAGCGTGCCGCTGCTGATCCAGTTCGTGCTGTTCAACTCGCTGAAAAGCATCGTCGGCCTGAACTGGAGCGCCTTCACCGTCGGCTGCCTGGTACTGGGCATCTACGCGGCGGCGTTCTGCACCGAAATCATCCGCAGCGGCATCCTCGCCGTCGGTCCGAACATCCGCCGGGCGAGCCGCTCGCTGGGTCTGACCTACTGGCAGGACCTGCGCTACATCGTGCTGCCGCTGGCCGCGCGGGTGGCCTTCCCCGGCTGGCTGAACCTGGTGCTGGGGGTGATGAAGGACACCGCGCTGGTCATGTGGATCGGCATCGTCGAACTGCTCCGCGCCTCGCAGACCATCGTGACGCGCATCCAGGAACCCCTGCTGGTGCTGTGCGTCGCCGGGGTCATCTATTACCTCATGAGTTGGGTCGTGGCGCGCCTCGGTGCCCGGCTGGAAAAAAGGTGGCAGGAAAATGATTGAAATCGACAACGTGCACAAAGCCTACGGCGATCTGGAAGTGGTCAAGGGCGTGAGCCTGACCGTGAAGAAAGGCGAGGTGGTCTCGATCATCGGCGGCTCGGGTTCGGGCAAGTCCACCCTGCTGATGTGCATCAACGGCCTGGAGCCGATCCAGCGCGGCAAGATCCGCGTCGACGGCATCGAGGTCCACGCCAAGACCACCGACCTGAACAAGCTGCGGCAGAAGATCGGCATCGTCTTCCAGCAGTGGAACGCCTTCCCGCACCTCACCGTGCTGGAGAACGTCATGCTCGCTCCACGCAAGGTGCTGGGGCTGTCCAAGGACGAAGCCGAGGCGATGGCGGTGAAGCAGCTCAAGCACGTGGGCCTGGGCGACAAGCTCAAGGTGTTCCCGCAGAAGCTTTCCGGCGGGCAGCAGCAGCGCATGGCGATCGCCCGCGCGCTGGCCATGTCACCGGACTACATGCTGTTCGACGAAGCCACCTCGGCGCTCGACCCGCAGCTGGTGGGCGAGGTGCTCGACACCATGCGCCTGCTCGCCGAAGAGGGCATGACCATGGTCCTGGTGACCCATGAAATCCGCTTCGCCCGCGACGTGTCTGACCGCGTGGCGTTCTTCCGCGAAGGACTGGTGCACGAGATCGGCACGCCGGACCAGGTGATCGTCAACCCGCAGCGGGCGGAGACGGCGGAGTTCCTCCGCTCGGTGAACTGACCGCGCGTTCATTGGCCCATTCGCACAGGAGACAGACATGCGTTCGAGCAAGATCATCCATGTGGTCAGTTGCCATGCCGAGGGCGAGGTCGGCGACGTCATCGTCGGCGGCGTCGCCCCGCCGCCGGGCGACACCGTGTGGGCGCAGTCGCGCTTCATCGCCAGCGACAACGTGCTGCGCAACTTCGTCCTCAATGAACCGCGCGGCGGCGTGTTCCGCCACGTGAACCTGCTGGTCCCGCCCAAGGACCCGCGCGCGCAGATGGCCTGGATCATCATGGAGCCGGCCGACGTGCCGCCCATGTCCGGCTCCAACTCGCTGTGCGTCAGCACCGTGCTGCTCGACAGCGGCATCCTGCCGATGCAGGAGCCGCAAACGCGCCTGACCCTGGAAGCTCCCGGCGGGCTGATCGAGGCGGTGGCCGACTGCAAGGACGGCAAGGTGCAGCGCGTGGAAGTGCGCAACCTGCCCTCCTTCGCCGACAAGCTCGATGCCTGGATCGAGGTAGAGGGTCTCGGCTCGCTGCAGGTGGATACCGCCTACGGCGGCGACAGCTTTGTGCTCGCCGATGCCCACGCCCTGGGCTTCACCCTGCACGCCTCGGAGGCCGCCGACCTGGTCGCCACCGGCCTGAAGATCACCCAGGCGGCGAACCAGCAACTGGGCTTCAAGCACCCGGAAAACCACGACTGGGCGCACATCTCCTTCTGCCAGCTGACCGCTCCGGTGGAGCGCGTCGACGGCGTACTGCACGGCCGCAACGCGGTGGTCATCCGCCCCGGCAAGATCGACCGCTCGCCCTGTGGCACCGGCTGCTCGGCGCGCATGGCGGTGCTGCATGCCAAGGGCCAGATGAAGGACGGCGAACGCTTCGTCGGCCACTCGATCATCGATTCCAAGTTCCACTGCCGCATCGACGGCCTCACCAGCGTCGGCGGCAAACCGGCGATCCACCCGTGCATCTCCGGTCGTGCCTGGATCACCGGCACCCACCAGCACCTGCTCGACCCGTCCGATCCGTGGCCCGAAGGCTACCGGCTCTCGGACACCTGGCCGAACGGCTACTGATTTCCCCTTTTCAACCCTGATTAGCCGCGTAGCGGCACCCGACGACGAAATGCTGCGGGATTTCCTTCAGACATTTCGTATACGAAATACGACAATTGGAGACAAACATGAGCAAGAAGGTCAATTGGAGTGGCGTGTTCCCCGCGGTGACCACTCAGTTCAACGACGATTTCTCGGTCAACCTGGAAGCCACCCACAAGGTGATCTCCAACCTGGTGCGCGACGGCGTGTCGGGCCTGGTGGTGTGCGGCAGCGTGGGCGAAAACACCTCGCTGTCCATCGAGGAAAAGATGGCCGTCACCGAAGTCGCCAAGGACGCTTCCGGCGGCCGCGTGCCGGTGATCTGTGGCATCGCCGAGTTCACCAGCCACGGCGCCTCCCAGGTGGCCAAGGCGGTGCAGAAGGTCGGCGTCGACGGCATCATGGTGATGCCCGCCCTGGTCTACTCCTCCAAGCCCCACGAGACCGCCGCGCACTTCCGCAGCGTGGCCACCAGCACCGACCTGCCGGTGATGGTCTACAACAACCCGCCGATCTATAAAAACGACGTCACCCCGGACATCCTCATCTCCCTGGCCGACTGCGAGAACATCGTCTGCTTCAAGGACAGTTCCGGCGACACCCGCCGCTTCATCGACGTGCGTAATGAAGTGGGCAACCGCTTCATCCTCTTCGCCGGCCTCGACGACGTGGTCCTGGAGAGCATCGCGGTGGGCGCCGAAGGCTGGATTTCCGGCATGTCCAACGTCTTCCCGCAGGAAGGCGAAACCATCTTCCGCCTGTGCAAGGCCGGTCGCTATGAGGAGGCCATGCCGATCTACGAATGGCTGATGCCGATCCTCCACCTCGACGCCCGCCCGGACCTGGTGCAGTGCATCAAGCTCTGCGAAGAGATCGCCGGCCGCGGCACCGCGCTTACCCGTCCGCCGCGCCTGGCGCTGCAGGGCGCCGACCGCGAGCACGTGGAGAAGATCATGGCCAAGGCGCTGGCCAATCGGCCGAAGCTGCCGGATGTGGGGCTCTGAGCGGCGATTGACCGCCCTCACCCTAACCCTCTCCCAAAGGGAGAGGGGACCGTCCGTGCCAGCTCGAACTTCAGTTCTCGCCGGCACGTTCACGGTCTCCGAGTGCCGTGCGGACCGACTGATTCCAGTATCACCGACTGCACGATCTGCCCCCTCTCCCTCCGGGAGAGGGTTGGGGTGAGGGGCTTCTGTTCCTTGCCTGCGCCTTTCCACCAGAGAGCCCGCCCATGACCGCCCACAACTTCATCGCCGGCCAGCGCATCGGTGCCGGCACCGTCCGCCTGCAGAGCCTCGACGCCAGCACCGGCGAAGCCCTGCCCCGCGAATTCCTCCAGGCCACCGAGGCCGAAGTCGACGCCGCCGCCCGCGCCGCCGAAGCCGCCTTCCCGGCCTATAACGCCCTGTCGCCGGAACGCCGCGCGCAGTTCCTCGACGCCATCGCCAGCGAACTCGAAAGCCTCGGCGACGACTTCATCGCCACCGTCTGTCGCGAGACTGCGTTGCCCGCCGCACGTATCCAGGGCGAACGTGGCCGCACCGCTAATCAAATGCGCCTGTTCGCCAAAGTCCTGCGCCGTGGCGATTTCCTCGGCGCGCGGATCGACCGCGCGCTGCCCGAGCGCCAGCCACTGCCACGCCCGGATCTGCGCCAGTACCGCACCGGCGTCGGCCCGGTGGCCGTGTTCGGCGCCAGCAACTTCCCGCTGGCCTTCTCCACCGCCGGTGGAGATACCGCCGCGGCGCTGGCCGCCGGTTGCCCGGTGGTAGTGAAGGCCCACAGCGGCCACATGGCCACCGCCGAGCTCGTCGGCGAGGCGATCACCCGCGCGGCCGAAGCCACTGGCATGCCGGCCGGCGTGTTCAACATGATCTACGGCGCCGGCGTCGGCGAGCCGCTGGTGAAGCACCCGGCGATCCAGGCGGTCGGCTTCACCGGCTCGCTCAAGGGCGGCCGCGCGCTGTGTGATCTCGCCGCCGCGCGCCCGCAACCGATCCCGGTGTTTGCCGAGATGAGCAGCATCAACCCGGTGCTGGTGCTGCCCGCCGCCCTGGAAGCTCGCGGCGAGAAGATCGCCCGTGAGCTGGCGGACTCGGTGGTCATGGGCTGCGGTCAGTTCTGCACCAACCCCGGCCTGGTCATCGGAATCGCCTCGCCGGCGTTCAGCCTGTTCGTCGCCAACCTGATCGCCGAGATCGGCCAGCGCCCGGCGCAGACCATGCTCAACGCCGGCACCCTGAAGAGCTACGAAAAGGGCATCGCCCGCCTGCTCACCCACCCCGCCATCCGCCACCTCGCCGGCCAGCCGCAGGAAGGCAAGCAGGCCCAGCCGCAGCTGTTCCAGGCCAGGGCCGAACTGCTGCTGGCGGGCGAAGAGCTGCTGCAGGAGGAAGTCTTCGGCCCGACCACCATCGTCGTCGAAGTGGCCGATGAAGCCGAACTGCTCCGCGCGCTGGACGGCCTGCACGGCCAGCTAACCATCACGCTGATCGCCGAATCCGAGGACCTGTCGCGTTTCGCCGTGCTGGTGCCGGTGCTGGAGCGCAAGGCTGGCCGCCTGCTGATCAACGGCTACCCGACCGGTGTGGAAGTCTGCGACGCGATGGTCCACGGCGGCCCCTACCCGGCCACCTCGGACGCGCGCGGCACCTCGGTCGGCAGCCTGGCCATCGACCGTTTCCTGCGCCCGGTGTGCTACCAGAACTACCCCGATGCGCTGCTGCCCGATGCGCTGAAGGACGACAACCCGCTGGGTATCGCGCGACTGGTGGATGGCGAGACGACGCGCAGTGCGGTGACTCGCTGAAAGTTCGTCGGCGCGGGAGTGAACTGTCGGCCAGTCCCGCGCCGATGCTCAGCCCCGGCCTTGCGCCGGGGCTTTTTTATGCACGGATGCTTGGAATTTACGCAGGGCGCATAACGCGCCAGCGTTATCCGCCCACATCCTCGCTAACCCACGCCCTGTAGGAGCGTTGTTACTCCAGCAGCTTGCGCAAATCGGCATACAGCGAATCGCTGATCTCCACGCCCTCGGCGAGGCTGCGCTGGCGCGCCGCGAAGCGGCGCTGGGAGGGCAACCGCGCCCCCATGTCGACAATCGACTCGAACAGCTTCTCCGCCCGCGCCAGGTGCTGCGCAGCATCGGCGCCCAGGAAGCGCGCCGGGTCCAGCGCGATCAGCAGCTCGCCGTGGTGTGGCGAGGACCTGGTGCCCTCATCGAACACCGTGGATTCCGCACTGGTCAGGTCGCCGATCAGCGGGCCGGCGATCAGCTCGACCATGGTCGCCAGCGCCGAGCCCTTGTGCCCGCCGAAGGTCAGCATGGCGCCGTCGAGCACGGCGCTCGGATCAGTGCTGGGGTTGCCCTGCGCATCGATGCCCCAGCCCAGCGGAATGGCCTTGCCCTCGCGCTCGTGCAGCTGGATTTCCCCGCGCGCCACCACCGTGGTGGCGAAGTCGAAGACATACGGGTCCTTGTCCCCGCGCGGCCAGCCGAAGGCGATGGGGTTGGTGCCGAACAGCGGCCGCGTCCCGCCCGCTGGCGCCACATAGGCCTGGGCCGGGGTGACCGCCAGCGCGACCAGGCCCTGGGCGGTGATCCGCTCGATCTCCACCCACAGCGCCGAGAAGTGCACGCAATGGTTGATCGCCAGCGCCGCCAGGCCCTGGCTGCGCGCCTTCTCCACCAGTTTCGGCAGGCCGAGGTCGAAGGCGCATTGCGAGAAGCCGCCCTTGGCGTCCACCCGCACCAGTGCCGGCGCGGGCTCGGACAGTTCCGGCACGGCATCGGGCACAACCTTGCCGGCGCGCACGGTGTGGATACAGCCCAGCAGCCGCCATACGCCGTGAGACGTGCAGCCATCGCGCTCGCCCGCCAGCACGGTGGCGGTCACCGCCTGCACGTGGGGTTCGCTGAAGCCGTTGTGGCGCAGGATCGCCAGCGACAGCTCACGCAGTTCATCCAGGGTCAGTCGGGTCACAGCTCACTCCTTGGGGGGACAGCCACACAAGCATGGCGGAGACCGCCAGCGCCACCCGCTACTTTGCCGTTTCAGGGCCGACGCCGCTTGCTCCCTATCCTTCGGCGGGACGACGAAATCGGCATAGCCAGGACAGGCGGAGCCCATCGTTCGAGCGCGCGCCGTACACCCTGAATATTCGCCTGCTCGATCAGAACATTTACAGCCAGCCAGCACGAATGCCTGACTGACGAATCCCCGCAACGCCGCAGCACTCCTGACAGAAGTAAAACCCCCTTCAAACTTCTCGAAAGCCCCCGCCTGCCGCCTCGACAAGACCACTTGGGAACCATTGAGCCCGCTTACCCTTTCTTCAAACAAGAAAGGCGCAAAGCCAGTTCCAGTTCCCTTTCCACGAATAACCTTCTATCCAGAGCACATCCATGGAAAACATTCCCGTAAACACCCGTTCGCAAAGTTACTCCCGCTGGGAAAGCTCGTCGGCAGGCAACAGCCTGTATGTCAGCTCCGCAGCGACCCAAGCGGTTGCCACCACCATCACCGGTGCCTTCGACCTGTACGGCCCAGCCGCCGCCGACCTGACCAACGGCGCCACCACCAGCATCTCCCGTCTGACCTTCCACGGCACCGGCACCCCCGGTGAACTGATCAACGTCATGGCCGTTGCCATCGGCGCCGACGGCAAGGCGTCGGACATCTCGATCCACCTCGGCACCGCCCTCGTGCAGCAGAACGGCACCTGGCAGCTCAGCGCCAACCAGCAGCTCCCTCAGGGTGCCTACGACTTCCATGCCGGGTATGGCCCCACGGATGGCAATGCCTTCCACCTGGTCATCGACCGCTCCGCCGGCTTCCCTGCGCCCCAGCCACAACCGGAACCGCAGCCACAACCCGAGCCGCAGCCCCACCCGGAGCCGTCCCACGGTGACACGACCATCACTTCAGCCACCGACCACATCGGCCCGGTGACTGGCGAGCTCGCCAACGGCGCCACCACCGACGACACCCGCCCGACCTTCCACGGCACTGGCACGCCAGGGGATCTGATCCACCTCAGCGCCACCGCCATCGGCGCCGACGGCAAGGCTTCCGGCCCGATCCTCGGCCTGGGCACCGCACTGGTCCAACAGGACGGCACCTGGCACTTCACCGCGCCTTACGCCATCCAGGAAGGCACCTACGACTTCCGCGCCGGCCAGGGCCTGCTCGAAGGCGATGCGTTCCGCCTGGTCATCGACCGCTCCGCGGCCATGCCCCAGCCGCAACCCGAACCCGTTCCGCAGCCTGACCCGCAGCCGCTGCCGGAGCCGCCCCATGGCAACGCCAGCATCACTGGCGCCGTCGACCACGTCGGCCCGGTCACCGGCGAACTGGCCAGCGGCGCCACCACCGACGACACCCGCCCGACCTTCCACGGTACCGGCGCCCCCGGTGAGCTGCTCAACGTCAGCGCCATCGTGATCGGCGCAGACGGCAAGGCCTCCGGCGCCATCCTCGGCCTGGGCATTGCCCTGGTGCAGCCGGACGGCACCTGGCACTTCAATGCTCCCTATGCCCTCCAGGAAGGCACCTATGACGTCCACGTCGGTCGTGGCGGCATCGAAGGCGAGGCTTTCCGGCTGACCGTCGACAACCATTCGCCGCTGCAGGCGAACGCCGGATTCGATGCCCAGCACAGCCTCCAACTGATGGGCCAGCAGGGCCTCGAGCTGAACCTGAGCGCACTGGCTCCCCAGGCCGGAGCGAATCAGGCCAAGGCGGCCTTGCCCTCGATGGGCAGCGTTCTGGAGACCGGGCACGCGAACCTGACCTTTGCCGGTGACGCAGGCAGCCCCAACCAGGCAGGCTCGACCCCGCACTATGGCGCGATGGACGTGCGCCCGATGCTGATCGACGAGTTGTCCGTCCACCACGCCGTGATCTAAGCCACGGCCGCGCAGCGGGTCGCCTTCGGGCAGCCCGCTGCGACGCTTTGCCACTCCCCGGCCGGCTTCCCGTCCGCTTCCCACCCGGGACGAAGACCGGCAATCCCGGCCACCAGCGCTTCGGCCCGGTCCCGACCATCCGGTCGTCCGAAGGATTGGCCCCACGTTGCTTGGGCCAATCAGGAGCTTCGGGTAAACTTCCGCATCTTTGCCTTCTCATAACGATCAGCCTGATGCCCACGACGTTTCACGAGATTCCCCGCGCGCGCCCTGCCACGCCCCTGCTCGACCGCGCCAGCACGCCGGTCGAGCTGCGTCGCCTGGGCGAGGCGGAGCTGCTGACCCTCGCTGACGAACTGCGCCAGTACCTGCTGTACAGCGTCGGCCAGACTGGCGGGCACTTCGGCGCAGGCCTGGGCGTCATCGAACTGACGGTCGCCCTGCACTACGTCTTCGACACCCCGGACGACCGTCTGGTGTGGGACGTCGGCCACCAGGCCTATCCGCACAAGATCCTCACCGGGCGCCGCGAGCGCATGGGCAGCCTGCGCCAGAAAGACGGCCTGGCCGCCTTCCCGCGCCGCTCGGAAAGCGAGTACGACACCTTCGGCGTCGGCCACTCCAGCACCTCCATCAGCGCTGCCCTGGGGATGGCCATCGCCGCCCGCATGCAGGGCTCAGGCCGCAAGTCGGTGGCGGTGATCGGCGACGGCGCACTGACCGCCGGCATGGCCTTCGAGGCGCTCAACCACGCGTCGGAAGTCAAGGCCGACATGCTGGTGATCCTCAACGACAACGACATGTCGATTTCGAACAATGTCGGCGGCCTGTCCAACTACCTGGCCAAGATTCTCTCCAGCCGCACCTACAGCAGCATGCGCGAAGGCAGCAAGAAGGTGCTCTCGCGCCTGCCCGGCGCCTGGGAGATCGCCCGCCGCACCGAGGAATACGCCAAGGGCATGCTGGTCCCCGGCACGCTCTTCGAGGAACTGGGCTGGAACTACATCGGCCCCATCGACGGCCACGACCTGCCGACCCTGATCGCCACCCTGCGCAACATGCGTGACCTCAAGGGCCCGCAGTTCCTCCACGTGGTGACAAAGAAGGGCAAGGGCTTCGGGCCGGCCGAGATCGACCCGATCGGCTACCACGCCATTACCAAGCTGGAGCCCGAAGGCGCCCCCGCCCATGCCGTGCCGAAGAAGGCCGGCGGGCCGAAGTACTCCAGCGTGTTCGGCCAGTGGCTGTGCGACATGGCTGCCCAGGACCCGCGCCTGGTTGGCATCACCCCGGCCATGAAGGAAGGCTCCGACCTGGTCGCCTTCGCCGACAGATTCCCGGACCGCTACTTCGATGTCGCCATCGCCGAGCAGCACGCCGTGACCCTGGCGGCCGGCATGGCCTGCGACGGCGCCAAGCCGGTGGTGGCGATCTACTCCACCTTCCTGCAGCGCGGCTACGACCAGCTGATCCACGACGTCGCGGTGCAGAACCTCGACGTACTGTTCGCCATCGACCGCGCCGGCCTGGTGGGCGAGGACGGCCCGACCCACGCTGGCAGCTTCGACCTCTCCTACCTGCGCTGCATCCCCGGCATGCTGGTGATGACCCCCAGCGACGAGAACGAACTGCGCAAGCTGCTCACCACCGGCCATCACTTCGAAGGCCCGGCGGCGGTGCGCTACCCGCGCGGCACCGGCCCCAACGCTCCCATCGAGGCGGCGCTGGAACCGGTCGAGATCGGCAAGGGCGTGGTTCGCCGTGAAGGCAAGGCCGGCAAGGTCGCCTTCCTGGTGTTCGGCGTGCAACTGGCCGAAGCGCTGAAAGTGGCGGAGCAGTTCGATGCCACGGTCGCCGACATGCGCTTCGTCAAGCCGCTGGACGAGGAGCTGGTGCGCCAGCTGGCCGCCAGCCACGAGCTGCTGGTGACCCTCGAGGAGAACTCGGTGATGGGTGGCGCCGGCGCCGCCGTCAGCGAATTCCTCGCCCGCGAGAACCTTCAGCAGCCGATCCTGCACCTGGGTCTGCCGGACTACTACGTCGAGCACGCCAAGCCCGCGCAGATGCTCGCGGAGTGCGGGCTAGACGCCGCCGGCATCGAAGCCTCGGTGAAGGCGCGCCTGGAGGCCCTCGGCAAGCGCTGAGACCGATCGGCGCATCCCTCCCCGGGAGTATTGCCAGTGACGGGCGCACCGACTAAGGTGCGCCCGTTTTCGTTCGAGGTAACGGGAAGCAGGTGAAAGACCTGCGCTGCCCCCGCAACGGTAACCGACGCGCCCCTGACGGAGCGCAGCATCGCCATCCGCCACTGCACAAAGCGGGAAGGCGGCGATGTGACGTCGGCAGCCCGGAGACCGCCCTCGACACGCCCCGACAGGTGTTGCGGAGGGCCGCACCGTCAAGTGCGGCCTGCCGCCCTTGCCACGCCCTCCTCGAAAGTCATCCGACCGCTTTTGAGGACGCTCCATGAAACTGACCCGACTCGCCCTGGCCACCAGCCTGCTACCCGGCCTGGCCTTCGCCGCCGACGACATCTACCGGCTCTCCGACCAGGTGATCACCTCCGCACGCCAGGCCCAGCCGCGTGCCGAAGCCACTTCGGCCAACAGCGTATTCACCCGTGCCGACATCGAGCGCCTGCAAGTGCGCAGCGTGCCCGCCCTGCTCGCCCGTGTGCCCGGCGTGCAGATGGGCAGCTCGGGCGGCGTGGTCTCGTACTTCGTGCGCGGCACCAGCACTGCGCAGACCCTGGTACTGGTCGACGGCCAGCGCGTCGCTTCGGCCAGCAGCGGCATCGCCCGCCTGGACTACCTGAGCATCGACAGCATCGAGCGCGTCGAGGTGACCCGCGGCCCGCGCTCCGCCCTGTACGGCGCCGACGCCATTGGCGGGGTCATCCAGATCTTCACCCGTCGCGGCGAAGCCGGCCTGCACCCCGAAGTGCGCCTGGCTGCCGGCAGCCACGGCACCTTCGAACGCAGCCTGAGCCTGTCCGGCGGCGACGAGCAGACCCGCTACAACCTCGGCGGCAGCCTCGACGAGAGCCAGGGCTGGGATCGCACCAGCGACAACGTCGGCGCCGACAACGATCACGACGCCCAGCGCAACAAGGCCATGCACCTGAACCTGGACCACCGTTTCAGCGAGGACTGGAAGGCCGGCCTGAACCTCAACGACCAGCGCGGCAAGAACGAATACGACGACGCCTACAACTTCGAGCCGGGCTCGCCCCGCGACGAATTCCGCGTCAGCAGCTACAGCGCCTACCTCGACGGCCAGATCACGAAGATGTGGAACAGCCACCTGGAACTGGGCCGCAGCTTCGACCGCAACAAGGCCGTGGGCGCCGCCGACAGCTGGAACAACGGCACGCTGGAAACCACCCGCCACTCGGCGAGCTGGATCAACCGCCTGCAACTGGACGACGCCAACCAGCTGGTGCTGGGCACCGACTGGTACGAAGACAAGGTCGACGGCACCACCGCTTTTGCCGACGACCAGCGCAGCAACCGCGCCTTCTTCGCCCAGCACAGCTTCAAGGGCGACAGCTTCGGCACCGAGCTGGGTATCCGCCACGACAACAACCAGGCCTACGGCAGCCAGAACAGCTGGAACGCCGCCTTCAGCCTGCCGGTGGGCGACAGCCAGACCTGGATCGCCAGCTACGGCGAAGGCTTCCGCGCGCCGACCTTCAGCGACCTCTACTACCCCGGCGCGAGCAACCCGGACCTCAAGGCCGAGACCTCGAAGACCTACGAACTGCAATGGCGCGGGGACTTCTCGGGCACGCACCTGGAAGCCTCGCTGTACCGCACCGAAATCGACGACATGATCGCCTGGGACAGCAACAGCAATCAGCCGGAGAACATCAACAAGGCACGCATCAATGGCTTTGAGGCCAGCGTCGCCCGCGACGTGCTGGGCTGGCAGGCCGCGCTCGGCCTGAGCCTGATCGACCCGCGCGACCGCGACACCGGCCACACTCTGCCGTATCGCGCGCGCCGCACCCTGAGCCTGGACCTGGATCGCCAGTTCGGCGCCATCGGCCTCGGCGGCACCTGGCGTGCGGTCAGCCAGCGCTACGACGACGCGGCCAACACCCGCGAGCTGTCCGGCTACGGCGTGCTCGACCTGCGCACCAGCTGGCTGGCCAGCGACGAGATTCGCTTCGACCTCAAGCTGGATAACGCCCTGGACCGCGACTACACCCTGGGCGACTACCTGCGCCCGACCAGCCCGATGGACTTCATGGGTGAAGCCCGCCCCTACCGCGAACCGGGTCGCACCGCGCTGCTGGCGGTGACCTGGACGCCGGAGCTGTAAGGCCTGGCGCATTTGTAGGATGGCGTGGAGCGCAGCGATACCCATCGGCCCTTGCACCGACCGCATGGGTATCGCCTGGGCTCCACCCATCCTACGTTCGAGGCTCCGTGAGCCTGTAGGAGCGGGCCATGCCCGCGATCGCGCCCATGGGGCGCTCCTACAGGGAGCGTCAGTTTCGTAGGGCGCATAACCTGGAACAGGTTATCCGCCGCAAGTTACTCCGGCGGATAACGCTGGCTCGTTATGCGCCCTACACCCACCCAGCCATCGGTGTGGGGATGAGGTCAGCCCAGAACCCCCGCCATCCGCCCCAACTCCGCGCAATCCTGCGCGTGCCAGTCGGTCAGCTCGGGCCAAGGGTTCTCTGGCAGGTTCACCAATGCGCTGTGCGCATCGGCGGCGCGGGCGCAGTCGAGGTCGAAGCGGTAGTCACCAACCATCAGCATCCGCTGCGGCGCCACGTCCCAGCGCGCGGCCAGGCGCAGCAGGCCGTCCGGGCTGGGCTTGGGGTCTGCCTCGCCACGGCCGAGAACATCCTCGGTCTGGAAGCAATCACCGATGCCAATCGCAGCCAGCGTGATCAGCGCCAGCTCATGGGCATTGCGCGTGAGGATGCCCAGGCGGTAGCCGGCACCATGCAGCGCCCGCACCAATTCGACCGCGCCAGGGGCAGCAGTGGAAGCCACCGCCAGCTCGCGCTCGTGCTCCAGCAGCCAGGCATGCTTGGCCGCCGCCTCGTCCTCCGGCAACGCGGCCAGGTGGGTGAGGATGTCGTGCTCCTGGGGAATCCCCAGGGCCCGCTTGATTGCCGGGAAGTCATGCACCGCCAGGGTCAGGGTGCCGTCCATGTCGAACACCCAGTGGCGGATGCCTTTCAGCGTCATGCCCAGTCCTCGCGGCGGCGGATCAGGCCTTCCTGGGTCGAGGAGGCGACCAGCTGGCCGTCACGGTTGAAGATGCTGCCGCGCACGAAGCCGCGGCCATTGCCGGCCCACGGACTGTCGATGGCATAGAGCAGCCACTCATCCGCGCGCAGGTCACGGTGGAACCACACGGAATGGTCGATGGTGGCGACCTGCATGTCCTTCTGCCACACCGAGCGGCCGTGGGGCAGCAGGGAGGTGGTGAGGAAGCCGAAGTCCGAAGCGTAGGCGAGGATGTACTTGTGCAGCGCCGGGATGTCCGGCAGCTTGCCGTCGGCGCGCAGCCAGAGGTACTTGACCGGCTCGCCGACCTCGGGGTCGTACGGGTCGTTCTCGGTCACCGGACGGATTTCGATGGGCTTGGGGTAGAGCAGCTTGTCGCGGATACGCTCAGGGAACTGCGCGGCGCTGCGCTTCTTCAGTTCCTGATCGGTCGGCAGATTCTCCGGGCCGACCACGTCGGGCATGGCGATCTGGTGTTCGAAGCCTTCCTCGTCGGTCTGGAACGAGGTGCTCAGGGCGAAGATCGGCTGGCCTTTCTGGATCGCGGTGACGCGGCGGGTGCTGAAGGTGCCGCCGTCACGCACACGGTCAACCTGATAGACGACCGGCTTGCTGGCGTCGCCCGGGCGCAGGAAGTAGCCGTGCATCGAATGCACGTGGCGCTCCGGCTCGACGGTCTGGCTGGCCGCCGACAGCGCCTGGCCGAGTACCTGCCCGCCGTACAGCTGGCGGAACCCGAGGTCCTGGCTCATGCCGCGGAACAGGTTCTCTTCGATCTGCTCCAGGCTCAGCAGAGCCACCAGGTTGTCCAGGATCTGGGTCATGCGCGTTGTTTCCTCAATTGCGGTCTTGCTGAAGTGGGAGTCGGCGTGGCGACGGATAAGCGGGAAGACTGCTGAGGCGTTCGTCCCAGACCGCGCGGCCGATGGTGAAATGATAGAGGCTGACCGGGCAGTCCGGACCACCGCCGAGCAATTCGTCCAGTGCCGGGTCGAAATAGCAGCCGATGCCGGTGCCCGACAGGCCCGCCGCTTCGGCTTCCAGGTAGAGCAACTGGCCGACCTGTCCGGCTTCCCAGTACAGGCGCGGGTAGGTCCAGGCGCCTTCGCTCAGCGCGGCATCGAAGTCGGTCAACATGGCGAAGGCGACGCAGCCGTCGCTGGCGATGTCCTGCCCGCAAGAGAGGAACGCCGACAGCCCTCGCGCATCGCCGGAAAGCAGGCGGTACAGTGGCACGCCGCTCTCCTCCACGCTCTGCCACAGGTAATCCTCGCGCAGCCCGCCCGCTTCGCGGCCACTGCGGCCGAGCCAGTACAGACCCGGTTCCAGGCCCTGGACGCGGTGGACGAAGAGCAGCAGGTCGATGCGCGCCGGCTCGCTGCTGCAGGCGAAAGGCACGGGCGAGCATTCGGGCATCAGGCGACGCAGCCAGGCATACAACAGTTCGGCGTGAATGCCGCTGCGGCCGTCCATGGACTGTGCGCTGCGTCGGCGATGCAGGACCGGTCGCAGCGGCAGGCCGGGGTTATCCACAACCGTCTCAGGCTTCGGTGCGGACCAGTCATGGCCCGGCAGCGCGGGGGCACGGCACAGCTGATGCACCCGCTCCAGCTCCGGCCAGTGGCGATACTCCCGCGACAGCCGATTGGGCGTGCCGGCCAGGGGCAGCCCTGCAAGGCCCTTGAGCAACGTGCCGGGCAGCGGGAACTCGGCAGGCTGTGCCGGGCCGATCCACAGCAGCGCATCGGCGAACTCGTGCTCGCTGAAGCCATCGCGGTCAAGGCCGATCAGCGTATCCAATTGCGCTTCGGCGACGCCGCGCAGCAGACGCACTTCCCAGCCCTGGATCGCCGCGGCGATGCCAAGACAGGCCAGCGCGTGGCCAAGGTCGTGATTGCAGTAGCGGTAGGCGCGCTCGCCGTACTTCCAGGCCTCGCGCCAGGGAATGCTCGCCAGCGCCAGCAGGAACCCGCCGGCGGGCAACGCATCGTTGAGCTTTTCGGCCAGCGGCGCGGGCAGTTCGGCGCGCACCTCCAGCACATGTTCGTCGGCGCTGTAGTGCGCCAGCAGGGCGGCGTTATCCACAGCCCCGGAGGGCAGCAGCAAGTAGGCCTCGGTCGGGTGCAGGTTGCCGCTCGACGGATTGACCCGCAGCGCCCAGCGGCTGCCACCGGCGTCCTTCCAGGCCGACAGCGCCAGGCTGTCGTAGAGCAGTTGCGAGACGCTGGCGAAGTTCAGCGACGCGGGCCCGCCGAGCGGGCCGGCGAACACCTCGTCATATCCCGGCGACTCTTCCTGCGGCCGGTGCAGCAGCTCGATGCAACGTGCCCCGGCATAACGGCGGAAGGCGGCCGGCTGGGTCGCCCAGTCGAGCTGGCCGGGGCCGGGGGCGAAGCGCTCCGGGCGATGGCTGCTCAGTTCGTGATAGGCGCGCACGCCTTCGCTCGGCGTCATGGGCGAGGAATCCGGTAGAGCACATGCAGACGCAGCGGATGGCCTTGCGGCAGGCGCGGATGCTCGAAGTCACCAGCTTCGTCACGCTTCATCCCCAGGCGCTGCATCAGCCCCTGGGACGGCAGGTTGGCCGGCACGGTGAAGGCCACCACTTCCTCCAGCCGCAACTGCTCGAAGGCGAAGGCCAGCGCCGCGCGTGCCGCCTCCAGCGCATAACCCTGCCGCCAGTAGGCCGTGTTGAAGCGCCAGCCGATCTCCACCGCAGGAGTGAACGGCGCCTCAAAGGACACCCGCTGCAGGCCGAGCACGCCGATGAACGCTCCATCCTCGCGGCGCTCGACTATCCACTGGCCGAAGCCGTGCTCATCGAAGTGCTTGAGGATGCGCGCGGCCAGCAGGTCGCTGTCCTCGCGGCTCATGCAGGCGGGGAAGTGGCGCATTACCTCGGCGTCGGCGTTCAGCGCAGCGAAGGACACCAGGTCGTCATGGCGCCACGGCCGCAGCAGCAGGCGCTCGGTGGTCAGGCTGGGAAAATCCATGGGAATCATCGCGGATCAGCAAAGGTCTGCATGATACCCGGCGACGGGCCTGTAGGACGCAATCCGTCAGACGAGGCGCAATCGATTCAGCAGGAAAGGCCCTCATCTGGTATTTTTCTCCTACCTTCGCTGTCGGTCACTGCCTTGACCGTGCTCACGCAGACAGCCGCGCCGCCATGGCGCACCGCAAAAAAGACCAAGGAACTCCCATGACGACCTCCACCACCGGACTGCAACGCAGTACGGCCCTGGTGCTTTTCGCATTGGCTGTCGGCGGCTTCGCCATCGGCACCACTGAATTCGCCACCATGAGCCTGCTCCCCTACTTCGCCCCGGCGCTGGGCATCGATGCCCCCACCGCCGGCCACGTGATCAGCGCCTACGCCCTGGGCGTGGTCGTCGGTGCGCCGCTGCTGGCGGTGCTCGGCGCGCGGTTGCCACGGCGTACCCTGCTGGTGCTGCTGATGGCGCTGTTCGCCATCGGCAACGGCCTCAGCGCCCTGGCGCCGACCTACCACTGGATGCTGCTGTTCCGCTTCATCAGCGGCCTGCCCCACGGCGCCTACTTCGGCATCGCCGCGCTGGTCGCCGCCTCCATCGTGCCGCCGCACCGGCGCACCGTGGCGGTCGGGCGGATGTTCCTCGGCCTCACCGTCGCCACCATCATCGGCGTGCCGCTGGCCAACTGGCTGAGCCAGGCCGTGGGCTGGCGCTGGAGCTTCGCGCTGGTGGCCGCACTCGGCGTGCTTACCATGATCTGCGTGCGCCTGCTGGCGCCCTACTCGCCCGCCGAGCCGGACTCCAGCCCGCTGCGCGAGCTGGGCGCGCTCAAGCGCGGCCAGGTCTGGCTGACCCTGGGTATCGGCGCCATCGGCTTCGGCGGACTGTTCGCGGTGTACACCTACCTGGCCGACATCCTCGGCGCGGTGACCCACGTTTCGCCGAGCATCGTGCCGCTGATCCTGGCGGTGTTCGGCATCGGCATGACCCTGGGCAACCTGTTCATCCCGGTGCTCGCCGACCGCGCCGTGATGCCCACCGCCGGCGGCCTGCTGGTGTGGAGCGCGGTGGTGCTGGCGATCTTCCCGTTCACCGCGGGGAACATCTGGGCCATCTCGATCTGCGTGTTCTTCGTCGGCTTCGGCGGCGCCCTGGGTACCGTCCTGCAGACCCGCCTGATGGACGTCGCCGAAGACGCCCAGGGCCTGGCCGCGGCGCTGAACCACTCGGCCTTCAACTTCGCCAATGCGCTGGGCCCGTACCTCGGCGGCCTGGCCCTGGCGGCCGGCTACGGCTGGACCTCGCCGGGCTGGGTCGGCAGCCTGCTGGCCATCGGCGGCTTCGTGCTGTGGTCGGTCTCGGTGGCCACCAGCCGCAGCGCGCGACGCGACGCCGCCCTCTCCAACGAAGGCTGAAAACGCGGGCTCGAATGAAAAGTGGCCGGCGCAATGCCGGCCCTTTCGTCTGCGCGCTGCGCCGACGTACCCTGTGCAGCACATTCCCGATCCGCCGACGCCATGCCGCTGCCCCTGGTCTACCACGACGACTACAGTCCGCCCTTCCCGGACAACCATCGCTTCCCCATGGAGAAGTTCCGCCTGCTGCGCGACCACCTGGTGGACAGCGCCCTGGTGAAAGACGCGCAATTGCTGCGCCCGGAACTGTGCCCGACGGACGTCCTCGCCCTGGCCCACGACCGCGACTACATCGAGCGCTATTGCAGCGGCGAGATGAGCCGCGAAGAACTGCGCCGCCTCGGCCTGCCCTGGACGCAAGCGCTGGCGCGGCGCACGGTGCGTGCGGTGGGCGGCTCGCTGCTCAGCGCGGAGCTGGCACTGAAACACGGACTGGCCTGTCATCTCGCCGGTGGCACCCACCATGCGCACCACGACCATGCCTCGGGCTTCTGCATCTTCAACGACCTGGCAGTGATCAGCCTGTACCTGCTGGAAAGCGGCAAGGCCAACCGCGTGCTGATCTTCGACTGCGACGTGCACCAGGGCGACGGCACCGCGCGCATCCTGGAAAACGTACCGGACGCGGTGACGGTGTCGTTGCACTGCGAGAAGAACTTCCCCGCGCGCAAGGCGCAGAGCGACTGGGACATTCCCCTGCCACTGCACCTGGGCGACGGGGAGTACCTGAAGGTGGTGCAAGAGGCACTGGACTACCTGCTGCCGCTGTACCAGCCGGACATCGTGCTCTACGACGCCGGCGTGGACGTGCACAAGGACGATGCCCTGGGCTATCTGCAGCTCACCGACGCGGGACTGGCGGCGCGCGACGAGCACGTCATCCGTCGCTGCCTGTCCAGCGACATCCCGGTGGTGGGCGTGATCGGCGGTGGCTACGACAAGGACCGCCACGCGCTGGCCCGGCGCCACGGCATCCTGCACCACAGCGCTGCGCGGGTGGCGCGCGAGTTTCAGCTGGACCGGTAACGCGAGTTGTTGGTGTCCATGCGCATCGGCAGGCGTTGCTGCTCCCAGCGCGCCAGCTCATGGGCGGAGAACCCCAGGAGCGCGGCCGCACGCGACCGGGCATCGTCTTCGTAGTGCTTCTCGCAGAAGCGCATCACCTGCTCGGGCACGTGGTGCTGCAGCAGCTCCTGCGCGCGCAGTGGCCCTGCATATTGCAGGTAGCGTGGCAGCAGGCGGCTCCAGTTGGTGAACACATACAGGTTGTGCAGCGCGATCTGGATCGACAGCAGCTCCAGCACGCGTTGCTCGAACTTCACCTTCGAACCCTGCAGATTCTTGTTCAGGCGCACCACCATATGGGCCACCGCCTCGTTGAGCAGCGCGCGGATTTCCTCGCTGGGGAGGCTGCGGATGACAATATCGAGGCCATTCACCCGCACGCGGGTGTCGCTGCCTTCCACCCATAGGTGGGCCTCGTGGGAGCGAAGGTAATCACGGACTTTCATCGACAGTCGGACCAAGGTTGCAAGAGGCCCGCATGCTGATGGATTCACAAAAGCGCCAACATCGGCGCAATCCCTATCCCCTGTAGGAATTCTCGCAACCCCTATCCATCAGGGATCAGAACGACCGTTCCTCGCCTTCCGGGGTTGTCCACGACAACTGTGGAGCGGCCTGTGGATAAGCTGCGGGAAAGCGGCTGACGCGCCCGCCCCCGCCGGCTCCGGGCCAGCTGGACGAAAAATGAGCAACCGGCGTGCAGTGCCGCTGCGCTAGAATTGCGCCCTTTCCCGCCCTCCTTCGCCTGGCCCCCTGCATGACCGATTCCCGCCCGCTCGCTTCCCGTACCGCCCTCGTCATCGGCGGCGGCCCCGCCGGCCTGATGGCGGCCGAAGTCCTGGCCGGCGCCGGCGTGCAGGTGGAGCTGTTCGACGCCATGCCCTCGGTCGGGCGCAAGTTCCTGCTGGCCGGCGTAGGCGGCATGAACATCACCCACTCCGAGGAGCGCGAAGCCTTCCTGTCGCGCTACGGCCAGCGCGCACAAACCCTCGCGCCACTGATCGACGCCTTCGACAACCAGGCGCTGTGCGCGTGGATTCATGGCCTGGGCATCAAGACCTTCGTCGGCACCTCCGGCCGCGTGTTCCCCACCGACATGAAGGCCGCGCCGCTGCTGCGCGCCTGGCTCAAGCGCCTGCGCGAAGCCGGCGTGGTCATCCACACCCGTCACCGCTGGCTGGGTTGGGATGCCAATGGCGCGCTGTTGATCGACGGGCCGCAAGGCCAGCTCAGCCTGAGCGCCGACGCCAGCGTGCTGGCCCTCGGCGGCGGCAGCTGGCAGCGCCTGGGCTCGGACGGCGCCTGGGTGCCACTGCTCGCCGGGCGCGCTGTGGATATCTCACCGCTGCGTCCGGCCAACTGCGGTTTCGAAGTGGCCGGCTGGAGCGAGTTCTTCCGCGACAAGTTCGCGGGTGCGCCGGTCAAGCCGGTGGCGCTTTCGCTGGCCGGGGGCACGCCGCGCCAGGGCGAGTTCGTGGTCACCGCCGGCGGCATCGAAGGCAGCCTGGTCTACGCGCTGTCCTCCGGCATCCGCGCGTGCATCGAGCAGACTGGCAGCGCCACCCTGCACCTGGACCTGCTGCCCAACCGCAGCCTGGAACAGGTCGCCAAGGCCATCGCCCAGCCGCGCGGCTCCAGGTCCATGGCCAACCACCTGCGCGGTCGCCTGGGAGTGGACGGCGTGCGCGCCGGGCTGTTGCGCGAGTTGTCCACAGCCGCCGACTACGCCGATCCACAGCGTCTAGCCCAACTGATCAAGGCGTTGCCGCTGACCGTGGTGCGCACCCGCCCGCTGGATGAGGCCATCAGCAGCGCCGGCGGCGTGACCTTCGAGGCGCTGGACGAGCAGCTGATGCTCAAGGCACTGCCGGGAGTGTTCTGCGCCGGCGAAATGCTCGACTGGGAAGCACCCACCGGCGGCTACCTGCTCACCGCCTGCTTCGCCAGCGGTCGCGCCGCCGGGCTTGGCGCGCTGAAGTGGCTCGAAGCGCAGGGCTGAACCCTGCCAAAACTGGAACCATGGTGCTAGATTCTCGATTCCCACCCAGGAGTCGCCTGCATGCCGCTGACCTTCCGCCGCGCCCGTCCCGATGATGTCGATGCCGCCATCCCGCTGATCTACAGCTCCGGCCCAGACGCCTTCGACTATGCCTTCGCCCGCCCCGGCCGCAACAGCGCCCAGGACTTCCTGCGCTACGCCTTCGCCCAGGGCAGCGGGCAGTTCGGCTGGCGCCAGCACTGGGTCGGCGAGCAGGACGGCCAGGTGGTGGCGGCCGGCACGGTATTCGGCGGCGAGGCGAACCTGGGCTACATGCTCGCGGCCACGTGGCAGATTTTCGGCTACTTCGGCCTGGGGTCGGCGGGGGTGATCCGCCGTGGTCTGCAACTGGAAAAGATCATCTGCCCGCCGCCCCGCAAGACCCTGTACCTCGCGCACCTGGGCGTCATGCCGACGCTGCGCGGCGAAGGCCTGGGCAGCCAGCTGATCGACCACTTCCTGCAGATCGGCCGCAGCAGCGGCCTGCCCATGGCGGCGCTGGATGTCTCCACGGCCAACCCCAAGGCCCAGGCGCTCTACGAGCGGCTGGGTTTCAGCGTGCAGGTGGAGCGCACCTCGACCCTGCCGGGCGTGGCCGGCAGTCGCTACATGCAGCGCCAGCTCTGAGTTAGACTCGCGGCCAGCCGCCCGCCAGAGGCAGCTCGCCCGCATCGAGGGCACCGTCGAGAAGCCTGCTCACGCATGAACCAGGAAGGTTGTCCCATGAGCACTGCCAGCGTTGAACTGAAAGTCTTCGTCCCCGCCCGCGATTTCGCGCTCTCCCAGCAGTTCTACAAGGACCTGGGATTCCTCTCGCCGTGGAACTCCGAAGAGCTCGCCTACTTCCACCATGGCGACCATTGCGCCTTCCTGCTGCAGAACTACTACGTCAGGGAATTTGCCGAAAACCTGATGCTGCACCTGCTGGTGGAAGACGCCGATGCCTGGTACGCGAAGGTCCGCGACTCCGGCCTCGCCGAGCGCTACGGCGTGCGCCTGGGCTCGCCGGAAGACCAGCCGTGGAAGATGCGCGACTTCACCCTGCACGACCCGAGCGGCGTGCTCTGGCGGATCGGGCATAACCTCGACTGAGCCCCGTAGACGACCTGCAGGACCGAACCACGGCGCTTGCTTCAGTACGTAGGGCGCATAACCCGGAACGGGTTATCCGCCGTTGCCACGATGGCGGATAACGCTGACGCGTTATGCGCCCTACGAGCCTGAGTCCCCGGAGTCGACCTGTAGGAGCGCGCCATGCGCGCGATCGCGGGCATGGCCCGCTCCTACAGGTACCACCCCCACGGCTGGTCGGAGATGTACTCGGTCACCTGCTTCACCTCTAGGTAGTTCTCCAGCCCCCACACGCCCAGCTCGCGCCCGATGCCGCTCTGTTTCATGCCGCCCCAGGGCGCCTGGGTGAAGGTCGGCTGCGAGCAGTTGACCCAGACGATCCCCGCGCGCAGCCCGTCGGCCACCCGCGCCGCGCGCTGCGGGTCGCCCGACATCACCGCGCCGGCCAGGCCGAAGCGGCTGTCGTTGGCCAGGCGCAGGGCTTCGGCTTCGGTCTTGAAGCGCTTCACGCAGAGCACCGGGCCGAAGATCTCCTCGCGCCAGATCAGCGCGTCCTCGGCCGGCTCGTCGAAGATCGCCGGCTCGATGAACCAACCCTCGTCCAGTCCCGCGGGACGCTTTCCGCCGGTGAGCAACCGCGCGCCGCCGGCACGGCCACGCTCGACGAAACCCAGCACCTTTTCGTGCTGCCCCTGGCTGACCAGCGGGCCGAGCAGCACGCCCGGCTTGAGGCCATTGCCGATGCTGATGGCGCGGGTCGCCTCCACCAGCCGCTCGATCAGGCGCGGGGCGATGCCTTCCTGCACCAGCAGGCGCGAGGTGGCGCTGCATACCTGGCCCTGGTTCCAGAAGATACCGAACAGGATCCACTCCACCGCCGCCTCGACATCGCTGTCGTCGAAGACGATGAAGGCCGACTTGCCGCCCAGCTCCAGGCTGACGTTCTTGATGTCCTGGGCCGCCGCCGACATGATCCGCGAGCCGGTCGGCACGCTGCCGGTGAAGGCCAGCTTGTCCACACCTGGATGCTGGCTCAGCGGCCCGCCGGCCTCCGCGCCGAGGCCCGGCAGCACGTTGAGCACGCCCGCCGGCAGGCCCACGGCGTCCGCCGCAGCGGCCAGCTCCAGCGCGCTCAGCGGCGTCAATTCCGAGGGTTTGAGTACACAGGTGGCGCCCGCCGCCAAGGCCGGTGCGACCTTCCACGCCGCCATCAGCAGCGGGTAGTTCCAGGGGATGATCTGCCCCGCCACGCCCACCGGCTCCTGACGGATGCGGCAGCGAAAGCGCTCGTCGGGCAGCGCCAGCACCTGGTCCTGGCGCTGGTCCAGCTCCCGCGCCAGCTCGGCGTAGTAGCGGAAGCAGCCGATGGCATCGGCCACGTCCCACCGCGCCTCGGGCAGCGGCTTGCCGTTATCGCGCACCTCCAGTTCGGCCAGTGAATCCTGGTTGCGCTCCAGCTCCCCGGCCAGCGCCTCCAGCCATTCGGCACGCTCGCTGCCGCGACTCTGGCCCCAGCCGCGACTGAACGCGGTACGCGCCGCGCGCACGGCGTGGTCGACATCTTCCTCAGTGGCCGCCGGCACTTCCTGCAGCGGCTGCCCGGAGGCCGGGTCGAAGCTGGTGAAGCGGCCACCCAGGTCCGGCCTGACCCACTGCCCGTTGATGTAGAGCTGGTCGCGCATCCTCGAGTCTCCTTGAAGGCGGCCCTCAGGCGGCCTGAACGCCGGTGCGGCGGTTCTGCAGGTAGCGGGAGGTGAACAGCAGCGCCAGCGAGGCGCAGATGATCACCGTGGAGATGGCGTTGATCTCCGGCGTGATGCCCCGGCGGATCGACGAGAAGATGTAGATCGGCAGCGTGGTCTCGGAGCCGGCAACGAAGAAGGCGATGATGAAATCGTCGAAGCTGAAGGTGAACGCCAGCAGGAAGCCGGCGAGGATGGCCGGGGCGATCTGCGGCAGGGTCACCCGCCAGAAGGTATCCAGCGGCGGCGCGTAGAGGTCGGCGGAGGCTTCCAGCAGCGACTTGTCCATCGCCTCGACGCGGGTGCGGACGATCACCATCACCAGCGCCATGGTGAACAGCGAGTGCGCCGCCACCACGGTGCCGAAGCCCATGTTGAGTTTCGGCAGGCCGATGTCCAGCAGCGCCAGCAACGGGTTGAGCACGTCGAACAGGGTGATGAAGGCGATCAGCGTGGCGATGCCGATGACGATGCCCGGCACGATGATCGCGCAGTAGGTCAGCGCGTCGAACAGCAGGCGCACGCGCTTGCCGACCCGCTGCAGGCCGAACACCGCGAGGGTGCCGAACAGGGTGGCGATCAGCGCCGAGCAGAGGGCGATCAGCGCGCTGTTGCCCAGGGCTTCCAGGATGAACGGGTTGTCGAAGGCGCGGCCGAACCACTGCACCGAACAGCACTGGAAGCTCAGCCCGCTGCGCCCGGCGTTGAAGGCGAAGAGCATGATCAGCGCGATGGGCGCGTAGAGGAACAGGTAGACCGAGGTGGAGTAACTGCGCAGCCACATGTCAGAGCACCCCATCGTTGCGCGAGCCGCCGTAGCGGGCCACGAGTTTCAGATACACGCCGATGATCACCAGCATCATCGCCACCAGGGTCATCGCCACCGCGCTGCCGAACGCCCAGTTGCGCGATTGCAGGAACAGGTCGACCAGCGCGTTGCCGACGAAGAACACCTTGCCGCCACCGAGGATCGCCGGGATCAGGAACTCGCCCATGAGCAGGATGAACACCAGCATCACCCCGGTGATCACCCCCGGCGCGGACAGCGGCAGGGTGATCCGGCGGAAGGTTTCGAAGGCGCTCGCGCCGAGGTCGCCGGAGGCTTCCAGCAGACGTTTGTCGAGCTTCTCCAGGGTCACGTAGATGGGGAACACCATCAGCGGCAGGTAGCCGTAGACGATGCCGATCAGCACCGCGTAGGGCGTGTTGATCAGGCGCACGTCGGCGATGCCGAAGGTCTCCAGCAGCGCCGGGATGCCGCGACCGCTGAGCAGGAAGATCCAGGCGTAGGTGCGGATCAGGAAGCTGGTCCAGAACGGCACGATCACCAGCGTGAGCAGCAGCGACTTGTTGCGCCGCACCTTCACCGCCAGGAAATAAGCCAGCGGGTAGGCCGCCAGCAGGCACGCCAGGGTGCCCAGCGGCGCGAGGGTCAGGGTGTTCCAGAAGGCCTGGGCGCGGGAGCCGAGGTTCAGGTAGTTCTCCAGCGTCAGCCCGCCACCGTAGCCACCCACGGCGCTGCGTTCGCCGAAGCTGAAGACCAGGATGATCACCAGCGGCATCAGGAGCAGCAGCAGGAACCACAGGGTGGACGGCAACAGCAGCAGGAGCGTGACGCGCCGGCCGAGGCTTTTTGCGCGCGAGGCGCTGGGCGTCGCCTGGGTCTGCGGCAACGGGGCGCTGACAGCGATGTTCATGTTCGATTCCCTACGCATGGAACGGACCTTCGCGGTGGGGCGAATAACGCGCCAGCGTTATCCGCCGCATTCCGCACAAGCGCCAGAATTGCTGATCAGGCGGCCTTGAACCGCGCCATCAGTTCGGCGCGTGCCGGGCTGGTGAGGGTCGCCGCGGCGCCGAACTCCAGCGGCGACAGGCGCTCGGCCGCCGGGTACATGATCGGGTCGTCGAGCATCTCCTTGGAGAGCAGCGCATCGACGCGCTTGTCCCCGCTCGGGTAGCCGTGGGAGAGCACCTCCAGCTTGTTGTGCTGCGGGTCTAGCAGGTAGTTGATGAACGCGTAGGCGGCATCGCGGTGCTCGGCGCTCTTGGGAATGGCGAAGAAGTCGCTCCATATCTCGCCGCCTTCCTTGCCCAGCACGAAGGTCATGTCCGGGTTGTCGCGGTGCAGCTGGGAGGCGTCACCGGTCCAGGCCATGGCCATCCAGGCGTCGCCGTTGCGCAGCGAAGGCTGGATGTCGGAGTTGATCGCGAACAGGTGCGGCTTGGCCTGGATCAGCAGCTTCTCGGCCTCGGCCAGTTCCTTCGGGTCCAGCGAGTTGAAGCTGTAGCCGTAGTACTTGAGCGCGTTGCCGATGGCGGTGAGCTGGTAGTCGTGGACGATGGTGCGGCCCGAAGCGCTGGTCAATGTCAGGTCCCAGAACTGCTTCCAGGAATCCGGGCTGCCCTTCACACGGCTGGCGTCATAGACGATGCCGGTGGTGCCCCAGTTCTTCGGCACCGCGTAGACCTTGCCGTCCACCGTTCCCTGGGCCATGAAGCGCTCCTCGAAGGCCTTGGGGTCGAAGTTGGGGATGCGCGAGAGGTCCAGCGGCTCGATCAGCCCGAGCTGCACGTAGGTGCTGATGGTGTAGTTGGTCGGCACGAAGACGTCCCAGCCGCTACCGCCGGCCTGCAATTTGGCGAGCATCTCCTCGTTGGAACCGAACACGTTCATCTGCACCCGCGCGCCGGTAGCCTTGGCGAAGGCATCGAAGTTCTCCTGGCTGTGGTAGTTCGGCCAGGTGGCCAGGGCCAGGCGGTCACCGATGTTGCTGCCTTCGGCCGCGTAGGCCTTGCCGCTGAGCAGGCCGGGAGTGTTGGCGGCGACCACCGCCATCGCCAGCCCGAGGCCGGTCTTGCCGAGGAAATCGCGCCGCGTGATGGAGCCGTTTTCCCAGCTGCGCATCGTCTTGATGAAGCTCTTCTTGTCCATCGTCACTCCCCGCCTGTCTGCTGATTGTCGTTATGGTTGGATCGTCGAACTCAAAGGGCCATGGCCAGGCCGCTGGCCTGGTTCCAGCCGACCTGTACCGGCGCGCCGTGCTCGAAGGCTTCCGCCTCGCCGCCGGCCTTGCGCGGCACGCGCACGCAGACGATGCCGAAAGCGTCGGTGCGTACGCGGTATTCAGTGAGGTTGCCCAGGTAGATGCGGTCTTCGACGCGGCCCTTCAGGCGCACTTCGCGCTGCAGCTCCGAATCGGCGGCGGCGATGCCGACCAGCTCCGGGCGCACGGCGATGCAGCCTTCGGCCTGGGGCGCCAGCACAGGGCCGGTGGGCGTCGGCGGGCTGCACAGTTCCAGCCCGGCCGGGGTGCCCAGCACCACGCGGCCTGAATCGAGGCGGCGCACGGTGCCGGAAAACAGGTTGGACTCGCCGATGAAGTCGGCGACGTAGCGGCTCGCCGGGGTCTCGTAGAGCGCCTCGGGGGTGGCGGTCTGGATGATCAGGCCGTCCTTCATGATGCTGATGCTGTCGCTCATCGACAGCGCTTCTTCCTGATCGTGAGTGACCAGCACGAAGGTGATGCCGACCTCGCGTTGCAGGCGCAGCAGCTCCGACTGCATCTCCTTGCGCAGCTTGCGGTCTAGTGCGGCCAGCGGCTCGTCGAGCAGCAGCACGGTAGGCTTGTTCACCAGTGCGCGGGCCAGCGCCACACGCTGCTGCTGGCCGCCGGAAAGCTCGTGGGGCTTGCGCGTGCCGAAGCCGGACAGGCGCACCATCTCCAGCGCCTCGTCGGCCATCCGGCGCTGCTGCGAACGGTCAGGGCGCGGCGTGCGGTAGCGCAGGCCGTAGGCGATGTTCTCGGCCACCGTCAGGTGCGGGAACAGCGCGTAATGCTGGAACACCATGTTCACCGCACGCTGGTGCGCCGGCACCCCGGCCACCGCCTTGCCGGCCAGCAGCACCTCGCCTTCGCTGGGCTGCTCGAAGCCGGCGATCATCCGCAGGGTGGTGGTCTTGCCGCAGCCGGAGCTGCCGAGGAAGGAATGGAAGGCGCCGCGCTTCACCTTGAAGCTCAGCCCGTTGACCGCCGGCACGCTGCCGTAGCGCTTGACCACGTTACGGAATTCGATATCGAAGTCCTGACCGCTTTCCATCACCGCGCGCTCCCACTTTGTTCTTGTTGGGGCTCACGCTAGCAACGGGGCTTTCGGGGTGTATATATCCCTCGGGGGATAGATGTCGGGATTGGATCGCCCGGTGCGCGCGCTGACTCTCCCTGCAGGAGCGCGTCATGCGCGCGATCGCGGGCATCGCCCGCTCCTGCCATGGGCGCCCGGAGCTTCCGATGACTGTAGGGCGGATAACCTGGAACAGGTTATCCGCCAGCGACGGCACGGCGGATAACGCTGGCGCGTTATTCGCCCTACATGACCGTAGGAGCGAGCTTGCTCGCGAACGGATTCCCCGGCGAATCCGACGTTGGGCGGTTCGCGAGCAAGGGCTAGGCGCCCCCCTCGGTCCTACGAAGAGCCGCGTGGCTCAGCCAACCTCACGCATCCCACCCGCCGCATCGCGCCCGGCCAGCTCGCGGATGAACAGCCCGAGCAGCTCCGACTGGCTGCCGATGCCGAGCTTGGCGTAGATGTTCTTGCGGTGGATCTTCACCGTGCCGGGGCTGATATCCAGCTGCTCGGCGACCGAGGCGCTGGAGTGGCCGCGCAGCAGCAGCTGGACGATCTCCTGCTCGCGGGGCGTGAGCAGTTGGGCTCCGAACTGGTCGAAGGCCTCGCGGATCTGGTAGTCCAGGTCCTGCGCCGGGCGCGGCTGCGCGCGGCGCAGTTCCCAGGCTTCGCGCACCACCTGCTCGACCACCGGCCGCGCGCACTCCAGCAGCTGCATCTCGTCGCGGCTGTAGGCGGGGCTGGAGGTCTTGCGCATCAGCGAGAGCACGGCGGTGGCGCCGTCGGCGAGGTCGATGAAGAAGGCGATCTCCTCGGTCAGGCCGGTCTGCTGGTAATACGTCTGGTAGTACTCGCCCAGGTAGAAGTGGTCCGGCGCGAACTGCCGCAGGCGCCACAGCCCCGGCGCCTGGTGGCGGGTGCAGGCGAGGTAGAAGGGATCGAGCAGGTACGGGCCGACCTGGTAGTCCTCGACGTAGACGTGGCGGACGTCGGCCGGGAAGGTGTCGAACAGGTCCAGCGGCCGGTGGTTGCCTTCGTAGACGAAGAGCACGAAGTTATCCACCGCGCAGACCTGCTGCAGCCACTGGCTGAGGCCGAGCAGGCGCGGACGACCGGCGGCCAGCGGGAGCAGATGGGCGACTCCGCCGGTCCAGGCTTTGAGTTCCTTGTGGCGCATGGGCTGTCGTTCTTGTTGTGTGCGCGATGGGCACACTATAGGCGTTCGGGATTCCACACGGAAATGCAGCTTTTGCGCCACACCCCGCAAGGCCCCGCAACGCCTGGCGACAGCGACCGATTCAGCTTCCGGCGCGCACCGCGATGAAGCAGGCGCGCGCCGAATCGGCTCAGGGCCGGCGAGCGCCCTTGCCGCCCGGCTTTCCGGCGGACGATTTGCC
Source organism: Pseudomonas sp. PDM22 (assembly GCF_014851965.1). Lineage (NCBI taxonomy): Bacteria > Pseudomonadati > Pseudomonadota > Gammaproteobacteria > Pseudomonadales > Pseudomonadaceae > Pseudomonas > Pseudomonas sp. PDM22. The sequence goes on from NZ_JACVAR010000010.1 coordinate 192,750, forward strand.
GGAAGCAGGTTTGCCAGCGGCTGGTTTACCGCCCAGGCCGAAGCCCGGCGCCTTGCGCACCGCCTTGACCTGCGGCTTGTCGTCCAGCAGCGAGCCGAGGTGCACCTTGCCCGGCTTGCCTTCGGGCACCTTGGGTTGCTTGGGCTTCTTCGGCTTCTTGGTGATCTGGCCACCCGGAGCGGTGACGGGTACCCGGTGCTCCGCCTCGAAGCCGTCCTCCTCCTGGCGCGGCAGGGTCTGGCCGATCAGCGTCTCGATGGCCGCCAGCTGTTGCACTTCATCGGCGCAGACCAGCGAGATCGCCTGCCCGCTGGCGCCGGCACGGCCGGTCCGGCCGATGCGGTGCACGTAGTCCTCGGGGACGATGGGCAGGTCGAAGTTGACCACCAGCGGCATCTCCTCGATGTCCAGGCCGCGCGCAGCGACATCGGTGGCGATGAGGAAGTCCACCTCGCCCGCCTTGAACCGCGCCAGGGCGCGCAGGCGCGAGGGCTGCGGCTTGTCGCCGTGAATCGAGTCGGCGCGGATGCCTTCGCGCTGCAGCAGGTCGACCAGTTCGTCGACGCCCTTGCGGGTCTTGGCGAACACCAGCGCCTGGCGCCAGCCCTGTTCGCGCAACAGGTGCAGGAACAGCTCGGCCTTGCGCTTCTTGTCCACAGTGAGCAGGTGCTGCTTCACCGTCTTCGCCGCCGTGTTGCGCGGCGCCACGTCGATGGTCAGCGGGTCGCGCAGCAGGGTGCGGGCCATCTGGCGGATAGCATCGGAGAAGGTCGCGGAGAACAGCAGGGTCTGCCGGCGCCGGGGCAGCGCGGCGAAGACTTCGTCCAGTTCGCGGGCGAAGCCCAGATCGAGCATGCGGTCGGCCTCGTCCAGCACCAGCACCTGCAACTGGGTGAATTTCAGCGCGTTCTGCCGGTACAGATCGAGCAGGCGGCCTGGCGTGGCCACCAGCACGTCGACGCCCTTGCGCAGCTTCATCATCTGCGGGTTGATGCTGACCCCGCCGTAAGCCACGGCGGTGCGCAACGGCACGTGCTGGCCATAGGCGCGGAAGCTCTCGTGCACCTGCTCGGCCAGCTCGCGGGTCGGCACCAGCACCAGCGCGCGGATCGAGTTGGCCGCCACCTGCGGGCCTTCCTGCAGCAGCTTCTGCAGCAGCGGCAGGGCGAAGCCGGCGGTCTTGCCGGTGCCGGTCTGGGCGGCGGCCAGCAGGTCGCGCCCCTTGAGCACGGCCGGGATGGCCTGGGCCTGCACTGCCGTCGGGTTCTGGTAGCCGAGCCCGTCGAGGGCGTGCAGGAGGGGATCGATCAGGCCGAGATTGGCGAAGGTCATGGAGCGCTCGCAGAAACGATTCGGAATGGGCGGCATTGTAGCCGCAAGGGTCAGGAGCGCAGCAGCAGCGCGCCTTCGATGGGCACGTAGCGGCTGGCCGCGCGGATCAGCGCCTGGGCGGTGAGGCCCGGCACGCCGTAGGCGGTGGCGTCGGTGCCGCCGGCACGGACGCGGTCGAGCAGCAGGTCGAAATCGCCGTCGCCGGAGGCCAGCACGACCTCGTCCACGTTCGGCGCGGCGTCGAGGATGTCGATGGTGATGCCAACGTCCCAGTCACCCTTGGCCGAGCCGTCGGCGCGCTGGATGTAGGGCTTGAGCTTCACGGTGAAGCCGAGCTTGCGCAGGATCTGCTGGAACTGCTGCTGCCTGGCATCGCCGCGGTCGATGGCGTAGGCGTAGGCCTGGACGATGTTGCCCTGGGCACTCAGCTCGGCCCACAGCGCCGCGTAGTTGAAGTGGCAGCCGTAGGCCTGACGCACGGTGTAGTAGAGGTTCTGCACGTCGGCGAACAGGGCGATGGTCTTCAACGGTGACTCCGGAACTCGAACAGCGGGGGCGCATTATCGGCACAGCGGCGCGCCCCCGCCAGTCCCGGCGGACGGGATGACCCTGTGCTCGGCTCAGCTGAACAGGTCGCCGTCGTCGTCGCCGAAGAAGCTCGAATCGTCGCCGAAGCTACCGCTGTCGTCGTAATTCGCATCGTTGAAGCCGTTGTCGGCGTAGCGGTCGCCGCCCAGGGACGAGTCATCGCCGCGCCCGTCGTCGAAGCTGGACGGCTCCGGCTGCACCGGCTGTTCCTGGATCACCTCGACGATTTCCTGCGGCTGGTTGTGGTGGAACATGCTGGTCAGCAGGTCCGCCACCATCACGCCACCGGCCACGCCCGCAGCGGTCTGCAAGGCGCCGCGCATGAAGCCGCCACCCTGGGGCGCCGCTTGCACGGGCTGGGCTGGCCTGAAGTCGTTCGGGTTGCCAGCGCCGAGGTTGTTCGCGTAAGCCGCGTTGCCGCCGGCCGGTTGCGAGAAGCGTGTCTGGCCCCAGCCGTCCGGGCGCTGCTGCGCCTGCTCCTGGCGCGGTTGCGGGCTCTGGCCGCCGCCGAACAAGCCGGCGAGGAAGCCGCCGCTGCTCGGGCGCTGCTCCTGGGCCCTGGCCTGCTGCGCTTCCAGCTCCTTGACGCGCTGGTCCAGGCGCTTGATCGCCGCTTCCTGGATCAGCATCGCCTGGGCCATGTAGTACGGCGCGGCCGGTTGCTGCACCAGGTGCCGGTTGATCCGGGCCTCGGCGTCGGCGTCGCGTGGCGCGGTCTGCGCCTGCGCGTCACGCAGGCGGGTGAACAGACCATCGATCAGGGATTGCTCTTCGGAATTCATGGCAGGCCTCGAGTGAGCGGGTGGTTCGGCAGAACATTGCCTCTGCAACATTGGATCGGCTCGCAAAAAAACAAGTTCCGGTCGCAGAATTCTGGCGTCTTCAGCTGAGGGTTTGCTTAAGTTAGAGTCGAAGCCCTCGGACAGTATCGGGTTACTGATGAATCCCCTTTCCATCCTCCGCGACACCTGGTTCTTCTTCTCCCGTCACCTCGGCATCCTGGTGCCGCTGTGCCTGCCCTGGATTGTCATCGAGACGCTGGTCCAGCAGCAGATCAACGTCGCCGCCGGCTCGCAGAACTTCGCGCCCTGGGGCATGGCCGCGGGCCTGGTGTTCTACCCGATCTACACCGCCAGCCTGATCCTTTTCATGATCGACACCGGCGAAGGCGTGCAGCGCAGCGTGCGCGAACTGTGGAGCGCGGCGCTGCGGCTGTGGCCGGCCTTCGCCCTGCTCTCGGCGATCACTTCACTGCTGATCGTGCTCGGCCTGTACCTGATGGTGCTGCCGGGCATCTTCGTGATGATCAAGCTGGCCTTCGCCGAATTCCTCCTGGTGCAGCGCGGCCGCGCGCCCATCGACGCGATGCGCGAAAGCTTCGCCCTGACCACCGGGCACTTCTTCCTGCTGCTGATGACCTCCCTGGCGATCCTCGCGCCGGTATGGATCGCCGAAGGCTGGATCACCGAGGCCGGCCAGGACGCGCCGGTGCTCAGCGTCGCGCTGCACTCGCTGAGCGGGTTCTTCCAGCTGCTGCTGACGGTGGCCGCCTACCGCATCTTCATCCTGCTCGGCCGCGAGCCCGCCTGAGCGGCAGCAAGTCGCAACAAATCCCCCGGCGCGACGCACGCCGGGGTTCTACGCTGGAGTCTACTTCCCACCCCCCGAAAATCCGGAGTAAGGAGACTCGCCGTGAGCGACTTCCCGCCCAGCTGCCTTTCGCACATTTCCATCGGCACCAATGACTATCTGCGCGCCAAGGCGTTCTACGACGCCGTGCTGCCCACCCTGGGCTGCCAGCCGATCATGGAGCACCCCGGCGCCGTGGCCTACGGCCGGGTGTTCCCCGAGTTCTGGCTGCAGACGCCCATCGACGGCCACCCGGCCAGCGTCGGCAATGGCACGCACTTCGGCTTCATGGCCAACTCCCGCGACGAAGTGGACGCCTTCTACCGCGCCGCGATTGCCGCCGGCGCCACCGACGAAGGCGCACCCGGCCCGCGCCCGCTGTATGGCGACCCTTACTACGGCTGCTTCGTCCGCGACCTGGACGGCCACAAGATCGAGGCCTCGTTCTGGGACATGGCGCTGGCCGGCGGCGGGTTCGATACCCACTCCCACTGACCTCGACCTGTTGGAGCAGGCCATGCCCGCGATCCATGAGCAGGGCTCACGGCGTCAATGCAACGGGCGCGGACCTTGTCCGCGCTCGCGGGCAGGGCCCGCTCCTACAGTTGTCCCGGGTTTTACCGCGGACCGGTTCAGTGTCCGGGGCGCAGCCCCGACATCTTCGGCACCAGCAGCTTCTCGAACAGCCGCGGGAAGAAGCGCGCCAGCAGTCGCGCCCGCCAGTTGACGTTGGACAGCACCAGCAAACGCCGCCGACGCAGCGCTCCCTGGTAGATCGCCTCGGCCACGTCGCGCGGCGAGGCCACTTCCGCTCCCAGCACCACGGCCGGCTGGCGAATCACCGAGCCGTCGCCGACCAGGGCATTCTTGCGCAGGTCGGTGGCGGTGAAGCCCGGGCAGGCCAGGGTGATCGCCACGCCGGTGCCGTCCAGTTCCATGCGCAGCGTGTCGAACAGCCCGTGCAGCGCGTGCTTGCTGGCGTTGTAGGCGCTGCGGTAGAGCAGCGGGGCGAAGCCGGTCAGCGAACTGAGCACGACGATCTGCCCGTGCCGCGCCAGCAGGCTGGGCAGCGCCGACTGGGTGCAGTGCAGCGCGCCATAGAAGTTCACCGCCATCACCCGCCGGAACACCGCCAGCTCGGTCTCGATGAACAGGCTGCGGTGGGTGATACCGGCGTTGTTCACCAGCACGTCGATACCGCCGAAGCGCTCGACGGCCAGCGCAACCGCGCGCTCCACCGCCTCGGCATCGGCGATGTCGCAGCGCAGGCCGAGGGCTTCGACGTTCAGGTGCTCGCGCAGGTGCTGCACCAGGCTGTCCAGTGCCGCCTGGTCGAGGTCGAGGATTACCGGATGCGCGCCGGCCCGGGCGAAGCGCAGCACCAGCGCGCGACCGATGCCGGAACAGCCGCCGCTGACCAGCACCACCTTGCGCCGGTAGGTCGAATGGGAGAAGAGTTTGCGGGGCATGGCAGTCTCCCGAAGCCCGCAGGGCGCGATGTCGACGTCTTGCGAACTACATCTCACAAGGTTTCAGGATAATTCCCACATCAAACACGGAGGTGAAATACAAAGTCACAGCCACTATCCTCTGGACCCAACAAGCATAGCCCCTGGTCACCCATGAGCCTCTCGCTTCGCCGCCGCTTCCTCTTCGTGCTGTTCATCGCCCTGCTGCTCGCCGTCACCGCTGCCGCCTGGCTGCTGGCCTGGCACCCCGCCGAGCGCGAGGCCGTCGCCGCACAGTGCCGCGCGCCCGCACCGCAACTGCAGCCAGGGCAGGCGCTGAAGGTGATGACCTGGAACGTCCAGTACCTGGCCGGCAAGCGCTACATCTTCTGGGACGACCTGCCCGATACCACCGGCCCCGACGACAGCCCCAGCGCCGAAGACATCGCCTACAGCCTCGACGAAGTGGTGCGGGTGATCCGCGACGAAGCGCCGGACATCGTCCTGCTGCAGGAAGTCGACGACGGCGCCGCCGCCACCGGCAAGCAGGACCAGCAGGCGCTGATCGGCGACCGCCTGACAGATCTCTACCCCTGCTCCGCCGCTGCCTTCGACTGGAAGGCGCGCTTCGATCCCAACCCGCATGTATTCGGCAGCGCCGGGCGCAAGCTGGTGACCTTCAGCCGCTTCCAGATCAGCGGCGGCGAGCGCATCGCTTTGCCGCAGCGCTCGTCCATCCCGCTGCTGCACCTGTTCGCCCCGCAGCCGGCGATGCTGCAGAGCGACCTGCCGATCCGCGGCGGCGGCCAGCTCAGCGTGATCAACACGCGCCTGGAGCGCCCCAACGGCGACGACACCCCGCAGCGCCAGGTCGAAGCCGTCGAAGCCCACTTGAACACCCTGCAGGCTGCCGGCCGCCCCTGGCTGCTGGGCGGCGACCTCGGCCTGCTGCCGCTGGGCCAGTACCCCTACCTGCCGGAAGTGCTGCGCGCGCCCTACCGCGCCAACAGCGAGCTGAACCTGCTGGCGGCGCGCTTCCCGGTGGTCCCGGCGGTGGAGGAATCCAGCGGCGCCGACCAGGAGAAGTGGTACACCCACTTCCCCAACGACCCGCGCGTGCACAAGCCCGATCGCACCCTCGACTACCTGTTCCACAGCCCCGGCCTGAACCGCCTCGATGCCGGCGTGCGCAGCCACGACACCCTGCGTATATCCAATCACCTGCCGCTGTCCGCGCGCTTCCTGCTGCCCCACTGAGCGCCGCGGCACATCGCCGCCGAGCCAGGCTGGACAAGCGAGGCGCGGCGGCCCCATGCTCGGCCGGCACCGCATAACAACGACAACATGCACTTCGGGTATCCATGCACTTTCGCCGTCTCGTCGGGCTGATCGTCGCCCTGCTCTGCCTCAACGCCTTCGCCGTCGACCGGCCCACGCTGGCCGACCGGCTGCCGCATCCGCTGCCGGCCCTGACCGTCGGCTACTACGAATTCCCGCCCTACACCTATACCGCCGCGGACGGCAGCACTCGCGGCAGCGGCGCCGAGATGGTCCGGCGCATCCTGCTCAAGGCCGGTTATCGCGCCGATTTCCGCCCCTTGCCCAGCGCCCGCCTGTACCTGGGCCTGCAGGACGGCAGCGTGCAGCTCTGGGCCGGCGCGCCGGGCAAGCCGGAACTGCTGGGCAGCACACTGGAGTGCGAGCGCGTGCTGGGGCACGTCGAGCTGAACCTGTATCGCCTGGCCTCCCGCCCCTCGCCGAAATTGCCCGAAGGGCTGACCACCAGCCGGGTGATCCTGATCAGCGGCTACAGCTACTGGCGGCCGATCACCGAGATGCTGGCCGACCCGAAACTGCAGCTGGAAGTGCACCGCACCAGCACCCACACCGCCGCCCTGCAGATGCTCGAGCGCGGTCGCGGCGACTACCTGATCGACTACCAGACGCCGGTGGAACAGGCGCGCCGCGAGCTGAACATGGCGCCGCTGGCCTTCGACAACCTGTACAGCGTGCCGACCAAGCTCATCGTCTCCCGCCACGCCCCCGACGCCGAAGGCCTGCGCGCGCAGCTGGACCACGCCTACGACGAACTGCAGTCGGCGGGTTACGAGATGAAGTTGCCCTGACTGCGTAAGGCGGGAATGGCGCAGGAGCGTACTGAAGCGACGGAGACGGCCCGCTCCTACAGGGGGCACATCACCTCTGTGCCAAACCTAGCCCTTGCGCGGCTTGGCCCGCGCCGTCGGCTCGGCGATCAGCGGGTCATCTGGCCAGTAATGCTTCGGATAGCGCCCCTTCAGGTCCTTCTTCACTTCCGCATAGGTGCTGCGCCAGAAGTTGGCCAGGTCCTGGGTCACCTGCACCGGCCGCTGTGCCGGCGACAGCAGGTGCAGCTTCACCGCCACCCGCCCACCGGCAATGCGCGGCGTGTCGGCCAGGCCGAACAGCTCCTGCAGGCGCACGGCGAGCACCGGGGGAAACTCGCTGTAATCCAGGCGGATATTCGAGCCGGACGGCACCTGCAGCGCGCGTGGCGCCAGCTCGTCCAGCCGCTGCGGCAACGGCCAGGGCAGCAGCCCGTGGAGAATCCCGCTCAGCTCCAGGTTGGCGAAGTGCGACAGCCGCGAGACCTTGCCCAGGAAGGGCAGCAGCCAGTCTTCCAGCGAAGCCAGCAGCGCGGCGTCGCTGACGTCCGGCCACTCGCTCTCGCCCTTGCCTTCCAGATCGAGCCGGCGCAGCAAGGCGATGCGCGCCTGCCACTGGCGCAGCTCCGGCGTCCACGGCAGCAGCTCCAGCCCCTTGCGCCGCACCAGCCCGAGCAGCGCGCGGCTGCGCGCCTCGGCGTCGAGGTTGGGCAGCGCCTCGGTGGACAGCACCAACTCGCCGACCTTGCGCTGGCGCTCAGCGCGCAGCACGCCTTCGCGCTCGTCCCACTCCAACTCGTCATGGACACTGACCTGTTCGGCGAGGATCGACTCGAACAGCCCCGGCTCCAGCACCGCCGCCAGATAGATGCGCTCCTCGCGCTGGCCCTGGCGGCTGCCGAGATCGGCGACCACCAGCCAGGCTTCCTTCATCAGCGCATCCGGCTCGCCGAACAGCGCCGCGCGGCCGTTGGCCAGGCGATATTCGCCGCCACCGGCGCGGCGCTGGCGGGCGATGCGGTCCGGGTAGGCAAAGGCCAGCAGGCCGCCCAACCAGCGCGGATGATCGGGGTCGGCCACCGGCTCGCGGGCCGGGCCGCGCAGGTAGCCCTTGAACTGTCGCGCCAGCTGGCGCACGCGCTGCACCGCGCCCCGGCTGGCGCGCGGGCCGTTCTGCTCGCCGGCCAGCAAGGCGATGCGGTGATGCAGGTCGGCGTCGCTGCCACGCAGGATGTCGCGCTCGCCGAGCAAGGCGGCCAGATCGCAGGCCAGCTGCCCCAGCCCCAGCGCATGGCCGCGCAGCAGCAGATGGGCGATACGCGGGTGCGCCGGCACTTCGGCCATGGCCTGACCGTGGGGCGTGAGGCTGCCGCCACCGGCGCGGGAAGCCAGCGCGCCGAGGCGCTCCAGCAGGTCCTGGGCCTGTGCATAAGCGGCGGCGGGCGGCAGGTCGAGCCAGGCCAGCTCCTGCGGGGCGACACCCCAGCGCGCCAGCTGCAGGGCGAGGCCGGCCAGATCGGCCTGGAGAATTTCCGCCGCGCCATAGGCCGGCAGTTGATCGTGCTGCGCCTCGGACCACAGGCGGTAGCAGGCGCCCGGTTCCAAACGTCCGGCACGGCCGGCGCGCTGGGTGGCGGAGGCGCGGGAGATGCGCTGGGTTTCCAGGCGGGTCATGCCACTGCCCGGATCGAAGCGCGGTACCCGCGCCAGCCCGGCGTCCACGACGACGCGCACGCCGTCGATGGTCAGGCTGGTCTCGGCGATGTTGGTCGCCAGCACCACCTTGCGCTTGCCCGCCGGCGCGGGTTCGATGGCGGCACGCTGGGCGTCGAGGTCGAGTTCGCCGTGCAGCGGGCAGAGCAGGACATCGGAGCGGCCGGCCAGGGTCTCGCCCAACTGCTCGGCGACGCGGCGAATCTCCGCCTGGCCGGGCAGGAACACCAGCAGGCTGCCGGGCTCGTCGGCCAGCGCCTGCTGCACCGTCTGCACCACGCGCGGCTCGATGAACTCGCCGGCCTGCCACGGCCGGCCCCAGCGAATAGCCACCGGGAACATGCGCCCCTCGCTGCGCACCACCGGCGCGTCGTCCAGCAGCGCGGAGAGGCGATCGCCTTCCAGCGTGGCCGACATCACCAGCACCTTGAGCGGTGGCTCGTCGCGCAGCAGTGCGCGGCCATTGAGGGTGAGCGCCAGCGCCAGATCGGCATCCAGTGAGCGCTCGTGGAATTCATCGAAGATCACCAGCCCCACGCCCTCCAGCGCCGGGTCATCCTGCAGACGGCGGGCGAGGATGCCCTCGGTGACCACCTCGATGCGCGTCCTGGAGCCGACCTTGCTGTCCAGGCGGATGCGGTAGCCAACGGTCTCGCCGACCTTCTCGCCCAGCTCTGCGGCCAATCTTTCAGCGGCGGCGCGAGCGGCCAGGCGGCGCGGTTCCAGCATCAGGATCGACTGCCCGCCCAGCCACGCCTCATCCAGCAGCGCCAGCGGCACGCGGGTGGTCTTGCCGGCGCCGGGCGGCGCCTCCAGCACCACCTCGTGGCGCCCGGCCAGGGCCTGGCGCAGGGCGGGAAGGACGCTGTCGATGGGAAGGGCGTTCATGCCGGCTCCTGGAACTCGAATTTCATAAGGCGGTAACCCGGACTACGCGGGGGGCGGCGATTATAGCGGGCGAACCACGGTGCCAACTCGGCAGTCATAGAAGCAAGCAGAACGCTGGCTAGTGCGAATCTGCCAGCAGCGACAGCAAGCTCGTTGATATAGTTGTCCGCATCATCCTCCCGGAGGTTTTTTCATGCGTCTTGCCACCCGAGTCTCCTGTGCAGTTCTGAGCGCCGCCCTGTTCAGCCAGCTGACGGCCTGCGGCACCCTGTTCTACCCTGATCGCCGCGGCCAGATCGACGGCCGCATCGACCCGGCAGTCGCTGCCCTGGACGCCGTCGGACTGTTGTTCTACATCATCCCGGGCCTGATCGCCTTCGGCGTAGACTTCGCCACCGGCGCGATCTACCTGCCCGACGAGAAGTACTCGGTCGCGCCTGAAAAGCTCAAGGATGCCGTGAGCGAAGACGGCACCGTGGACAAGGCTAAACTCAAGGCGATCCTCGAGCGTGAAACCGGCCGCAGCCTGCCCCTGGACGATCCGCGTCTGATCCAGCGCAGCGGCGACCTCCAACAACTCGCCAGCCTGGGCCTGCGCCCGGAGGCCTGATATGCACGGCGCTCTCGCTTCACACCTTCAGCAACTCCTGGCGTACCACCAGTGGGCCTACGAACGAATCCTGGAGGCCGTCGCGCCGCTGGATGAAGAGGCCTATCGCGCACCGCGCGGGCTGTTCTTCGGCAGCCTGCACGGCACCCTCAACCACCTCGCGGTGGTCGATCGCATCTGGTTCGCCCGTGTGCAGCGAGAGCCCTGGCAGTTCGAACGCCTCGACGCCGAGGCCGCGCCGGACCGCGCCGGCCTCGCCGACTTCCTGGGTGACGGTGTCGGCGCCTGGCGCCTGTGGCTGAGCAAGCAGAGCGACGCCACCCTCGGCACCCAACTGGACTACCGCAACATGGCCGGGCAGGAACATCGCCAGAGCCTGGCGAACATCGTCCAGCACCTGGTCAACCACGGCACCCACCACCGCGGGCAGATGAGCGCCGCGCTCACCGCGCTGGGCCACAAGGCGCCGCTGCTGGACTACATCTACTTCCTGCCCAACCGCCTGGACACCTGATGCTCAAGCACGCCAGCCACGCCCACCTGATGCGGCTGGCGACCTTTGCGTCGCTCGGCGTCGCCACCACCCTGATCGTCGCCAAGGCCATCGCCTGGTGGCTCAGCGGCTCAGTCAGCCTGCTGGCCGGCCTCACCGACTCGCTGCTCGACGGCGCCGCATCCTTCCTCAACCTGCTGGCGGTGCACTACGCCATCCGCCCCGCGGACGACGACCACCGCTACGGCCACGGCAAGGCGGAATCGCTGTCGGGGCTGGCCCAGGCGCTGTTCATCGCGGTCAGCGCCGTGCTGGTCGGCACCCAGGCCATCGACCGCCTGCAGCATCCGGAACCGGTGGAAGCCGTGGGCTGGGGCGTCGCCGTGATGATCCTGTCGCTGGCGCTCACCGCCGGCTTGCTGCTGGTGCAGGGCTACGTGGTGAAGATCACCGGCTCCAACGCCATCCGCGCGGATTCGCTGCACTATCGCTCGGACCTGCTGCTCAACAGCAGCATCCTGGTGGCGCTGCTCCTGGCGCAGTTCGGCTGGCAGCAGATGGACGCCATCTTCGGCCTGGGCATCGCCTTCTACATCCTCTGGAGCTCCTTCCAGATCGCCCGCGAATCCGTCGCGGTGCTGATGGACGAGGAGCTGCCGCCGGACGTCAGCACGCGCATGCTCGAACTGGTGCGCGAAGTGCCCGGCGTGCTCGGCGCCCACGACCTGCGTACGCGGATTTCCGGCACGCACTGGTTCGTCCAGCTGCACCTGGAGCTGCCCGGCGAGCTGTCACTGTCGAAGGCGCATCATCTGTGCGACGAGGCGGTGCTGGCGATCCACAGGGAATTCCCGCGGGCCGAGGTGCTGGTGCACGCCGACCCGCAGGAAGTGGTGGGCAAAGAGACCATCAGCTAGAGAACATCAGTTGACGCTGTAGCCGCGCCCGCTCAGGCAGGCGCCCAGGGCGCGGCGGTAGTTGTCGGCGACGTAGGCCGGCGGCGCATAGCTCGCCAGGGCCGGGTCGAAGCCGCTCTGGTCGGCGGCCCAGCGGTGGCATTCATAGCGATCGCGGGCCTGCTGGTCCGGGCCCTGGTTGTACATCGGGTAAGCCATCACGTCATAAGCCGATTGCGCCACGCTGGCCACCTGCTGCGGCGGCTCCACCACTTCGTAATCCTGCGAGCCGGCTTGCCACAGGTAGTAGGTGCCAGCCGCGAGGAAGTAGCCGATGCTGCCGATCCACACCTGCTCGGCGTAGGACGGCAGGTAGCGCACGCGCACACCGTAGGGCGGCGTCACCACCACATAGCGTGAGCCGTAGGGGCGATACCAGTAGCCATCGTTGAAGTAGTAGTCGCTGCCGCGATAGGGCACACGGTAATGCCCGCTCGGCATGGCGTTGACCACATAGCCCGGCCGCCAGTAGGACGGATGCGGGCCCCAGTTGCCGTGGGAAGGCGGCGGGCGGCCCTGCCAGCCTGCCGATGGCGGACGGTTGCCGCCCTGCCAGCCGGGGCTGCCGTGATCGTGGCCGTGGTCGCTGCCTTGCGGACGACCTTGCCACTGGCCGCCGTTGCTGCCCGGCGGACGTCCCTGCCACTGCCCGCCGTTGTTGCCCTGCGCACGCCCCTGCCACTGACCGCCGTTATTGCCCTGCGGACGGCCCTGCCACTGATCGCCATTGTTACCCTGCGGATGGCCCTGCCACTGACCGCCGTTGTTGCCCTGCGGACGGCCCTGCCACTGACCGCCATTGTTGCCTTGCTGATGGCCCTGCCACTGCCCGCCATTGTTGCCCTGCGGACGCCCCTGCCACTGACCGCCGTTGTTGCCCTGCGGACGGCCCTGCCACTGACCGCCATTGTTGCCCTGCGGACGCCCGTGCTCACGGTCGCCATTGCTGCCCTGTGGGCGGCCTTGCCACTGCCCGCCGTTGCCGCCCTGCGGACGCCCGTGCTCCTGGCCGCCATTGTTGCCCTGCGGACGCCCCTGGGACTGCCCGCCACCGCCGTTCGCGGATGGATGGCCCTGCATATCGGGACCTTCGGCCGCCAGCGCCTGGACCGCGACGGCCAGAGAAAGCACAGCGAACGAGGCGAACCGCCCGATGCCCGACTTCATGGATTCCTCACTTCGGCAACGGCCGAAAACCGTGATGTGACATTGCCATAGACCACGGCGCAAAGCCGCCATTGCGGGGCGCTGGGTAAAGTCAGGGTAAAGATGGCGGGGCAAATCGCGGGCAAGAAAAAAGGGAGGCTCGTCAGCCTCCCTTCCGGAATCTCGTCCTGCTCGTCGCTGTTGGCGCCGGCTCACCTCGCTCCGCCTTCTGGGCAGTGCGTAGCCCGGTGGCCGGCGCGATCCTGTTGGGTCGGCGGGCCGCGAAGCGCCTGATTGGGCGGATCGCTGGGGACGTGATGTCCGGGCTGTGAATCTGGAAGAAATAGTAAAGCGACAGAGCGGGAAAATGATTGCTAAGATTGCTCATACAGGCACCACCTGAGCAACAAATACCTAAAAATTACGCCACAAGCGCAATTCAATAGAAATATGAGGCTTTCATGGACAAGCTGGACCGCTACGACCTGCGAATTCTTGCCGAACTGCAACGCGACGCACGCATCTCCAATCAGGAGCTGGCCGAACGCATCGGCCTGTCGCCTTCCCCCTGCTCGCGGCGGGTCAAGCAGCTCGAGGACGACGGCTACATCGTCCGCCAGGTCGCCCTGCTGGACAGCAAGAAGCTCGGCCTGAGCCTCACCGCCTTCGTGCTGATCGGCATGGACCGTCACACGCCGGAGCGTTTCGAGCACTTCCAGCAGATCATCGGCAAGTGCCCCGAGGTGCTGGAATGCAGCCTGGTGACCGGCATGGACGCAGACTACCAGCTCAAGGTGATGGTGCCGGACATGGAACACTACCAGCACTTCCTGCTCGGCACCCTGACCCGCATCGAGGGAGTGACCAGCGTGCGGTCGAGCTTCGTGCTGCGCAATGTGATGGCGAGCACCGAGCTGCCGCTGGATCACCTTCGGGTCTGAGCCAGCTCGCGACCTGCGCGGTCCCACCCCCATCGCGGACATGGCCCGCTCCTACCGGATAGATCTGTGCTCGGATCGGCCCTCACCCTAACTCTCTCCCAGGGGGAGAGGGGACCGTTCGGTGCCGGATGAAACCACAGCGTCAGCCGGCACGACTTGCTCCCTCTCCCTGAGGGAGAGGGCTGGGGTGAGGGGGAAAGCACAAACACGGAACTACCAGGGAAAGACAGTTGCTCCTACCTAACCGGGAAATACCGGCGCCAATCTGTAGGAGCGGGCCACGCCCGCGATCCGTCGGCAAGGCCGACGCCACCCTGCGACACAGCATCGCACCCCTGCTCCCGCCAAACGAAATCGATACCGCAGATTTCCCCCGCCAGCCGGCGCGCCGCGGCAATTTCCGGGGCAATCCGCCCATCCCGCAGCAGGAACTGATCACTTTATGAACGGCTCTGAACGACAAAGCGCCGCATGCGTATAATGCGCGCCTTCTTCACCACCACCGCGTCCCGGCGTCCCTCGGACACCCTCCGCACCGGGCAGGAGCTGTAATGAACGAAAGTTTCGAAGACTGGATGATGTATGGCCTGGTGACCGGCCTGATCCTGTTCATGGCCTTCATCGTCTGGGACCTCGCCAAGAAGTCCAAGGCCGGCCGCATGGGCACCATGGTGCTGTTCTTCGCACTGGGCCTGGGCGTACTCGGCTTCCTGATCAAGTCCGTGGTCGTCGCCGGGCTCGAAGGCGGCTTCTGACCCCGCGCCCTGCCCCAAGCCTCAGAGCTCGGGGCTGACTTCCCGCCACTGCCCCGGCTGCAGGCCATCCAGCTGCCACGGCCCGATGCGCACGCGCACCAGGCGCAGCGTGGGCAGGCCGACCGCCGCCGTCATCCGCCGCACCTGGCGGTTGCGCCCCTCGCGGATCACCAGTTCCAGCCAGGCGGTGGGCACCGACTTGCGGAAGCGCACCGGCGGGTCGCGCTCCCACAGCGGCGGCTCCTCCAGCCGCCGGGCTTCGGCCGGCAGGGTCGGGCCGTCATTGAGCTGCACGCCCTTGCGCAGCTGGTCGAGCTGCTCGTCGCTCGGCTCGCCCTCCACCTGCACCCAGTACGTCTTCGGCAGCTTGTGCTTCGGATCGGCGATGCGCGCCTGCAGGCGGCCGTCGTTGGTCAGCAGCAACAGGCCTTCGCTGTCACGGTCCAGGCGGCCGGCCGGGTAGATGCCCGGCACGTCGACGAAATCCTTCAGCGTCGCGCGGCCCTCGTTGTCGTTGAACTGCGTCAGTACGTCGAACGGCTTGTTCAGCAGGATCAGCCTGGGTTGCGCCGGCGGCGCCTTGGCCACGCGGCGAGGCGCGGGGCGGGTGGCTGGACGACGATTGGCGGGACGCGGAGGACGGGGCATGGCGAAAAGACTGGTAACCGAGGATGGGGTGCGAGGAATGCCCGGCATGCTAGGTTGTGCAAAGCCCCCACCGCAAGAGCATGCCCATGAGCCATCCCACCTGGCTGATCACCTTGCAGAACCTCAGCGGTCGCCTCGGCGCCCGCTATCGCGGCCCGCAGACGGCGCATTTCGACGGCGCCCGCTTCCATAACCTCGACCGCCAACCGCACAACGGCCTGCGCGCCTTCCTCAAGTGGCAGCGCGAGCGCGGCCGTCAGCAGGAGTGGATCGCCCAGCCCGGCCCGGATACCCGTCCGGAGACGCCGGCCCGCGTCGAAGGCGACGAACTGCGCGTCACCTACATCAACCATGCCACCCTGCTGATCCAGCACCGCGGCCTGAACATCCTCACCGACCCGCTCTGGTGCGAGCGCACCAGCCCGTTCAGCTTCGCCGGTCCCAAGCGTGTGCATCCGCCGGGCCTGGCGCTGGACGAGCTGCCGCCGATCAACCTGATCCTGGTCAGCCACAACCACTACGACCACCTGGATATCCACAGCCTTCGCGAGCTGGCGCGGCGCTTCCCCTCCGCCAAGGTGGTGACCGGCCTGGGCAATGGCGAGCTGATCCGAGCGTGCGGCTTCACCGATATCGTCGAGCTGGACTGGTGGCAGAGCCTGCCGATGCCCGAAGGCATGCTGCTCACCGGCGTGCCGGCGCAGCACTGGTCGGCGCGCTCGCGGCGCGACACCAACCGCACGCTGTGGATGGGCTTCGTGCTGGAGTCGCCGGACGGCCCGCTGCTGTTCCCCGGCGATACCGGGCTGGGCGAAGAGTTCGGCCTGATGCACGAGCGCTTCGGCCCCATGCGCTTCGCCGCCCTGCCTATCGGCGCCTACGAGCCGCGTTGGTTCATGCGCCACCACCACATGAACCCGGACGACGCAGTGCAGGCGCACCAGCACCTCGACTCGCAGTGCAGCATGGCGATCCACTTTGGCACCTTCCGCCTGAGCGACGAAGGTCAGTTCACGCCGGTCAGCGACCTGGCAGCGGCGCTGCAACAACGTGGCGTAGCGGCGGAGCGTTTCCGCGCGCCGAAGCCGGGGGAGCAGTGGCTCGTTCCACCGATGCCAGACAGTTCCCTGTAGGAGCGCGCCATGCGCGCGATCGCGGGCATGGCCCGCTCCCACAAGGGAAAGCCGGCGCTGTCCCTCTAGCGCAGGAGCGGACTCTGTCCTCGACTGGTCGACCCCAGCGCCGGCACCTCAAAGCGCGCTCCTACGAAGAGCGGCCTCAGTTCTCCCGCACCCGCTTGCTGCAGCAGTTGCGATAACGCTTTCCGCTGTTGCACGGACACGGCTTGTCGCCGCGGCCGCCCAGCTCCAGCCAGCTTTCCAGGCGCTGACGCATGGCGTCGCGGACTTCCCGGCGCTCGTCGTCCATCTGCGGTTTGCTCAGTTCACGGCTGAGCCAGAGGTAATCCTCCAGCAACTCGTCACGCTCCAGCGCGTGAAGCTGTTCGGCGACCGGCACGCCTTCGTAGCGACGTTTCGGATCAGGCAGGAAGGCGATGGCTTCGCCGCCCGGCAGCACGTTCCACAAGCGGCCCTGGGCGTCGCGCCAGCAGGCGCTGAAACGGGCGCGCAAGGCCAGGCCCGGCCACTCTTCCAGGCACCAGCCATCCACTCGCTCGCCGCCCAGACCTTCCACTGCCTTGCCCACGGAGAACCAGGGTTCGCCGGCGATGCTGTCGGGCAGCGGCAGTGGCGCGGCGACTTCGGGCATGCCGTTGTCCACCAGTCGGCGGGCGAAACGGCGCAGCGGGTTGGTGAGGTGCGAGGGGGCGCGGAACGGCATGGAATCACCAGCGGAAAAGGTCGGCGAAGGTCCGACCGGAGGGACGCGCCACGGTTCCCCGTGGCGCGAAAGGCGAGCATTCTAGGCTCGCCCGGGGCGGCGTCAACGCGGCGCGCTCAATAGTCCCGCGTGGAGATCGGCTTCGCCTCGCCGCTCAGTTCACACAGCAGGTCGTCGAGCAGCGCGGAAGCGCCGAAACGCAGATGCTCCGACTTGATCCAGCCGGCGCCGAAACGCTCCTCCGCCAGCTTCTGGTACACCTGCGCATCGGCCAGAGTGCGCAGGCCGCCGGAGACTTTCAGGCCGACCTTGCCACCCTCCTCCTCGATGGTTTCGAGCATCACCCGCACGGCTTCGGGCGTGGCGTTCACCGTCGCCTTGCCAGTGCTGGTCTTGAGGAAGTCGGCGCCGCCGGCAATGGCTTCGCGGCAGGCCGTGCGGATCAGTTCCGGGTCGGCCAGCTCACCGGTTTCCAGGATCACCTTGAGCCGGTGGTAGGGCCCGCACAGCGTCTTGCAGGTGCGGATCAGCTCCACCGCACCGGTCTCCTGACCAGCCTTGAGCTTGCGCCAGGGGTAGACCAGGTCGATCTCGTCGGCGCCCTCGGCGAGGGTCTTGCGCACCTCCTCCACCACATCGGCCAGCGGCGCGTTGCCACCGGGGAAGTTGCATACGCTGGCGACCCGCACGTCGCGCCCACCCAGCGTATTGAGCGTACGCCGGGCGACGTGCGCCAGCTTCGGCCACACGCACACCGCCGCCACTTCGCCGTAGGGCGTCAGCGCGCGGCGGCAGAGGTCCACTGTGCTTTGCAGGTCATCGCCAGCATTCAGCGAAGTCAGGTCCAGCAGGGCGAGCACGCGGCCCGCCGGGGTCTTGCGAGGATCGGTCATCGGCAACACTCTCCATCGGCTTTCTTCAGCCCCGCCTGCGCGGGCAACAAATCACCAGCACACCATCAAGGCCGTAGGGCGCATAACCTGGAACAGGTTATCCGCCGGAACCACCACGGCGGATAACGCTGGCGCGTTATGCGCCCTACACGGCAGCCAGGGCAACCACCATCGCCCCGGCAGGCGCTCCGCGCCCTGTCGCAGATCAGCGGAACGGTGGCTCGTCGAAGCTGCGCAGCTTGCGCGAGTGCAGCGAGTTGAGCTGGGTGCGCAGCAGGTCGACGGCGGCAACGCCGATGGACAGGTGCTGGCTCACCGCGCGCTGGTAGAAGGCCGTGGCGGCGCCGGGCAGCTTGATCTCGCTGTGCAGCGGTTTGTCCGACACACACAGCAGCGTGCCGTACGGCACGCGCAGGCGGTAACCCTGCGCGGCGATAGTGCCACTTTCCATGTCCACCGCGATGGCACGCGCCAGGTTGATCAGCGGGCGCTCCTGGGCCCAGTGCAGCTCCCAGTTGCGGTCGTCGTAGGTCAGCACGGTGCCGGTGCGTAGTCGACGCTTGAGCTGGTCGCCGCGCTCGCCAGTCACCAGCGCGGCGGCTTCCTGCAGCGCCAACTGCACCTCGGCCAGCGCCGGGATCGGGATGTGCGGCGGCAGCACGCGGTCAAGGATGCCGTCGCGGCGCATGTAGGCGTGGGCCAGCACGTAGTCGCCAATGGTCTGCGACTGGCGCAGGCCGCCACAGTGGCCGACCATCAGCCAGCAGTGCGGACGCAACACGGCGAGGTGGTCGGTGATGTTCTTCGCGTTGGACGGGCCGACGCCGATGTTCACCAGGGTCACGCCGTCGCCGTCCTCGGCGATCAGGTGATAGGCGGGCATCTGGAAGCGGTGCCACTCGACGCTGGCGACGATGGCATTGGCCTCGCCCTCATCCGTGCCGCGCTCGATGATCACGTTGCCCGGCAGGACCATGCGCACGAAGCGCGGGTCGTCGCGCAGGCGCTCCAGGCCCAGGTGGATGAACTGGTCGACGTAGCGGTGGTAGTTGGTCAGCAGAATCCACGGCTGCACATGGCGCCAGTCGCTGCCGGTGTAATGCACCATGCGGCGCAGGGAAAAGTCGGTGCGCGCGGCATCGAACAGCGCCAGCGGCATCGGGTCGGCGTTTTCCCACTCGTACAGGCCATCCGCTACACCATCGGAAGTGGCCGACAGATCGGTGCTGGGGAACACCCGCGCCAGCTCGGCGGCGGTCACACCCGAGCCCCCCAGTTCGTCGCCGCCTTCCACCACGTAGGGGTACGGAATGTTCTGCGCGCTGACGCCGACTTCCACACGCACGGTGAAGTCTTCCATCAGCGGCCGCAGCTGCTCCAGCAGGTATTTGCGGAAGGCCTTGGGCTGGGTGATGGTCACGGCGTAGGTGCCGGGCACCTGGACCTTGGCGTAGGCGCGGGTGGTCGAGGGCACTTCGCCCTGGCACAGGTAGGTCACCCGCAGCAGCGGGTAGCGGAATTGTTCGCGCTGCTGCGCGTCGGGGACTTCGCGGTCCTTCAGGTACCGCTTGAGCGCCTGGTTCAGGGCGCCGGTGGCGCGCTCGTGGAGCACGGCCAGTCGATCGACGGCCTCTTCGGCCGTCTGCGCGACGAAGAACTCGTCGCCAGTCGTAAGACTCATGGTGGGCATCCTGTCTGAACGATCAGCTCCATCTTGCCTGCTTCCGTCACAGAAAGGGATGACAGATTCCGAACCGGCAGGACGAACGGAAGGGTTGAAGAAAGCCTATGACAGAATCCGCGACCGCGAGTGCGGATGACAGCCGGAATGAAACGACTGCATTCCATTTTCGTATATCGCTTGTCGGGCCGTCCCAAGCTGCTGGAAGCGTCTTGTTTATCGAGGCGCCGCCGCTAGATTGGCCGCGCTGCGGTCAATCCCGCAGCCGGGTTTGACGGCCTGACTCCTCTGGCGCGATTGCGTCCTCAGACGCATGCGAAGGTGGCGAACATCTTCGTAGGTTGTTCTGTGCCCGCGATTAATCATCGCGGCGCTCAATGGCAAATCGCGCAGGGAGGCCCTTGGGTACCAGGGCCTACCGGTTTCAGTGGGCCGGTCCGTCAACCCTGCGCGGTTTGCCTCCCTTCGATTGACGGCGACGGGGTGCAGCTGCTCCCAATCATCATTGGAGTACTGCCCATGGACACTACACTAACGTTCATACACCCACTGTTTTCATGCGCCACCAACGCTCGCTTCGCGCCCTGATGCTGGAAGACCAACCCTGGTTCGCCACCCGCGACCTGGGAGGCCTGATCGGCAAGGACGCAGAGCAATATGCCACTCACCGTATCGACCCCGACCTACGCCAGACGCTGCGCCTGCAAACCCAGACCGGCGAGGAAGATGCCTGGATGCTCAGCGAAGCCGGCTTCTTCATGCTCCTGAGCCGCTTCCGTCACCCGGAAAACCGCAGCCTGCGGCAGTGGATCACCCACGAAGTCATCCCTGCCCTGCGCGGTCCCACCCTCCCCGTCCAGCACCCACGCCGCTCCCTGCTGCGCTGGGAAAGCCGCGACATCGCCCTGCTGGAATGGAACGACCAGCTCTGGGTCCGCTACAGCGACGTGCCGCAGCTCCTGCAACCCAAAACCGCTACAGCGCCACGCTCCGGCTGGTGGCGCTCCTTGCGCTGGCGCCTGACGCTCCCGTAGGGCGCATGACCTGGAACAGGTTATCCGCCGGAACCTCCCCGGCGGATAAGCGCTGACGCGTTATGCGCCCTACGAAGCTGTCAGGCGTGCTGTTGGATGTACTCACTCAGGGCGCGACGCGTCAGGTCGTTCAAGGTGATGTTCTGCTGGATGGCGGCGATGCTCGCCGCCATGTGCAGTTCGTGGCCTACGCGTACGTTGAAGGAGCCCTTGCAGGGGATTTCCGGCTCGACGCCCCTGACAGCGCAATCAGCCAGGTAGTCGTCGACCGCTGCCCTGAACGAGCCGGCCAGCTCGGCGACGGTGTCGCCTTCGTAATTGATCAGGGCGCGGATGAACAGCAGCTTGCCGAACAGGCAGTTGTCTTCCGGGCTGGCCTCGATGGACCCGTAATAGCCGCGGTGCTGCAGCAGGTTGTTCATCGTATCAGTCCTCCGCTTTTCAGGTGCTCGATCACCTGGCGCCTGGCATAGGCCTTCAATTCATTGCCGGGATGGGGCTTGTGCAGATTGATCATCGCGCAAGGATCGCCGTTGTCGAACTTGACCCGGCTTCCATCGCCTTCGAGCTTGCGATAACCCAGCCCACCCAGCAGCACAACCAACTCCTGCCAGGTGAACACAGCCTGCCTGTTCAGCAGTTTGGCCAGCAGCTTCTCGTGCTGAGACATACCCTCCCCCAGCTGCAACTAATTTTAGTTGCAGCTATAGACCAAGGCAATCTCAACACTGAGCTGCCCGCACCGAAAGGAAGACCTGCGAGGCTCATCCCGGTCCCGGCGAAGAACACTCCTCCTGCAACCTATTGATCGACCGGCGACGGTTCAACCCGAAAACTTCTACTGAAATTTCCTCACACCAGATGCGGCGTCGCCCGCGCCACCAGCGCTTCCACATCCACCCCGCGCGGCAGGGTGCCGTAGACGCGGCCGCCGTCGTCCAGGCGGCTGGCGATGAAGGCGTCGGAGACCACCGAATTGCCCGCTTCCAGCAGCAGCTTGGCCTGCAGGGCGATGGCGACGTTTTCGGTGAGCTGGCGGGCGCGGTACTGGATGTCCTGGGTGTCGGCGAAGGAAGCCTTGAGGTTGCCGATGAACGAGGCCAGGCGCGCATCGCCATGCCCGTCGCCCAGCTCGCTGAACAGCGCGTCGAGTACGCCTGGCTCCTTCGACAGGGCACGCAGCACGTCCAGGCACTGCACGTTGCCCGAGCCTTCCCAGGTGGAGTTGACCGGCGCTTCGCGGTACAGACGCGGGAGGATGGTGTCCTCGACGTAGCCGGCGCCGCCCAGGCATTCGGCGGCCTCGTTGATCATTGCGGGGGCGCGTTTGCAGATCCAGTACTTGCCCACGGCGGTGACCAGGCGGGCGAACTTGTCCTCCTGCTCGTCGTGCAGGTTGTCCAGGGCGCGGCCCATGCGCATGGTCAGGGCCAGCGCGGCTTCGCTTTCCAGGGCAAGGTCGGCCAGCACGTTCTGCATCAGCGGCTGTTCGGCCAGAACACGACCGCCGACCTGACGGTAGGCGCAGTGGTGCGCGGCCTGGGTCAGCGCCTGGCGCATCAGCGAGCTGGAGCCGACCATGCAGTCGAAGCGGGTCATGGCGACCATCTCGATGATGGTGGGTACGCCACGGCCTTCCTCGCCGACCATCCAGGCCAGCGCACCACGGTATTCCACTTCGCTGGAGGCGTTGGACCAGTTGCCCAGCTTGTTCTTCAGCCGCTGGATGTAGAACTCGTTGCGGCTGCCGTCCGGGCGGTGGCGCGGCAGCAGGAAGCAGGTCAGCCCCTTGTCGGTGTAGGCCAGGGTGAGGAAGGCGTCGCACATCGGCGCCGAGCAGAACCACTTGTGGCCGACCAGTTCGTAGGCCTGGCCCGGGCCGGGAATGCCGACCGGGTAGGCGCGGGTGGTGTTGGCGCGCACGTCGGTGCCGCCCTGCTTCTCGGTCATGGCCATGCCGATGGTGGCGCCGGTCTTCTGTTCGATGGGCAGGTTGCGCGGGTCGTATTCGGTGGAGAGGATCTTCGGCAGCCATTGCTCGGCGAGGTCCGGCTGCAGACGCAGGGCAGGCACGCTGGCGAAGGTCATGGTCAGCGGGCAGCCGGTGCCGGCTTCGGCCTGGCTGTGCAGGTAGCTCAGGCCCGCACGGGCGACGTGGGCGCCAGCACGCGGATCGGTCCAGGGCATCGAGGGCAGGCCGGCCTCGATGGCCGCGCGCATCAGCTCGTGGTAGGCCGGGTGGAATTCCACCAGGTCAACGCGATGGCCGAAGCGGTCGTGGGACTTGAACACCGGCTTGTTCTCGTTGGCGAGGAAGCCCGCCGCCATCAGCGGCCCGCCGGCCAGCGCGCCATAGGCATCAAGTTTCTGCTCGGCCCAGCCGCCGCCGTAGCGGCGCACCCACTCCTGCAGCGGTACGTCGACGCGATAGAGGTTGGCGCCGTCCAGCGGCGGTACCTGGTTGGTCACTTCGTGGGTTTCGGCGTACGGGTGCGGGATCATGGCTGGTCCTCCATAACGGGCGTGGGCCTGGCTGGCTTGGGCAAGGCAGATGTGGACGCGCCGACGGCGCGCAGGCAGAAGCTGGCGAGGGCGTCGCTGACGTCCTCCAGGGAAACGTTGGACTGGCCGGCATCCCGCGCGGCGCGGGCGGGCGGCGAAAGCGGGCCGATCAGGGCTTCGGCGATGGCGCCGACGAGGCAGGCGGCGGTCAGCTGCACCGGCTGGGGCTGGAATTCACCGGCGGCGATGCCCTGCTCCAGCAGGGTGACGAACAGTGCGGCGTAGGCTTCGCGGTAGATCAGGCGCTGCTCGTCCACTTCCGGGTCGACCGGCTCGGCGATCAGCGCGAAGGCCAGCTGGCGGCTGCCCCAGGCGCGCGCGGCGAACTGCTGCAGGCCCCGGTTCAGGCGTTCGGAAGCGCTGCCGGGAGCTTTCAGCAGCGCACCGAGGGTATCGACCTCGTGCTGGCTGGCACGGGCGAAGACCTCGGCGGCCAGTTCGCCCTTGCCGCTGAAGTGCCGATAGAGGCTGCCGGTGGCGATGCCGGCGGCGTCCGCCAGGCTCTGCATGGTCAGGGCGGCGAAACCACCGTCGGCCACCCGCGCCAGCGCCAGCTCGAGAATGCGCTCGCGCAGTTCGCCGTCCTTTTGCAGCCGTGCTGGGGAGTGTCGGTAGGCCATGATCTGAATCCGGATTCACTGCATGAAATTCAGTGAATCACGGTTCAGACCTTTGCTGAAAGGGACATTCCCGCCACGAGCGGGGCGATTCTGGCCAAACCGCCACCGCCCGTGCGCATACTTACCAGAGCGGCATCTGGTAGCTGACGATCACCCGCGTTTCGTCGATATCGTTGCCGAAGTCGCTGCGGAAGGCACCATTGCGCACCTTGAAGCCAAGGTTCTTCAGCGGGCCGTTCTGCACCACGTAGCCGATATCGGTGTCGCGCTCCCACTCCTTGCCGCGCCCCTGGCCGTTCAGCAGGTCGATGTGGTCGCCTTGCAGGTAGCGGGTCATGAAGGTCAGGCCCGGCAGGCCGAGGCCGGCGAAGTCGTAGTCGTAGCGCGCCTGCCAGGAGCGTTCGTCCTTGTTGGCGAAGTCGCCGATCTGCACGAAGTTGGTCAGGTACGGGTCGGTGCCGCTGAGGTAGGCGAAACCGGTGTCGCCGGACATGCGCTGGTAGCCGACGCCGAAGCCGCTGCCGCCGATGCGATAGGTGAACAGCGCGTTGAGCGCGCGGTTGTCGACGTTGCTGCCGCCATCATCGGTGGAGCGGGCCCAGCGGATATCCGACTTGAGCGACTGGCCCTCGGTGATCGGCAAGGTGTGCACCACGCTCAGGTAGTGCTGGCGGTAGAAGTTTTCCAGGCCGCCGTAGTGGTAGCTGGTGCTGAGGTTGTCGGTCCAGCGGTAGGTGCCGCCGGCGAGGTTGAAGCGGTCGCTGGTGGTGTGGCTGCCAAGCACGATGTTGCGCTTGTTGCCACGGGTCATCGACAGGTCTTCGTCGTTGGTCGAGTCGCGCTGCTTCACCTGGCGCAGCTGGCCGAGCTGGGCACTGAGGCCGTCGATCTCGTTGACCTCGGCGAGCCCACCCTGGAAGGTCTGCGGGGCCAGGCGGGTGTCGTTGTACTGCACCACCGGCAGCTTGGGCAGCAGGGTGCCGACCTTCAAAGTGCTCTTCGAGGCGCGCAGCTTGGCCGTCACGCCGAGGGAGCTGTAGTCGTCGGCGGCGCGCTTGTCGCTGGCCGAGTACGGCAGCAGGCCGGAGCCGGTGCGATCAGGGCTGGAGTCCAGCTTGATCCCCAGCAAGCCGAGGGCATCGACGCCCACGCCCACCGTGCCTTCGGTGTAGCCCGACTCGAAGCGCAGCAGGAAACCCTGCGCCCACTCCTCGGATTTCGACTGCGCGGCACCGCTCTGGCGGTAGTCGCGGTTGAAGTAGAAATTGCGCAGCTCCAGGTTCGCCTTGCTGTCCGCGATGAAGTCCGCGTGGGCGAACAGGGGCAGGCAGGCGATGCTCGAAACGAGCGCCCGTACGGGAAGATTTTTCATTGTTGTTGTCTCTTCGTCAGGTGAGGTGAAGGCGGCGCCGCTCCTGAAGGCGCCGCGCTCGGGATCAATCGGAGAGCAGGCCCTCCAGTCGCTGGCGGATCAACTGGCGCGCCTGCTCGACGATGTCGCGCAGCAGTTCCTCGCAGCTGGGTTCGTCATCGATCAGGCCCTGGACCATGCCCGCCGACCAGATTCCCAGGTCGGTGTCGCCCTGCTCGTAGACGGTGCGCCCGCGCAGGCCGCTGACCAGCGTGGCGATGTCGGCGTAGGTGGCGTTGCCGCGCGCCTCGATGGCCAGCACTTCCTGGCTGATCGCGTTGCGGGCGACCCGCGCACTGTTGCGCAACGAACGCATGATCACGTCCGTGGAGCGCTCGTCCGCCGCGCGGATGGCCGCCTTGACCTGCGGGTGGATCGGACACTCGCGGGTGCTGAGGAAGCGAGTGCCCATGTTGATCGCATCGGCCCCCAGCGCCAGCGCCGCCACCAGCCCGCGACCGTCGGCGAAGCCACCGGAAGCGATGATCGGCACGCGCAGCCGGTTGGCCGCCGCAGGCAGCAGGACCAGGCCGGGAATGTCGTCCTCGCCCGGATGGCCGGCACACTCGAAGCCGTCGATGGACACCGCGTCCACGCCCAGTTGCTCGGCCTTGAGCGCATGGCGCACAGCGGTGCATTTGTGGATGACCTTGATCCCGTGCTGGCGGAACTCGGCAATGTGCTCGCCGGGGTTGTTGCCAGCGGTTTCGACCACGCCGATGCCACCCTCGATGATCGCCGCGCGGTACTCCGCGTAGGGGATCGGCTTCTGCGTCGGCAGCAGCGTGAGGTTGACGCCGAAGGGCTTGTCGGTGAGTTCGCGGCAACGCGCGATCTCGTCGGCCAGCGCCTGCGGGGTCGGCTGGGTCAGCGCCGAGAGCGTTGCCAGCCCGCCGGCATTGGCCACCGCCGCCGCCATCTCGGCGCGCCCCACCCACTGCATGCCGCCCTGCATGATCGGGTGTTCGACGCCGAAGGTTTCGGTGAATCGGGTCTTGAACATGCGCCTGTCCTCCGGCGGTTCAGATCGGGTCCCAGGAGAACACGTCCGGGCTGCGCGCCAGGTCCATGAAGCTGCCGCGCAGCGCGGGCATGCCGTGCTCGGCGATGCTCTGCGGGGTCCAGCCGTTGTCACTGTGCACGCTGCGCAGCGGGCGGCTCTGGCTCATCAGGAAGATCTCGTGGTTGCGCGCGGCGAACACCTGGCCGTTGACCGCACTGGCGGCGTCGGAAGCGAGGTAGACGGCCAGCGGTGCGTTCTTGTCCGGGGTCATGCGCTGCAGGTTTTCCACCCGCGCCTTCTGCTCCGGCGTCTCGGCCGGGATGGAGTCGGTCATGCGGCTCCAGGCGAAGGGCGCGATGCAGTTGGAGCGCACGTTGTAGCGCTGCATGTCGAGGGCGATGGACTTGCTCAGCGCGACGATGCCGAGCTTGGCCGCCGAGTAGTTGGCCTGGCCGAAGTTGCCGATCAGCCCCGAGGTGCTGGTCATGTGCACGAAGGCGCCGCTGTTCTGCGCGCGGAAGTGCTCGGCGGCGGCGCGGCTGACGAAGAAGCTGCCGTTGAGGTGCACGTTGATCACCGACAGCCAGTCCTCGGCGCTCATCTTGTGGAAGATGGTGTCGCGCAGGATGCCGGCATTGTTCACCACGATGTCGACGCGACCGAAGGCGTCGATGGCGCTGGAGACGATGCGCCGGGCGCTGTCCCAGTCCGACACGCTGTCGGTGTTGATGGCGCCGTCACCGCCGCGCTGGCGGATCAGCCCGAGGGTTTCCTCGGCCGGGGAAGCCGAGCCGCCCTCGCCCTGCAGGGACACGCCGATATCGTTGATCAGCACCCGCGCGCCGCTGTCGGCCAGGGCCAGGGCGATCTCGCGGCCGATGCCGCCACCGGCGCCGGTGACGATCGCTACCTTGCCTTCGTTGAGTCGTTGGGTCATCGCTAATTCCTTACTGTTCGTTCAATCAGGGAGTTCGTTGCGCGCAGGATCAGCTCGGCAGGCCGAGCACGGCCTTGGCCAGGATGTTGCGCTGGATCTCGTTGGTGCCGCCGTAGATGGTGGTCGGCCGCGACTGGATGAAGATGCCCGCCGGGTGCAGTTCGGCGTCGTCGGCGAAGGGGTTGAGCAGCGCCGAATCCGCGCCGGCGATCTCCAGTCCCAGCTCGCTGATGCGCTGGTACAGCTCGGACTGGTGGATCTTCAGCAGGGAAACGTCCGGGCCCAGCTCCTCGCCGCGCCGCAGGCGTTCGGCGAAGCGCTCGTAGAGCGCCTTGTGGCAGTCCAGGTCCATGCTCAGCGCGGCGAAACGCTGGGCGAACACCGGGTCGTCCCACAGGCCCTGGTGACGAGCCAGGCGCACCAGACGTTCGAGGGCGAAGGTGGCCTGCTTGGGCGAGCCCAGGAAGATGCGCTCGAAGCCGAGCAGTGCCTTGGCCATGCCCCAGCCGTGGTTGACCGCGCCGACGAGGTTCTCTTCCGGCACGCGCACGTCGTTGAAGAACACCTCGCAGAACTCGCCCTGCAGTTCCAGGTTGAGGATCGGCCGCACCTCGACGCCGGGGCTGTCCATCGGCACCAGCAGGAAGCTGATGCCCTGCTGCGCCTTGGCGCTGCGCTCGGTGCGCGCCAGCACGAAGATCCAGTTGGCCTCGGTACCCATGGTGGTCCAGGTCTTCTGGCCGTTGATCACCCACTCGCCGTCACGCAGCACCGCCTCGGTGCGCAGGCTGGCGAGATCGGAGCCGGCGTTGGGCTCGCTGTAGCCCTGGCACCAGATGTCTTCACCGCTCAGGATGCGCGGCAGGAAACGCTCGCGCTGGGCGTCGGTGCCGTAGCGGATCAGCAGCGGGCCGAGCATGGTGATGCCGCTGTCGGGCAGGCGTGCGCAGCCGTAGTTTTCCATCTCCTCGATCATGATCAGCTGCTTGCCGGCGGCGAGGCCCATGCCACCGAACTGCACCGGCCAGCCGGGGCACAGCCAACCATGTTTCGACAGTGCCTGGTACCACTCCCAGGTGTCATCGCGGCCCAGGCGGTGGGCCGGGTTGCGGATGCGCTGCGGGTAGTTGGCGGCGACCCAGTCGCGCACCAGCCGGCGGAACTCGCCATCTTCGAGGGCGTTGTAATCGGTCATGTCACGGCTCTCTTGATTACTGGCCCCGGAAATTCGGGGAACGTTTATCGAGGAAGGCCGCCTTGCCTTCGGCATGGTCGGCGCTGAGGAACAGCTGGCTCTGGAAATCGCCTTCGCGCTCGAGCAGCAGCTCCAGGCCGTCGGCCAGCAGGGCCTTGGTCAAGGCCAGCGGCAGCGGAGCCTGTTGCTCCACTTTCGCGGCCAGCGCGAGGGCCGCGTCCAGCGCAGCTCCCGGTGCGCAGAGCTGGTCCACCAGGCCGATGCGCAGCGCTTCCTCGGCCTCGATGACCTGGCCGAACATCAGCACCTGCCGCGCGCGGCCGACACCGATGCGTGCCGGCAAGGTGTGCAGCTGGCCAAGATCGGCGAGCAGCCCGACCTTGCCGAAGCCGGCGGCGAAGCGCGCGGTTCCGCCGCACACCAGGCTGTCGCAGGCCAGCGCCACCGACAGCCCGGCGCCCACCGCCCAGCCTTCGATGGCGGCGATGATCGGCTTGCCCATGCGCAGCATCTGGCGGATCAGGTCGGCGTTCTTCTGCATGCGCACCCGGCCGGCGTTGAGGTCGGTGACGTGCATGTCGCTAAGGTCGCCGCCGGCGCTGAAGACTTCCGCCGAACCGGTGAGGACCACGCTGCGCACGGCGGGATCGGCGTCCGCTTCGCGCAGCGCGTCGAGCAGCTCGGCGCGCAGTGCGGGGGACAGCGCATTGCGCCGCGCCGGATTGTTGAAGCGCAGCAGACGCACCGAGCCGTGGGTTTCCTGCAGCAGCATCTCGCTCATCACGCCACCTCCGCATGCAGCAGGGCGATGTAGCGTGCCCGGTGGAAGGCCAGCGAGCCCTGGCTGTTGAGCAGCACCATGGCGCGGCGCAGGAACAGGCCGATGTCGGCCTCGTCGGTGTAGCCGATGCCGCCGTGCAGCTGGATCGCCTGGCGGGTCACCAGCATGGCCGCTTCGGCGGCGCGCACTTTGGCGGTGGACACCAGGCGCTGCACCTGCGCGACCGGCGCGCCGTCGTCCAGCGCGGTAGCCGCTTCGCCGACGATGGCGCGGGCCAGTTCGATCTGCAGTTTCAGGTCGACCATGCGGTGCTGCAGCGACTGGAAGCTGCCGATCTCGCGGCCGAACTGGCGGCGCACGCCGAGGTAGTCGCGGGTCTGTTCGAAGGCCGCGTCCATCAGGCCGACCAGGTAGGCGGCGCAGGCCAGCGCCGACTCGTCTAGGGCGGCGGGCGCACTGTCGACGAGCTGCGCGGGCGTGCCATCGAAGCGCAGGCGCGCCAGGTGGCCGCCGTCCTGGGTCGGCTCCTGGTGAACACTCAGCCCCTCGGCATTGCGTTGCACCAGCGCGAGGCCGGCGTTGCAGGCAACCAGCCACGCATCAGCGCAAGCCCCCAGAGCGACGTGAGCAACCTCGCCGCGCAGTTGGCCGTCGCGCAGCACCGGCAAGGCGGCGCCGGCTTCGTAGCCGATGCCCGCAGGCAGGATCAGTCGCTCGCCGGCCAGCAGCGCGTCGCGCTCGGCGGCGGGCAGCAAGGGAGCGACCAGGCTCGCCTCGATCAGCGGTTCGGGCAGCAGGCCGCGGCCGAGTTCTTCCAGCAGCGCCGTGTACTCGCCCATGCCCAGCCCACTGCCGCCCAGCTCTTCGGCGAGGCGCAGGCCCGGCCAGCCCATGGCGCAGACTTCGGCCCAGGCGTCGCGGTCGAGGCCCTGCGCCTGGAAGCGCAGGCGGCGCACCCGGCCCAGGTCGCCGCCACGCGGCACCAGGGAAGCGGCGCTGTCACGGATCATCCGCAGGCGCTCTTCGCGCTCCTCGGCCATCGCGGTGTTGTCGGTCATTTCGTCATTCCCGTGTCGGTTGAACAGCGCCGGCCGCAGCGGGCCGGTACTTGAAACTGCCGGTGGCGCTGGCGATCAGCTCGCCGGCCCCGTCGAAGATTTCCGCCGCGCAGAAGCACAGCGTGCGGGTCCGCCGCAGCACCCGGCCGACGGCGTTGATCTCGCCGCTGGTGCTGCCCATGAAGTGGGTGGCCATGTCGATGGTGACCATCGAGCAACCCGGCATCTGCGCGCGGATCGCCCCGGCCATGGCGGCATCGAGCACGCTCATCAGCACGCCGCCGTGGAAGCTGCCGATGTAGTTCATCAGCTCCGGGCGGTGAGGCAGGCGCACCCGCACCACGTCGCCATCGATCCAGCGCTCCAGGCCAAGGAACTCCTGGAAGGTGAAGCGGCCGCTGGGGAACATCTCCAGGCCACCCTCAGCAGGTGCAGCGGCGCGGGTCGAGGTGAGATCGGTCATCGAACGCTTTCCTCCGTGGCAGGCTGACCCACCGGGCGGGCCACGCCTTGTACCGCCGGGCGCGCGGGCGCTGCAGGTGCGGCATCCGGCTGCGGGCTGCGCGCCTCGCGGTTCGGGTCATACAGGCGGTTGGGGATCATCAGCGCAGGGATCAGGCCGGTGATGACGTAGGTGATGCCCATGACCAGGAAGCCCGCGCCGATGGACACGTGGGAGGCCAGCAGGCCGATGGCCGCCGGGGCCACCGCCGCGCCGATGCGGCCGAGGTTGTAGGAAGTGCCCACGGCGGCGCCGCGCACCTGGGTGGAGAAGCTCTCGGTCATGTAGGTGGCCAGCACGCCCACCGGTACGCCGTAGATGAAGCCGAACAGCGCGAGGATCCAGACGATGTTGTCCGGGGTGTGCCAGAACACGATCACCGGCATGAAGATCGCGGTGCCGATGGCGCCGGCGGCGAAGGTGGCGCGGCGGCCGAAGCGGTCCGAGGCGATCCCGGCGAGCACCTTGCCGAGGATCATCGCGGTGTAGGTGCCGACCATGTAGCCGGTCATGGACTTGAAGTTCATGCCCAGCTCGCTTTCCAGGTACGAGGGCATCCAGTTGTTGGTGCCGTAGTAGCCGAACAGCAGGAAGCACGAGGTGATGCTCCAGAGCACGAACATGCGGCGGGTGGACGGATCGACCAGCAATTGGCGCATGCCGCCGCTGGGCGCGCTCTGCTGGCGACTGCTGGCCTGCTGCGCGCGTTGCGCACGAGCCGCCAGCCAGGACGGCGACTCCGGCACCCAGGGCCGCAGCGCCAGGCAGATCAGCGCCGCGCCGATGGCGGTGAAGAACAGCGCGCGCCAGCCGTAGTCCGGGATGATCTGCCCGGCGAGGATGGTCGCCACCAGGTAGCCCACGGTCCAGCCGGCCTGCATGGTCGCCAGGATGGTGGTGCGGTACTTGGCGGTGACGAACTCGGACATCAGGATGTTGCAGGCCACGAACAGCGAGCCCAGGCCCAGCGAGGAAACGAAGCGGATCAGTGCGAAGGCCCAGTAGTTGTGCGCCAGGCCCAGCAGCGCGGTACCGACGGAAAACACCAGGATGGTCCAGGTCACCACGCGCACCCGGCCGAAGCGGTCGCACGCCCAGCCGCCGTAGATGCCGCCGATGGCCATGCCGGCCAGGGTGATGCTGCCCAGCGAGCCGGCCTCGAAGTTGGACAGGCCGAACTCGGCCTTGAGGCTGTTCAGGCTGTAGGCGAGGAACATCAGGTCGGCGCCATCGGCGAGCAGACCCAGGAAGCAGAAGAAGAAGGCGATCACCAGGGTCCGCCGCGGTATCGCGGCGCTCTGGGCCAAGCTGTCGGGTGCGTTCATTGTTGTTGTTCTCGCAGGTTGGTTGAGGTCGTCGTCGCGCTAGGCCCGCCCGGCTGGTTCTCCACCCTCCGGGGTCAGGCTTACGCGGCCGTTGTCCAGCACCACCACGTCGCGCTCGACAACGCGGGTGCGGAAGGAGCCGTCATTCCAGATTTCCGTACGCAGGGTTTCGCCGGGGAACACCGGTGCCGAGAAGCGCACCTGCAGGTGGGCGAAGCGCTCCGCGCGGTAGTCGGCGAAGCCGCGCAGCAGCGCATGGAAGGCCACGCCAAGGGTGCACAGGCCGTGCAGGATCGGCCGCGGGAAACCACCGCGAGCGGCCGCCGCGGGGCTGGCGTGGATCGGGTTGTCGTCGCCGTTGAGGCGGTAGTGCAGCGCCTGTTCCGGACGTGTCGGCAAGTCGATGACCAGGTCCGGCGCCTGCTCGGGCAGACGGTGCGGCTGACTGAGCGACTGACTGTCGCCGCCGAAGCCGCCGTCACCGCGCAGGAAAGTGGTGCCACGGGCAATCGCCAGCACCTCGCCGCTCTGCGCGTCGCTGACGACCTTCTCGCTGTAGAGCAGCGCGCCCTTGCCGGCTCCCTTGTCCACCAGACCGGTGACGCGGGTGCGGCCGATCACTTCGCCTTCCACCGGCAACGGTTTCAGCCACTCGATACTTTGCTCGCCATGGACCAGGCGCAGCGCATCGACGCCGGTGTCCGGGTTGCCCAGCCAGAAGCCGGGATGGCCGAGCACCACGGCCATGCAGGGCAGCGCCTGGAGGTCGCGGTTGGCGTCGACGAAGGTCAGCTGGTGCTCATCCATCGGGTCGGCGCCGAGGCCCACCGACAGCGCGTAGAAAGCGCTGTCCTGGCGGCTGAAACGCTGCCGCACTTCGGGGATCGGGTAGTTCAGCAGGTGCTCAGGATTCAGCGCCATGGGCCACCTCCTCCACTTCCAGCACCGCATCGGCGGCCCACGCGCCCTGCCCCTCGGGCATGGCGAAGACCGGGTTGAGGTCGACCGAACGCAGGCGCGGACCGGCCTCGGCGGCGAACTGCGAGAGCTGCGCGAGCACCCGCGACAGCGCCTGGATGTCGGTCACCGGGCGACCCCGGGCGCCCAGCAGCAGCGGTGCGCCCTTGATGCTGCGGATCATCTGCTCGGCCTCGTCGACGCCGAACGGGCAGCGGCGGAACACCACGTCCTTGAGCACTTCGACGAAGATGCCGCCGAGACCGAACACGGCTACTGGTCCGAACTGCGGGTCGCGCTGGATACCCATGAAGCACTCCACGCCACCCTGCAGCTGACGGGCCACCAGCACGCCGTCGAGGCGGGCGTTCGGCGCATGTTCGGCAGCGCGTTGCAGCAGCAGATCGTAGCCTTCGCGCACGGCCTGGGAGCTGCTGACGTTGAGCAGCACGCCGCCGATTTCCGACTTGTGCAGGATGTCCGCCGAGGCGATTTTCAGCACCACCGGGAAGCCGATCTGCTCGGCGAAGGCGGCGGCTTCCGCCGCACTTTTCAGCACCCGCTCGGGCGCCGATTCGATACCGGCGCGCGCCAGCAATTGCTTGGCATCGGCCTCACCGGGCGTGCTGGCCGGCAGCTCGACGCCGCCGGGCGCGGGAATCCTGCGCAGCGGGCGGGCGAAGGCTTCGCCCAGCTGGCCCATGGCCTGGATGGCGCGCACCGCGCGGGTCGGGTCCTCGAACAGGGCAAAGCCGGCCTTCTGGTACGGCGCCAGCTCCTCGCCCTCGCCCATCACCGAGACCACGAACAGGCGGTCCGGGTGATCGACCTTGATCCGCGCGAACTGCTCGGCGAGGCGCGGGCCAATGGAGGCGGCGGTGCCGGCCTGGGTGAAGAAGGCGATCAGCGAGCGGTAGCCACCGTCCACCACCATGGACTCGGTGAAGTCGTGCACCAGGCTCAGGTCGTTGAGCGCCTGGGCGGTGCAGTCCACCGGGTTGAGTGGCGAGGCGTAGTGCAGGCGCTGCTTCAGGCGTGCCTGGGCCGCTTCGGGCATCGGCGGCATGGGCAGGCCGAAGTCCTCGGCGGCGTCGCTGACGATGATGCCGGCGCCACCGCTGACGGTGATCATCCCCAGGCTGTTGTTCACCGGGTAGATGCGCTGGGTGGCAAGGTAGGCGATATCCACCAGTTCCTCGGTGGTGCGCGCGCGGACCACGGCGTAGTCGGCCAGCACCGCATCGAGCACCTTGTCATCACCCGCCAGGGAGGCGGTGTGCGACATGGCCGCGCGACCGCCCAGTTCGCTGCGCCCGACCTTGTGCAGGATCACCGGCTTGCCGGCGCGATGGGCCGCTTCGAGGGCGGCGAGAAAGCTGTCGACGTTGCGGATCGATTCGGCGTAGGCCATCACCACGTCGATCTCCGGCGACTCCACCAGCCAGCCGATGGCATCGCCCAGGGTGACGTCGGCTTCGTTGCCGGTGGCGACGCAGATCGGCGTGCCCAGCCCGCGCTGCCGCGACAGGCCGAGCAGGTGCGCCCCGTAGGCGCCGGACTGGGTGGCGATGCCGACCCGCCCGGCCAGCGGAATGCCGCGTTCCAGGCTGGTGGAGAAGAAGGCGTAGTAGCCCAGGTTGGCGTTGAACACGCCCAGCGCGTTCGGCCCCAGCAGGCGCATGTTCGCCGCGCGGGCGGCTTCGACGATAGCGTCCTGCATGGCCACGCCTTCCTCGCCGACTTCGCTGAAGCCGGAGGAGAACACGATGGCGCTGCGCGCGCCCTTGCGGCCCAGCGCCTGGACGGTCTCCAGTACCTGCGGCGCCGGCACCGCGATGATCGCCACGTCCGGCGCCTCGGGCAGCGCATCGACGCTGGCGTAGGCTGGCAGGCCCTGGATCTCGGTGCGGTTGGGGTTCACCGGCAGGATGCGCCCGGAAAAGCCGTTGCGCAGCATGTAGGCAATGGGGCGGCCGCCGATGCGGTGCGGGTCGCTGGAAGCGCCGACCACGGCGACCGAGCGCGGCTGCACCAGGGGGGTGAGACTGGAAAAACCGGTGTGTTGCAAGTGACTCACTGACATGACGTTCCACCTGAACAAGTAGCGGGTGCCGGGCGTTTGCGTGCCGGCGCGAGGGCGAGCGCATCCACGGCAGGCTGCGGGTAGCAGCCACCGGGAGCGTCGGCCCTGTGTTTCAGAGCCCTGAATTTCAGAGCACGGGCTTTCAGAGCACCGCTTGGGTGCCGAGCAGTGCCGTCACCTGGCTGGACAAGGTGCCGCCGTTGCCGTGCAGCAGCGCCACGTCGGCCTTCTTCAGCTGGCGTTCACCGGCCTCGCGACGCAGCTGGGTGACCGCCTCGATGATCAGGAACATGCCGTACATGCCCGGATGCACACAGGACAGCCCGCCGCCGTTGGTGTTCACCGCCAATTCGCCGCCAGGAGCGATGCGCCCGCCCTGGACGAAGCGGCCACCCTCGCCCTTCGGGCAGAAGCCGAGGTCCTCGAGGAACAGGATCGTATTGATGGTGAAGGCGTCGTAGACCATCACCAGGTCGATGTCCGAGTGCTTCACCCCGGCCATCTGCATGGCTCGCGGGCCGCTCTCGGAAGCGGCGGTGACGGTGAGGTCGGGCATGGCGACGATGGAGCGGTGCCACTGCGCGCCGGCGGCGCCGAGGAAGTAGATCGGCGCTTTGGGCAGGTCGCGCGCGCGGTCGGCACGCACCATCACGCAGGCGCCGCCTCCATCGGTGACCAGGCAGCAGTCGGCCTTGCTCAGCGGGTCGCTGACCATCCGTGCGGCGAGCACCTCATCGATGCTCAGCGGGCCACGGGCAAAGGCCTCGGGGTTGAGGTTGGCCCAACCGCGCGCTGCCACGGCCACTTCGGCCAGGTGCTCGCGGGTGGTGCCGTATTGATGCATGTGGCGGCTGGCGGCCAGGGCGTAAGCGGTGATCGGGTGACGCGGCTGGTAGGGCGTCTCGTGCCACTGCGGCTCGCTCATCGACACCAGCTTGCCGCCGGCAGTGCGCTGGTTGGAGCCGTAGCAGATGAGCGCCGCGTCACACAGGCCGGCTTCCAGGGCCAGGGTCGCCTGCAGCAGGTGCAGCTCGAAGCTGGAGCCACCGACGTTGGTGCCGTCGACGAATTTCGGCTTGATGCCGAGGTACTCGCAGACCGAGAGCGTCGGGAAGGCGTGGGAGCTGGTGGCCGAGAACACCGCGTCGATGTCCGAGAGCGCAAGCCCCGCATCGGCGATGGCCTTCATCGAGGCCTGGCCAAGCAGTTCCATGGCGCTGTAGCCGTGGGCTTCGCCGATACCGGCGCTGCCGATGCCGACGATGGCGGTCTTGCCGCGCAGGACCTGGCTCATGACTGTGCCTCCGTCAGGGGCTCGAAGACGACGGCGGGGCCGCTGTCCTGCTGGGCGATGCGCGCCTTGAGGCGGGTGCCGATGGGCAGGCTGAGGTGACCTTC
This sequence comes from Pseudomonas sp. PDM22, assembly GCF_014851965.1. NCBI lineage: Bacteria > Pseudomonadati > Pseudomonadota > Gammaproteobacteria > Pseudomonadales > Pseudomonadaceae > Pseudomonas > Pseudomonas sp. PDM22. The sequence continues at coordinate 229,323 of NZ_JACVAR010000010.1, forward strand.
GATACGGGACATCATGCGCACGCCTTCATCGAGGTCGACCAGGGCGACGTTGTAGTCACCGCTGCGGGCGCGGTTGACGGTCAGGGCATAAAGGGTGCCCAGGCCACTGGCGGGAACCCATTCCAGGTCCGTTTCGCCGCTGCCGGGCACCTGGGTGCGCGGGTAGAACACGTGCCGGCCGGTGGAGGCGCTGCGCTGCAACATGAAGCGACCCTGGGCGAGGAAGGCAAGGTACTGCGCCTCTGGCCCTGGCATGTTGCGGTCGGGGAAATCCACCATTGAGGTTTCTCCTTTGTTCTTGTTCTGCCTTTGTTGCAAAGTGCGTTACCGCCCATGCCAAGCCAGCTTCACGGAAGCCGTTGCAGGCGTCGCAGGGTCAGAATACATTCACAATACTGAATGTCAATCAGAATACAGAATATGACCACTGAAAAAACCGTCGAAGAAGCCAGCAGCAAACGCACTGGCGGCGCCAAGGATGTCGGCGCCGTGGTGAATGCCATCCAGATCCTGCGCCACCTGGCCAATGCCGAAGGCCCCGAGGGCGCGACCGCCATCGCCCGCGCCACCGGTATCAGCCCGAGCACCACCTTCAATATCCTGCGCACACTGAGCAACGAGCAGCTGACCTCGTTCGACAACGAGACCAAGACCTATCGCCTGGGCCTGGGCCTGTCGGAGCTGGCAGTGAGTTTCATCGGTCGCAGCTACGCCGACCTGATCCAGCCGGAACTGGAGCGCCTGAGCACCAGCCACCACATCCTGATCACCTTGTGGCAGGTCACCGACGATGCGCACATCCGCGTGATCGCCGTGTCCGCGCCAACCGTGGCGCACGTCAACGTCGCCGTGGGCTCGCGCCTGCCGGAGCTGGTAGGCGCCGCCGGACGCTGCATCGCCGGGCTGCGCAACCTCCCCGAGGATGAACTGCGACGTCGCCTGACCCGCGTGCGCTGGGAGAACCCACCGAATTTCGATGAGTACCGCCGCGACGCCGCCGCCACGCTGGAGCGCGGCTGGGCCATCGACCAGGACCACCTGTATCGCGGCGTCAGCATGGTCGCCAGCGCGATCATCGACCACGATCGCCAGCCACGCTTCATCATTTCCGGCATCGGCATCAGTGCCCAGCACGACCGCGAGAAGCTCGAGCAGATCGGCGCCAGCCTGCACGAGACGGCCTGCTTCATCAGCCGCTCACTGTTCCCGCAAAGCGCCATCAGCCCAGCGGAATAGCCCGAACTCTATTCATCATATGAAATGATATTCATGTGAATGGATGATTTCGACAAGAACAACGGCACCGGCGCGAAACCGCACAGCGGAACCCCGCGCGCCGGCGCCCGCGTCGCAGCATTCCCGATGCGACTGATGGCAGCGATATTCGCCGCCAGGGGCCCACAGCCGCGACTATCGCCGGTATCATGGCAAGTCTTGATGGAGTCCTGGCGGTGACCATCCCGCGGAGAACACCGTTCCCGCCGCACGCCTGAATCCCTTGCGATTCAGGCAGCCCGCCGCCAGAGCCCGCCAAACCTTCTGCCCGGATGCTCGCCTGCCTTGAATGGCTCGCGGCAGCCGCAGGTAATCCCATTGAATGAGGCAACCATGGAACAGAAAGACATCGATTGGGGCACGCTCGGATTCGATTACATCAAGACCGACTTCCGCTACATCTCTCACTGGCGCGATGGTCTGTGGGACGACGGCAAGCTGACCGAAGACAACACCCTGCACATCAGCGAGGGCTCCTCCGCCCTGCACTATGGCCAGCAGTGCTTCGAAGGCCTCAAGGCCTACCGCTGCAAGGACGGCTCGATCAACCTGTTCCGCCCGGACCAGAACGCCGCGCGCATGGCCCGCAGCTGCGCCCGCGTACTGATGCCGCAAGTGTCCGAAGAGCAGTTCATCGAGGCCTGCAAGCAGGTCGTGCGCGCCAACGAGCGCTTCATCCCGCCGTACGGCTCGGGCGGCGCGCTGTACCTGCGCCCGTTCGTGATTGGCGTGGGCGACAACATCGGCGTGCGCCCGGCTCCGGAATTCATCTTCTCGGTGTTCTGCATCCCGGTCGGCGCCTACTTCAAGGGCGGCATGAAGCCCCATGACTTCGTGATCTCCACCTACGACCGCGCCGCGCCCAACGGCACCGGCGCCGCCAAGGTCGGTGGCAACTACGCCGCCAGCCTGATGCCGGGCGCCCAGGCCAAGAAAGAAGGTTTCGCCGACTGCATCTACCTCGACCCGGCCACCCACAGCCGCATCGAGGAAGTGGGCTCGGCCAACTTCTTCGCCATCACCCATGACAACGAGTTCGTCACCCCGCGCTCCAGCTCGGTGCTGCCGGGCATCACCCGCCTGTCGCTGATGCAGCTGGCCGAACAGCGCCTGGGCCTGAAAGTGATCGAAGGCGACGTGCAGATCGACGACCTGGCCCGCTTCAAGGAAGCCGGCGCCTGCGGTACCGCAGCGGTGATCACCCCGATCGGCGGCATCCAGTACAAGGACAACCTGCACGTATTCTTCAGCCGCGAAGACGTCGGCCCGGTGACCCGTCGCCTCTACGAGGAACTGACCGGCATCCAGAAGGGTGACGTGGAAGGTCCGGAAGGCTGGGTGGTCAAGGTCGACTGAGCCTGACAGCTAGCTGAAGAACGAACGCCGCGCTACCGGAAGGTAGCGCGGCGTTTTTCTTTGGGCCGAGGTCGCCGGCCTGAACCTGTAGGAGCGAGCCATGCGCGCGATCACGGGCATGGCCCGCCCCTAGAGGGGACACCGACCTTTCCGTCAGGCAGGGCTGGGCAGCGCCGGCTGACACAGCAGCCAGTCATGGAGCAGCGCCTGCAGCTCCTCGAACTTCACCGGCTTGGCCATGTAGTCGCTCATCCCCGCAGCCAGGCAGCGCTCGCGATCACCACTGTGGCTGTGGGCGGTGATCGCCAGCACCGGCAGGTCGGCGCAACGCGGCAGCGTGCGGATCGCCCGGCAGGTGGCGAAGCCGTCCATCACCGGCATCTGGCAATCCAGCAACACGGTGTCGATGGCTTCCCGGCGCAGCAGCTCGATGGCCTCGGCGCCGTTGTCAGCCGTGCGCACGCGGTAGCCGAGCTTGAGCAGCATGCCGCGGATCACCAGCTGGTTGATGGCGTTGTCCTCCACCACCAGCACGGTGCACTGGTCGGGACTGCGCAGCACCTGGCCGCCCGCGCGACGCGGCGGCGGGGCGATGCCCTGCACCGGCTGGCCGACCTGCAGTTCCAGGGCAAAGCGGCTGCCCTGCCCCGGCATGGATTCGTGGCTCAGCGTACCGCCCAGCAACGCGACCAGCTTGCGGGTCAGCGCCAGCCCAATACCGAGGCCGCCGTACTCGCGGGTCAGCGACCCGTCGAGCTGGAAGAAGCGTTGGTACAGCGCGCCATCCGGCGGGGTGGAGAAACCGATGCCGCTGTCCTGCACCTCGATACGCAGCGCCAGCCCTTCGCTGTTAGGCACACCGGCAACCCGCAGGTGTACGCCGCCCTGATGGGTGAACTTGATGGCGTTGTCGATCAGGTAGCCCAGCGCCTGGGTCAGCTTGCCGGCATCGCCCTCGAGGGTGTCGGGCAGGCTCTCGTCCAGTTGCAAGACGAAGCGCAGCCCGCGCTCCTCAGCGCGAGGCGCGTACTGCGCGCGCAGGCCGTCGCACAGGCCGCGCAGGCTGAACGGCTCGCGGCGAGGGTAGAGCTTGCCGGCCTGCAACTCGATCAGCGCGAGGATGTCGTTGACCATGCGCATCATGTCACGCGCCGAGCCGGTGGCAGTCTTGTGGTACTGCGCCAACTCGATGTCCATGGGCACCGTCTGCATCAGCTCCAGCGAACCGATCACCCCGCTCATGGGCGTGCGCAGTTCGTGGGTGACAGTGGCGAGGAATTCGTCCTTCAGGCGGTTGCTGCTGGCCAGCTCCAGGTTCAGCTGCTCCAGCTTGCGGCTGGTTTCCTGGAGGATGCGCGTGCGCTCCTCCTTCATGGCATTGATGCGGTCCGCCAGCGCCAGGGACAGCAGGCCGACCTCCAGCGCCGAACCGATCTGGCTGGCGTACATGGTCAGGAAGATGTTGGGCAGCAAACCCAGCACCATCAGCGTGTTGATGACTCCGCCGAGCAGGAAGGCGCTCCAGGCGAAAATGAAGTAGCGCGCCACGCGCATGCCGCGCAGCCAGGCGACGATGCCGGCAGTGAAGATCACCACGGTGAAGGCCAGCGCCAGGTAGGTGGCCAGCCGCAGGGCGATGGCGTAGCTGACCGTCAGCGCCAGCACCATCACCAGCGCGCCAACCCCCATCAGCACGCGCAGGATGCGGTCGATCCACAGGCTGTGCTCGCGGGTATGCAGGAAGCTGCGGGCGAACTGGCAGCCGAACAGGCCGGCCGAACCGATCAGGAAGGGCGTGGCGGCGTTGGCCCACCAGGGGTTGTTCGGCCAGAAGTACTCGATGCCCGCGCCGTTGACCGAGATCTGGTAGAAGCCGAACGAGGCTATATAAAGGATGTAATAGAGGTAGCTGGTGTCGCGGACGCTGAGGAAGATGAACAGGTTATAGATCAGCATCACCAGCAACACGCCATAGATGATGCCCAGCACATAGATGCGCCCCGGCTGCTCTTCCAGATAGGCCTTGGACGACCAGAGCGTCAGCGGCGCCTGGATCGAGCCCTGGCTTTCCAGGCGCAGGTAGACGCGCAGCGGCTTGCCCGGCTCCAGCTTGAGGTCGAACAGGTAGTTGTTCTGGCGGATCGGCCGGCTGTCGAACGGCAGGGTATCGCCGGTGCGCTGGGCCAGCTTGAAGCCGCCCTGGCCGTCGGGCAGGTAGAGGTCGAGCTTGTCCAGCGGCGGGTAGGCCAGCTCCAGCAGCCAGTTGGCCGGGTCGCTCGAGGCCTTGGGCTGGTAGTCCAGGTCCAGGCGCAACCAGAACACCGAGCGCGAATAGCCGGCATTGAGCACGTCACGCTCATGGTGGCGGAAACTGGCAGCCAGCGCCGGCGAGCTGATCTCGGCGATATCGGCCGTGCCGCGCACGTCCTCGAAGACATCCATCGCCCGCCCCAGGGGCAGCTGCCCGACATGCTCGTCGAAGCTGATGGCGCTCGCCACTGGCGAGAGGATGAGAAGGATCAGGAAGATCAGCCAGTGCCGCATGGTGCCCCGCAGTACCGCCGACAGCTGCGCCGGAGATCCCCATCCCCTGCCTTGGCGCGCCGTGGAGGCGTTGTGTTGGAATCGGCGAACTCTAGCACAGGCCTTGTGGCCCGTGGCATTCGACCATCCGGGCAGGGCGCGGCCGGGCGATGCGCATTGGACCGTTCGGTCAGCTCAGCGCGGCGATTTGGTGATAAGCTCCCGCGCCATGAAAACACCTGCCTCCCGCCCAGTAGTGCTCTGCCTGTCCGGCCACGATCCCAGTGGCGGTGCCGGCCTGCAGGCCGATATCGAAGCCCTGATCGCCCAAGGCTGCCACGCGGCGCCGACCGTCACCGCGCTGACCGTTCAGGATACCGTCAACGTTTCCGACTTCCGCGTGCTCGACCGCGAGTGGGTGCTGGCCCAGGCCAACGCCGTGATCGCCGATCTGCCGGTGGCTGCGGTCAAGCTGGGCATGCTCGGCTCGGTGCAGATGGTCGACACGGTCGTGGAGATCATGCAGTCCCTGCCGGGCATCCCGCTGGTCTGCGACCCGGTGCTGCGCGCCGGTGGCGGCGGCTCGCTGGGCAAGGACGACGTCGGCTACGCCATGCGCGAACGCCTGCTGCCGATTGCCGCAGTGGCTACCCCGAACCTGCCCGAGGCGCGCATCCTCGCCGAACTGCCCGAGGGCACCGCGGACGAGTGCGCCGACAAGCTGCTGCCTTATATCCAGACCCTGCTGATCACCGGCGGCCATGGCGACGAGTCCGAGGTGCACAATCGCCTGTACACCCGCGACGGCCAGCGCCACACCTTCACCTGCCAGCGCCTGCCCGGCAGCTACCACGGCTCGGGCTGCACCCTGGCGAGCACCCTCGCCGGCCGCCTGGCTCTGGGCGAGGAACTGGTGAGCGCGGTGCGCAGCGCCCTGGACTACACCTGGCGCACCTTGCGCGACGCGGAAGCGCCCGGCCACGGCCAGTACGTGCCGCGCCGCCTGCCACTGGACTTCTGCAACTGATCTGATCGAGGCCTTGATGAAACTGCGCGGACTCTACGCCATCACCGACAGCCAGCTGCTCGACGGCGGCCGCCTGCTGCCCTACGTCGAAGCCGCCCTGAAGGGCGGCGCCAGACTGCTGCAGTACCGCGACAAGTCCGACGACGCCTCGCGCCGCCTGCGCGAAGCCGAGGCCCTGCGCGACCTCTGCGCGCGCTACGGCGCCACGCTGCTGATCAACGATGACGCCGAACTGGCCGCGCGCCTGGGCGTCAGCGTGCACCTGGGGCAGACCGACGGCTCGCTGGCCGCCGCCCGCGCCCTGCTCGGCCGCGACGCGGTCATCGGCGGCACCTGCCACGCCAGCCTCGAGATGGCCGAGAAGGCCATCGCCGAGGGCGCCAGCTACGTCGCCTTCGGCCGCTTCTTCGCCTCCCAGACCAAACCCGGCGCGTCCGCCGCCAGCGTCGAACTGCTGGAGCAGGCCAAGACCCGCTTCAACGTGCCGCTGGTAGCCATCGGCGGCGTGACCCTGGACAACGCGCCCGAGCTGATCGCCCGCGGCGCCGACATGATCGCCGTGATCCACGCCCTGTTCGCCGCCGACACCCCGGCCGAAGTCGAACAGCGCGCCCGCGCCTTCAGCCAACTCTTCGAAACCCGCTGAGCGCCACGCGCCCAGCCCTTCACAGCTTCGCGAGGTACACCATGTCCCGTTCCGAAACGCTTTTCGCCAATGCCCAGAAACACATCCCCGGTGGCGTGAACTCGCCGGTGCGCGCGTTCAAGAGCGTCGGCGGCACCCCGCTGTTCTTCAAGCACGCGGAAGGCGCCTACGTGGTGGACGAGGATGACAAGCGCTACGTCGACTACGTCGGCTCCTGGGGCCCGATGATCCTCGGCCACAGCCATCCGGACGTCCTCGACGCCGTGCGCAAGCAGCTCGACCACGGCCTGTCCTACGGCGCGCCGACCGCGCTGGAAGTGGAAATGGCCGACCTGGTCTGCTCCCTGGTGCCGTCCATGGACATGGTGCGCATGGTCAGCTCCGGCACCGAAGCCACCATGAGCGCCATCCGCCTGGCCCGCGGCTACACCGGCCGTGACAGCATCATCAAGTTCGAGGGCTGCTACCACGGCCACTCCGACAGCCTGCTGGTGAAAGCCGGTTCCGGCGCCCTGACCTTCGGCGTGCCGAACTCCCCCGGCGTGCCGGCGGCCTTCGCCAAGCACACCCTGACCTTGCCCTACAACGACATCGCCGCGGTGGAGAAGACCCTGGCTGAAGTCGGCAAGGACGTGGCCTGCATCATCGTCGAGCCGGTCGCCGGCAACATGAACTGCGTGCCGCCGGCCCCGGGCTTCCTCGAAGGCCTGCGCCGCCTGTGCGACCAGCACGGCGTGGTGCTGATCTTCGACGAAGTGATGACCGGTTTCCGCGTTGCCCTGGGCGGCGCCCAGGCCCACTACGGCATCACCCCGGACCTGTCGACCTTCGGCAAGATCATCGGCGGCGGCATGCCGGTAGGCGCTTTCGGCGGCAAGCGGCAGATCATGGAGCAGATTTCCCCGCTCGGCCCGGTCTACCAGGCCGGCACCCTGTCGGGTAACCCGCTGGCCATGGCCGCCGGCCTGACCACCCTGCGCCTGATCAGCCGCCCCGGCTTCCACGACGAGCTGACCACCTACACCACCCGCATGCTGCAAGGCCTGCAGGAGCGCGCCGACGCCGCCGGCATCCCCTTCGTGACCACCCAGGCGGGTGCCGCGATGTTCGGCCTGTACTTCACCGGCGCCGACGCCATCGTCACCTTCGACGACGTGATGACCAGCGATGCGGAACGCTTCAAGCGCTTCTTCCACCTGATGCTGGATTCGGGCATCTACCTGGCTCCGAGCGCCTTCGAGGCCGGCTTCACCTCCATCGCCCACGGCGAAACCGAGCTGAAACTGACCCTGGACGCCGCCGAGCGCGCTTTCGCCGCACTCAAGTAAGCCGCCCCACGCGAAGGCGCCCGTCCGGGCGCCTTCCGCTCTGCCACGATGCTTTCAGCGCTTTATTCCGGCGTTACACTCACCCCGCCGTCACAGCCGTTTCCAGCAAAAAAACAGAAAAGAAGGTAAAGACTTTGTAAGGAAGCGCCTGCTTATTTCATAATGTGAAGGCTGGCGCATTTCGCTGGCCGGGTTTTACCCGCCCCGATCCTGGAGGCCGTTTCTCCCCATGTACCGTTCCGGTCGCACCCTGCTGGGCTGCCTGTTGCTCGCACTGCCCCTGTTCACTCAGGCGGGCGGCAACTCGCTGCTGATTCCAGCCACCGGACGCTGCACCCTGAACACCGTGCCCGAACAGCTGCAACAGGCACTGGCCAGCTGCCAGCAGGCCGCCAATGCCGGCGACGCACAGGCACAGTTCGAACTGGGGGAATTCTTCTACACCGGCGAGCGCGCCCCGCGCGACTTCCAGGCCGCCCTGCACTGGTACGAGAAGGCTTCGCTGCAAGGCCACGCCGACGCACAGCTGCGCCTGGGCACCATGTTCTTCCGCGGCGAAGGCGTGAAGGCCAACAACGTGCAGGCCTACATCGTGCTGAAGATGGCTGCGGTCAACGGCGCCGAAGACGCCATGGACAGCGCCGACCTGGTCGCCGAGCAGATGAACAAGGACGAACTGGACATCGCCACCAAGGTGCTTGGACAGATCTTCCGCAACTACCTGATCGAACTGCAGACCGCCGGCAACTCGCCGTTCTCGCCACTGCCCTGATTCACCCTTTCTCGTAGGGCGCATAACGCGCCAGCGTTATCCGCCGCATAGAGCCGGCGGATAACCTGTTCCAGGTTATTCGCCCTACTACAGGATCGTTCGCGAGCAAGCTCCTACCAAAAGCGAAAAGCCGAGCGTCAGTCCTTGCTGGGCATCGGCATGGGGAACGGCATCACGTTGCCGCTGGGCTTGGCCTCGCTGATCTTCGCGGTGCCCAGGCGCTCCACTTCGTCGATGCGGATGATCGAGTGCAGCGGCACGAAGCTGCGGATGACGCCGTCGAACTGCGCCTTGAGCTTCTCTTCGCTGGGGTCCACCACCACCTGGGTGCGCTCGCCGAAGACGAACTCCTCGATCTCCAGGAAACCCCACAGATCGCTCTGGTAGATCTGCTTGGCGTACATCTCGTACACCTGGCCCTGGTTGAGGAAGACCACCTTGTAGATCGGGTTCTCGCGCTTGCTCATGAACGAAGGATGACAGCTTTGCAAAAAGGGCACGCAGCATAGCACAGACAGCCGCCCCTCAAGCCCGCCGCTGGTAGATGCCCGCCCCGGGGCTTATAATGCGCGGTCATTTTTTAACCAGAACAAGACAGGTTCCATGGCCAAGAAGCTTTTCATCCAGACCCACGGTTGCCAGATGAACGAGTACGACAGCTCGCGCATGGCCGACCTGCTGGGTGAACACCAGGCCCTGGAAATCACCGAAAAGGCCGAAGAAGCCGACGTCATCCTGCTCAATACCTGCTCGATCCGCGAGAAGGCCCAGGAGAAGGTGTTCTCCGAGCTGGGCGCCTGGCGCACCCTCAAGCAGCAGAACCCCGACCTGGTGATCGGCGTCGGTGGCTGCGTGGCCAGCCAGGAAGGCGCGGCGATCCGCGAGCGCGCGCCGTACGTCGACGTAGTGTTCGGCCCGCAGACTTTGCACCGCCTGCCGGAAATGATCGACGCCGCCCGCACCACCCGCAAACCGCAGGTGGACGTGTCCTTCCCGGAAATCGAGAAGTTCGACCGCCTGCCCGAGCCACGCGTCGACGGCCCCACCGCCTTCGTCTCGGTGATGGAAGGCTGCAGCAAGTACTGCACCTTCTGCGTGGTGCCCTACACCCGCGGCGAGGAAGTCAGCCGCCCGTTCGACGACGTGCTGGCCGAGGTGATTCACCTGGCCGAGAACGGCGTGAAGGAAGTCACTCTGCTGGGCCAGAACGTCAACGGCTACCGCGGCCCGACCCATGACGGGCGCATCGCCGACTTCGCCGAACTGATCCGCGTGGTCGCCGAGGTCGATGGCATCGAGCGCATCCGCTACACCACCTCGCACCCGCTGGAGTTCTCCGACTCGCTGATCGCCGCCCACGCCGAAGTGCCGCAACTGGTGAAGTTCGTCCACCTGCCGGTACAGGCCGGCTCCGACCGCATCCTCGCGGCGATGAAGCGCAACCACACCGCACTGGAATTCAAGTCGCGTATCCGCAAGCTGAAGGCCGCGGTGCCGGACATCTGCATCAGCTCGGACTTCATCATCGGCTTCCCCGGCGAGACCGAGAAAGACTTCGAGCAGACCCTGAAGCTGGTGGAGGACGTCGGCTTCGATTACTCCTTCTCCTTCATCTACAGCTCGCGCCCGGGCACCCCGGCCGCCGACCTGGCCGACGACACCCCGGACGAGGTGAAGAAGCAGCGCCTGCTGACGCTCAACAGCCGCCTCAATCACCAGGGTTTCGAGATCAGCCGACGGATGGTCGGCACCATCCAGCGCATCCTCGTCACCGATTACGCCAAGCGCGACCCCGGCCAATTGCAGGGCCGCACCGAGAACAACCGCGTGGTCAACTTCCGCTGCGACAATCCGCGCCTGATCGGCCAGTTCGTCGACGTGGAAATCTACGAGGCGCTGCCAAACTCCTTGCGCGCGACCCTGGTGGAAGCACGCCACTGACAGTAGAAGCACGTCACTGGCAACCGACCGTTGACTACCCCCTTGGCGACTGAACTTTCGTACTCGGTCGCGCGGGGTTATTCTTCGACCATCTCCCTTTGAAGCACGGCGACTTAGACAACACCTTGAACGCCCCCCTGGATATCCATCGTTTCATGCTCGAGCCCTTCGAGGCCCGCAGCTTCGCCAACCTGTGCGGTCAGTTCGACGAACACCTGCACCAGATCGAGAAGCGCCTCGGCATCGAGATCCGCAACCGCGGCAACCAGTTCGAACTGGTCGGTGACCCCGAGCGCACCCAAGCGGCCGAAAACCTCCTGCAGCGCCTCTACCGCGAAGTGCAGAACGGCACCGAGCTGACGCCTGACATGGTCCACCTGTTCCTGCAGGAGTCCGGCCTGGAAGAGCTCTCCGTCGAGCCCGTCGCCCCGCTGGTCACGCTCAAGACCCGTCAGGCGCACATCCGCCCGCGCGGCGCGAACCAGCAGCGCTACGTGAAGGCCATCCTCGACCACGACATCAACTTCGGCATCGGCCCGGCCGGCACCGGCAAGACTTACCTCGCCGTGGCCTGCGCCGTGGACGCCCTGGAGCGCGAGCAGATCCGCCGCATCCTGCTGGTGCGCCCGGCGGTCGAAGCCGGCGAGAAGCTCGGCTTCCTGCCCGGCGACCTGTCGCAGAAGATCGACCCGTACCTGCGCCCGCTGTATGACGCGCTGTACGAGATGCTCGGCTTCGAGACCGTGGCCAAGCTGATCGAACGCCAGGTGATCGAAGTCGCGCCGCTGGCCTATATGCGCGGCCGCACGCTGAGCAACAGCTTCATCATCCTCGACGAAAGCCAGAACACCACGATGGAACAGATGAAGATGTTCCTCACCCGGATCGGCTTCGGCTCCACCGCGGTGATCACTGGCGACGTTACCCAGGTCGACCTGCCCAAAGGCACGCGCTCGGGCCTGAAGCACGTGATGGAAGTGCTGCGCGACGTCCCCGGTATCAGCTTCACCCACTTCAAGTCCAAGGACGTCGTGCGTCACCCGTTGGTGCAGCGCATCGTCGATGCCTACGACGCCTACGAGAATCGCCTGACCGGCGTAGAAGGCCAGGGCAACAAGCATGCTTGAACTGGACCTGCAGGTCGCCTGCGAAGCGACCGGCCTGCCGAGCGAAGCGCAGTTCCGTCACTGGTGCGAACTGGCCCTGCGCCAACGCCAGAATGATTCGGAACTCACCATCCGCCTGGTGGACGAAACCGAAGGGCGCGAACTGAACAAGACCTGGCGACACAAGGACTACGCCACCAACGTACTGTCCTTCCCCGCCGATGTTCCCGATGAGTTGCTGGACATCCCGCTGCTCGGCGACCTGGTGATCTGCGCCCCTGTAGTCACCCGCGAGGCCGCCGAACAGGGCAAGTCCGCCGAGGCCCACTGGGCCCACCTCGTCGTCCATGGCTGCCTCCACCTGCTCGGCTACGATCACATCGAAGATGAAGAAGCCGAGGAAATGGAAGGTCTGGAACGCGAATTGCTGGCTGAACTGGGTCACCCGGACCCATACGCGGCCGATGAAGAATAAAAGCCACCGAGCAAGGAAAAGATGAGCGAAGACCGATCGAGCAATGGGCACAAGTCGTGGTTGGACAAGATCACCCAGGCTTTTGCCCATGAGCCGAGAAACCGCCAGGAGCTGCTTGAGCTGCTGCGCGAAGCCCACGACAACAAGCTGCTGGACAGCGAAGCGTTGTCGATCGTCGAAGGCGCGATCCAGGTGGCGGACCTCCAGGTCCGCGACATCATGATCCCGCGTTCGCAGATGATCTCCATCAAGTCGACGCAGAAGCCTGCCGACTTCCTCCCGGCCATCATCGAAGCGGCGCACTCGCGCTACCCGGTGATCGGCGAGAGCCTGGACGACATCATGGGCGTCCTGCTGGCCAAGGACCTGCTGCCGCTGGTCCTCCACGACCAGAATCACGCCTTCAACATCAAGGACCTGCTGCGCCCGGCCACCTTCGTGCCCGAGTCCAAGCGCCTGAACGTGCTGCTGCGCGAATTCCGCGCCAACCGCAACCACATGGCCATCGTCATCGACGAATACGGCGGCGTGGCGGGGCTGGTGACCATCGAGGACGTGCTGGAGCAGATCGTCGGCGATATCGAGGACGAGCACGACGTCGAGGAAGACAGCTACATCAAGCCGCTGCCCAGCGGCGACTTCATCGTCAAGGCGCTGACCCCGGTGGAAGCCTTCAACGATTTCTTCGGCGCGGAGTTCTCCGACGAGGAATTCGACACCGTCGGCGGCGTGGTGATGAGCGCCTTCGGGCACCTGCCCAAGCGCAACGAAACCACCGAACTGGGCGGCTTCCGCTTCCGCGTGCTCAACGCGGACAGCCGTCGGCTGCACCTGCTGCGCCTCACCCCGCTGCAGGACTGAGCCACCACGCACCCTGTAGGAGCGGGCCATGCCCGCAATCGCGGACAAAGTCCGCTCCTACAGGAGCGCGCGAAACACCCCTCGCTGAATTCCTACAGAAAAACCCTCCGCGTCCTGCAACATCCCGCCGCAGTCAGCTCATGGCTTTTGGCTTTCATCCCCATAGCCTACCGTTCGTCTCTCCATTACTCTTGCGCATCGCTTAACCGCAACAAGGATTTCCGATGCGCTGGATCACCCGCCCCGGCCTGCCAGGCCACCTGCTCGCCCTGGCCGCCGGCGCGCTCACGCCGCTGACCCTGGCCCCGTTCGGCTACTGGCCGCTGGCAGTGCTCTCGCTGGCCCTGTTCTACCTCGGCCTGCGCGGCACCACCGCAGGTTCGGCGCTCTGGCGCGGCTGGTGGTACGGCTTCGGCGCCTTCATCGCCGGCACCAGCTGGATCTACTTCAGCATCCACAACTTCGGCGGCGCGTCCGGGCCGCTGGCGGGCTTCCTGGTCGGCGGCTTCAGTGCCGGCGTGGCCTTCTTCTTTGCCCTGCCGGCGTGGGTCTGGGCGAAGTTCTTCCGTCGCAACAATGCGCCGGTCAGCGACGCACTGGCCTTCGCCGCGCTGTGGGTGGTGCTGGAGCTGTTCCGCAGCTGGTTCCTCACCGGCTTCCCCTGGCTCTACGCCGGCTACAGCCAGCTGGACGGCCCGCTGGCCGGCCTCGCCCCGCTGGGCGGCGTCTGGCTGGTGTCCTTCGGCATAGCCCTGACCGGCGCGCTGATCATCAACCTCCCTGCCCTGACCCGGCGCCCGGCGCGCCTGGTCACCGGCCTGGTCCTGCTGATCGCCCCCTGGGCCGTGGGCCTGGGCTACAAGGGTCACGCCTGGACCACTCCGGCCGGCGCACCGCTGAAGGTCGCCGCGCTGCAGGGCAACATCGCCCAGGAAATGAAGTGGGACCCCAAGGCCATCACCCACCAGCTGGAGCTGTACCGCGACCTGACCGCCGAGCAGAACGACGTCGACCTGATCGTCTGGCCGGAAACCGCCGTGCCGGTGCTCAAGGACCAGGCCACCGGCTACCTGGAGATGATCAACGGCGTCGCCACCGCCAAGAAAGCCGCGCTCATCACCGGCGTACCGGTACGCGAGAAGACCACCGAAGGCATTCGCTACTACAACGGCATCACCGTGGTCGGCGAAGGCAGCGGTAACTACCTCAAGCAGAAGCTTGTGCCCTTCGGTGAATACGTCCCGCTGCAGGACCTGCTGCGCGGCCTGATCAGCTTCTTCGACCTGCCCATGTCCGACTTCGCCCGCGGCCCGGCCGACCAGCCGCTGCTCAAGGCCAAGGGCTATTCCGTAGCGCCGTACATCTGCTACGAAGTGGTCTACCCGGAATTCGCCGCCGAACTCGCAGCGCAGAGCCAGCTGCTGCTGACCATCAGCAACGACGCCTGGTTCGGCACCTCCATCGGCCCGCTGCAGCACCTGCAGATGGCGCAGATGCGCGCCCTGGAAGCCGGGCGCTGGATGGTGCGCGGCACCAACAACGGCGTCACCGCGCTGATCGACCCGTTCGGCAAGCTGGCGGTGCAGATCCCGCAGTTCCAGCAAGGCGTGCTGCGTGGCGAAGTGGTGCCGATGCAGGGCCTGACGCCGTACCTGCAGTGGCGCGTCTGGCCGCTGGCGATCCTCAGCGCCGTGCTGCTGGTGTGGGCGCTGGTACGCCGCCGTACGCACCCGGAAGAACGTCGGCTGTTCGGCTGATCCCAACGAACAAGGGCCTCATTGCGAGGCCCTTTTTCATGGCGGAGGCTAGCGATAGAACAACCGATAGCCGACCAACCCGATCGCCTCATTGAGCAACTGCCCGCTCTGCCAGATCGCCCGCCCTTCCGGCAGCCAACCGCCCATGGGCACTGCGTCGTCCGTACCGATGTAGCCCGAGGGCGCCGGCAGAACTTCCAGCCCGGCCTTCTCGAAGCTCCAGATCGAGCGCGGCATGTGAATGGCGCTGGTCACCAGCACTACTCGCTGGATACCCGCCTCGCGCAGCATCTCGGCGCTGAACCGGGCGTTCTCCCAGGTCGTGCGGCTGCGCCCCTCCTCCCAGCGCACCGGCACGCCGTAATCGTCCCGCAGGCTCTGCGCCATGATCCGCGCCTCGGAGGGCGGCGTGCCGTAGTGCAGGCCGCCGGAAGTCAGCACTGGCAGGCCGCTGGCCTTGGCCAGGCGTGCGGCATAGCGAATGCGCTCGCGAGCCATCAGGCCCGGCTGGTCCTCATCCCAGGCACGATCCCCGCGCACCCGACCAGCGCCGAGCACCACGATGGCGTCGGCGCGCTGCGCCAGACCCGCCCACTCTGTCTGTTTCAGCGCATCCTGCTGCTCCAGCTGGCGTGCGCCCCACTCCACCGTCACCGGCAGGCTCATCACCAGCAGGCCGAGGAAACCGGAAAAGAAGCAGAACACCGACAAGCGCGGATAGCGCCGGCGCAGCACGAAGCCCAGGAAGAGCAACAGCAGCAGCAATCCCGGCGGCATGAAAATCTGTTTGAGGATGAAGCGGATAGGCATTGGCGACTCCTTGTCGAGGCGCCAAGCCTAACGGATCGGGGAAATGTCAGCGTGCCTTCGCGTTGCGGAACAACTGCGAGCCACAGGAAGTGCAGGGCAGCACGCCCTGATTGCGGCTCCAGGCCACAGGCGAGCCACACAGCGCGCATTGCAGCTGCTGCGGGCGCGTCACCAGACGGGGACGGCTGGGCGGTGTGGGTTGGCGCACATGGCGCGGCGCCCGAGCCGGGGCACGCTCCAGCATGGCGAGCTCCTCCGCCGCGGCATGCCAGCCGCGCAGCCAGTTCACATCCTGGTCCAGATAAGCCCTGATCAACTCCATCTCGGCACTGCTCAAACCGCGCAACTCCAGTTCCACGGGGCATTCGTCACGTAGTCGCTCAGCGGTGTCGGCCTCATCCAGGGCCAGCGCGAGCCGTTGCAACAACCGTTCATACAGACCGGAACCCGAAGCACTTGCGCGATGCAGCTCAGCCATCAGTCACCTCAAGACAGGCGGAAACCTCCCGCCCTCAGGCAAAGCTTAGCGGCCCACCCCGTGCAACACCGAGCGTGCGACAAACGGCGCGGGCTACCGGCTCGAGTGGGGGTCATGTATGCTACGAGGCTTTCTGTAGCCGCCCGGCCCGGGTCTTCTCAGGGGTCGGTTCAGCGAAAGGGCCACTCGACCTTCCTGGCTGCACAATTCTTTTCCGTACAGGTTCAAATCGCGCCATGCACGAGCAATATCAGCCTCTCGAGATCGAATCCCAGGCCCAGAACTTCTGGAACGAACACAACTCTTTCCGCGTCGACGAAGTCGCCGGCAAGGAGAAGTTCTACTGCCTGTCGATGTTCCCGTATCCGAGCGGCAAGCTACACATGGGGCATGTGCGCAACTACACCATCGGTGACGTGATCAGCCGCTACCACCGCATGCAGGGCAAGAACGTCCTGCAGCCGATGGGCTGGGACGCGTTCGGCATGCCGGCGGAAAACGCCGCGATGAAGAACAACGTCGCCCCGGCGGCCTGGACCTACGACAACATCGCCTACATGAAGTCCCAGCTCAACAGCCTGGGCCTGGCGATCGACTGGTCCCGCGAAGTCACCACCTGCAAGCCGGACTACTACCGCTGGGAACAGTGGCTGTTCACCCGCCTGTTCGAGAAGGGCGTGATCTACCGCAAGAACGGTACCGTGAACTGGGACCCGGCGGACCAGACCGTACTGGCCAACGAGCAGGTCATCGATGGCCGTGGCTGGCGTTCGGGCGCGCTGATCGAGAAGCGCGAAATCCCGATGTACTACTTCAAGATCACCGCCTACGCCGAAGAGCTGCTGTCCAGCCTCGACGACCTGCCGGGCTGGCCGGAACAGGTCAAGACCATGCAGCGCAACTGGATCGGCAAGTCCCGCGGCATGGAGATCGCCTTCCCCTATGACCAGGCATCCATCGGCGAAGCCGGCCAGCTGAAGGTCTTCACCACCCGTCCGGACACCCTGATGGGCGCCACCTACGTCGCCGTGGCCGCCGAGCACCCGCTGGCCACCCTGGCCGCCGAGCGCGATCCGTCGCTGCAAGCGTTCATCGACGAGTGCAAGCGCGGCGGCGTCGCCGAAGCCGACATTGCCACCCAGGAGAAGAAAGGCGTCGCCACTTCCCTGTTCGTCGAGCACCCGCTGACCGGCGACAAGCTGCCGGTGTGGATCGCCAACTACGTCCTGATGACCTACGGCGAAGGCGCCGTGATGGCCGTGCCGGGTCACGACGAGCGCGATTTCGAGTTCGCCAACAAATACGCCCTGCCGATCCAGCAAGTGATCGCCCAGGTCGGTGCCGACAACGACTTCGAATCGACCCTCTGGAAAGAGTGGTACGGCCTGAAGGACGAGAGCGTCATCACCGTCAACTCCGGCAAGTACGACGGCCTCGGCTATCAGGCCGCGTTCGACGCCATTGGCGCCGATCTCGCCGCCAAGAGCCTCGGCCAGCAGCGCACCCAGTTCCGCCTGCGTGACTGGGGCATCAGCCGCCAGCGCTACTGGGGCTGCCCGATTCCGATCATCCACTGCGACACCTGTGGCGACGTGCCGGTACCGGCCGACCAGTTGCCGGTCGTCCTGCCCGAAGACGTGGTGCCGGACGGCGCCGGCTCGCCGCTGGCCAAACTGCCGTCGTTCTACGAGTGCAGCTGCCCGAAATGCGGCCAGCCGGCCAAGCGCGAAACCGACACCATGGACACCTTCGTCGAGTCGTCCTGGTACTTCGCCCGCTACGCCTGCCCGCAGTTCGAAGACGGCATGCTGGACAAGAAGGCCGCCAACTACTGGCTGCCGGTCGACCAGTACATCGGCGGTATCGAACACGCCATCCTCCACCTGCTGTACGCGCGCTTCTTCCACAAGCTGATGCGCGACGAAGGCCTGATCGACTCGGACGAGCCGTTCAAGAACCTGCTGACCCAGGGCATGGTGGTCGCCGAGACCTACTACCGCGTCGCCGCCAACGGTGGCAAGGAATGGTTCAACCCGGCGGACGTGGAAGTCGAACGTGATGCCAAGGCCAAGGTCATCGGCGCTCGCCTGAAGACCGACGGCCTGCCGGTGGAAATCGGCGGCACCGAGAAGATGTCCAAGTCCAAGAACAATGGCGTGGACCCGCAGGCCATGATCGATGCCTACGGCGCCGACACCTGCCGCCTGTTCATGATGTTTGCCTCGCCGCCGGACATGAGCTGCGAGTGGTCCGACTCCGGCATCGAAGGCGCCAACCGCTTCCTGCGCCGCGTCTGGCGTCTGGCCCAGGCCCACGTCAACGCAGGCCCTGCCGGCGCCGTGGACAAATCCGCGCTGGACGACGCACAGAAGGCCATTCACCGCGCCATCCACCTGGCCATCCGCCAGGCCAGCCAGGACGTAGGCCAGCACCACAAGTTCAACACCGCCATCGCCGCCGTGATGACCCTGATGAACGTGCTGGAGAAGGCTCCGGCCGAATCTGCCGCCGACCGCGCCCTGCTGCAGGAAGGCCTGGAAACCGTCACCCTGCTGCTCGCCCCGATCACCCCGCACATCTGCCACGTGGTCTGGCAGGAGCTGGGCAAGGACGGCGCCGTGATCGACGCCAGTTGGCCGCAGGTCGACGAAGCCGCCCTGGTGCAGGACAGCCTGCAACTGGTGGTACAGGTCAACGGCAAGCTGCGCGGCCACATCGAAATGCCCGCCAGCGCCAGCCGCGAGGACGTCGAAGCGGCCGCCCGCGCCAACGAGAACGTGCTGCGCTTCACCGACGGCCTGACCATCCGCAAGGTCATCGTGGTGCCCGGCAAGCTGGTCAATATCGTCGCCAACTAAAAGCAACGCTGGAAAAGACCCATTCGCCCGTGGCACCTTCGCCACGGGCATACCGGATCAACAGGAGTGAGGGAAGCTTGATGAAACGTATCCTGACCAGCCTCGCGCTGATCGGCCTGGCCAGCGTGCTGAGCGCCTGCGGTTTCCAACTGCGTGGCCTGGGCGATACGAACTTTGCGCTCAAGGAAATCGACGTGAGCGCGCGCAACGCCTATGGCGACACCGTCACGCAGCTCAAGCAGGTGCTTGAAGGTAGCGGCGTGAAAGTCGTCTCGCGTGCGCCGTACCACCTGATCCTCGCCCGCGAAGACGTGACCAGCCGCAGCGTCAGCTACACCAGCTCGGCGCGCAGCGCGGAAAACGAACTGACCAACACCCTGAGCTACGAGATCCGTGGCACCGACAACCTGCTGCTGCTCGCCAACCAGGTTCAGGTCCGCAAGGTCTATGTGCAGGATGAGAACAACCTGATCGGCTCCGACCAGGAAGCCCAGCAGATCCGCGCCGAAATGCGCCGCGACCTGGTCCAGCAGATGGTCACCCGCCTGCAGCTGATCACTCCGGCCCAGCTCGACGAGCTACAGACCAAGGCAGAAGCCAAGGCCAAGGCCGAAGCGGACGCGATGAAGGCCGCGGACGAGGCTGCCAAGTCTCAGCCGCAGCAATCGCCGATCGAATTCCCGAAAGCGCAGTAAGCGACAAGGGGCCGGCCAACCGGCCCCTTTCTCATTATGAAGCTCAATCCCGGACAACTCGCCAAGCACCTGCAAGGCAACCTCGCGCCCGTCTACGTGGTCAGCGGCGACGAACCGTTGCTCTGCCAGGAGGCCTGCGACGCCATCCGCACCGCCTGCCGCCAGCGTGATTTCGGCGAACGCCAGGTGTTCAACGCCGAAGCCAACTTCGACTGGGGCCAACTGCTCGAAGCCGGTGCCAGCCTCTCGCTGTTCGCCGAAAAGCGCCTGATCGAACTGCGCCTGCCCTCCGGCAAGCCCGGCGACAAGGGCGCGGCCATCCTCCAGGAATACCTGCAGCGCCCGCCGGAAGACACCGTCCTGCTGGTCAGCCTGCCCAAGCTCGACGGCAGCACGCAGAAGACCAAATGGGCCAAGGCCCTGATCGACGGCGATGCTGCCCAGTTCATCCAGATCTGGCCTATCGACGTGCACCAGCTGCCGCAGTGGATTCGCCAGCGCCTGTCCCAGGCCGGCCTGGCCGCCAGCCAGGAAGCGGTGGACCTGATCGCAGCGCGCGTCGAAGGCAACCTGCTGGCCGCCGCCCAGGAAATCGAAAAGCTCAAGCTGCTCGCCGATGGCCAGCAGATCGACGCCGACACCGTACAGGCCGCCGTGGCCGACAGCGCGCGCTTCGACGTCTTCGGCCTGATCGATGCCGCCCTCAATGGCGAAGCCGCCCACTGCCTGCGCATGCTCGAAGGCCTGCGTGGCGAAGGCGTTGAGCCGCCAGTGATTCTCTGGGCCCTGGCCCGGGAAGTCCGCGTGCTAGCCAGCCTCGCCCAGCAGTTCAGCCAGGGCATACCGCTGGACAAGGCCTTCAGTCAGTGCCGACCGCCCATCTGGGACAAGCGCCGCCCGCTGATGAGCAAGGCCCTGCAGCGGCACACCGCGCAGCGCTGGAACCAGATGCTGCAGGACGCCCAGTTGATCGACGCACAGATCAAAGGCCAGGCGCCCGGCAACGTCTGGAACAGCCTCGCCCGCCTCGCTCTGCTGGTCGCCGGGCAGCGCATCAGCCTGCCTTCGGCCTGAATTCTCACAGCCCCAAACTGTAGGGCGCATAACCTGGAACAGGTTATCCGCCGGCCATCTCCCGGCGGATAACGCTGACGCGTTATGCGCCCTACGTCATTCAGCGGATCGCTGTGTCGACTTCCTGAAGCACATTGCGTCCTCTGACCCGCTCTTGAGTCGGCCGGTCCAGCGACAACTCGTAGAGCTGTCGCGCCTCGCTGACCAGCGGTAACAACGCCGAAGCCAGCCGCGACGTAGCGCGGATCAGGCCAGGGTCGGAGTCATCCTCCAGCAGGCTCAGCAGGTCTTCCACGGCCGTCAGGCGGCGCAGCGCAGCGTCGCGTAACTGCTCGATCGAAGCCAGGGCATTGATGAACATCACGTCCTCATAGGGCCGGGACTCCAGCGGGACGGGCAGGAACTCAGTCATGGCGGACCTCCGGGGGAAGTACGACGGGAAACGAAGGACTCTGGCGGGGCACGGGCGTAAAAAAGGGATAGTGCATGGCTGGTAACTCCGTCCACGTTGAGAAACCGCCTCCTCCCGCTGCGACGCGAGAAGGGAGGCGGACCGTGCGGAAGGTCGCAGTACCGGTGGACAGAGCAAAACCCGGCCAGGCGTTAGCCTGCAACCACACGGCCGCCACGGAGAAACCATGCAGCAGGCAACAATCGCCTGTGCAGGTAGACGGCAGTACGTGTGCTTTGTCCATACCAGGCTGCGACACCCGGCCACGGTTTTTGGGCCGTGGCAAGTGGAATCTAGCGAGCACGCACGTAGGCCCTCAAGGCTAAAAGAACGTAGGAGAATTCGCTGGTCTGACAGCTCAAACCCGGACGTTTCGCCGCATAGCGTGGCCCGGTTCACCTCTCAGGAAATAGCCAACCACCATTCTGAATGGCCGCATCCCCCTGTAGGAGCAACTGTCTTTCCCAGGTAGTTCGGTGTTTGTGCTTTCCCCCCTCACCCCAGCCCTCTCCCTCAGGGAGAGGGAGCAAATCGTGCCGGCTGACGCTGTGGTTTCATCCGGCACCGAACGGTCCCCTCTCCCCCTGGGAGAGGGTTAGGGTGAGGGCCGATCCGA
>NZ_JACVAR010000011.1:0-168350 GCF_014851965.1 Pseudomonas sp. PDM22
TCCAGGCATTCGGGAAGCAAGCTGACCTGTGCTCGGCTCACCTCTTCGATGAATCGCTTCATACGCCGCCCCCGCTGACGTTGCTCCAGCAACTCTAGGCGAGGACGACGTTTTCACACAGCCTGGGTCGATAGCTGCCCGAGGTTGCGGTCCACTTAGGATTGGTGTGGACCTTCCAGGCAGAGAGAGTCGAACCCTTGATACTATTTTTTCGGAGCGTCGCGATGTGCTCGTATGAGCGGCTTTCGCGGAAAGAAAGCTAGTGTCATTCCTGTCTGGATCTTCGCTTTCTACAGGTAAATACGCTACGTCGAAGGTGGGTGTTCAGGAGAGCACTCGGCCCCTCACGGGATGTATCTGCGGGCGGCATTACTGATGCGTGTCGTCCGGCAACAGTTCTTCGCGCAGAACTCGGACGCAGGGCGGCGCGGCGATGACGAGTCGCACTTGCTGGTCCTGCACTCTGCCGATTCGGATCACCAGCTTTTGGCTGCGCAGCTGGCGGATGAGTTCTTCGTCGGAGCATTCCGGGTCGACGAAGAGGTGAATGGCTTCGAAGATGTTGCGGCTCAACAGCAGGTTTCCCATGAGGACTCGCTTGCTCGGTGGCGGGTGGGGTTGGGTGATGGATTGGCTGCTGCGGCATCGCTGCGCTGGCATCGATCATGGCAATGATGGCAACATCCGGGCTCCCGCTTTCGCCGCTGCCTTCGTGCAGCCGGCTTCTAACCAGGGAAGGCAATCACGCCCGGTGGCGTGGCCGGGCTTCAAACCCGGTGGGGGACGGCAGCCGTTCCTGGGTGAGTTCGACTCTCACTGCCTTCCGCCAATTTCCTTTGCTTCGGTCCGCGCGGTTTGTCGCGCTCGTACTCGATTGCGGAGCGATTCAAAGTACTTTTTGTCTGCGGGTGCCGCAGGCGCCGATGTTACGCCCGCGATCAAAAGGTCTCTGGCAGGCCGCTTCAGCACATCATGATCCCGTCCTGGGGAATCAGGTCTTTGCAGGCTTCGACCTCTTCCGGTTCGAGCACCTTCAGCGACTGGATGTTGTGCCAGAACATCTCCTGCGGGTAGGGACGGCGGAGCGTTTGGTCCATCACCAGGAAGTAGGGGCGGCTGATGATCTGATCCAGCGGAGGCACCACGCCGACGATCTGGATGCAGTGCAGTTCCGGGGTTGGGTCGGCGTCGCAGGTGGTGGATACCAATGCGTATTGGCCGAGCAGGGAAACGGGATTCGCTGAACCGTATTGGTACATGGGGAATTCTCCTGAGGGCGAGTCGCTGGCTTTCCATGTGTGAAATTGCTGAACTTCAACTGGTCCATTTCTGTGTCAGTAGCCAGCGCCTCAAAAGAGCGCTGTTGATCATGCGTCGATCACCGATGTGCACAGTAGGGAGCTGCCCATTCACTGCCCACGCAAGGGCGAGCTGAAACTCGATACCGTTTCGTTCCGACCAGTGCTCGATGGTTTCCAAGTCCTGGCGACTATTCGGAGGCGCGTTGGAGTGCGTGTGATCCGGTTCCATGATGCTCTCCGGAAGTCATTCGGACCACCGTGATCCATTTGATTTTGATGGGATCACGGTGGTTCCATTGTTGTCAAGACCACCGTGGTCCATCATCCGCCGATGAGCAGAGATGACCCCCAATTCAAACTCCGGATGCCGATTGAGCTGCGTTTGCAGCTCGATCAGGCTGCGCTCGATTTTGGGCGATCCCTAAACTCCGAACTGGTTGCACGGTTAGAAGCGAGCTTCCTCACCTCAACGCCCGGCGAGACATTGGTTCCTGCCGCGAGGGCGCGGGAGTTGATGGCGCTCGCTCATGAGGCGCTTCCAACGATCATCAGAAATCGAGCCATCATCGCGATCAATCGGGCGGTGTCGCTGGGACACAGCGTGGCCAGCGTTTCTCTGCATGATCTCTCGCTGGCGGAAGGACTGTCGGCAGATGAACGTTCAGAGTTGACCCTGCCCTTAACTCAAGAGCTTGAAGCTGCGGGATATGAAGTGGCGTGGGATGGTGCATCGGCGATTCTGATTCGCTTCTGAGGTAGTCGTGGCAATGGGGAAAGTTGAAGAGCGTCTCCGAATTCTTGTCCGTCATCTTGGTCCGTCGCATTTGGCCAAAATGACCACTATCAAAAATCGTCGCCGCTGGCAGACGGTCGCCACGGACCTGAAGACCAAAACGCGAGCGGAAGACCTCGAGCAAGTGATCGCCGCGTTTCCGGAATACGAGCTTTGGCTGTGGAAGGGCGAAACGGACGCTGCGCGTGGGCAAATAGCCCCGGACGTGGATAGCTAGGGCCCTAGTAAACACGCTGTCCTGAGGTCGCGGCAGGCATTTCCGCAAGGATGAGGCGAGCCATGGTCAGACTGGACCAATTCACCGAAGACCATCTGGAACTGAGCGACCTGTGGCGCTGGCAGGACGGCGTTCGCGAGGATGCGTTCCTGGTGCCGCTGGCCACGGCGGCGGAGGTGGCGCCCGGTGTTTCGTTGCTGCTGGTGCGGGCGCTGTTCCGGCTGCCGGCGGGCATCGAGTTGCAGGGACTGCTGGTCTACGATCCGGTCGGGCAGGACGTGTACGCGGTGCAGGTGCTGATTGGCTGCGACAGTTATTCCTTCAACAAGTACCTGCCGGAGGCTTCCTTCGAGGAGGTGCTGGCATTGGCTGACCGTTTGAAGGTCAGCACCGGCGGTGTGCTGCCGCTGCGCTACGGCGTGGTGCGGCAGGCGATGCCGATTCGCGATGGCAGCTTCACGCTATGGCTGGGAGCTGGAGTCAACGCTGGCGGCTGTTGACGTCAGGCGCGCCTCGTCCAGAAGATTGCCGCCGTGGTAGTTCAGAAAGTCACGCATGGCAGAAGTCAGCGTTTCCTCTGAGGCTATCCGCCAGAACGTCTTCTCTCCCAGGACAGGAGTCGCCCGCTGGATAAGCGCCTGTGCTGCATTGTGATGGCCCGAGCGAAGCCAATGCCGCACCAGTTGCCTGTTCTCATTGGCGGGAAGCTGAGCGGCCTGGAAGAGATCGAGCGCGTACCGGTAGTTCAGCAGCCAGAGCTGCCTGAGGAATTCTGTCCTGTCGGCAAGCGGAATACCGACGAGCCATTGGCGCACAAGTTTGTCTTGCTTGCCGAGGCCAGTGCGATGGCATACCTCCTCGGGTGTGAATGTCGGTTGGTGCATTCAGCACTTCCCTTGCTTGCGGCGGCGCCACTCATCCACCACTGCGCCCATGTCCGCTGGCGCGCCGCTGCGTACCCAGGCCATGAACGCGCGGTCGAAATGGAAGCCGTCGCCGCAGTGCTGGGTCATGAAGCGGCGGACGTTCTGGGTGTTGCGGTAGTGGGCGTCGAGCGGGGTCTGGCGGGTGATCGGGTCGCTGTGCCAGTCGAAGGCCATGGTGTCCGTTCCTGTGCCTTGGGGGAGCACCCGTTATAACGCAATCGGCAGCCGCTGGCGCGGTCTGCCGAGGTGTTGCGGCGTCACTGGCCCCACATCATCCGCTGTTGCTGCGCCGAGTAATCGTCGCTTTGCAGGCGCACGCGGGTGGGCTGGCGTTCGAGGTTGTCTTCGCCGAAGGATTCGCGCACGGGCGATTCGATGGCGCTGAAGTGGCTGAAGTGCGGGGAGTCGGCGCAGCCGACCAGGGTGAAGCAGGCGAAGGTGACCACGGAGAGCTTGAGCATGGGACTTCCTCCTGAGGGGAGCCCCGAGCTTCGGCCGGCTGGATTAACGGCGGATTAACGCGCAGCGTTCTTCAGCGGCTGTCCGGCCCCTGGATTTCGCCGCCGTGGGCTGCTTCTCCGTCGCGGTGGTGCTCGAGCGGGTTGAGCGCGCGGCCGAGTATCTGCGCGACGACTTCGTCCTTGCCTTCGGTGTAGGCGTCGCGGTCGGTGGGGAAGCGCTTCGCCAGTTCGTGCTTCACCTGGGCGTAGCGCTGTGCGTCGTCGGGGTGGGTGCGCAGCCAGTCGCGGAACAGCAGGCGGCGCGAGGCGTCGCTCAGGTCCATGACGTGGACGTGGTGGCTGCGTCCGCTGCCCAGCGGCGGCATGCCTTTGACGAAGAACATCCGCGAGGTGTCGGGGTTTTCGGCCCAGTACTGGTAGCCCAGCTCTTGCAGCGGTTCGATCAGTTGGTGCGGGTCGCTGCCCGGTGGCGGCAGCAGGAGGATGTCGATGATCGGCTTGGCGTCCAGCCCCGGCACGGCGGTGCTGCCGATGTGCTCGATGCCGAGGCCGGGAAGGTCGGCGGCACGGGCGATGGCGTCGGCTTCTTCGGCGAAGCGCTGGGGCCAGCGGGGATCGGCGGCGACAACTTCGATGCGGTCTTCTTCGGCGTTGCTCCAGCGCTGGCCGTCGAATTCGGGGGCTTGCGGGGTCATGCGGTAACTCCAGCGGTGGGGCGGTGGGGGCGAGGGTTGGAGGTTGATCCGGTGGGCGGAGTTCCGCGTAATCCTGTAGGAGCGCACCATGGGCGCGATCGCGGGCATGGCCCGCTCCTGCAACAGCTCCATGCCTCGCTATCCCCTGTAGGGCGCATAACGCCTATGGCGTTATCCGCCGTCCTGGCGGATAACCCGTTCCGGGTTATTCGCCCTACGGGTGCCAGCGGTCAAGCACCGAGAAAAGACAGTTGCTCCTACAGGGGAAGCAGCGTCAATCCAGCACGTTCTGCAGCACTTCGTAGATGACGCCGGTGGCGATGGTCACCAGCAGCAGGTCGGTGCCGGCCTGCTGCCATTCGTAGCCGTCGTAGTGGGGCAGACGGCCGACCAGGCGGCCGTCGAGCTTCTTGGCGATGCCCGGCGGCAGCGGCTTGCCGCGGGCCAGGTTCTTCTGGATGCCGGGCGGCAGCGCCGCGCCGGGGCTCCAGTAGTTGCGATTGTCGTTGAGGATGACCTGCACGCCGCCGATGTCGATGCTCGGGCCGCCTTGCCAGTTGTTGCCCTGATTGCCGTGCTGGCCGCCTTTGTCGTGTCCTTTGTTCTTGCCCGGATCGGCCATCAGCAGGGGGCTGGTGCCCAGCAGGGCGACGCCGATGGCTGCCGCCAGAAGGGTATTGATTCTGGACATGTCCGTGTTGCCTCCATGGTGAGACTCCTGTGCCGGTGAGCGTAGCCGTTGCCGCAACACTCCGGTGGCGGCCAAGTTGGCACATGCGTGCTGGCACTTCGTCGGCAGGCCGCGAACGGCGGGGCCTGCGCCAGGGTCATAGAGGTATCCCAAGACCCGCCCATGGAGGCGATAACAAGATGAAAATGTCCCTGGTTGTTGCAGTAGCCTGTGCAGTCGCACTCGGCACGACAGCCTTGCTGCCTGCCGACTTCTCGCCCATCGGTTCGGCCTATGCCAAGGGCGATGGTGGCGGTCACGGTGGTGGCAATGGCGGCGGAAGCGGTGGTGGTAATGGCGGTGGCCACGGTGGTGGCAAGGGCGATGCCGGCGGTAACCACGGCAGCAACAGCAATGGCGCGAACGACGGTGGCGAGCACGCCGGCAAGGCCACCCGCGACCATGGCCTGAGCGGCAATCACTACGGCAGCGAGAAGAACGACAGCAAGGGCCATGGGCAGGCGACGTCCGCCGTGGCGCACTCCAGGGATACCCAGGGCAAGACCAAGGCTGCGGCGATCTCCGCCACCAAGCCGGCCCACAAGAGCACCCAGCGCGACAACTGATCCAGCACGGCCAGGGACGGCCGCTGTCCTTCACTGCACCGGGAAGTCGAAGTAGGTCTGCGGGTAAGGCTCGGCCTTCAGGGTGTAGTGCCACCACTCGGCGCTGTAAGGCTCGAAGCCGTGCCGCAGCATGGCCTGGCGCAGCGTCTCGCGGTTGCGCGTCTGCTGCACGCTGACCAGCGCCGTGCCGTGATGGGAGATGGGCCCGAAGAAGTCGAACGGGCTGCCCATGTCCAACTCCTCCCCGGTTTTCGAATCCACCAGCGTGAGGTCGACAGTACTGCCGCGCGAGTGCCCGGAGTGCTTGGCGATGTAGCCGTCGCGGAACAGCGCTGGCTTGTCCAGCTGTGGGTAGTAGCGGGCCTTCTGGCGGATGTCGTGCGGGTCGGCGGCCCAGCGACGGAAGTCTTCCACTGCGCGCTGCGGGCGATAGCCATCGAAGATCTTCAGCGCCAGGCCGCTCAGGGCAACGTCCTTTTCCACGGCAGCCAAGGCGGTGGCGGCTTCGCGGGTGAGGATGATCCGCGCCTTCTGGTAACCGTCGATGGGCTCGCCGACGAAGTTGTCGGTGCCGGCGTAGCGCACGTCATAGCGCGCGGTCTTCAGCACCTGGTCGAGATAGACGAAGCCGTCCTGGGTGGGCTGGTCGGCGCGTAGCGGCGGGCTGATGAGCAGGCAGAGCAGCAGCGTGAACTGCGCGCCTGCCCGGCTCATGGGCGCAGGGCCTGGACCCCGTCGTCGTCGGGGTCGAAGTTGTCCAGGTGCATGCGCTGGGCGAAGGCCTCCAGTGCGGCTTCGCCCTGGAGGAAGCGAGCGCGGGCGGCGCTCCAGTCGTCGGGCTTCAGGCGCACCATCCAGCCTTCGCCATAGCAGTCCTGGTTGATCAGCCCTGGCCTGCGCACCACGGCTTCGTTGCTGGCGAGGACGGTGCCGTCCAGCGGGCTGCGCGCCGACGAGGCGGCCTTGGCGAATTCCACCACGCCGAAGCTGCGGTCGCAGTCGATGTGCCAGCCGTCGCGCTTGGGGGTGAAGGCGAATATCTGCCCGTAGACCGCGCAGCCGTAGGCGGTGAGCCCGAGGGTGACGGCGCCGCCTTCCTCCTCGCGCAGCCAGAGGTTGTAGTCGGGCGCGTAGAGCAGGTCGTCCGGGAACTCCAGGCCGTGCAGCTTCACAGCGTCAGCACCCGGTCGTACTCGAGGATCATGCGCGCCAGCTCGCCGCCGCTGGCGATCTCGTCGACTTCCTCGATCAGCCGGCTTTCGTCGATGGCCACGCCCGGTGCGCGGCACATCAGCAGGCGGGCGCCGGCTTCCTTGGCCTGCTGGATGAAGTGGCTGATGGGCTCTCCGTCTTCGGCGGCATAGAGCGTGTCGGCGATGTCCTGGAAGGCCAGGCGTGTGCCTTCGCCGCTGAGGAAGAGGGTGACCTTGGCATCCATGCACGCCAGCAGGGTGGCGGTGTAGAAGGGCGCGGCGCAGCGCGCCGGGGTGCTCGGGCCGCTGCTGACGATGATCAGCACACGCTGGGGCTCAGGCGTGGACAAGGGCTTTCTCCAGTTGGACCAGGGCGATGCGCCGGCCCTGCGGGTCGGCGCGCTCGACGATGCCCTGTGGCTTGTAGCCCAGGCGTGCATAAAGCAGCAGGCCGGCGGCGTTGGCGTTGAAGCAGGACACCTTCATGACCTGCGCCTTGTACTGGTCGCGGGCGAGATTCTCCATGACCTCGATCAGGTACTGCGCGACGCCGTGCCGCCGCGCCCAGGGCGCGACCATCATGTTGCCCAGCGCGCAGAATTCGTGGGGTTGCCACTGGTAGAAGTTGGCGAAGCCGGCGACCCGGCCACCCTGCAGCGCCACGGTGCTTCCGCGCCGTTCGGCGATGGCGGCAGCGAGCTGGCCGATGGTCAGCGGCCAGCTCGCCTTGGGGTAGCAGTAGAAGAGTTCGTCGGCGTCCTGGGGAAAGCCGACCACCTCGCCGAGGTCGTCGGCGAGGGCGGGGCGGTGTTGCAGGGCGGGCTGGTTCACGCGGTCTCCCGTGTCATGGTCGGGCCGATCAGTGCGGCGGGTACTGGGCGATGATCTTCTGCACCGTCTCGCGGATCGCCGCTTCGCGCTCGGCGGGCGTCGGCGGGCTGCTGCGCATGATCTGCTCGCCGCTGCCGCGCCAGACCAGCTTGCCGTCCTTGCCGTCGAACATGTCGACCTGGATGGTGGCGACCTTGTAGGTCACGGTGCGGCTCTCGGCCATGGGCGGCGGGCCCCAGTAGCCTCCCCAGTAACCGCCCCAGTAGCCGCCGCTGTAGGTGGTGACCTGGTCCTGGCGCTGGTCGACGATCAGGTAGGCGCGCAGTTTCACGTCGCCGGGGTTGCCGCCCTGTGCCTGGCGCAGGCCGCGCTGGTCGAACTCGCCGGCAATCGCATCGCTGATGCGCTGCTCGGTGAGGTCGCTCTTGATGCGCGGATCATCCGGGCGGTACTCGAAGGCCGGCTGCGCCCAGCTCCAGGTCAGGTAGCGGGAAAAGTCGCGGGTGGTGTCGTAGTCGCGGCTGACGCTGGTGGTTTCGCAGGCGGCGAGGCCGAGCATCAGGCTCAGCAGCAGTGAACGGGACAGCAAACGGCGGATCATGATCGCAATACTCCTGTCAGAGAATTCCATCCAAGCGCAAGGCAGAAGGATTGGCAAGCGGGGAATGTTCCGCGTCTAGCGCGGCGCTTCCGGTTGCTAGAGTCGTCGCTCGTTCAAGGAATGGAGAAGGACATGAAGCATGGGCTGCCCGTGACGACACTGGGGATGCTGCTGCTTGCGGGATGCAGCTTCGACAGCGTGCGGCCGGCGCTGCCACAACCCGAGGTGGTGGCGCATCGAGCCGGCACGGCGGATGCGCCTGAGAACACGCTGCTGGCGATAGGCAAGGCGCTGGCCAACCACAGCGATGCGCTCTGGCTGTCTGTTCAGGTTTCCGCCGATGGTGTTGCGATGCTGTACCGGCCGGCGGACCTTGCGGCATTGACCGATGCCCAGGGCGCCGTGGGTTCGAAGTCGCTGGAACAGCTGCGCCCGGTGAATGCGGGTTATCAGTTCAAGGATACGGCGGGCAATTACCCATACCGCGCGCAGCCGCAGGCTATCCCGACACTGGCCGAGGCACTGCAGGCCATTGCACCGACAGTGCCGGTGTTCCTCGATATCAAGGCGCAACCGGTGGGCGAGGTCATCGACGCGGTGGCCCGCACGCTGGATCAGCAACAGGCGTGGTCGCGGGTGCGTTTCTACTCCACCGAGCGTGATGCCAGCGATTACCTGGCACAGCACTACGGCGACCGCGCGCGGCGCTTCGAGAGCCGCGACGCCACGCGTAACCGGCTGGTCGATCTGGCGCTGGCCGGCCGTTGTTCGCCACCGGCCGATGGCGCCTGGATGGGCATCGAGCTGGAGCGCGATCTGACGGTGACGGAGCAATTCACCCTCGGCTCGTCGTCCTACCCGGTGAAGCCCGCGAAGCTGTGGACGCCGCAGGCGATGGCCTGCGTGCGCCGCGCCAAGGGGACGAAGGTGGTGATGTTCGGCATCAATTCCGCAGCCGCCTATGGCGCGGCGCGCGAATTGGGAGCGGATGCGGTGATGGTGGACTCGCCGGCGAGCGTGCCTGCCTACCGGCGCGCCGGGCTTCAGCCCGGCGGGTAACCGTCCATGGCCTTGCGCGCGGCTTCGCGCAGGGCGCGGGCCTGGTCGGTCTGGCTGCTGGCGTTTTCGTATTCGGCGCTGCCACTCCAGATTTCCTGGTGGTTATGGGCGTCGTACAGGGCGATGCGCACCACGCTGACGGTGACCACGTAGGTGCGGGTGACGGGGTAGGAAGCGCCGCCGTACCAGGGGTCGTTCCAGCCGCCGTAGTAGCCGCCGCCGTAATAGTCGGTGGTCTGCCGGGTGCGTTGCTCGCTGGACAGGTGCGCGCTGACGGTCAGGTCCGCCGGGGTATTCGAGCGTGCCGGGCGCAGGCCGCGCTGGTCGAGGGCTTCGCTGACGGCGTCCTGCAGCGGGCCACCGAAACCGCTGCCGTCCATCCAGCTCCACGAGCGGTAGCGCCCGTAGTCCAGCGGCGGGGCCGGGTAGCTGCCGGGGTCGAGGCCGGGGTTGGCGGCCTGCGCGAGGGCGGGCGGGATCGGCAGCGAGGTGTTGCTGTAGGGGTTCTGGCCCTGGCAGGCAGCCAGGGCGCTGAGCAGCGGCAGGATCAACAGGTAACGCGGCATGACGGACTCCGGCACACCGGTTTGGTAAGGCGTGCGCAGTGGCAACTATGCACCTAATCCTGCGGCCGGCACAGCCAGTGCAGGTAGCGGCCGAGGCCGGCGAAGGCGGGATGTCGACGGTATTGCAGTTCCATCTCCACCAGGTCCAAAGGCTCGGCCTTGTGCTGGAACTCCACCGGCATGTAGTCGTGGAACACCCGCACGCCGCTGCGCGCCTCGATGCTCCAGTGGCCGGCCATGGCGCCTTCGAGTACGCGTGGGTCGAGCGGTTCCTGCGGGGTCAGGCTCTGGCCCTCGCCGGAGAAACGGTTCTTGCGCAGCTTGCGGAAGTGGCCCTTGAGCAGGTTGCGGTAGATCAGCGCGTCGCGGTTGTAGAAGGCCAGAGACAGCCAGCCATCGGCACGGGTCAGCTGGTGCAGCACGGGCAGGATCGCCAGCGGTTCGGCCAGCCATTCCAGCACGGCGTGGCAGATCACCAGGTCATAGGGTTCATTGAGCTGGCCGAGCAGGTCCTGCCAGGGCGCGGCGATGAAGGTGGCCTGCAGGCCGGCTTCATCGAAGCGCTGGCGTGCGCCTTCGAGCATCGGCGCGGCGGGCTCGGCGAGGGTGACGTCGTGGCCGCGCCCGGCCAGCCACAGCGACATGTGGCCCAGCCCCGCGCCGATATCCAGCACGCGCAGCGGGCGGTCGGGCAGCGCCTCGGCGAGGTCGGCCTGCAGCACGGCAAGGCGAATGGCACCCTTGGCGCCGCCATAGATCTTTTCGGCGAAGCGCGTGGCCAGTTCGTCGAAATGGCGGTCGCCGGTCTTCGGGGAATCGCTCACTTGGCGCCCCCCTCGATGAAGCGCCGCTCGCTGTCGGCCAGCTTGGCGAGCACGGCCTGGTCCATGTCGATGCCCAGTTCCGCGCACATCAGCAGCAGGTAAAGGACGATGTCACCGACTTCCTGCCCGGCGTGGGCGAGTTTCTCCGGCGGCAGCTGGCGCGATTCGTCCTCGCGCAGCCACTGGAAGATTTCCACCAGCTCGGCCATTTCCACGCTGGCCGCCATGGCCAGGTTCTTCGGGCTGTGGAAGCGACTCCAGTCGTTGTGGTCGCGGATGGCGTGCAGGCGCGCGGTGATGGCTTCGAGGTTCATGCAGATGGGGCTCCAACGTGAGCCCCATAGCTTCAAGCCTGGCGCGTCAAACGTCCAGCGGGCTCCAGCTGCCGGCCATGTGCGGCAGGCCGTCCTTGCCGCGCAGGCTGAACTGCCCGGAAGGCGCCGGCTCGCTGGCCAGCAGGTTGACCTGGGACGGCAGCAGCACCGGCTTCTGGAAGCGCACGTCGACCCGATAGCCGGCCATCGGCAGGCGCTCGCCCAGGGCGGCCAGGCTGCGCGCCTTGTTCCACAAGCCATGGGCGATGGCGCGGGGGAAACCGAACAGCTTGGCGCTGGCGGCGGACAGGTGGATCGGGTTGTAGTCGCCGGCCACGCGGGCGTAGCGCCGGCCGATGTCCGCCGGGCAGTTCCAGGCGTCGATCTGCTCCAGCGGCAGCTCGGCCACCTCTTCGCGGGCCGGCGGCGTGCCGTCCAGGCGCATGCCGCGGAACAGGATGCGGCTGTCACCCTCCCAGAGCAGCCCGAGCTGGTCGTGCAGCTGGGTGATGATGCTGAAGGTCACGCCTTTCTCATGGGGCTGCAGGTCGTCCACCCGCACGCTGACGTTGAACGGCCCCAGGCCGCCGAGCGGACGCAACACGCTGATACGGTTTTCCAGGTGGACCAGGCCCAGCAGCGGGAAGGGGAAGCGCGCGTCCGTCAGCAGGCCCATCTGCAGGCCGAAGGCGAGGATGTGCGGGTAGGTGGGCGGCAGCAGGTGGTTGTCGGCGAAGCCACAGACCTTGCGATAACGCTCCAGGTGCTTCGGGTCGACCGTGACCGGGCAGCGCAAGCCGCGGGTCGGCAGGCTGCGGCCACGCACGCCGCGGCGCACGGCGGCGCGGGCGAACAGGCCGGTGAGGGCGGGTGGGGCGGACAGGTCAAGCCAATCGCGGGGCATCGGGTATCTCCTGACGAATATTCACTCAGCTTAGCCGCCGGTCACCGGCGGGCATTGGCCGTGGCAACGCGGCGCGCGGCAGGCAAGTCAATGTGACCGTCCGATTGCCCGGATATTTCCCGCACGCTTGTTCCTGATTCTCTTGAGGGGCGATAGGAAAGCTGCCTAAGATGGGCCCGCCTCATGGATAACTAGAAAAAACACCATGCGTGATCTGACCGACGATGTGGCGCTGATGCGCCCGGTGATCGACGCCCTGCGCGCCAGCGGTACCGACCCCGACCGCGTGCTGGCTCGCGTCGGCCTGCCGGCCGGCAGCCTGCCTGCCGGACGATTCCCCCACAGCGCACAGAACCTGTTCTGGAAGGCGGCCGCCGAAGAGTGCGGCGAAGAGCACGTCGGCCTCTATCTGGCCGGCCACCTTCCCGCGTTCCATGGCCTGCTGCTGGAGTACCTGTTCCTTTCCAGCGCCACCTTCGGCGAAGGCCTGCGTCATGCCCTGCGTTACGTGCGCCTGCTCTCCGACACCCTCAACGCCCGCCTGGAAGTAGAGGGCGAGAAGGCCGTGCTGCTGCTCGGCCACACCGCCGGGACCAACCGCCACTTCCCCGAAATGCTCGCCGGTGCGGTGGTTCGCCTGTTCCACGCGCTCACCGAGGGCGACTTCAAGCCCCAGCAAGTGCAACTGATGCACGAGGAAGGCGCGCCCGCCGAGCGTTACCGCGAGGTCTACGGCTGCCCGGCGGTGCTGGGCGCTGATCGCTATGCGCTGGTGTTCGACGCCGAAGTGCTGGAGAAGCCCTCACGCCATGCCGCGCCGGAACTGCTGCGCATGCACGAGTCCCTGGCGCGCCGGCAACTGGCGGAAGTGGAGCGGCTGGACCTGGTGCGCAAGGTACGCGAACTGATCGGCGTGCTGCTGGTGGATGGCGGCGCGACGCTGGAGCAGGTCGCCGCCCGTCTCGACATGCCCGCCCGCCGTCTGCGTGAGCGCCTGGCCATGGCCGGGGTGCGCTTCAACGACCTGGTCACCGACTACCGCTGCCGCCTGGCCAAGGAGCTGCTGCTCAAGACCGACGAGCGCATCGAGGTGATCGTCGAACGCACCGGCTTCTCCGAGCCGAGCACCTTCTACCGCGCCTTCAAGCGCTGGGTCGGCGAGACCCCGGTGGAGTTCCGCCGCCGCGGCCGCCCGCAACCGCCGGCGGAGTGATCGAACCGTTTCGAGTCCGCCTCTGGCTAGGCTTTGCCGGTCAATTTCCGCCAAGGTACGCCCGATGCAAAGCCGAATCCGCCAGACCCTGTTGCTGTCCACCGTCCTGCTGCTGAGCGCTGAGCACGCCATGGCGGGGGAAATGGAGCAGACGGCGTTCGCCCGCCTGGACCGCGACGGCAGCGGCTTCATCGAGGCCGATGACCTGTCCGCCATGCGCGTGCGCATGTTCCACCGGCTGGATCGCAACCAGGACGGACTGCTCACCCGCGAGGAAGTGACCCCGCCCAACCCCAGCGTGAACGTCTCCCCCAACGCCATTGCCTGGCCGGACCGGGATGGCGACGGCAAGGTCAGCCAGGCGGAGTTCATGACCCAGGAGCCGGCGCTGATCGTGCGCGCGGACCGCGATGGCGATCACCGGGTGAGTGCGGAAGAGTTCCGCGAACTGGTGGCGGCGCGGGGGTGATTGAGCGCTGGCACCCGTAGGGCGAATAACCCGGAACGGGTTATCCGCCAAGACGGCGGATAACGCCGTAGGCGTTATGCGCCCTACACCGAAGATCGAGGTACGGAGCTGTTGTACAAGCTGGCCATGCCGGATCAGGCGCCCAACAGGCTCTGCCCACAAACCCGCAGCACTTGCCCGCTTACCGCGCCTGAACCCGGCTGAGCAAACCACGCCACGGCTTCGGCAACGTCCTGCGGCAGGCCGCCCTGGCCCATGGAGTTCATGCGCCGGCCGGCCTCGCGGATGGTCAGCGGGATGGCGGCGGTCATCTGGGTTTCGATGAACCCCGGCGCCACCGCGTTGATGCTGATGCCCTTCTTGCCCAGCGCCGGCGCCCAGGCCTGCGCCAGGCCGATAAGGCCGGCCTTGCTCACCGCATAGTTGGTCTGGCCCATGTTGCCGGCGATGCCGCTGATGGAGGCGAGCAGCACCACGCGGCCGTCGTCGTGCAGCTTGCCGGCGTCCAGCAGGGCCTGGGTCAGCACCTGCGGGGCCTTGAGGTTCACGTCGATCACCGAATTCCAGAAGGCTTCGCTCATCTTGGCGACGGTCTTGTCACGGGTGATGCCGGCGTTGTGCACCACGATGTCCACGCCATCGGGCAGTGCTGCCACCAGCTGAGCACCGGCGTCGGCGGCGCAGATGTCCAGTGCCACGCCACGCCCGCCCAGGCGCGCGGCCAGCGCATCGAGGGCGTCCTTCGCCGGCGGCACGTCCAGCAGCACCACGTCGGCGCCATCACGGGCGAGGGTCTCGGCGATGGCTGCGCCGATGCCACGGGCGGCGCCGGTTACCAGCGCGCGCTTGCCCACCAGCGGGCGGCTCCAGTCCTGTACCTGCTTGTCGTAGGCGGACAGGCGCACCACCTGCCCCGACACGTAGGCGCTCTTGGGCGAGAGGAAGAAGCGCAGCGCGCCTTCGAGCTGGTCCTCGGCGCCCTTGCCGACGTACACCAGTTGGACGTTGCCGCCGCGGCGGATTTCCTTGCCCAGCGAGCGGCTGAAGCCTTCCAGGCTGCGCTGCACGCTGGCGGCGATGGGGTCTTTGACCGATTCCGGCGCGCGGCCGAGGATCACCACATGCGGGCATTTGTCCAGGCCCTTGAGGGCGCCCTGGAAGAAGGTGCGCAGCTCGAGAGTCTGCTCGAAACGGGTCAGGCCGCTGGCGTCGAAGACGATGGCCTTGAGCTTCGGCCCATGCTCGGCAGTCCAGCGTGGCAGGCCGTACTGGCCGTCGCTGAAGGAGAACACCGCATCGGTCAGGCGCTCGGCGAAGGGCAGCACCGCCTCGTTCAGGTTGCCCTCGCCGCCGAGCAGCAGCGCCCCGTCCACCGGCCGCGTGCGCCCGGCGCTCCAGCGCTCCAGGCGGACCGGCGCAGGCAGGCCGAGGGCTCCGACCAGGCGGCGGCCGACGTTGGAGTTGGCGAAGGCGATGTAGCGATCGGTCATGGAACGGGCTCCTGCACAGGGTCTCTAAAGTGCTGACCACTCTACGCAGCGGCGGGTTCGGCGCAATTGACCGCGCTGACCTGCGCAACGGCGGGGCGGCCAATGCGACACAAGCGGCTAAGGTTAGCCTTGACCGCACTTCAACGCTCATTCTCAGGAGCCCTGCATGACCCAATTGCGCCGGGTCGCCATCGTCGGCGGCAACCGTATTCCCTTCGCCCGCTCCAACACCGTGTACGCCACGGCGAGCAACCAGGAGATGCTGACCTCCGCGCTGGACGGGCTGATCGAGCGCTACAAGCTGCACGGCGAGCGCCTGGGCGAGGTCGTCGCCGGCGCGGTGCTCAAGCATTCGCGCGACTTCAACCTGACCCGCGAGTGCGTGCTGGGCACGCGCCTGGCGCCGGAAACCCCGGCCTATGACATCCAGCAGGCCTGCGGCACCGGCCTGGAAGCGGCGATCCTGGTGGCCAACAAGATCGCCCTCGGGCAGATCGACTGCGGCATTGCCGGCGGCGTGGACACCACCTCCGATGCGCCCATCGGCGTCAACGAAGGGCTGCGCAAGATCCTGCTGGAAGCCAACCGCGGCAAGTCCAACGGCGAGAAGATCAGGAGCCTGCTGAAGATTCGCCCGCGCCACCTGATGCCGCACATCCCGAAAAACGGCGAGCCGCGTACCGGGCTGTCGATGGGCGAGCACTGCGAACTGATGGCGCAGACCTGGGCCATCCCGCGCGATGAGCAGGACAAGCTGGCCTTCGAGAGTCATCACAAGCTGGCTGCTGCCTACGACGAAGGCTGGCAGAACGACCTGATGACGCCCTTCCGCGGCCTGGTACGCGACCAGAATCTACGCCCGGACATCAACCTGGAGAAGATCGGCACCTTGAAGCCGGTGTTCGAGCGCGGCTCGCGCGGCACCCTGACGGCGGCCAACTCCACGCCGCTGACCGATGGCGCCTCGGTAGTGCTGCTGGCCAGCGAGGAGTGGGCGAAGGAGCGCGGCCTGCCGATCCTGGCGTACTTCAAGGATGGCGAAGCGGCGGCGGTGGATTTCGTCGGCGGACACGAGGGCCTGCTGATGGCGCCGGTCTACGCGGTGCCGCGCCTGCTGGCGCGCAACGGCCTGACCCTGCAGGACTTCGACTTCTACGAAATCCACGAAGCCTTTGCCGCGCAGGTGCTGTGCACGCTCAAGGCCTGGGAGGACGCGGACTACTGCAAGACCCGCCTTGGCCTCGACGCACCATTGGGCTCGATCGATCGAAGCAAGCTCAACGTGAAGGGCAGCTCGCTGGCCGCCGGCCACCCGTTCGCGGCCACCGGTGGGCGCATCGTCGCCAACCTCGCCAAGCTGCTGGATGGCGCTGGCAAGGGGCGCGGGCTGATTTCCATCTGTGCGGCAGGCGGTCAAGGTGTGACCGCGATCATCGAACGGTAATCCAATACAGCGGGACCGATGTTTTTCGGTCCCGCGATGTAGCAACTCCGTGACTTCAGGCGGCACCGCGCGAGCGGCGCCGCCTTTTTTTATCCGCCGGATCTATAGGAGCGAGCAAGCTCGCTCCTACGAAGAGCAACGCGTAGGGCGCATAACCTGGGACAGGTTATCCGCCGGCAAGGGAGCGGCGGATAACGCTGGCGCGTTATGCGCCCTACGGGATTGGCTTCGGAATCGGCCGGTGTTTGCGAGCAAGAACCAGGCGTCCCCCTCGCTCCTACAGGCTGCGGCCGTCGTTTGGCGGGGGCGCAATTTCCTTCTAGATAGGCGGCTCAACCGCCCTGCAACATTCCCGGATGGATTCGCCGCGAGAACGGGGTGGAAAGCACCAGCGAGGTCTTGCTGGTGCCGAACTGGGCGAGGCGGTCGATCAGCTCTTCCAGCTCCTGGGTGCAACTGACCGCCACCTTGAGCATCACGCAGGCCTCGCCGGTGATGCGGTAGCAGTCGATGATCTGCGGGATCTCCAGCAGCGGGTCGAGCATGCTCTTGCTGCGGTGGTCGTTCAGGCGCATCTCGATCAGGCACTGGATCGAGCGGCCCATCTTCGACAGGTCTACGCTGGCGTGGTACCCGGTAATCACTCCTTCGGCCTCCAGGCGCGCCACGCGGTCGGCCACGGCGGGCGGGGAGAGGTTGATCCGCCGGGCCAGTTCGGCGAAGGACAGCCGGCCGTCTTCCAGCAGGGCGGCGAGCAGGGCGCGGTCGTACTTGTCCATGCGAAGACTCCGGTTTTGATTCGACGGCAAGGCTCGCGAAAATCCATCGAATGAAAAGTGTTATGCCCGTAATGGCGTTGTCTGTGCCTTATCCGGGGCGGTTGACCTGCATAAAATGAAGCGCTCCGCCTGCCTTGTCGAGCCCCACCCATGACCACGATGCCCATGCCCAGAGCCCGCGTCTCACTGACCCTGATTGCTGCCTTCTTCGCCCTCTACTTCATCTGGGGCTCGACCTACCTGGTGATCCGCATCGGCGTGGAATCCTGGCCGCCGATGCTGATGGCCGGCTGCCGCTTCATCATCGCCGGGGCGATCCTGTTCGTCTGGATGCTCACCCGCGGCGCACCCTTGCCGACGCTCAGGCAGTGCCTGTCGGCGGGCGCCATTGGCATCCTCCTGCTCAGCTGCGGCAATGGTGGGGTGACGGTGGCCGAGCACTGGGGCGTGGCCTCGGGCGTGGCGGCGCTGGCGGTGGCGACCGTGCCGCTGTTCACCCTGGTGTTCGGGCGTTTCTTCGGCAACCGTACCAACGCGCTGGAATGGGCCGGCATCGCTCTGGGCCTGTTCGGTATCGTGCTGCTCAACCTCGGCTCGAACCTGCAGGGCAGCCCGGCGGGCGCGGCGCTGATCCTCTTCGCGGCGGCGACCTGGGCCTTCGGTTCGGTGTGGAGCCGGCGCCTGGACCTGCCCGGCGGCGCCATGGCCAGCGCGGTGGAAATGCTGGTGGGCGGCGGCGTGCTGCTGCTGGGCAGCTTCCTCACTGGCGAGCGCCTGGAGCAGATGCCCACCGCTGCCGGCTGGGGCGCGCTGGCTTACCTGGTGGTGTTCGGCTCGATCATTGCCTTCAGCGCTTACATGTACCTGCTGGCCAACGTGCGCCCGGCGGCGGCCACCAGCTACGCCTACGTCAACCCGGCGGTGGCAGTGATGCTCGGCGTGGTATTCGCCGGCGAGCACATCGGCCTGGCGGAATCCCTGGCAATGGCGGTGATCATCAGCGCGGTGGTGCTGATCGGCCTGCCGCAGTGGCGGCGCAAGGAAGCCATCTGAGTCGCGGCATGAGCTAAGCCCGAAAGGTTATTTCGCGCGTCTCGCGCGATTCGCTAGGGTATGCAACGGCCTCCGTTCGGAGGCCGTTCTTCTTTGTTTCTTTCCTCCCTTTCAGTACACCCGCGCGCCATACGCCCAGGCCACTGATCCACCCTTCGAGCCGAGGTGTGCATGAGCCTGGTGGTGCCGTTTTCCACGCTTTCCGAATTGCCTCCCACCCAGCGCTGGAGCGATGCCCTGCGCGCGTCCAGCCTGCTGGCCCTGTCCGTGCCGCGCGAGTACGGCGGCCGTGGTGCCGGCTGGGACGAGGTGCTGCAGACCCTGCGCGATCTCTCCGAGCGCGACGGCACCCTGGCGCGGCTGTTCGCCCTGCATCACCTGCAACTGGCCAGCGTGTTGCTGCTGGGCAGCGCCGAGCAGCGCGAGCGCCTGCTGCCGCTCAGCGTGGAGCGCGAATGGCTGTGGGGCGAGGCGGTGAATCACCAGGAAAGCCGCTTGCTGGCGCGCGAGCATCGGCGCGGTGGTTTCCTGTTGCAGGGCGGGCGCCATGACTGCTTCGGCGCCGAGGCGGTGGACTGGCTGCTGATCTCGGCGCGCCATGCGCCCAGCGAGGGTTTGCTGATCGCCGCGCTGCCGGCGGATCGCAGCGGGCTGGATCGTTTCGAACCCAGCGGCGGCGGCCTGCTGCATTGCCACGAAGTGCGCCTGCATCCCGAGGACATCCTGCTGCCGCCCGGCCTGCCGTGGACGCCCCGTGCGCAACTGCGCGGCAGCCTCTCCGCATTGTTGCAGGCGAACATTGCCCTGGGCCTTGCCGTGCAGGCCTTCGAGAACCTGCCGGCGCGGGCGGCGGCGGGGGGATTGCAGCGGCTGCTGGCGCTGGGGCTTCGGCTGTCCGAGCAGTCGGCAGTGGCCTTCGAGTCCGCCCAGGCGGCGGGCAACAGCCTGAGCTTCAGCCGCAGCGCGGCGCTCGCGACCCTGGTGGCGGAAACCGCAGCAGTGGCGCAGCACGCGGTGCAGGTCGGCTTGCGCCAGGAGGGCACTCGCGCCCGTGTGCTCGCCGGCGCCACCTGAGGCGCCGTAGCACGGGGCCTGTAGCCGAATCGAGACAAGCGCTGGTGCTCATAAGTTAAGAACTAAAAATTATTTATTCGAAGTTTTTTATATCGGTAATCTAGCTCTACCGGACCGCCGGACACCTGTTTCATCCATCGAACCCCGTCCCGTGGTCCGTCCCCTCTGTGAGGCCGGCACCGCCGTTACCTTCAGAGGAAACACCATGAACAAACCTCGTTTCGTACGCCGTGCCGTGGCCGGCGTCGCTGTGGCGGCTGCCCTGACCTTCCAGAGCGCCGCGTTCGCCGACATCGTCCTGGGCTACCAGACCGGCATCGACCCGACCAAGGTTCCGCAAGCCGATGGCACCTATGAAAAGGTCATCGGCGAGAAGCTCGACTGGCGCCGTTTCAACAGCGGCCCGGAAGTGGTCGCCGCCATCGCCTCGGGCGATGTGCAACTGGGCAATCTCGGTTCCAGCCCGCTGGCCGCCGCCACTTCGCGCGGCCTGCCGATCGTGGCCTTCATCGTCTCCGCGCAGATCAATGCCGCCGAGGCCCTGGTGGTGCGCAACGGCAGCAAGATCGAGAAGCCCGAAGACCTGATCGGCAAGACCATCGCCACGCCCTTCGTTTCCACCTCGCACTACAGCCTGCTGGGCGCGCTCAAGCACTGGCAGATCGACCCGACCAAGGTGAAGATCGTCAACCTCAACCCCACCGAGATCGCTGCCGCCTGGCGCCGTGGTGACATCGATGGCGCCTTCGTCTGGTCACCCGCCCTGGGCGAGATCAAGAAGTCCGGCAAGGTCCTGACCGACGCCGCCGAAGTCGGCCAGTGGGGTGCACCGACCTTCGAAGTCTGGGTGGCCCGCAAGGACTTCGCTGAGAAGCACCCGGAAGTCATCGCCAAGTTCGCCCGTGTGAGCCTGGACTCCTTCGCTGACTACAACGCGCACAAGGCGCAGTGGACCGCCGATTCCGAGCAGGTGAAGAAGATCGCCCGGCTGACCGGCGCCGATCCGAAGGACGTGCCCGAGCTGCTGGCCGGTTCTGCCTTCCCCGAATCCCAGGCGCAGCTGTCGTCCGCCCTGCTGGGTGGCGGCACCGCCAAGGACATCGCCGGCACCGCCGCCTTCCTGAAAGAGCAGAAGCGCGTGCCTTCGGTGCTCAAGGACTACTCGCCCTACGTCAGCGCCGATTACGTGCGCCAGGCGGAGAGCGTGCAGGTCGGGCAGCGCTGAGGCGCAACGACGGACTCAACCTGTAGGAGTGCGCCACGCGCGCGAATCGCGTGCATGGCCCGCTCCTACAGGGAGCTTCTACGTAATCCTTCTCACCCTACGGAGGGCAGAACATGAGCCGTCTGACGGCCGAGGCAGTCAGCCTCACTTTCCAGCAGCGCGGGCGCGAGCGCGTCGTGCTGCAGGACCTCACTCTCAGCCTGGCCAAGGGCGAATCTCTGGTGGTGCTCGGCCCTTCCGGCTGCGGCAAGTCCAGCCTGCTCAACGTGCTGGCGGGCTTCCAGGCGCCGGACAACGGCCGCGTGCAGATCGACGGCCGCACCCTCAGTGGCCCCGGCGGCGAGCGCGGCGTGGTGTTCCAGGACGACGCGCT
Source organism: Pseudomonas sp. PDM22 (assembly GCF_014851965.1). Lineage (NCBI taxonomy): Bacteria > Pseudomonadati > Pseudomonadota > Gammaproteobacteria > Pseudomonadales > Pseudomonadaceae > Pseudomonas > Pseudomonas sp. PDM22. The sequence continues at coordinate 21,102 of NZ_JACVAR010000011.1, forward strand.
GATGCCCTGGCTGAGCGCGCTGGATAACGTCGCGCTGGGTCTGCGTATCCGTGGCGTTGGCGCTGCCGGGCGCAACGCCCGCGCCCATGAAGTCCTCAAGCTGGTGGGCCTGGGCGAGCACGCGGACTACCGCATCTCGCAGCTTTCCGGTGGCCAGCGGCAACGCCTGGGTTTGGCCCGCGCGCTGGCGGTGGAGCCGGATTTCCTGCTGCTCGACGAACCCTTCGGCGCCCTCGACGCACTGACCCGCGAGCGCATGCAGGTGCTGACCCTCGACCTGTGGCGCAAGACCGGCAAGGGCCTGTTCCTGATCACCCACAGCGTCGACGAAGCGCTGTTCCTCGCCACCGACCTGGTGGTGATGGACGGCCCGCCGGCGCGCATCGTCAAGCGCTTGCCGCTGGACTTCGCCCGCCGCTACGCCGCTGGCGAGGCGGTGCGCTCGATCAAGTCCGACCCGGAATTCGCGCGCCTGCGCCAACTCCTTCTGGATCTTTTTTTGGAAGAGACGCTTGAGGAACCGGAGGCCGAACATGCCCACTGATACCCTCGCCGGCAAACTCCCCGCCGCCGTGCCTAATGCCCGCAGTGTGCCGCGCGACTACCGCCGCTGGGCCGCCGCCGGCAGCGTCGGTTCGATCTTCGTGCTCTGGTGGCTGGCCACGCACCTGGGCTGGGTCGACACGCTATTCCTGCCTGCGCCGGAGCAACTGGTGGAAGCCTTCCAGCGCCTGCTCGCCGAGGGCTACGTCGATGCGTCGCTGTGGCAGCACATCGGCACCAGCCTGCTGCGCGTACTGCTGGCGCTGGGCGCGGCGGTGCTGACGGCCATTCCACTGGGCATCCTGATGGGCCTCAACCCGCTGGTGGGCGCGGCGTTCGATCCGCTGGTGGAGTTCTACCGCCCGGTGCCGCCGCTGGCCTACCTGCCGCTGATCGTCATCTGGTTCGGCATCGGCGAGCTGTCCAAGGTGCTGCTGATCTACCTCGCGCTGTTCGCACCGTTGCTGATCGCCACCGCCGCTGGCGTGCGCCGCGTGGACAAGTCGCGCATCCAGGCCGTGCGCTGCCTGGGCGCCAGCCGCCTGCAGGTGGTCCGCCACGTGATCCTGCCGAGCGCGCTGCCGGACGTCCTCACCGGCCTGCGCATCGCCCTGGGCGTGGGCTGGTCGACCCTGGTCGCCGCCGAGCTGATCGCCGCCAACCGTGGCCTGGGCTTCATGGTGCAGTCCGCCGCGCAGTTCCTCGCCACCGATGTGGTGGTGCTGGGAATCCTGCTGATCGCCGCCATCGCGCTGAGCTTCGAACTGGGCCTGCGCTGGCTGCAGAAGCGCTTCGCTTCCTGGGAATAACAAACCGATTCGACGCCCTCGCCATGCCGGCGAGGGGCAGGGGAGAGCGTGGCTCTTCCCGTGAACCTCATGAGAGAACACGAACATGACCACCCTGAGTATCGAACCCATCAGCCCGGCCCTGGGCGCCATCGTTTCCGGCGTACGCCTGGCCGACCCGCTGGGGGACGCGGCGCAGCGCCAGATCGAGCAGGCCCTGCTCGATCATCACGTGCTGTTCTTCCGCGACCAGCCGCTGACGCCGACCCAGCAGGCGAACTTCGCCGCGCGCTTCGGCGACCTGCACATCCACCCGATCTACCCCAGTTCGCCCGAACAGCGCGAAGTCATCGTCCTCGACACCGCCGTCACCGACGTGCGCGACAACGCCATCTGGCACACCGACGTGACCTTCCTGGAGACTCCGGCGCTGGGCGCCGTACTGGCCGCCAAGCAGCTGCCGCCCTACGGTGGCGACACCCTGTGGGCCAGCGGCATCGCGGCGTTCGAAGCGCTGTCCAAGCCGCTGCAGCAGTTGCTCGACGGCCTAACCGCGACTCACGACATCAGCAAGTCCTTCCCCCAGGAGCGCTTCGGCGCCACCGACGCGGACCTGGCTCGCCTGGAAGAAGCGCGCAAGAAGAACCCACCGCGCAGCCACCCGGTGATCCGCACGCATCCGGTCACCGGGCGCAAGGCGCTGTTCGTCAGCGATGGCTTCACCACCCGCATCAACGAGCTGGAGCCGGCGGAAAGCCGCGCCATTCTCGACCTGCTGTTCGCCCACTTCGCCCGCCCCGAGTTCACCGTTCGCTGGCGCTGGAAGGAGAACGACGTGGCCTTCTGGGACAACCGCGTGACCCAGCATTACGCGGTGGACGACTACCGCCCGCAGCGCCGGGTGATGCACCGCGCGACGATTCTCGGCGACAAGCCGTTCTGACGGACTTTGTTCCGGTAGGGCGAATAACCCGGAACGGGTTATCCGCCGCAATGGCGGATAACGCTGTAGGCGTTATGCGCCCTACGGGCTCGGTGTCGGCTCGGAATTTCCTACGATCCCCGTGACTTGCGGCAACAAAGCCGCACCGCAGACCGCATTCGTCGCCATTCTGGGTCGCGGTGGATGGCGCACTGTCCTACGCTTTGGCGGTCGTGTTTATGTATGAGACTGCCTACATGCAAGAACGGATTCCGGACGAGTCCAACCTCGCCGAGCTGACGGTTCGAGGCCTGATCCTCGGCGCGCTGATTACCGTGGTGTTCACCGCTTCCAATGTGTACCTCGGCCTCAAGGTCGGCCTGACCTTCGCCTCGTCGATCCCCGCGGCGGTCATTTCCATGGCCGTGCTGCGCTACTTCTCCGGCTCCAACATTCTCGAGAACAACATGGTGCAGACCCAGGCCTCGGCGGCCGGCACCCTGTCCTCGATCATCTTCATCCTTCCCGGCCTCTTGATGATCGGCTACTGGAGCGGCTTCCCGTTCTGGCAGACCGCCGCCATCTGCTCCATCGGCGGCATTCTCGGCGTGCTCTACACCATCCCGCTGCGTCGGGTGATGGTGGTGCAGAGCAACCTGCCGTACCCCGAGGGCGTGGCGGCGGCGGAGATCCTGCGCGTCGGCAGCCAGGACGAGGAAGAGGAAAAGGCTGGCAAGCCCGCGAAAGCCGGTGGCCCGGGCCTGCGTGACATCCTCGCCGGTGGCGTGGTCGCTGCCGCGTTCAGCCTGCTCAGCAGCGGTTTCAAGGTGCTCGCCGAAGGCTTCAGCTTCTGGCTCACCGCCGGGCAGGCGGCGTTCCGCCTGTCCACCGGCTTCTCCCTGGCGCTGGTGGGCGCCGGCTACCTGATGGGCATTACCGCCGGCATCGCCATCCTGATCGGCGTGGTCATCGCCTGGGGGGTGGCCGTGCCGCTGCTCTCGGTGAACAGCGTGCTGGCCGCCGGGCAGAGCCTGCCGGAGCTGGCCACCAAACTGTGGAGCAGCCAGGTGCGCTTCCTCGGCGCCGGCACCATCGGTATTGCCGCGCTGTGGACCCTGGCCACGCTGTTCAAGCCCATGGTGCAGGGCGTCTGGTCGTCGCTCAGTGCCGTGCGCGGGCGTGGTGAGGTGAGCGACCTGCGCACCGAGCAGGACCTGTCGGCGAAGTGGATCGTTACCATCGCCGGTGTGCTGTTGCTGGCGCTGTTCGTGGTGTTCTCCTACTTCCTCGGCGAGGCCGCGCCGGACCTGCACGGCTTCGGCTTCTGGGGCCTGGTGGCGGTCTGCGTGATCTTCGCCTTCTTCTTCGGCTTCCTGATTGCCGCTGCCTGCGGCTACATGGCCGGCCTGGTGGGCTCGTCGAGCAGCCCGATCTCCGGTATCGGCATCATCGCGGTGATCCTGGTGTCGTTGCTGATCCTCGGCGTTGGCTCGCTGGAAACCGGCTTCCTCGACCAGCAGGGCGGCAAGCTGGCCATCGCCCTGGCGCTGTTCACCACCTCGGTGGTGATCGCCATCGCGGCGATTTCCAACGACAACCTGCAGGACCTGAAGACCGGTTACCTGGTCGGCGCGACCCCGTGGCGCCAGCAGGTGGCGCTGATCGTCGGCTGTCTGGTCGGCGCCCTGGTGATCCCGCCGGTGCTGGAGCTGCTGTTCAACGCCTACGGCTTCACCGGCGCCCTGCCGCGCGAGGGCATGGACCCGAACGCCGCGCTGGCCGCGCCGCAGGCGACGCTGATGACGGCGATTGCCAGCGGGATTTTCCACAATGCGCTGAACTGGAACATGATCCTCATCGGCGTGGCGCTGGGCATCGCGCTGATCCTGGTGGACGTGCTGTTGCGCCGCACCGGCAAGGCCAGCCTGCCGGTGCTCGCCGTCGGCCTGGGCATCTACCTGCCGCCGACCATCGGCATGACCCTGGTGGTCGGCGCCGTGATCGGCTGGTTGCTGGAAACCGCCCTGGCCAAGCGCGCGGTAGCCGCCGGCAAGGATGTGGAGAAGTTCTCCGACGAGCCCAAGCGCCGGGGTGTACTGCTGGCTTCGGGCCTGATCGTCGGCGAGAGCCTGATGGGCATCCTGCTCGCCGCCATCATCGGCACCACCGGTTCCGCCACGCCGCTGGCGCTGGTCGGCGACGGCTTCGAGGACACTGCGCAGTGGCTGGGCCTGGTGGTGTTCGTGGCGATCTGCGTGCTGTTCTACCGCAAGGTGTTGACCGGCACCCGCGGCTGATCCTTCGCCATGATGCGAAAAAGGCGCCTGCGGGCGCCTTTTTCGTTGTCGGAGCTTTCGCTTGTTCGTCGCCGGACGGCATCTCGTTTGGTCGGATGATATATGATGCTGATATCAGATTTCGGAGGCTCTCATGCGCATCCTGGTGGATATCCCTGTTGAATACCTGGAACGCCTGAATGACATCAGCGAACGCCAGCAGCAATCCCGTGCCTCGGTCATTCGCGAGGCCATCGCCGAGTACCTGGTCAACCACGCGCAGGCGGACGCTGACGCGGCTTTCGGCCTGTGGCAGGAGAATCAGGTGGACGGCCTGGCGTATCAGGAGAAGGTGCGCGAGGAATGGTGAAGGTCCTGTTCGACACCAACATCCTTATCGACTATCTCAACGGCCATGTGCAGGCCCGCGATGAGCTGGCGCTCTACAGCGACCGCGCCATCAGCATCATCACCTGGATGGAAGTACTGATCGGCGCCACGCCGCAGACCGAAGCGGCCACTCGCGCCTTTCTCTCCAGCTTCACGCTGCTGGCGCTGGACGAGCGCATCGCCCAGCGGGCGGTGGAGGTGCGCCAGCGTCTGCGGGTGAAGCTGCCGGACGCGGTCATCAAGGCCTCGGCGGAAGTCGAAGGCCGGCTGCTGGTGACGCGCAACGTGAAGGATTTCGACGAGCGTGAGCCGGGAGTGCGGTTGCCTTATCAGTTGTAACGAGCCCCCCTGTAGGAGCGCCCCATGGGCGCGATCGCGGGCATGGCCCGCTACCGGATAGATCTGTGCGCGGATCGGCCCTCACCCTAACCCTGGCTGCGCGCCCCGCTCAGAGGGAGAGGGGACCGTTCGGTGCCGGATGAAACCACAGCGTCAGCCGGTACGATTTGCTCCCTCTCCCTGAGGGAGAGGGCTGGGGTGAGGGGGAAAGCACAAACACCGAACTACCAGGGAAAGACAGTTGCTCGTACAAGGGGCTCCGAGTTCAGCGCACCAGGTGCAGGAACTGCAGGTGCCGCTCGTACTGGTCGAGCATGTCGTTGATGATCTGCTCCTTGCTGTACCCCATCAGGTCGTAGTCCTGGCTGCCTTCGGAAAGGTGCACTTCGGCGCGGAAATAGCGGCGGTTCTTCAGGTGCAGGCCGCCCATGCCGGCGCGGGCGAAGGACGGGGTGAAGTAGCCGCGCATCGAGACCTGGTAGAGGAACGGATGCTGCGCGCCGTGGCCGATCTCCAGGCCGATTTCCAGGTTGCTCAGGTCCAGGTCGGAATCGACCTGCAGGCCCTTCTCGCGGAACACTTCGGAAACTTCGGCGATCGCCGGGCTGACCACGTCGACCATGTAGCGGTACACCTCGTCGCGGGTAGGGAAGTGCACCGCCTGGGAAATGCGCCGCTTCCAGCCGCCGGGCTTGGCCGAGGGCGGCGGCGCCAGCGAGTGGGTGCGCGCGCGCTGACGCTGGGACTCCAGGTAGAACGCCTTGTGCAGGCCCCACATCATCAGCAGCAGGATCAGCGAGAAGGGCAGCGAAGTCAGCACCACCGCTGACTTGAGCGCATCGATGCTGCCGGCGAACAGCAGGCCGCCGGTCACCAGCGCGGTGGCTACGCCCCAGAACACCCGCAGCCACTTCGGGCCGTCGTCGTCGGCGCTGCCGCCGTGGGCGGAGAGGGTGGAGAGCACCACGGTGCCGGAGTCCGCCGAGGTGACGAAGAAGACGAAGCTGACCAGCACCGTCACCGCGATCACCACGCGGCTGGCCGGATAATTCTGCAGCATCTGGTAGAGCGCCATGGACGGATCGCTGATGGCAACGCGGCCCAGCTCGCTGAAGCCATGGTTGAGCACCTGGTCCAGGGCGCTGTTGCCGAAGATCGACATCCACGCCAGGGTGAAGCCCAGCGGAATGAACAGCACGCCGAAGACGAACTCGCGAATCGTCCGCCCACGCGAGATGCGCGCGATGAACAGGCCGACGAAGGGCGCCCAGGCGATCCACCAGGCCCAGTAGAACACCGTCCAGCCACCCAGCCAGTCGCTGCCATCCTTGCCGTAGGCGTAGAGGTCGAAGCTCTTGGTCGGCAGGGCGCCGAGGTAGTCGCCGATGTTCTGCACCAGGGTGTTGAGCAGGTGTTGCGTAGGGCCGGCGAACAGCACGAAGAGCAGCAGCGCGCAGGCCAGCAGCATGTTGATGTCCGACAGCAGGCGGATGCCCTTGTCGACGCCCGACACGGCGACCAGGATGGCTGCGCCCATCATCAGCGCGATCAGCGTCATCTGCACCGGGTGGCTGTGGGCGATGCCGAACAGGAAGTCGAGGCCGGCGTTGAGCTGCAGCACGCCGAAGCCCATGTCCGCACCCAGGCCGAAAACCGTGGCGATGATGCCGAAGCAATCCACGGTGTAGCCGATGGGGCCATTGATGCGCTTGCCGATCAGCGGGTAGAGCGCGGAACGCAGCGCCAGCGGCAGGTTGTGACGGTAGGCGAAGTAGGCCAGCGCCATTGCTACCAGGGCGAACACGCCCCAGCCGTGCAGGCCCCAGTGCAGGAACAGCAGCTGCATGGCCTGGCGCGCCGCTTCCGGCGTGCCGGCCTCGCCCTGGGGCGGCTGGGCGAAGTGGGTCAGCGGCTCGGACACGCAGAAGAAGAACAGGGTGATGCTGATGCCGGCGGCGAACAGCATGCCGGCCCAGGACAGGTAGCTGAATTCCGGCTCGTCGTGGTCGGCACCGAGCTTGATCTTTCCGTAGCCGGAAAGCGCGGTGACCACCACGAAGATCAGGTACAGCGTCATCGCCAGCAGGTAGTACCAGCCGACGCTGTCGGCGGCCCAGGACTGCGCGGCGAGCAGCCATTCACCGGCCCGTTGTGGCTGGGCGATGACGGTGAGGGCGAAGATGAGGATCAGCGCGGCCGCACCGTAGAAGACCGGTGGGTTCATGCGCATGGCGGGGGAGGGCGTTACGGACGGGGAGGATTGTGCAACGGACAAAACGGGCGGGGTCCCTCGAAATTTTCCTTGAACAAGCATTCAATGAAAACACGATTGAGCCCTGAAAGGCCAATCAGCGGGACCGGTGGTCCCGCCGCCGGCCCTGGTCGAGGGCCGAGCGGAGCGGGTACTGCTTTACTTGCGGCGGTTCTTTTTCGCCTCACGGATCTCACGGCGTTCCGGGTCGGCCTTCGCGGGCGCGGTCAGGAAAGCGGTGGCGGCGAAGAAGTTAGCAAGAGCGGCAAAGCTGGTCACGATAGTCTCCAATGGCGCCGGGGAAAATGGGTCCCGACCGCCTGATAGCCATTTTCCCTGAAGATTGTGACGAAAAGAAGTGAATGGTCTTGATGAGGGGTATTGATCTGGTCGATGGGACTGCTTTTTTCGATATTTGCGGGGAATCGACCTTATTTTGACTCTTTGCTCAGGATTCCCTCCTGCCGACCTGCAACTCGGCAAAGCCTTTCACTGCGACCGTTCGTCGCGAAAGGTGAAACGGTTCAGCGCCACTCGTGGCTTTGCCACGTTTACCGGCTGTCAGGCCGGTGAAACAGTTCTCCGCATAGCACAGTTACCGGAATAGAGCGGGTTCCAGTCCGGAAACTTGAACGGGTGTGCAATTTTTCGTGAAAAACATGTGAAACGGCTATGGCGATTGACTTGCTGATTCCGTTAGTCTCCCCCGGCAGGACAAAAAACCACCAACAGGGAGCATCTCGAGATGGACTTCAAACGCATCGCCATTGCCACTGCACTCTTCGCTTCGCTGGCCGGTTGCCAGACCATGACCACCAACCAGGCCATCGTTCCGCTGCAAGCCGCTACCGCCCAGATGATCGGTCTGGCTTCCTCCGACGAGCTGGTTGTCAGCGACGTCAAAGCCGGTCAGCCGGACGCTCTGGGTGGCCAGGAACTCTCCTACGTCGCCACCACCACCAAAGGCCGCGTGTTCAACTGCACCTCGCGCATGATGCCGGGCCTGCTGACCGATCCGGCCAAGCTGACCAACCCGTCGTGCACCCCGGTGGTCGCTCACTCGAACACCGCTACCAAGTAACACCCCAGTTGCATGCAGTCGCCCGTGCGCGGCCCTTCGGGTCGCGCTGGCGACTACAGCGCGGCGACTCAGCCGCGCTCGTGCTCCAGGCGTTGCAATAGCGCACGCAGCTGCGCTTCGACGCCGGGCTGGCGCAGCAGACGCCCCAGCGCCTCTTCGCTTACCTGCGTTTCCCCGCCAGTTCCGGCCGCGCCGCCTGACCCTGCTACGCCGCCTGACCCCGCTACGCCGCCTGAAAAGTTCAGGTGCTCCGGGCGTATCTCCTCGTCCGGGCTGACCAGCAGGGCGAAGTGGATGACGTTCTCCAGTTCGCGGATATTCCCCGGCCACGAATAGCCTTCCAGTGCCCGCTGCGTATCCGTGGCGATCTGCGGCACCGGTAGTTCCAGACGTTGCGCATGCACGCCGAGGAAGTACTCGGCCAGCGGCTGGATATCGCCGATGCGTTCGCGCAGCGGCGGCAGCGTGAGGTTGCCGTCGTGCAGGTACTGCTGCAGCCCTTCGAGGAATTTCCCCGCTTTCACCGCCTGCCCCAGGTCGATGCTGGTGGCGGCGACCAGGCGCACGTCCACTGGCACCGGCTCGCGCGCGCCGACGCGCAGCACTTCGCGCTCCTGCAGCACGCGCAGCAGTTTCTGTTGCAGCGACAGCGGCAGGTCGGCGATCTCGTCCAGGTACAGCGTGCCGCCGTTGGCCGAGCCGAACCAGCCGGCGCGGCTGCCCACCGGGCCGTTGTGCGCGCCCGGCGCGTAACCGAACAGCTCGGCGTCGGCGTAGTTGCGGCTCAGGGCGCTGCAACTTACCGCGACGAACAGGCCGGGGCGCTCGCTGGCGCGGTGGATGTGGCGGGCCAGCAGCTCCTTGCCGGTGCCGGTCTCGCCGTGGATCAGCACCGGTTGCGGCAACGGCGCCAGGCGCTCCACCTCGTCGCGCACTTCATGGGAGCGCGGGTCGAAGAACACCAGCGCCTTGGCGCGGATGCTCAGCGGGCTCTTGTCGGCGTCGGGGAAGGTCAGCAGCGGCAGCGGCGCGTGGGGTGCATTCATGGGGTATCTCCTTCTGCTCTTACAGCGCGTCCAGCGCCTGCAGGAAGTCACGGACGATGTCCTCGCTGTCCTCGATGCCCACCGACACACGGATGGTGCCGGCGTGGATGTCCAGCGCGGTCAGGGCCTCGGCGGACAGCGCGCGGTGCGAGGTCTTGCCGGGGTGGGTGATGCTGCTGGCGACGCCGGCCAGCGACGGCGCGAAAGCGGCCAGTTGCAGCTCGCCGATCAATGCGTCGACCTGGTCGAGACCGCCCTTCAGGGTGAAGCTCAACATGCCCGAGTGGCCCTTGTGGAACAGCCTCTGCGCCAGCTCGAAGTCCGGATGCGAGGGCAGGCCGGGATAGAACACGCGGGCCACCTGCGGGTGCGCTTCGAGGGCTTCGGCCAGCGCCTGGGCGTTCTGCGAGTGGGCCTTCATGCGCAGGGCCAGGGTCTTGGCACCGCGGAAATTCAGCCAGCTCTCGAAGGGGCTGGCGCTGCCGCCGGCGTTGATCTGGAAGCGCCGCGCGGCGGCGATCCACTGCGCATCGCCGACCAGTGCGCCGCCCATGGCGTCGCTGTGGCCATTGAGGTACTTGGTGGTGCTGTGGATCACCAGGTCGGCGCCATCGCGCAGCGGCTGGTAGAGCACTGGCGAGAGGAAGGTGTTGTCCACCAGCAGCTTGAGACCGTGGCGGTGGGCAAGCTCGGCCAGCGCCGGGATGTTGCTGACGCGGACCAGCGGGTTGGAGGCGGTTTCGGTGTAGATCAGCTTCGTGGTCGGGGTGATCGCCGCTTCCACTGCCGCCAGGTCGTTGAGGTCGAGCAGGCTGGAGGCGATGCCGAAGCGCGTCAGCTCCTTCTCGATCAGGCTCTGGGTGGTGCCGTACAGCTCGCGGCTGGCGATCAGGTGATCGCCGGCGCCGAGCACGCCCAGCAGCGCGGCGGAAATGGCCGCCATGCCGGAAGCGGAGAACAGCGCGTCCTCGCCGCCTTCCAGTTCGCGCAGCAGCTCTTCCACGGCGCTGTGGTTGGGGTTGCCGATGCGCGTGTACATGTAGTTGTCGGGGTTGCCGGCGAGGAAGTCGTCGACCTGTTCCAGCGAGTCGTAGACGAACACCGAGCTCTGGTAGATCGGCTGGCTCTTGGAGCGGGTGACCATGCGCCGGTCGGCATCGTGGCCGGCATGCACGGCGCGGGTGGAGGGGCCTTTGGCGTGGTCGCTCATGGCAAGTCCTGGGATAAGAAAAACGCCGGTGGAACCTGCCCACCGGCGTCGAAGCGGGTGCGCTCAAGGCGCGCCCAGCGTGGGAGTCGTTGCGCCCGGCCAGCGGCCGGGCGACGGATCAGAAGGCCGGCACCACGGCGCCGTTGTACTTCTTCTCGATGAAGGCTTTGACTTCCGGGCTGGTCAGGGCGGCGGAGAGTTTCTTCAGGGCATCGCTGTCCTTGTTGTCCGGACGCGCCACCAGATAGTTCACGTAGGGCGAGTTGCGGTCTTCGAGGATCAGGGCGTCCTTCACCGGGTTGAGCTTGGCTTCCAGCGCGTAGTTGGTGTTGATCAGGTCCAGGTCGACCTGGTCCAGCACGCGCGGCAGCAGGGCCGATTCCAGTTCCTTGAACTTCAGGTGCTTGGGGTTCTCGGCGATGTCTTTCGGGGTGGCCAGGGCGTTGCTCGGGTCCTTGAGCTTGATCACGCCGGCCTTCTGCAGCAGGAGTAGGGCGCGGCCGCTGTTGCTGCCTTCGTTGGGGATGGCGACGGTGGCGCCGTCAGGCAGCTGGTCGATGGACTTGTACTTCTTCGAGTAGCCGCCGAAGGGCTCGACGTGCACGCCGGTCACGGTGACCAGGTTGGTGCCCTTGCCGGAGTTGAAGTTGTCCAGGTACGGCTTGGTCTGGAAGTAGTTGGCGTCCAGGCGCTTCTCGGCGACCTGCACGTTGGGCTGCACGTAGTCAGTGAAGACTTTGATCTCCAGGTCCACGCCTTCCTTGGCCAGGGTCGGCTTGATCAGCTCGAGGATCTCGGCGTGGGGGATCGGCGTGGCAGCGACAACCAGCTTTTCGTTGGCGAAGGCAGTGGTGCTGAAGGCAGCGGCGAGGGCGGTCAGAAGCAGCAGCTTTTTCATTGCGATGTCCTTGTGGGGCAGATGACCGCTGGCGTCCGGGCCGGCCGGGATGGGGCCTTCGTACGGGCGGTGGATTCTTTTTCCGCGGCTCACTCGGCAGCGGTTGCAGCGAAAGGTACCCGGTCTTGTTATTCCAATAAAATATTAATTTTTCATTTTCATATTCGATTTTGTTCATATGGCTTGCGCGGGCGAGACCTGAGACAAGCTGTCGCGCGACACCCCGTCGCGCGGCAACCCACCACTCCAGTCCCCGTTCGCCAGGCGCGTAAGATCGATGCAGTTTCTTGAGCGGCGTCAATGCAGATGGTGGTCCATTCTGATTGAGCGGCAAAAAGAACCCGAACCGACGCCAGATCGGTGGCTCGAAACTGAGTCATTGGAAACACAGACATCACGCAAGAACGCCCTGCGCATGCGCAAGGTACGGTGCCCGACCCTTCCGTGGGGTTGGCGTCAGCCTGAAGAGGAATCGTCATGTTCGGATTAGAGGCGCTCGACCTGGCCCGGATCCAGTTCGCCTTTACCGTGTCCTTCCACATCATCTTCCCCGCCATCACCATCGGCCTCGCCAGCTACCTGGCGGTACTCGAAGGCCTGTGGCTGAAGACCAACGAGGAGGTCTACCGCGACCTCTATCACTTCTGGTCGAAGATATTCGCCGTCAACTTCGGCATGGGCGTGGTCTCCGGCCTCGTCATGGCCTACCAGTTCGGCACCAACTGGAGCGCCTTCTCGGCCTTCGCCGGGAGCGTCACCGGCCCGCTGCTGACCTATGAGGTGCTCACGGCGTTCTTCCTCGAAGCCGGCTTCCTCGGCGTCATGCTCTTCGGCTGGCACCGCGTCGGCCCGGGCCTGCACTTCTTCGCCACGGTGATGGTGGCGATCGGCACGCTGATCTCCACCTTCTGGATTCTCGCCTCCAACAGCTGGATGCAGACCCCGCAGGGCCACGAGATCGTCAACGGCATCGTGGTGCCGGTGGACTGGCTGGCGATCATCTTCAACCCGTCGTTCCCCTATCGCCTGCTGCACATGGCGATCGCCTCGTTCGTCGCCACCGCCTTCTTCGTCGGCGCCTCGGCGGCCTGGCACCTGCTGCGCGGCCGCGACAACCCGGCGATCCGCAAGATGCTTTCGATGGCCATGTGGATGGCGCTGATCGTCGCGCCGATCCAGGCCATGGTGGGCGACGCCCACGGCCTGAACACCCTCAAGCACCAGCCGGCGAAGATCGCCGCCATCGAAGGCCACTGGGACAACAGCGAAGGCGGCCCGACGCCGCTGATACTGGTCGGCTGGCCGGACATGGAGCGCGAGGAAACCCGCTTCAAGATCGAAATCCCGGTCCTCGGCAGCCTGATCCTGAACCACAGCCTGACCGAGCCGATCCCGGCGCTGAAGGACTTCCCGAAAGCCGACCGGCCCAACTCCACCATCATCTTCTGGTCGTTCCGCATCATGGTCGGCCTGGGGCTGCTGATGATCCTGGTGGGCCTGTGGAGCGTCTGGCTGCGCTGGCGCAAGCGGCTGTTCGAGAACCGCGCGTTCCTCCATCTGGTGTTGTGGATGGGACCGTCCGGCCTGATCGCGATCCTCGCCGGCTGGTTCACCACCGAGATTGGTCGCCAGCCTTGGGTCGTCTACGGGCTGATGCGTACCTCGGACGCGGTGTCCAACCACAGTGTCGCGCAGATGAGCCTGACCCTGGTGATGTTCGTGCTGGTGTACTTCAGCCTGTTCGGCGTGGGCATCGGCTACATGATGCGCCTGGTGCGCAAGGGCCCGGTCACCCACGAAGGCCGCGAGACCAGCCATGGCGGCGCCGGCCAGAAACGTACCGCTGCGCGGCCGCTGTCGGCCACTGAAGAGGGGTTTGACGACGATGACAGCACTGACGCGGGGAGGAACTGAGCCATGGGAATCGATCTTCCGCTGATCTGGGCGATCATCATCATCTTCGGCGTGATGATGTACGTGGTGATGGACGGGTTCGACCTGGGGATAGGCATGCTCTACCCGTTCTTCAAGGACGAAGGCGACCGCGACGTGATGATGAACACCGTCGCGCCGGTCTGGGACGGCAACGAGACCTGGCTGGTGCTGGGCGGCGCGGCGTTGTTCGGCGCCTTCCCGGTGGCCTATTCGGCCGTGCTCTCGGCGCTGTACCTGCCGCTGATCCTGATGCTCGTCGGGCTGATCTTCCGCGGCGTGGCCTTCGAGTTCCGCTTCAAGGCGCGGGCGAACAAGCGTCACCTGTGGGACAAGTCGTTCATCATCGGCTCGCTGGTAGCGACCTTCTTCCAGGGCGTGGCGCTGGGTGCTTTCATCGAAGGTATCCCGGTGGAAAACCGTGCCTTCGCCGGCGGCTCGCTGGACTGGCTGGCGCCGTTCCCGCTATTCTGCGGCCTCGGCCTGGTGGTGGCCTACACCCTCCTGGGCTGCACCTGGCTGATCATGAAGACCGAAGGTCGCCTGCAGGAACGCATGCATGACCTGGCCAAACCGCTGGCGCTGGTGCTGCTCGCAATCATCGGCATCGTCAGCCTGTGGACTCCGCTGGCCCACGAGGACATCGCCCAGCGCTGGTTCAGCCTGCCGAACCTGTTCTGGTTCCTGCCGGTGCCGCTGCTGGTGCTGCTGACCTTCTACGGCCTGCTGCGCTCGGTGGCGCGCAATGACCATGTGAAGCCATTCCTGCTCACCCTGGCGCTGATCTTCCTCGGCTACAGCGGGCTGGGCATCAGCCTGTGGCCGAACATCATCCCGCCGTCGATGTCGATCTGGGACGCCGCGGCGCCGCCGCAGAGCCTGGGCTTCATGCTGGTGGGCGCGTTGTTCATCATCCCCTTCATCCTCGTCTACACCGCGTGGAGCTACTACGTGTTCCGCGGCAAGGTGAAGCACGGCGACGGCTACCACTAGAGGTGCGCAGCATGACTCACGAGGAACCGCAGAAGGCGCCGCTGCGCAAGCGGCTGGGCTGGCTGGTGCTGATCTGGGCGCTGAGCGTCGCCGGCCTGGGTATCGCGGCCTGGCTGATGCGCCTGTTCATGAGCGCGGCGGGGCTGGGCACACCGCACTAGTTCGCGCAATCGATCCCATCCGGGCGCTGCTCGCAGCGCCCGTTCCCACATCCCTCGCTGGTGCTTCCAGCGGGGGATTTTTTTCAGTGCAATTTGTCGCGCCTGGCCAGGGTGGGGAACAGTTTCATCCATGCGCCGGTGACGACCAGCGTGCCGACGCCGCCGAGCACCACCGCCGGCACGGTGCCGAGCCAGTGGGCGGTGAGGCCGGACTCGAACTCGCCCAGCTGGTTCGAGGCACCGATGAACAGGCCGTTTACCGCGCTGACCCGGCCGCGCATCTCGTCCGGGGTTTCCAGCTGCACGAAGGCGCCACGGATGACCATGCTGATCATGTCCGCCGCGCCCAGCACCACCAGCACCGCCAGGGAAAGCCAGAAGGAGGTCGACAGGCCGAAGGCGATGGTGGCGACGCCGAAGATACCGACGGCGAGGAACATGATCCGCCCGACATTGCGCTCGATGGGGAAGCGCGCCAGCCAGAACGACATCAGCAGCGCACCCACCGCCGGGGCCGAACGCAACAGGCCCAGGCCCCAGGGACCGGTGAGCAGGATGTCCTTGGCAAACACCGGTAGCAGCGCGGTGGCGCCGCCCAGCAGCACGGCGAACAGGTCCAGGGAGATGGCGCCGAAGATGTCCGGGCGGCTGCGGATGAAGCGAATGCCGGCCAGCAGCGATTCCAGGGTCGCCTTGCCCTGAGCTGCCGGCGCCTGGCGCTTGGGCAGGGTGAGCACCAGGGCGCAGGCGATGAAGTACAGCACCGCGGTGGGCGTGTAGACCCAGAAGGCGCCGAAGGCATAAAGGAAACCGCCGAAGGCCGGAGCCGCGATGGTCGCCGCCTGCATCGCCGAAGCGGACGCCGCCACGGCGCGGGGGAACAGCGCGGTGGGCACGATGTTCGGCAGCAGCGCCTGGGTGGTCGGCATCTCGAAGGCCCGTGCGGTGCCCAGCAGGAAGGCCATCACGAAGATCATCTCGCGGGTCACGTTGTCGGTGCTGGCGCCAATCACCAGCGCGACAGCGATCAGGCCCTGGCCGATCTGGCACAGCGAGGCGATGCGCCGACGGTCGTAGCGGTCGGCGACGTGCCCGGTGTGCAGCATGAACAGCACCCGCGGGGTGAACTCCACCAAGCCCACCAGGCCCAGGTCGAGCACGTTATGGGTCAGCTCGTAGATGTGCCAGCCGATGGCCACGGTGATCATCTGGAAGGCGCTGGCGGTGCAGACGCGCGCGAGCCAGAAGGCGAGGAAGGGGCGGTGACGCAGCAGGGACGTGGCTTCGGCGGTCATGGAAAGTGCTTTCGTTAGGGGGCTAAGCAAGGGCTGCGCAGCGTAGCACGCTGTAACACTTTTGCGCCTGTCGTCGGCGAAACCCGCAATTGGCGAATAGTCTCGACCGGTCGACTAAAATTTTCATCGCCGCGACAAGCCGCCCGATTGACTTTGCTTCGCACTATTGAGGTGCGTTAAAGTTGACAGAAGAGTCAGGTTTTCCTGCAGGATCTTTCCTTCGGCGCCATCCTCGAGGCGCCCGCGATTCCGCGCCCTCCGAACTCTCTCCAGCACAGAAAAAACGACATGGGCGGGCCTTCACCGTCCAGAGGATGAACCATGTCCAACCGTGATATTTCCCGGCGCGCCTTCCTCCAAGGCGGGCTGATTGCCGGTGTCAGCGTGACCATGGCGCCGCTCGGCAGCCGGGCTTTCGCTGCCCTGATGGAAAACTCCGTCACCGTCTCCCCCCAGCAGTGGATGGGCCACGACGGCAAGGCGCGTTTCCGTAACGACGCGCTGTCCAAGGTCTGCGGCAACAAGGTGTTCGCCCGCGACATCCGTTCCAAGGACATGCCCGGCTGGCCGCAGCAGCAGGGCCACGCCATGCTGCTCAAGACCATCAAGGCCGACCGCATCTTCGACGGCATCGACCTTGCCTGGCTGGGCGCCGAGTTGCAGCCCGACCGCATCGTCACCGCCGAGGACCTGGACAAGGACGGCATCGTCTTCCCCGAAGCCCACGCCCCGGACCCGCTGCTGCCGCGCGGCAAGGTGCCGATGTTCATCGGCCACCCGGTGGCCATCCTGATCTGGAATGACTTCGAGCGCTTCCGTCAGGCCAAGCTGAAGATGAAGTTCAACGACAAGGCGATCCGCTACGGCGCGCAGGCCCCGCTGTACCAGGGCGATCCCTACGGCAGCTTCCGCTATGTGCGCGTCGGCGGCGCAACCTCGGCCGATCCGGACGAGTTCTCCAGCCTCAAGGACTCGATCCTCTTCCCGATGATCCGCGAGCGCAAACCGGTGTGGAACCAGCAGCCCAACCAGCACGGTGATCTCACCGAGCAGGGCCTGTTCTACGCGCAGAAGATCAAGGAGCAGATCGACAACCCGCCGGAGAACTGGCTGGTCTTCGACGAACGCTACAAGACCCCCTCCATCGAGCCGGCCGCCATGGAGCCGGACAACGGCAACGGCTGGTACGACCCGGCGAGCAAAACGCTGCACTTCGTGGTCGCCACCCAGTGCCCGTTCGAAGCCGCCTTCGAGACGGCGCACATGATCGCCCCGTCGCGCTTCGGCCTGGCCAAGCTGAACATGCACCCCGGCTACACCGTGGGTTATGGCTCCAAGGACCACAACATCTTCGTCTACTACGCGGCCCTGGCTGCGCTGTACGGCAACGGTGTGCCGGTGCGCCTGGCCAATGACCGCTACGAGCAGTTCCAGAGCGGCATCAAGCGTCACCCGTTCGACATTCGCTACCAGCTGGCGGTGGACAAGAAGGACATGACCTTCAAGATCTTCCGCACCGAGATGAGCGTGGACGGCGGCGGCCGCATCAACTACAGCCCGTCCGTGGCCGCCGTAGGCGCCACCGCTGCGCAGTCGATCTACTACATGCCGCAGAACGACCTGCAGGTGACCGCCTACCATTCCCGCGCCGTCGAGGCCGGTTCCATGCGTGGCTACGGCACCCTGCAGAGCATGGCCGCCACCGAGATGATGGTGGACGAGATCGCTGGTCGCCTGGGCGTAGACGCCATCGAGCTGCGCCGCGTCAACGCGCTCAAGTCCGGCATGAAGAACACCCAGGGCGCGATTCCTGCCGGCGCCCTGCGCCTGCACGAGATCCTCGACAAGGCTGCCGCCCACGAGTGGTGGAAGACCCGCGACGCGCGCAAGAAAGAGATGGACACCAAGGACCCGGATCACTGGTACGGCGTTGGCTTCGCCATCTGCCAGAAGGACTTCGGCACCGGCTCCGAAGCGCCCATGGCGAGCATCGAGTTCGATGCCCAGGGCAAGGTGCACATGCGCCATATCGGCATCGAGATCGGCACCGGCATGTCCACCTCCCAGGCGCTGGTGGTGGCCGACTTCCTCGGCAAACCGGCGGACGAGATGAAGACCGCCGAGACCGAGTGGCCGGAACTTCAGCTGCTCAGCGGCGAAGATCCCTACACCATGAGCCAGCCCACTCAGGACGAGAAGCTGCGCAACCCGCGCTGGGTCGGCAAGTACGCTTCGGCGTCGTCGGCGACCAACTCGGCCTACTACTTCAGCCACGCCACCCGTGAAGCGGCGCGCGTGCTGTTCAACCACGGCCTGTGGCCGGCGGCCCTGGAAATCTGGCGTCGCGGCCCGTTCAACGGCGCGGCCAACCCGCTGGTGGTGCGCCGCGAAGATGCCCACTGGGTCGACGGCAAGCTCACCGCCAACGGCCTGCAGCCGCTGTCGTTCGCCGAACTGGCCCAGGTGGCCCACGACAAGGGCCTGGTCACCGGTGCCACCGTCCACGGCTTCAACCGCTGGAGCTGGGCGGAGTGCGATTACGTCATCGACGGCGTGCGCGACCGCCTGCCGCTGGACGCCCTGGCGGTGAAATACGGCGACGGCGCTCCCGGCGTGAAGAAGGCGCAGATGAACAGCGCCGGCTTCCACCTGCTGGACCGCCAGAACGTGGCCTATCCGCCGGTGCAGTTGAACAACGCCGCGGTGACCTACTACAGCCCGGTGGCGACCATCGTCGAACTGAAGGTGAACAAGGGCAACGGCGAAGTCAGCGTACTCAACCACCACAGCTGGATCGAGTGCGGCCGCGTGCTGGTGCCGGAACTGGTGAAAGGGCAGATCGAAGGCGGCACCGCCATGGGCATCGGCCATGCGCTGCTCGAAGACATGCCGCTGTACGAGGGTGGCCCGGGCGAGGGCGACTGGAACTTCAACCGCTACCGTCTCCCGAAAGCGAAGGACGTGGCCGTCTGGCAGCAGAGCTCGGAAATCCTTCCGCCGCTCTCGCCCAGCGACCCGTCCAAGGGCATCGCCGAAGTGGTGATGATCCCGGTGGTCGGCGCCATCAGCAACGCCGTGGCCCATGCCATCGGCAAGCGTGTCCGCGACCTGCCCATCACCCCCGCTCGCATCAAGGAGGCCCTCCATGGCTAACCGTCCGCTCAACCTGACCTTGAATGGTCAAACCGTCGGCCCGGTCGAGGTTCCCGAGGACCTGCCGATGATCGACTACCTGCACGAATACCAGAACCTCACCGGTTCGCGCCTGGGCTGCGGCCAGGGCATCTGCCATGCCTGCGTGGTGATCGTCGACAACCCCGACGGCACCAGCGAGGAAGTGCGCACCTGCATCACCGGCGCGCACTACTTCGAAGGCAAGAAGGTGCGCACTATCGAGGGCCACGCCAAGCGTGAGGAAGACGGTTCGGTGAAGGAACTGAACCCGATCCAGCAGAAGTTCGTCGACCGCTTCGCCTTCCAGTGCAGCTACTGCGCACCGGGCTTCGTCAACGCCGCCACCGTGCTGGTGGAAAAGGCCCAGCGCCAGCCGCTGAAGAAGAGCGAACTGGAATCGACCATCGAGGCGAGCCTCGGCCACCACATCTGTCGCTGCACCGGGTACGTGCGTTACTACGACGCTACCCGTGAAGTGCTGACCGATCTCGGCCTGGTCAGGGAGGGCTAAGCATGCAGCGCATTCTTTCCGGCCTCACGCTGGCTGCCGGCCTCGGCCTTGCGGTCGCTGCCCAGGCGGCTGACCAGGACCTGATCAAGCGCGGCGAGTACGTCTCCCGCGCCGCCGACTGCATGGCCTGCCACACTGCCGAAGGCGGCGCGCCGTTCGCCGGCGGCCTGCCGATCCACTCGCCGTTCGGCACCATCTACGGCAGCAACATCACCCCGGACAAGGAGTTCGGCATCGGCAACTACAGCGCCGACGACTTCTTCGCCGCCGTCACCCAAGGCAAGCGCAAGGATGGGGCCAATCTCTACCCGGCCATGCCCTACACCTCGTACCACCTCATCAAGCGCGAGGACAGCGACGCCCTCTATGCCTACCTGATGAGCCAGACGCCAGTGCACCGCGCCGCGCCCGAAACCAGCCTGAGCTTCCCGTTCAACGTGCGCATGGGGCTGTCGGGCTGGAACATGCTCTACGGCAAGAGCGTCCAGCTGGAGAATGCCGAGGGCAAGAGCGCGGCGTACCAGCGCGGGCAATACCTGGTGGAAGTGCTCGGCCACTGTGGCGAGTGCCACACCCCGCGTAACCAGATCGGCGCCCTGCAGCAGGACAAGCGCCTCACCGGCGGCCTGCTCAACGGCTACAGCGCCCCGAGCCTGCTGGCCCAGGACCTGGCCGAGCGCGGCTGGACCAGTGCCGACCTCACCGGCTTCCTCAAGCACGGCATGAGCCCGCAGGGCAGCATGTTCAACGAGATGTTCCCGGTGATGCACCTGAGCACCCAGCACCTGGCTGACGAGGACCTCGCTGCCATGTCCGCCTACCTGCTCGGCGAACAGCCGCCGCAGGCCAAGGTGGTCCAGGCCGTGACCGAGGACAAGCTCAGCGACAGCGCCAAGCGCGGCCGCCAGCAGTACCTCAACGTCTGCGCCGGCTGTCACGGCAACGACGGCGAGGGCAAGCCGCACATCGCAGTGGCCATGCAGGGCAACACCACCCTGCGCCTGGCCGATTCGCGCAACCTGGCCAAGGTCATTGTCGAGGGCATCCGCGAGCAGCAGTTCACCGGCTTCGAGCGCATGCAACCGATGCCGGGCTTCGCTGACAAGCTCAATGACGAGCAGCTCACCGACCTGATCAACTACCTGCGTCAGGCCTGGGGTGGCTTGCCGGGTGACATGGGCGTACAACAGGTCGCTCAACTCAAGGCGGAGTGAGTCGTGCAGCATCTCGATCTGCAAGTAGTCCGGCAGGCGCTCCAGTGGTCCAACGCCGGGCAGCGCGTGTGGCTGTGCAGCGTGCTCTTCACCTACGGCTCGGCGCCCCGCGCGCCGGGCTCGCTGCTGGCGGTCAACGCCAGCGGCCAGTGGGTGGGTTCGCTCTCCGGGGGCTGCGTCGAGGATGACTTCCTCGAACGCGTCGCCGAGGGCGAGTTCAGCGAGCCGGTAGTCGTCGTGCGCTACGGCGACGGCACCGACACCCGCACGAACATCCGCCTGCCCTGCGGCGGCATTCTCGACGTACTGGTGGAGAACCTCGCGCCCGATTGCGACGTGCAGGCCCACCTGCGCGAACTGGAATCGGCGCTGCTCGGCCAGCGCCGCCTGCTGCGCGAAGTGAACCTGCAGGACGGCAGTCGCCGCCTGAGCGATGACTACGAGCACGGCCCGCGGGTCGAACGCGACGAAGCCCGCGTGCGTCTGCGCGTCGGTGCTGCGCAGCGCTTGCTGCTGGCGGGTTACTCCAGCGTCGCGCACTTCTGCGCGGAATTCGGCAAGGGCCTGGGCTTCGAGGTGATTCTCTGTGATCCCCGCGAAGAGGCGCTGGATGGCGTGGTGCTGGACGGCATCGAAATCCGCCGCGAGCTGCCGTCGATCTTCATCGCCAACGGCGGCTGCCACGCGGACACCGCGGTGGTCGCCCTGACCCATGACCCGAAGATCGACGACCTGGCGATGCTCGAAGCCGTGCGCACCGAGGCCTTCTACATCGGCGTGATGGGCTCGCGCACCACGTCCGACAAGCGCCGCGAGCGCCTGCACCGCATCGGTGGCCTGAGCGACGCCGACCTGGCGCGCGTGCATGCCCCCATCGGCCTCAACCTCGGCAGCAAGACCCCGGCGGAAATCGCCCTGGCCGTGCTCGCCGACATCCTGCGCACCCGCAGCGGCATCGCCCGCGAGGCGCTGTGACGGTCGTGGCGCTGGTCCTGGCCGCCGGCCAGGGCTCGCGCTTTGGCGCGGACAAGCGCCGCGCGACCTTGCCCGACGGGCGCAGCCTGCTGGCGCATAGCGTCGAACGTGCGCAGGTGGTGTTCGATGAAGTACGGGTGGTACTGCGTGACGGCGAGCGGGCGGAGGATTTCGGCCTGCCCGCCGGCTGCCGGGTTATCCACAGCCCGGACGCAGCGTTGGGCATGGGGCACAGTCTGGCGGCTGGGGCGGCATCGCTGAGTGACTCTCGGGCTGAGGCCGTGGCCATCCTGCTCGGCGACATGCCGTGGATTGCTGCGCAAACGCTGCGGGCGTTATCCGACGCGGCGAGCGCCTCGACCATTCTCTTCCCGCTTCACGAAGGCCAGCGTGGTCATCCCGTGCTGTTCGGCCGTGAATTCTGGCCTGAACTTTCACGTCTCTCTGGCGATGAGGGCGCGCGCACCGTGGTTCAGGCGCACCGCGAGCGTGGCATCACCCTGGAAGTTACTGACGCAGGCGTGCTGCGCGACGTCGACACGCCGGCCGCCCTGCGTTCCTGACCTGGTTCGCGAGCAAGCTCGCTCCTACAGGGGAAACGCCGGCGTCAGACTGTAGGAGCGAGCTTGCTCGCGAACCCCTGCGACACCCAAGCGACAGCTCTCAGTGCTGCGCCAACCACTGCCCGATGCGCGGCCAGACTTCCAGGCTGGCATTGCGCGACAGCAGTAGGCGGTTATGGCTGTAATCCTCCCGCGCACCGGTTGCCAGCCCGAACAGCTCCAGCTTCGCTTCTGCCCCTCCAAAGGCCTGCACCAGCGCCTCACAACCCGCGAGCGGCGCGATGAAGGTATCGCCGCTGCCCGCCACGCCCAGCACCGGCAGCTCGACGCTGCCTAACCCAGCGAGATAGTCGAAGCCTTCCAGCGAATCGAATCGCCGGCGGAAATTCCACTGGCACCACTGGCGCATCAGCCGGGCGCTTTCCGCCTCGGGGCCGACGCTCTTAGCGCGGCTGGGCGCGATGCGTCTCCAGCGCAGCATCCAGTCAAACGCCTGGAGCGCCAGCCAGTGCCGCAGGCTGGCTCCCGCCGCCGTGGCCTGCGAACCGATCAGCACCAGCGAGCGCAACCGTCGTTGCGCCAGTTCAGGATGGCGCGCCGCCCACATCGAGACGATCAGCCCGCCGCCGGAGTGGCCCACCCAGTGCAGCGCCGTTTGCCCTGTGCGCTGGCTTACCGCATCGAGAATCGCCGGCACGTCTTGCTCGGCCACGTCGTCGAAGCTGTGCACAAAGTCGTTGCGTCCGCTGTCGCCATGGCCGCGCCAAT
The DNA here is from genome assembly GCF_014851965.1 of Pseudomonas sp. PDM22. NCBI lineage: Bacteria > Pseudomonadati > Pseudomonadota > Gammaproteobacteria > Pseudomonadales > Pseudomonadaceae > Pseudomonas > Pseudomonas sp. PDM22. The sequence continues at coordinate 44,432 of NZ_JACVAR010000011.1, forward strand.
CGAACAGCCAGCAGGCGATGCCCTGGCTGCCCAGATAGTTGGCCAGGCCCAGGCAACTGCGGTGGTTGGAGAAGGTGCCGTGGGTCAGCACGACGGGAATGCCATCTGCCGGGCCGACTCGGCGCAAGGCGAGATCGACGCCGTCGGCGGTACGGATCAATTCCGGGAGGAGGGCGGCTTCTTGTGCGGTCATGGCGCGCTTCCGTGTGGGGGCGATCCATGCTGCTCCGGCGCGCGGGCCGGAGCAATCCCGACAGCTTATTTGGTCGCTTTCAGCACCACGAATTTCGGATTTGCCGCCACCTGCTCGACGCCGCGGAACAGGCGCTTGAGCTTGGCGTGGTAGCCCAGGTGGCGGTTGCCGACGATCCACAGCTCGCCGCCGGTGACCAGCGCGGCGCGGGCCTGCTGGAACATGCGCCAGGCGAGGAAGTCACCGACCACCTGCTGCTGGTGGAAGGGCGGGTTGCACAGGATCAGGTCCAGAGAGTCGGTGGCCTGGCTGGCGAGGCCATCGTCGGGGTGGATGTCCACCGAGCGGTCGCCCAGGGCGGCCTGCCAGTTCTCCCGCGCGGACTGCACGGCCATGTACGACTCGTCCACCAGCGTCAGCTCGGCCTGCGGATTGAGCAGGGCGAAGGCGATGCCCAGCACGCCGTTGCCGCAGCCCAGGTCCGCCGCGCGCACTGCGTGGTGCACTTGCGGCAGGTGCGGGAGGAAGGCGCGGGTGCCGATGTCCAGGCCTTCACGGCAGAACACGTTGGCGTGGTTCAGCAGCGTCAGCGCCGGTTTGTCCAGGCGGTAGCGACTCGGGTAGGGCGAGGAGGGCGTGGGGCGCGCTTCGGCCGTCGCCACCAGCAGGCGGGCTTTCTTCACGGCGAGCGAAGCCTGCATCGGGCCGATGTACTTTTCCAGCAGGTCGCCGGCGGCACGCGGCAGGTGCTTGATCATGCCGGCAGCGACGACTTTGGCGCCCGGCGCGAGCTGGTCGTGCAGACGGATCAGCTGTTCCTCCAGCAGCGCGAGGGTCTTGGGCACGCGGATCAGTACGTGATCGAACGGGCCTTGCGGCGTCTCGCTGGCGGGCACGAAGCTCAGCGGCGCGTCGGTGAGGCCGTTGCGTTCGAGGTTGCGCTCGAGGGCGATAAAGCCCAGGTGCGAGTCGCCGCTGCTGGTCAGGCGCACATGGGGCGCGAGGCTGGCGGCGAGGGCGCCGAAGCTGTCGTTGATCACTAGCACGCGGCTGTCCGCGCCGACGCCTTGCTCGTGGAGATGCGCGAGCAGGTACTCGTCGGCCGCATCGAAGGCCTGCAGCGGGTCTTCGCGCTGTTCGGGGTGGCGGACCAGGTCGAGCTGGGCGAAGGGGCTGGCGAGGACGGGCATGGGACTCTCGAAACGACGGAAATGGCTGAGATAGAGGTGCTGCTTCGTTGGCAATGAGTGGTGGCCTATTGCAACGATTTTGTCATTAAATTGAGACGTGGTTGACTCGCAATGGCTTGTGCGGGCCAGCGTTATACCGAAAAATTATGACCTATCCGCCCCGCCTTCGTCTGCGCGGCGGCTTCCCAATAATAACCGGGCGGTCCATGCGACCCGGTAGGGCCCGATCCCGGAGCTGCGCTCCGCCGACCGACGGCCACTCTTCCAAGTCTTCACGAATCCTCGACACGCGACAGTCGTTCGCGCGCCGGGCTATTGCCATTGCATAAGGATATCGATGTACCAGTCGTTGCTCGGGGTGGCCTTGTCCGCCCTTTTCCTCGTGGCTCAACCGGCCTTCGCCGAAGAGCCCATCGTCATCAAGTTCTCCCACGTCGTCGCCGATGAAACGCCCAAGGGCCGTGGCGCGCTGCTGTTCAAGAAACTGGTGGAAGAGCGCCTGGCCGGCCAGGTGAAGGTCGAGGTGTTCCCCAACTCCACGCTGTTCGGCGATGCCGACGAACTGCAGGCGCTGCAGGACGGCAAGGTGCAGATGCTGGCGCCGTCGCTGTCGAAGTTCGAGGGCTACACCAAGCAGCTGGAAGTCTTTGACCTGCCGTTCCTGTTCGACGACCTGGAAGCGGTGAAGCGCTTCCAGAAGCGCGACAAGAGCCGCGAACTGCTGCACTCCATGGCGCGCTCGGGCATCTACGGCCTGGCCTACTGGAACAATGGCATGAAGCAGCTCTCGGCCAACCGCGAACTGCGCGCGCCGGCCGATGCCAAGGGCCTGGCCTTCCGCATCCAGCCGTCTTCGGTGATCAACGCCCAGTTCGGCCTGCTCGATGCCACGGCGGTGAAGATGCCCTTCGCCGAGACCCTCAAGGCGCTGCAGGACGGCAAGGTGCAGGGCACCGAGAACACCTGGTCGAACATCGGCAGCCAGAAGCTCGACAGCGCCCAGCCGTTCATCACCGAGACCAACCACGGTGTGCTCAGCTACATGGTGATCAGCAACCAGAAGTTCTGGAACAGCATGCCCTACCCGGTGCGCACCCAGCTGGAAAGCATCATCGAAGAAGTCACCGTCGAGGTGAACAAGGACGCCGAAGCGCTGAACCAGAAGGAGCGCGAGCACGTCGTCGCTAACGGCAAGGCGCGCATCGTCGCCCTGACCCCGGCCGAGCGCGAAGCCTGGCGCACCGCCATGCAGCCGCTGTGGAAGCAGTTCGAGGGTGAGATCGGCACCGACGTGCTGCGCGCCGCCCAGGTGGTGAACCGCAAGCATTGATCCACAGGGACTGATCCAGAGCAGGCTTGTGGCGATCTCCCCGGATAGCCACAAGCCTTGCGGGTGTTTCTCGCGCCGGGAATACGGGAAAATGGGTCGTTGCCTGCAAAGGAGCGGACGATGACCGCCAGCGAAGAGAAGTTCACCCGCCAGACCCTGGTGGAGGTGCAGACGCTCACCCCGAGCCTGTTCACCCTGCGCACCACCCGCGACAGCGGCTACCGCTTCCGCGCCGGGCAGTTCGCCCGCCTGGGCGTGTACAAGCCCAGCGGCAGCATCGTCTGGCGCGCCTACTCGATGGTTTCGGCGCCCCACGACGACTTCCTCGAGTTCTTCTCCATCGTCGTTCCCGGCGGTGAATTCACCAGCGAGCTCAGTCGCCTGCGCGTCGGCGACCAGTTGCTGGTGGATCGCCAGGCCTTCGGCTTCCTCACCCTCGACCGTTTCCCCGATGGCCGCGACCTCTGGCTGCTCTCCACCGGCACCGGCCTGGCGCCGTTCCTGTCGATCCTGCAGGACTTCGAGGTGTGGGAACGCTTTGAGACCATCAAGCTGGTCTACAGCGCCCGCGAGGAAAAGGAACTGGCCTACCGCGAGCTGATCGCCAGCTTCGGCGCGATGGAGCATCTGGCCGAACATATCCACAAGCTGCAGTTCATCCCGGTGGTCACCCGCGAACAGGTGCCCGGTTGCCTGAACGCGCGGATCACCACGCTGATCGAGAACGGCGAGCTGGAGCGCGCCGCCGGTCTGGAGCTCACCCCGGAACATTCGCGGGTGATGCTCTGCGGCAACCCGCAGATGATCGAGGACACTCGTGCCGTGCTGAAGGCACGTGGCATGAGCCTGGCGCTGACGCGCAAGCCCGGCCAGATCGCCGTGGAAAACTATTGGTAAGTTCGGCCCGATAGATTTTGAAAAGATTGTCCCCTTAGGGCCGCAGGGCTTTGCCCTTAGGATAAGCGTCCGTTTCCCTTTTTTCGGACCTTATGGACAGTCAAAGTACAACGCCGGCCCCGGTCGCTACCCCTGTAGAGCCGGCGTTCGGCGAACCTCCCCCGGCACCCGCGTTCGCGGATAAGCCTTCCCAGCCTGTCATGGCGCGCGCCCAGCGAGGTCGTTCGACATGGAATGGTTGATGGACCCCACGGCCTGGCTCGGCCTGCTCACCCTGATCCTGCTCGAGCTGGTGCTCGGCATCGATAACCTGGTCTTCATCGCGATCCTCGCGGACAAGCTGCCGCCGCACCTGCGCGACCGCGCGCGGCTGATCGGCCTGTCGCTGGCGCTGCTGATGCGCCTGGGCCTGCTGGCGAGCATTTCCTGGCTGGTCACGCTCACCGAGCCGCTGATCGAGGTGTTTGGCAAGTCCTTCTCCGGCCGCGACCTGATCATGCTGTTCGGTGGTCTGTTCCTGTTGTTCAAGGCGACGCTGGAGCTGCATGAACGCCTCGAAGGCCGCGTGCACACCTCCAACGGCAAGCGTGTCTACGCCGCCTTCTGGCCGGTGGTCGCGCAGATCGTGGTGCTGGACGCGGTGTTCTCCCTCGACGCGGTGATCACCGCCGTGGGCATGGTCGAGCAGCTGGAAGTGATGATGATCGCGGTCATCTTCTCCATCGGCCTGATGATGGTGGCCAGCAAGCCGCTGACCCGCTTCGTCAACGAACACCCGACGGTGATCATGCTGTGCCTGGGCTTCCTGTTGATGATCGGTTTCAGCCTGACGGCCGAAGGCCTGGGCTTCCACATCCCGAAAGGCTACCTGTACGCCGCCATCGGCTTCAGCCTGCTGATCGAGATGGCCAACCAACTGGTGCGCTGGAAGCGCCAGAAGAGCCAGCGCGGCCAGCGTGGCCTGCGCCAGCGGACCGCCCACGCCGTGCTGCGCCTGATGGGCGGCAAGGTTGATGCCGACGAAGTGGGCGAAGACATCGCCGACCTGGTGGGCCCGGACGATGGCGGCGACGCGCCGTTCCACCGCCGTGAGCGGGTGATGATCAGCGGTGTGCTGGGCCTGGCCGAGCGTCCGGTCAAGGCCGTGATGATCGACCGCCAGCGCGTACACCGCGTGGACGTAGCCGACAGCCCGGAGAACATCCGCCGCGCGCTGCTGGAGTCGCCTTACTCGCGCCTGCTGGTGATCCGCGAAGGCAACATCGACGAGCCGCTGGGCTATGTGCACAAGAAGGAGCTGTTCTCTGCCCTGTTGCAGGGCCGTGAGCTGGACATCCTGCCGCTGCTGCGCGAGCCGCTGAGCCTGCCGGACAGCAGTACGGTGCTGGGCGCGCTGGAGCTGATGCGTGAGGCCTCGACCCACCTGGCCTTCGTGGTCAACGAGTTCGGTGGCTTCGAGGGCATGCTGAGCATGACCGACGTGCTGGAGGCGATTGCCGGTGAACTGCCGGACGCCAGCGAGGTGTCCGGTACGGACATCGAGGCGGAGGAGGGCGCTTATCGGGTGGACGGTGCCGTAACGCTGTCGGCGCTGGCCGAGCGGGTCGGCTTCCACGCCCGCCCGACGGCGGAGTACCAGACCCTCGGCGGGCTGGCGCTCAAGCACCTTGGCCGCTTGCCGGCCATGGGTGACACGCTGGAGCTGGGCGGCTGGCGCCTGGAAGTGACGGACGTCAGCGAGCGGCGCATTGGCCGCGTGCTGCTGACGCCGCCGGACTGACGTCAGGGGCCGCCCCCGGCCCGGTCAGCGATCTGCTCAAGGAGCGCGGTTGTTCTGCTGCTTGAGCAGGTCGCGGATCTCGGTCAGCAGGGTTTCCTCAGCGCTCGGCACCGGCGGGGCGCTGGGCTCCACGGCCTCTTCACGCTTGAGTTTGTTGATGGCCTTCACGCCCATGAAGATGGCGAAGGCCACGATGATGAAGTCCAGGCAGGTCTGAATGAATTTGCCGTAGGCCAGCATCACCGCCGGCGTCTGGCCCTCGGCGGCCTTGAGCGTGATCGCGAGGTCGGAGAAGTCCATGCCACCGATCAGCAGGCCAATGGGCGGCATGATCACGTCACCGACGAAGGACGAGACGATCTTGCCGAACGCCGCGCCGATGATGATACCGACGGCCATGTCGACCACGTTGCCCTTGACCGCGAAGGCCTTGAATTCGTTGAGCAGACTCATGCACAGACTCCTTGTTACGCAAAAAGAGGGGACAGGCGCAGTTTAGCGGCCCGTCGCCGTCTGAACACCCCGTGCGCGGTCAATTCCAACGGTATGACCGGCGGCGGTGGGCGGCATCGCGCCGTGGTCTAGGCTTATCGGGCAAGCCATCCACTCCAACGCATCCAACAAGGAGGCCCGCCATGCCGCTCGAGCATCATCCCCTGTCCCGCGAATTCCCCGACCAGAAGGCCCTGATGACCCGCTTGCACGGGAAGGACGCGAACTTCACCCGCATGGCCGCCAGCTACGAGGAGCTGGACAAGAAGATCTACGACATCGAGGACGGCCGCCAGGCGATGGACGACCTCGCCCTCAACTCCCTCAAGCTGCAGCGCGTGGCGCTGAAGGACGAGATTTCCGACCTGCTCAAGCGATCCGGTTGAGCTTGACCAGAGTCAAGGGTGGCCGCCTGCGCGAGGCGTAGGCTCCCGTCATCTCTTTCCAACCGGTGCCACCGCCATGCGTAAAGCCCTTTCGTCCTCTGGCAAGTCCGTCACCAAGCTCCCCAAACGCAACGCCGAAGCCCTGCGCGCCCAGGAGCGCCTGGTCCGCCTGAAGCTGCAGTACGAGCTGCTGGACCAGCGCATCGGTCGTGTGGAAGAGGGCATCGAACGCCCCGACTGCACCCTGGCCTCGCTGCTGATGCGCCGCGAAAGCCTCAAGCACGATATGGAAAGTCAGTATCGCCGCCTGGCGAGCTAAGAACCTGTCTACGGCCTGCTGCGCGTCGGCAGAACCGCGCTGAAATCGGCCTCGGGGGGCTCATTTACTGCGTGTAAACTCCGCTCCCTCAACCGATTTCAGCGCACTTCTGCTCTAGCTCGCGAGACCGTAAATAGGTTCTGAACCGCTCCACCCGATTGGCTTATGATGGGGACTTTGCATTCGACGGAAGTCCCCCATGGCCAAGGCCAAGCGCATGTACGGCTGCACCGAGTGCGGCGCCACCTACCCGAAATGGGCCGGTCAATGCCCTGATTGCGGCGCCTGGAACACCCTGGTCGAAACCGTCATCGACACCACCCCCACCGGCGGCTCGGCCAGCAGCTCCTCCGGCCGTGGCGGCTGGGCCGGCCAGCAGGCCAACATCAAGACCCTCGCCGAAGTCAGCGTCGAGGAAATGCCGCGCTTCTCCACCGCCTCGGCGGAGCTGGACCGCGCCCTGGGCGGCGGCCTGGTCGACGGCTCGGTGGTGCTGATCGGCGGCGACCCCGGCATCGGCAAGTCCACCATCCTCCTGCAGACCCTCTGCAACATCGCGACGCGCCTGCCGGCGCTCTATGTCACGGGTGAGGAATCCCAGCAGCAGGTCGCCATGCGCGCCCGCCGCCTGGGCCTGCCCGAGGACAAGCTCAAGGTCATGACCGAGACCTGCATCGAGACCATCATCGCCACGGCGCGCCAGGAGCAGCCCAAGGTAATGGTGATCGACTCGATCCAGACCATCTTCACCGAACAGCTGCAATCCGCACCCGGCGGCGTCGCTCAGGTGCGCGAAAGTGCGGCGCTGCTGGTGCGTTTCGCCAAGCAGAGCGGCACGGCGATCTTCCTGGTCGGCCACGTCACCAAGGAAGGCTCCCTGGCCGGCCCGCGTGTGCTGGAGCACATGGTCGATACCGTGCTGTATTTCGAGGGTGAATCCGACGGCCGCCTGCGCCTGCTGCGGGCGGTGAAGAACCGCTTCGGCGCGGTGAACGAGCTGGGCGTGTTCGCCATGACCGACCGTGGTCTGAAGGAGGTTTCCAACCCGTCGGCCATCTTCCTCACCCGCGCCCAGGAATCGGTGCCGGGCAGCGTGGTCATGGCCACCTGGGAAGGCTCGCGGCCGATGCTGGTGGAGGTGCAGGCGCTGGTGGACACCAGTCACCTGGCCAACCCGCGCCGCGTGACCCTGGGCCTGGACCAGAATCGGCTGGCCATGCTGCTGGCGGTGCTGCACCGCCACGGCGGCATCCCGACCTACGACCAGGATGTGTTCCTCAACGTGGTCGGCGGTGTGAAGGTTCTGGAGACGGCGTCGGACCTGGCGCTGATGGCGGCGGTGATGTCCAGCCTGCGCAACCGCCCGCTGGATCACCAGTTGCTGGTGTTCGGCGAGGTCGGCCTGTCCGGCGAGGTGCGCCCGGTGCCCAGCGGCCAGGAACGTCTGAAGGAAGCGGCCAAGCACGGCTTCAAGCGCGCGATCGTGCCCAAGGGCAACGCGCCGAAGGAATCGCCGCCCGGCCTGCAGGTGATCGCCGTGACGCGCCTGGAGCAGGCGCTGGATGCGTTGTTCGAATAGATCGTCGTGCTCCTGCAGGAGCGGGCCAAGCCCGCGTTCACGCCCATGAGGCGCTCCTGCAGGGAGTTTCAGTGTTCGCTGAGCAGCGTCAGCTCCCGCTCCAGCAGTGACTCGTCACCCAGGTTCAGCTCCACCAGGCGCCGCAGGTGGCTGATGGAATCCAGGTCGATGTGCCGGCAGTTGAAGCCCAGCAGGCCTTCGCGCTCCCAGGCGAGGTCGGCCTCCATATAGACGTTGACGTCGAAGCCCAGGTAGATGCGCACCTGCACCGGTTCCTGCGCGACGATGCTCCAGTGTTCCGGCCGCTGCACCAGCAGGCCCTGCAGGGACAGGTCGAGCAGCGTCACCTTCCAGCGCTGGTCGCCCTGGCTGATCTCGGTGCCGGCGTCGAAGGCGATGCGCTGGAAGCGCCGGCGCTCGTCGTGATCGTCAGTCATGTCGTGGCTCTCCGGCCGTTTCTGCTTCGCCTCACTATAGACGCAAGCCATTGCCGACGCGTCGTACACCGATTGCTGATGTTTCGTCCGTCAGACACAGCCCGCACGGGTTTGACAGCCTGCAGACCCTCGCCAAAGCTCCATGTGCGTTTAACCACTACAACTGCGGAGTGCAGAGCATGGACAATAAAGTGATCAAGGGTCTGATTTTTGGGGTTATCAGCGTTGCCAGTCTGGCGGCGCACGCAGATGAAGCCGGGCAGAGCGGCAAGGGCTGCGGTTGGGGCAACATGGTCTTCGACGGTCAGCGCGGCCTGTTCCCGCACCTGCTGGCCACCACCACCAACGGCACCTCGGGCAACGCAACCTTCGGCCTGACCTCCGGCACCAACGGCTGTGACGCCAGCCAGCGCATTTCCTACGGCGGCCGCTCGATCTTCGCCATGAACGGCATGCTCGACAACATCGCCGAGAACATGGCCCAGGGCCACGGCGAGGCGCTGGACGCCTACGCCGTCCTGCTCGGCATCCCGACCCAGGACCGCGCGCACTTCGCCCAGGTCACCCAGCAGCACTTCGGTGAGATCTTCACGTCCAAGGACGCCACCGGCGAGCAGGTGCTCAACAACACCCTGGCGGTGATGAGCCGTGACCAGACCCTGGCACAGTACGCCAAGCAGCCGGCCTGACGACCGCTACGCCGCAAAAGGCCCGCCCCAGGCGGGCCTTTTCATTTCCTGACCCTGCGGTCGAGCGCGTTGACCTCCGGCAATAAGCGCGTAACCGCCCTAGACTAAGGTCGTATGAATGGGTCGCCGGAAAAGACTAGAATTTTTCTGCGAATTCTCGCCTTCAAACTGTCGGAAGCCTCGCTATGAACAATAACAACAGCCTGCTACGTCACCTCGCCTGGCTGGCGGTGGCGATAGTCGGTGCATTTGCCTTGGGAGTCGTGGCACTACGTCGCGGCGAAGCCATCAACGCACTGTGGATCGTCGTCGCGGCGGTTGCCATCTACCTGGTCGCCTACCGCTACTACAGCCTGTTCATCGCCACCAGGGTGATGCAACTGGACCCCAACCGAGCGACCCCTGCGGTCCTCAACAACGACGGCCTGGACTACGTCCCGACCAACAAGCACATCCTCTTCGGTCACCACTTCGCTGCCATCGCCGGCGCCGGCCCGCTGGTCGGCCCCGTACTGGCTGCGCAGATGGGTTACCTGCCCGGCACGCTCTGGCTGATCGCCGGCGTGGTGCTGGCCGGTGCCGTGCAGGATTTCATGGTCCTGTTCATCTCCAGCCGCCGCAACGGGCGTTCGCTGGGTGAACTGGTACGCGAGGAAATGGGGCAGGTGGCGGGGACCATCGCTCTGTTCGGCGCGTTCCTGATCATGATCATCATCCTCGCGGTGCTCGCGCTCATCGTGGTGAAGGCCCTGGCCGAAAGCCCCTGGGGCATGTTCACCGTGCTGGCGACGATCCCGATCGCGCTGTTCATGGGCGTGTACATGCGCTACATCCGCCCGGGCCGCATCGGCGAGATTTCCGTGGTCGGCATCATCCTGCTGCTGGGCAGCATCTGGCTCGGTGGCCAGATCGCCGCCAGCCCCGAGTGGGCCCCGGTGTTCACCTTCCATGGCGTGCAGATCGTCTGGATGCTGATCGCCTACGGCGCGATCGCCTCGGTCCTGCCGGTGTGGCTGCTGCTGGCGCCGCGTGACTACCTGTCGACCTTCCTCAAGATCGGCACCATCATCGCCCTGGCCATCGGCATCGTGATCGTTTCGCCGGAGCTGAAGATGCCGGCCCTGACCCAGTTCACCGACGGCACCGGCCCGGTGTGGAAGGGCGGCCTGTTCCCGTTCCTGTTCATCACCATCGCCTGTGGCGCCGTCTCCGGCTTCCACGCGCTGATCTCCTCGGGCACCACGCCCAAGCTGCTCAACCGCGAGCCCGACGCCCGCTACATCGGCTACGGCGGCATGCTGATGGAGTCCTTCGTGGCCATCATGGCGATGGTCGCCGCCTCGGTCATCGAACCGGGCATCTACTTCGCCATGAACAGCCCGCCGGCCGTGGTCGGCACCGACGTTACCGCGGTGGCCGCGACCGTCAGCAGCTGGGGCTTCACCATCACCCCGGAGATTCTGACCCAGACCGCCAAGGACATCGGCGAGACCACTATCCTGGCCCGTGCCGGTGGTGCGCCGACCCTCGCCGTGGGCATCGCGCACATCCTTCACCAGGTGCTGCCGGGTGAGAACACCATGGCCTTCTGGTACCACTTCGCGATTCTCTTCGAGGCGCTGTTCATCCTCACCGCGGTGGACGCCGGCACCCGTGCCGGGCGCTTCATGCTGCAGGACCTGCTGGGCAACTTCGTCCCGGCGCTGAAGAAGACCGAATCCTGGACCGCCAACATCATCGGCACCGGCGGCTGCGTCGCGCTGTGGGGCTGGCTGCTGTACCAGGGCGTGGTCGATCCGCTGGGTGGCATCAACACGCTGTGGCCGCTGTTTGGCATCTCCAACCAGATGCTCGCCGGCATCGCGCTGATGCTCTCCACCGTCGTGCTGATCAAGATGAAGCGCCAGCAGTACGTCTGGGTGACCGCCCTGCCGGCCGCCTGGCTGCTGATCTGCACCACCACCGCCGGCCTGATCAAGCTGTTCGACAGCAACCCGGCCGTGGGCTTCATCGCCCTGGGCAAGAAGTACTCCGCCGGCCTGGACGCCGGTCAAATCATCGCTCCGGCCAAGGACATCGGCCAGATGCAGCATGTGATGATGAACGCTTACATCAACGCCGGCCTCACCGTGCTGTTCCTGCTGGTGGTGTTCAGCGTGCTGGTGTACGCGATCAAGGTAGGCGCCAGCGCCTGGACCAAGAAGGAGCGCACCGACAAGGAAGCTCCGTTCCAGCCGATTCCGGACGCCTGACGGAGGAGCATCATGTTCAACGACCTCAGCCGCATGGGTAAGTATCTCGGGCAGGCCGCACGCATGCTGGTCGGCATGCCCGATTACGACACCTACGTTCAGCACATGCAGAACAAGCACCCGGACAAGACTCCGATGACCTACGAGGAGTTCTTCCGCGAGCGCCAGGAGGCGCGCTACGGTGGCGGCAAGGGAAGGCCGATCCGCTGCTGTTGAGTCCGCGGATGGGTGTATAACGGACGGGCCGCGAGCGATCGCGGCCCGTTTTCATTTCCGCCCGTTTTTCATTCTGATTGCCTGGAAGTTTCCATGACCGATTCCGCAAGCGCGCCGCAGATTCCGGTGACCGTCCTCACCGGCTTCCTCGGGGCCGGCAAGACCACCCTGCTCAAGCACATCCTCAAGGCAGAGCACGGCCTGAAGATCGCCGTGATCGAGAACGAATTCAGCGAGACGCCGATTGACGCTCAGTTGCTCGGCGACGACGCGGTTCAGGTGACGACGCTGTCCAACGGCTGCGTCTGCTGCACCATCAATAGCGACCTGGAGCGCGCGCTCTGCGTCCTGCTGGAGCGCCGCGACAACGGCGAGCTGGTCTTCGACCGCGTGGTGATCGAGTGCACCGGCCTGGCCGACCCGGCCCCGGTCGCGCAGACCTTCTTCGTCGACGAGACCCTGCGCGAGCGCTACCTGCTCGACGGCATCATCACCCTGGTGGACGCCGCCAACGCCGAGCGCCACCTGCAGGAAGCCATCGCCCAGGCCCAGGTCGGCTTTGGCGACCGCATCCTGGTGAGCAAGAGTGACCTCGTTTCTCCTGCGCAGTACGAGGCCCTGGTCGAGCGCCTGCAGCGCATCAACCGCCGCGCCGAGATCCATGCCGTGGAGCACGGCGCCATCGAGCTGGAGCGCCTGCTCGACGTACGCGGCTTCAACCTCAACGCCGACCTCGGCCTGCGTCCGCTGCTGCGCCCCGTGCGCCCGGCGGCGGATACGACCGACCGCATCACCACCCTTGTGCTGCGCAGCGACAACCCGCTGGATATCGAGCGCCTCAGCGAATTCATGGACGACCTGCTGCAGTGGCACGGCAACTCGCTGCTGCGCTACAAGGGCGTGCTGAACATCGCCGGCGAGGAGCGTCGCCTGGTGTTCCAGGGCGTGCTGCGGTTGTATGGCTTCGACTGGGATACGCCGTGGAAGGGCAACGAGCAGCGCGAGAGCGTGATCGTCTTCATCGGCGACAACCTGCCCGAAGAAGAGATTCGTCGTGGCTTCGATCGCATCACGGGCGGCCCGACCGCCTGAATGAAAACCGCCCGGCCAGTGCCGGGCGGTTTTCTCTGCACGCTTGCGTAGGGCGCATAACGCGTCAGCGTTATCCGCCGCAGGCGTGCTGGCGGATAACCTGTTCCAGGTTATGCGCCCTACGTTCCACGTTGGTTGGCAGCGGCTCAGCCGCCAATCAGATGCTTGAGCGGATGGTAATCCGCCTTCAGGTTCCCCGCCGCCTTGAGGATCGCCTGCTCGATCGCATTGAGGTGCATGCAGGTCAGCTCGATGGCCGCCGCCTGGTTGCCCGACTCGATGTACTCGATCAGTCGCTGGTGCTCGTTGCCGCGGCAGGTCTCGTGCTGGTCGTCGTCCAGGGTGGTGGCGTAGAGCGAGGCGCGCTCGATCAGCTTGCGGAAGAAGTCCAGCAGCACCGGGTTGTTCAGCGCCGCTGCCAGCTTCAGGTGGAACTCGCCCAGCAGGTGGACGAACCGCGCGTGGTCGTGGTCGTGGGTCGCCTCTTCCAGCGCCACGTGGTCGCGCAGGTCCTGGATGATCGCGCTGTCCGCGCGGCGACAGAGTTCACTGACGATGCCGATCTCGATCAACCGCCGCGTTTCGAACAGCGAGCGGATCTCCTCGTCGCTGGGTAAAGACACCCACGCACCCTTGTTGAGCGCGCTGGAAACCAGTCCATCCGCTTCCAGATGTTTCAGCGCCGCGCGTACCGAAGTGCGGCTGACCTTGAACAATTCCGCCAATGCCGCCTCGCCCAGCTTCATGCCGGGGCGCAGGGTGCGCTTGCTGATTGCCTCGTAAACCCCTTGGTAGACGCGTTCCACCGTGGACTCGGGGTGATTCTCCGCCATGAGCGACTCCGCCTCTTGCTTGACCCTTCAAAGGATGCCGCAAAACCGTCCGTGCAAAACCAGTTGCAGAAGAAAAATACATCAGCTATTTCTAGATTGCATTCAAATATTGCATACAAAAACAAGAGGAATGCACCAAAATGAATCACTCGTCGTCAGTCGAGGTGCGTCGGGTCAGCAAGCGCTACACCGATGATCCCAACGTCGCTCCCGCCCTAAACGAAGTGTCGGTCGACATTGCCCATAATGAGTTCTTCACCTTGCTGGGGCCTTCCGGCTGCGGCAAGACCACGCTGCTGCGCAGCATCGCCGGGTTCGAGAACGTCACCTCCGGCGACATCCTCGTCGGCGGCGAGCGGGTCAACGACCTGCCGCCGTACCGTCGCCGCATCAATACCGTGTTCCAGAGCTACGCCCTGTTCCCGCACATGTCGGTGAGCGAGAACATCGCCTTCGGCCTGGAGATGCAGGGCCTGGCGCGCGGCGAAATTCCCGGCCGGGTGAAGGAAATGCTGGCGCTGGTGCAGATGGAACACCTGGCGCGCCGCAAGCCAGCCGAGCTCTCCGGTGGCCAGCAGCAGCGCGTGGCCCTGGCCCGCGCGCTGGCGCCCAAGCCTTCGGTACTGCTGCTCGATGAACCGCTGTCCGCGCTGGACCTGAAGCTGCGCAAGGAGATGCAGGTCGAGCTCAAGCGCGTGCAGGAAGAGGCGGGCATCACCTTCATCTTCGTCACCCACGACCAGGAAGAAGCGTTGACCCTGTCCGACCGCATCGCCGTGATGTCCCACGGCAATATCATGCAGATCGGCACGCCCAACGAAATCTACGAACGCCCGACGCACCGCTTCGTCGCGCAGTTCATCGGCGACATCAACTTCCTCCCCGGGCAGATGCGCCAGGGCGGGTTCCACCCCAACGCCATGGCCGCGGAGATCCCCTGCGAACTGCCGGCGGGCCTGAGCAGCGCCAGTGTCCAACTCGCCTTCCGCCCGGAGCGCTCGAAGCTGGTCGCCCCGTCGCAGCCGCACCACCTGCGCGCGGTGATCGAGACGGTGATGTACGTCGGCACCGCCACGCTGTACCGCTGCCGCTTGCCGGATGCTTCGCAGATCACCCTGCGCGAGAGCAACGAGGGCGGTCGCGCCCGCGACGTCGGCGAGGCCGTGGCGGTGCACCTGCCGCCCCAGGCCTGCCTGCTGATGGAGGCCTGAAATGAACGAGTCGCCCACCACTCGCCGCCTGTTGCTGCTCAGCCCGGTGGCGCTGACGCTGCTCGGGCTGATCGCCATCCCGCTGGCGATCATGGGTTACATCA
Organism: Pseudomonas sp. PDM22; assembly: GCF_014851965.1. NCBI lineage: Bacteria > Pseudomonadati > Pseudomonadota > Gammaproteobacteria > Pseudomonadales > Pseudomonadaceae > Pseudomonas > Pseudomonas sp. PDM22. Next base: position 59,432 of record NZ_JACVAR010000011.1, read on the forward strand.
GCCTGCTGCCGCGCAACCTCTACGGCGGCGTCGACTGGCACGCCGACTGGCAGATCCAGAGCTACGTGCAGCTGTTCTTCCAGGAAGACTTCGACGGCAACCTCGAGCTGAACTGGGTCTATGCCCAGGCGCTGCTGCGCTCGCTGTTCCAGGCCGGCGGCACCACGCTGTTGTGCTTCCTATTCGGCTTCCCGGTGGCGCTGTGGATGACCAGCCTCAGCGAGCGTTCGCGCAACCTGATGGTGCTGCTGATCACCATCCCGTTCTGGACCAACCTGCTGATCCGCAACTACGCCTGGCTGATCATCCTGCGCGAGCACGGCTGGGTCGCCCAGTCGGTCAACGCGCTGTTCCCCCAGGCCGGCGGCATCACCCTGCTGTACAACGACTTCGCGGTCTGCGTCGGCCTGGTCTACAGCTTCCTGCCGTTCATGATCCTGCCGATCTACTCGACTCTGGAGAAGCTCGACTGGCGCCTGGTCGAGGCTGCCTATGACCTGGGTGCGAACCGCTGGAAGGCTTTGCAGCGGGTAATCCTGCCGCTGTCCATGCCCGGTGTGATCGCCGGCTCCCTGCTGGTGTTCGTCCCGAGCCTGGGCGCTTTCATCACTCCGGCGATCCTCGGCGGCGGCAAGACCCTGATGATCGGCAACCTGATTCAGCAGCAGTTCGGCACCGCGCGCAACTGGCCGCTGGGCGGTTCGCTGTCGTTCCTGCTGCTGGCGATCATGCTGCTCGCCCTGATCGCGTTCGCCCTGTATAGCCGCCGCGCCGCCAAGGCCGTCCACCTGGGAGGAGCCAACGCATGATCGCCCAGCACCTGAAGAAACTGCCCGGCACCCGCGAAACCAGCATGCTGGTCCTGGCCTACCTGTACCTGCCGATCTTCGTGCTGATCGGCTACAGCTTCAACGCCAACCGCTCGGCCACGGTGTGGACCGAATTCTCCTTCGCCTGGTACGGCAAGATAGTCGCCAACCCCTCGATCCAGGCGGCGGCGTTCAACTCGCTGGTGGTCGCCGGCTTTGCCACCGTGCTGTCCACGGCGATCGCCCTGGCGGCGGCGCTGGCGACCTCGCGGCCGTTCTACGGACGGCGGCTGGTGGAGGGCGGCATCAACCTGCCGCTGATCCTGCCGGAGATCGTCATCGCGGTGGCCACGCTGCTGCTGTTCATGTCGCTGGGCATCAAGCTGGGCCTGATGACGGTGATCGTCGCCCACGTCGGCTTCTGCATTCCCTTCGCCTACCTGCCGATCCGTGCACGCCTGAACGACCTGGACAAGAGCCTGCTGGAAGCCGCCGGCGACCTCTACGCCAGCCCCTACCAGGTGTTCCGCCGGGTGACTTTGCCGCTGCTGTGGCCGGCGGTGCTGTCCGGCGCGGTGCTGGCGTTCGTGGTCAGCCTTGACGACTTCATCATGACCTTCTTCGTCGCCGGCCCCGGCTCGACGACGCTGCCGGTCTACATCTTCTCGGCCATCAAGGCCGGGGTGACCCCCGAGATCAACGCAATCTCGACCCTCATGCTGGTGATTTCCATCGTCCTCGTGGTGCTGTCGTACTGGCTCGGCCAGCGCGGCAAACCGGACGCCTGATCAAGACTGCCAACCTTTCGTTTTCTGACCTTACGTTTCGGAGAGCAACATGAAGTTGAATGCCCTGCGTCACGGCCTTGCCGGTTTGTCCCTCGCCCTGCTGGCTGCGGGCGTCGCCCAGGCCGAGGAGCCCAAGCAGCTGTTCTTCTACAACTGGACCGACTACTACCCGGTGGAACTGCTGGCCAAGTTCGAGAAGGAGACCGGCATCAAGGTCACCATGGACGGCTACGACAGCAACGAGACCCTGCTGGCCAAGCTGCAGGCCGGCGGCGCGGCGTACGACGTGATCGTGCCGTCGCACTCGATCATGCAGACGCTGATCAACCAGGACCTGCTGCTGAAAATCGACACGCCCAAGCTGGCCAACTTCCAGTTCGTCAAGCCAGCGTTCCGCGACCCGGGCTTCGACCCTGGCCGCAAGTACTCGGCGCCCTACCTGTGGGGCACCACCGGTTTCTCCTACGACAGCGCACGGGTGCCGGGCGGCAAGCTGGATGACTCCTGGAAGGAATTCTTCGAGCCGCGTCCGGAACTGCAGGGCCAGGTCGCTGCGCTGGATACCCCGAGCAGCCTGATCAACGCCGCCGCGCACTACCTCAACGTCGACGAGTGCACCGAGAACCCGCAGGACGCCAAGAAAATTCTCGAGTTGCTGCAGAAGCAGAAGCCCTTCCTGAAGATGTACAGCTCCGACAACACCGTGGACCGCATGGCCTCCGGCGAAGTCGTGCTGATGCAGAACTGGAACGGCTCCACCGCCCGCGCCACGCTGCAGAAGAGCACCATCAAGTACGTCTACCCGCGCGAAGGCGTGGCCTCCTTCCAGGACAACTTCGCCGTGCCGAAAAGCGCGCCGCACCCGGAGAACGCCAAGGTCTTCATCAACTGGATGATGAAGCCGGAGAACGCCGCCGCGGTGACCAACGCCATTGCCTATTCCAACGGCATCCAGACCGACCACCTGCTGGACGCCAAGTGGAAGGTCATGGACGCCATCAACATGCCCGAGGAATACGCGCAGCGCCTGCGCCTGGAAAAGGAGTGCAGCAACAAGTCCCGCGAGCTGCAGGATCGCATCTGGTCCAAGCTCAAGGGCTGACGCGCCGTTCTCCGTAAACCCGTAGGGCGCATGAGGCGGAACGCCTCGTCCGCCGCCGAGTTCATCGGCGGATAACTGCAAGCAGTTATTCGCCCTACGTTCTTCTCTGGATTCGAGGTCCCCATGACCGACAGCTACTGGCTGCGCAACATCCGTCCGCTGGGCAATGCAGCGGAAGACTTCCTCATCCGTGACGGCCGCATCGCCGAACGCCGTCCGGCCGGCAACACCGCGCCGCAGGCCGGCGACATCGACGGCGGCGGCCAGCTCCTGCTGCCGCCGCTGGTGGAAAGCCACTGCCACCTGGACAAGACCCTCTGGGGTCAACCCTGGCGCCCCAACAGCGCCGGGCCCACGCTCAAGGACTACATCGCCAACGAGCGCCGCGTACTGCGTGAGATCGAGGCGCCCATCGCCGTACGCGCTGGCGCGCTGCTGGAGCAGTGCATTGCCCGTGGCTCACTGACCTTCCGCTGCCACGTGGATATCGACCCCGAACTGGGCCTGCGCCACGTGGTAGCGATGCAGGCGCTGCGCGAGCGCTATGCGGACCTGATCGACATGGAGTTCGTGGTCTTCCCGCAGACCGGCCTCGTCAGTCGTCCCGGCACCGCCGAACTGATGCGCGAAGCGCTGGCGCTGGGTGTGGAAAATGTCGGCGGCCTCGACCCCTGCGGTATCGACGACGACCCCATTGCCCAGCTCGATATCGTCTTCGGCCTGGCCGTGGAATTTGGCCGTGGCGTGGATATCCACCTGCACGACAAGGGCGAACTGGGCCTCTGGCAGATCGCTCGCATCGCCGACTACACCGAGCGCCACGGCCTGCAGGGCAAGGTGATGATCAGCCACGCCTACTGCCTGGGCATGGCGCCCTGGGAGCAGGTCGAGCCGCTGGCCGAGCGACTCTCCGAACTGGGCATTTCCCTGATGAGCTCCGCGCCGGCCGACACCTCGGTACCGCCGTTCCTCGCCCTGCGCGAGGCCGGCGTGAACCTGTGCCTGGGCAGCGACGGCATCCGCGATGCCTGGTCGCCCATGGGCAACGGCGACATGCTCGAACGCGCCATGTTCCTCGCCTTCCGCTTCGACCTGTGCAAGGACGACGACCTCGCCGCCGCCTTCGCCGCTGCTACCGACAACGGCGCTCGTGCACTGGGGCGCGAGCCAGCGCGTCTTGAAGTTGGTGCGCCGGCGGACTTCCTCCTGCTGCCGGTGGAAACCCTCGGTGAAGCCGTGGTCGCGCGCCCGGCGCAGCGCCGGGTATTCAAGGCCGGCAAGCTGATCGCCGAGCACGGTCGCCTGGTGGAGTCGCGTCTGTGAGCACGCCACGCATCGGCCTGAAAGCCAGCTTCGTGGTCGGCTTCGACGGCGCGCAGCACGTGCTGTGGCGCCACGGCGAAGTGGTGTTCGAGAGCGGCAGGATCGTCTTCGTTGGCCGTGGCTTTCCCGGCGACGTCAGCCAGTGGATCGACTACGGTCACGCGCTGATCGGCCCCGGCTTCATCGACCTCGATGCCCTCGGCGACCTCGACTCCACCGTGCTCACCCTGGATAACGGCGCCGAGTGGAACATGGGCCGCGTCTGGTCCGAAGACTACCTGCGTGCCGGGCCGAGCGAGTGCTACAGCCCGGACGAGGAACTGTTCAAGTACCGCTACGCCTTCACCCAGCTGATCCGCAACGGCATCACCACCGCCATGCCGATCACCTCGATGTACTACCGGCGCTGGGCCGAGCACTACGACGAATTCGCCGGGGTCGCCGCGCTGTCCGGCGAGCTCGGCCTGCGCACCTACCTCGGCCCCTGCTACATGAGCGGCATGACCTATGCCCGCGCCGACGGCAGCCCTGCGCAGCACTGGGACGAAGCTGCCGGCCTCGCCGGACTGAAGGAAGCCGAGCGCTTCTTCCATGACTTCGACGGCGCCCACCACGGCCTGGTGCGCGGTGCGCTGCTGCCGGACCGCATCGAAACCTGTACGCCTGCGCTGCTGGAGCGCACCGCCGCTGTACAGCGCGAACTGAGCGCGCCGCTGCGCCTGCACTGCTGCCAGTCGCGCTACGAGGTGGAGCTGGTGCGTCGCCTGCGCGACACGTCCTCGCTGCAGTGGCTCGACGGCTACGGCCTGCTCAACCCGCGCAGCGTGCTGCCCCACGGTATTCTGCACAGCGGCGAGCATGAGTTGCAGCGCCTCGCGGATACCGGCGCGAGCCTGGTGCATTGCCCGGTGGTGTTCGCCCGCGAAGGCGACGCGCTGGATTCCTTCGGCGCTTACCGCGCACGCGGTATCAACCTCGCCATGGGCACCGACACCTTCCCGGCGGACATGCTCGACAACCTGCGCCAGGGCCTGAACATCGCGCGGGTGAAGGAGGGCGACGCCGAACACACGCGCATGCTCGATCTCTATAACGCCGCCACCCTCGGCGGCGCCCAGGCGCTGGGCCGCGACGACCTCGGCCGTCTCGCCGTCGGCGCCCGGGCAGACATCACGGTGTTCCGCCTTGGCGACTTCCATCAGGGCCCGTTCTTCGATCCGCTGAAGAACCTGTTCACCGCCGGCCGCGGCGATGACTGCATCGCCAGCTTCATCGACGGTCGCAGCGTGATGCAGGGCGGCCAGGTGATCGGTGTCGATTACGCCGACCTGCAACGCCGCGCCGACGCGCTGTTCCAGAAGCAGATGCAGCACCACGCCGGCCGCGCTTTCGGCAACCCGCCATGGCGCACGCTGTTCCGTTCCGCGATTCCCTTTGCCGACTCGTACAGCGCCGCCGCACCGCTACTCGACGCGCACGCACCAACGGCCCCGTGAAGGATCACCCCATGCTCAGCTTCGACTTCCAGCAGCTCTCCGCCCGCGAGAAATACAAGATCCTCATTGGCAGTGTGGTACCCCGGCCCATCGCCCTTGTCACCACCATCGACGCCGAGGGGCGCGTGAACGCGGCGCCCTTCAGCTTCTTCAACGCCCTCTCTGCCGATCCGCCGATCCTCGCCCTGGGCGTGGAGAACTACAGCGATCTGAGTCCCAAGGACACCACGCTGAACATCCGGCAGAACCAGGAATTCACCGTGAACATCGTCTCCGACGCGCTGGTGGAAGCCATGAACGTCTGCGCCGTGCCCTTCGAGCCGGGCTTCGACGAGTTGGTCGCCGCCGGACTCACCGCCATCCCCGGCACCCGTGTCGGCTGCCCGCGCATCGGCGAGGCGCCGGTGGCGCTGGAGTGTCGGCGGATGATGGCGCTGTCCATCGGCCAGTCACGGGAAATCATCCTCGGCGAAGTGCTGATGGCCCACGTGCGGGACGACCTGATCGACCCGGCGACGCTCTACATCGACCAGCTCGGCCTCGACGCCATTGGGCGCATGGGCGGACAGGGTTATGCACGCACGAGGGAGTACTTCGACCTGCCGACGCGGTCGTTGAAGCAGTGGAAGGAAGCACCGGGCGCGGGTGACCGCCTCTGGGCCCAGTCCGAAGAGATCGCTTGACCCTGTAGGAGCGGGCCATGCCCGCGAACCGTGAGCAGGGCTCACGGCGTCCATAGTGGGGCGCGGACTTTGTCCGCGGTCGCGGGCACGGTCCGTTCCTACAAGGTTCCCGCTCAGTGTCGAAACCGGGAGCAGCCCCACAACGGAAAACGCCCGGCATCCTTGCCGGGCGTTTTCGTTTCGCACTGCCGATTACTGCTGATGCAGCTTCCACGCATCCCCGTGGGGAGCGGTGCCCTTGTCGTACGGGCGGAACAGGGTCATGTAGGCCAGGCCTAGCAGGATCACGATGCCACCTACCAGGATGATCCCGTAGTTCAGGTACCAGGGCGCGTCCGGCGTGCGCGGCCAGGACATGTTGATGATCGCCAGCACACCGTAGGTCAGCGCCAGGATGTTCACGATCCAGCCCCAGTTGCCCAGGGTGAAGGCGCCGCTCGGTTTCCAGCCGCGCAGGCGGGCGAACAGGGCGCCGCCGACGATCATCTGGAACGACAGGTAGATGCCGATGGCGGCGAAGCTCACCACCATGGCGATGGCGTTCTGCAGGTAGAAGCCGGCGCAGACGATCACGGACGGGATCACCCCGCAGGCGATCAGCGCGGCCACCGGCACGTGGGTGTTGGGCGACAGGCGCTTGAGCAGGCCGCTGCCCATCACCATCTCGTCGCGGGCGTAGGAGTACAGCAGGCGGCTGGCGGCGGCCTGCAGGCTGAGCACGCAGGAGACGAACGAGACGATGATCACCGCCATCACCAGGCGCGCGCCGGTCACGCCGAAGGCGTTGTCGAGGATGGTGGTCATCGGGTCCTTGTCGGCGCCGGAGATCACCGCGGCCATGTCCGGTACCGCGAGGATCAGCGCCAGGGCAGCGAAGATGGCCGCGCCGCCGCCGATCCAGATGGTCATGCGCATGGCCTTGGGAATGCGGCGGCTGGGGTTTGGGGTTTCCTCGGCGACGTCACCGCAGGCCTCGAAGCCGTAGTAGAGGAACATGCCGGCCAGCGAGGCGGTGAGGAACGCTGGCCAGTAGCTGCCGTCGATGCGGATGTCGAAGGTGTTGAACAGCACCGAGAACGGCTGGTGGCGTTCGAAGATCAGCAGGTAGGTGCCGATTACCAGCGCGCCGAGCAGCTCGCAGATGAAGCCGAACATCGCCACGCGCGCCAGCAGCTTGGTGCCGGACAGGTTGAGCAGGGTGGCGATCACCGTCAGCGCGAGGGCGACGAAGGTGTTGGTCACCGGTGTCGACTCGAAGCCGAGCAATGTCGCGATGTACGGGCCGGCGCCCAGGGCCACGGCGGCGATGGTCACGCACAGCGACACCGAGTAGATCCAACCGACCATCCAGGCCCAGCGCTTGCCGACCAGGCGCCGGGCCCAGGGATAGACGCCGCCGGAAATGGGGAACTGCGAGACGACCTCGCAGAAGATCAGGCACACCAGCATCTGCCCGATGCCCACCAGCAGGTAGGACCAGAACATCGGCGGGCCGCCGGCGGCCAGGCACAGGCCGAACAGGGTGTACACGCCGACCACCGGCGAGAGGTAGGTGAAGCCCAGGGCGAAGTTCTGCCAGAGGGTCATGCTGCGTTCGAAATTGGAGGTGTAGCCCAGCGCGCGGAGTTGCTCCGCGTCGCGGTCCAGGGCGGCGCCTGGCTGGATCGAGCTGTTCATCGTGGGTGTCCTGTCTGAGGTTTTCGCGTCGGCAGCCAATCGGGTGCAACGGAAAGCGTTGTTGTTATTGTTCGGCGCGCGGCTTGAGCCACGCGCCGTCTTGCTCCAAACCTCTCGTTTTCCGGATCGCGTTACAGCTTGATCCAGGTCGCCTTCAGCTCGGTGTACTTGTCGAAGGCGTGCAGCGACTTGTCACGACCGTTGCCCGACTGCTTGAAGCCGCCGAAGGGCGCGGTCATGTCGCCGCCGTCGTACATGTTCACCCACACGCTGCCGGCGCGCAGGGCGCGGGCAGTGAGGTGGGCCTTGGAGATGTCGCGGGTCCAGACCGCCGCCGCCAGCCCGTAGGGGGTGTCGTTGGCGATGCGGATGGCTTCCTCGGCGTCTTCGAACTCGATGACCGAGAGCACCGGGCCGAAAATTTCCTCGCGGGCGATCTTCATCGCGTTGCTCACGCCGTCGAACAGGGTCGGCTCGACATAGGTGCCGCCGGTTTCCTCCAGCACGCGCTTGCCGCCGGCGAGGATCTTCGCGCCTTCGTCCTGGCCGGCCTGGATATAGCCCAGTACCTGCTCCAGCTGGCGGCCGTCGACCAGTGCGCCGACGTTGGTTTCCGGGTCCAGCGGGTGACCGGCCTTCCAGCCCTTGAGGGCCTCGACCACCAGCGGCAGGAACTTCGCCTTGATCGATTTCTGCACCAGCAGGCGCGAGCCAGCGGTGCACACTTCGCCCTGGTTGAAGGCGATGGCGGCGGCGGCGGACTCAGCGGCGGCCTGCAGGTCCGGTGCGTCCTCGAAGACGATGTTCGGGCTCTTGCCGCCGGCCTCCAGCCAGACGCGCTTCATGTTCGATTCGCCGGCGTAGACCATCAGTTGCTTGGCAATTTTTGTAGAGCCTGTGAACACCGCGGTGTCCACGTCCATGTGCAGCGCCAGGGCCTTGCCGACGGTGTGGCCGTAGCCCGGCAGCACGTTCAGCACGCCGGCGGGAATGCCCGCTTCGATGGCCAGCTGGGCGATGCGGATGGCGGTCAGCGGCGAGCGCTCGGAGGGCTTGAGGATCACCGAGTTGCCGGTGGCCAGTGCGGGGCCGAGTTTCCAGGCGGCCATCATCAGCGGGAAGTTCCACGGCACGATGGCGGCGACCACGCCCACCGGCTCGCGGGTGACCAGGCCGAGCTGATCGTGGGAGGTGGCGGCCACTTCGTCGTAGACCTTGTCGATGGCCTCGCCGCTCCAGCGCAGGGAGTCGGCGGCGCCCGGCAGGTCGACGTTCAGCGAATCGCCGATGGGCTTGCCCATGTCCAGGGTTTCCAGCAGCGCCAGCTCCTCGGCGTGCTCTTCCAGCAGGGCGGCGAAGCGGATCATCACAGCCTTGCGGGTGGCCGGCGCTTCACGCGACCAGACGCCGGAGTCGAAGGTGTTGCGGGCGCTCTGCACGGCGCGCTCGGCATCGGCGGCGTCGCAGCTGGCGACCTTGGCCAGCAGGCGGCCGTCCACCGGGCTGATGCAATCGAAGGTTTCGCCGGAGGCGGCGGCAAGGTACTCGCCCTGGATGAAGGCGCGGCCCTCGATCTTCAGGGTCTTGGCGCGGGCTTCCCATTCGGCGCGGGTTGGCTGGCTCATGCGTATCGCTCCTCGTTCTTCCTGTTGTTGGCGGAGACGGCCTGCGGACCGTCGCTGGCAAATACATTTGAAACCATATCTTATGTTTTGCCGGTTGCCAATACAGGTCGAAAAACGAGCACTTGAAAGGGGTTTTCGTGGCAAAAGACCTTGCTGAAAGTCCGGAAAGCGATTTAAAAATATGGAGACATAGTTTTGCGCGGAGCCGCAGCCGGGCTTACCGGTAGACTTCTCCCTCGACGCCAGAACAGAACGCCAGAACAGGAATATTCCGCGCCCATCGCGCTGCTGCCTATGAACGAATTCAGGAAAGTCCGCCCCGCCAGTTTCATGCGCCTGCGCCAGGAAGGGCGCACCGAGGAGGTTGCGCGCCGGCTGGTGGAAATGGTCGACCTCGGCCTCTACGCCGAAGGCGAGCAGCTGCCCAGCGAAAGCGAGCTGGCGATGCAGTTCGGCGTTGCCACCGTGACCCTGCGCGATGCGCTGGCGGAGCTGCGCGAACGCGGCGTGATCGAGACCCGGCGCGGGCGCAACGGTGGCAGTTTCGTCTGCTCGCCGCAGCACACCTCCGAGGACGCCCTGCTGGGGCAACTGCGCCAGATGAGTGCACTGGAACTGCGCGATCTGGGCGACGAACACGTCGCCATCGCCGGCGCTGCCGCGCGCCTCGCCGCGCAGCGCTCCACGTCCGATGAGCAGGCGCGCATCGCCCAGTACCTCGATGCGCTGGCGAGCGCCACCACCCGGCAGGAACAGCGCCGCGCCGATGCGCGCTTCCATATCGAGATCGCCGTCGCCGCCCAGTCCGTGCGCCTGACCCACGCGGAGTCCCGCCTGCAGGCGGAGATCGGCGAATGGCTGTGGCTGCCGGTAGAAGGCTTCCCGGGCGCCGCAGCCATCGAGCAGGAGCACCGCGCGATCCTTGAAGCGATCAGTGCCGGTGATTCGAACCTGGCCGGTGCGCTGGCCGAGGCCCACGTCACCCGTGGCATCAAGCGCCTGATCAACCTGCGCCTGAGCCTGCTGGCCGAAGACGGCTGACTGGCACAGCGCTTGCTGCTTTCCCGACGCGTCCGGAAGGGCGCAGGCAACGACTCACCGCAGACCTCTCTGGCCTGCGCGATAACAAGAACAGCGAGGCCCCGGTCATGTCCAGCGAACAACCCTCGGATGAACTCCAGCGCTGCGCCCAGCGCATCGACGCTTCCATCCGTAACGTTTTCCAGCGTCTCGACGAGCTGGCCGGCGAGGTCGTGGCGATCTGGCGCACGTTGGCGGAAGAGGGCAAGCGCCCGTCCTCGAAGGACCTCAGTGCGCTGCGCCCGCGCATCCAGCATGACCTCACCGATGACGGCACGCGCCTGCACGGCACCGGCGTGGTGATCGAGCCAGGCGAGCTGGCCGACCAGGAGATGTACCTGGAGTGGTGGTATCACGGCCGCGGCGACAAGGTCGTGCCCATGAGCCTGAACTTCAACCGGCGCAGCGAGAGCTTCTACAACTACCTCAACATGCCGTGGTTCTCCCGCCCGCGCGCCAGCGGCCAGCCCTCGGTGGTCGGGCCCTTCGTCGACCTTTACGGCACCGACCTGTACATCCTCGCCTTCTCCGTGCCGATCCAGGTGGACGGCCGCTTCATCGGCGTCGCCGCCGCTGATATCGCCCTGCACGAGTTCGAGGGCGTGCTGCTGGGCAGCCTGATGCAGATGGGCCACGAAGCCCTGGTGGTGAATGGCGAAGGGCGCGTTGTCGCAGCCAATACCGCCAACTGGTTCACCGGCGACCTCGCCCGGCGTACGCTGGGACGTGATGCGCAGGGGCGCGAGCAGGAGCTGGCGGCGTCCTTCTCGCACTGGGCAGTCATCGAGCGGCCGTTGAACCGCCGTCTCGCCGGCGCCGCCTGAGGCTGCCAAACGCTGCGTAAACGGCTAGGCTAGGGCGGTTTCCTCATCGACGGATACCGCCATGAGCCAGTCGCTCGACACCCTCTCCGACTTCGAACCCCTGAGTGCAACGGATGCCCGCGTTCTCGGGTGCCTGATCGAAAAGCAGCTCACCACCCCCGAAGCCTACCCGCTGACCCTCAACGCGCTGGTCACCGCGTGCAACCAGAAGACCAGCCGCGACCCGGTGATGAACCTCACTCCTGGCCAGGTCGGCCAGTCCCTGCGGCACCTGGAAGGACGCGAAATGACCCGCCTGGTCATGGGCAGCCGCGCCGACCGCTGGGAGCAGCGGCTGGACAAGGCGCTGGAACTGGTCAAGCCACAGGTCATCCTGCTCGGCCTGCTGTTCCTGCGCGGCCCGCAGACGCTCAACGAACTGCTCACCCGCAGCCAGCGGATGCACGACTTCGACGATACCGAGGAAGTCCGCCACCAGCTCGAACGCCTCGCTGGCCGTGGCATGGCCCTTCAGCTGGAGCGCCTGAGCGGCCAGCGTGAAGACCGCTACATGCACCTGCTGGGCACCGAGGAAGACCGCGAGGCCGCCATCGCCGCCAGCGGCAGCCGCGCCTCCAGCGAGCGCAGCGACGGCGGTGGTCATGACGAGGGCCGGCTGGTCGAGCTGGAAGGCCGTATTGCGGCCCTCGAAGAGCGTCTCGCGCTACTGGAAATGGGCATCTCCCGAGACTGAGGCGGAAGATTCCTACGACAGGCCGACCAAGGTCGGCCTGCTCGCTTGCTAATACAGCGTTAACATTTGTCCCCGATAGTCATGCTTGCCCCCGCTCTACCCCGGAGTACCCCATGAGTCGCAAACCCTCCCAGGCCCAGTTGAGCGCCGTGCTCAGCCAGCTCACGGAAACCGACTTCAAATCCATCGGCGATCTTGCCGGCCCCCGCGAAGCCAATCTCTTCGCCATCCGCGAATTGTTCCGCCAGGGGCTGATCAAGGGCGTGCTGATCGACGATCCCTTTGGCGCTGCAGACGAGGACGGCCCGCTGCTGTGCAACGCCGAACGCCTGCGCCTGCGCAAACCTTGTGTGGAAAGGGTGGTGAATGAGCAGGCCGAACCGCTGATGCCTCGGCTGGGATTCCTGACGCTCTAGGCAAATCGCGGGCAAGAAAAAAGGCGCTGGGCTTGAGGCTCAGCGCCTTTTTCTTTGGATTTGGTGGAGCCGGGGGGATTTGAACCCCCGTCCGCCAGTTCTCCGCTGTCGGTTCTACATGCTTAGCCATCTCTATTAGGTTAACTCCTTGCGGCCCGAGTGGCAGGGCGCTTGGAGCGAGCTGTATGAGTTTTAGCCGTTACGTCTACAGCGAACTTGGCGGCGATCCTGTTCTATATGACAGACCTAATCTTCGGGTTTACAGGCATCCCCTAGGGTCTGCTAGCGGCACTTAGGCTGCTAGGGCGTAGTTGTCGTCGTTGGCAACTATAAAGTTGTGGCAGCTGATTTACGAGAACTGTCACCTACTCGGCATGCCCCTCGAGTTTTGTTACCGGCGTCGAATCCTAATCGGCCCCAAAACCTTGAAAGGTCGTTGGCGATTGTACGGGAAAGCCGCCCCGATAGCCACCCGGGGCGGCGCAAGGTGTTGTCAGCTCAGGAATTTCAGCACGGCTTCGGCCACGGCCTCGGAGGACGCGGGGTTCTGCCCGGTGATCAGGCCGCGGTCCACCTCGACGTGGCTCTGCCAGTCCGGGCCCTTGCTGTAGCGGGCGCCGTTGGCCTTGAGCATGTCCTGGACGAGGAAGGGCACCACGTCGGTGAGGCCGACAGCGTCCTCTTCGCTGTTGGAGAAGCCGGTGACGTGCCGGCCCTGTACCAGCGGCCGGCCGTCGAGCCCGCGCGGGTGACGGAACACGGCCGGGGCGTGGCAGACCGCGGAGACGGTCTTGCCGCTGGAGTGGAAGGCTTCGATCAGCGCCACCGAGGTGCGGTCCTCGGCCAGGTCCCAGAGCGGGCCGTGGCCGCCAGGGTAGAACACGGCGTCGTAGTCGTCGGCCTTCACTTCGCTGAGCTTCACGGTGCTGGCCAGCGCGGCCTGGGCGTCGCTGTCCTGGCGGAAGCGCAGGGTGGCCGGGGTCTGTGCGCCTTCCTCGTCGCTCTTGGGGTCGAGCGGCGGCTGGCCGCCCTTGGGCGAGGCCAGGGTCAGGCTGGCGCCGGCATCCTTGAACACGTAGTAGGGCGCGGCGAACTCCTCGAGCCAGAAGCCGGTTTTCTTGCCGGTGCTGCCGAGCTGGTCGTGGGAGGTCAGGACTACCAGGATTTTCATGCTCACTCCTTCGGCGTATCGCTAGTCGTGCGGCTGCCGCCGAAACGGCAGCCCGGACTGTCAGTGTAGGCAATGAGCCGTCTGCGTCAGCGCGACAGGGTGATACCCAGATAGGCGGCGTACAGCACGCCGTTGAGCATCAGTACCCAGATCGGCAGGCCGCCGCCGCGCTGGGCGTTGATTCGCAGCCAGAGCGCAGCGCCGAGGGTCACCAGTACTCCGGTGAGCACTTCGATACGCGGCTGCCAGGGTGTGAGCAGGATGCCGATGGCGGGCAACAGGGTGCCCTGGAAGACCATGGCGCCGCTGATGTTGCCGAAGGCCAGGGTGTCCTTGCCGCGGCGTACCCAGAGGATGCTGTTGATCTTCTCCGGCAGCTCGGTGGCGATGGGGATGATCAGCAGCGACAGCAGCAGCGCGGAAATGCCCAGGATGTGCGACAGGCCTTCCACACCATGGATGAAGCCCTTGGCGCCCAGCACCAGCAGCGCCAGGCCCAGCAGCAGTTGCAGCAGGATGGTGGCGAGGTTGGTCGGCAGGCCGATGCGCGACAGGTACATGCGGTGGTCGGCCTCGGTGCCGTGGCCGTCTTCCACCAGGCTTTGCGAGGCGCGGATGGTCAGCGTGATGTAGCCGATGTAGGTGAGCACCAGCAGTACGCTGAGGGCGACGCGCACGGAGTGCAGTTCAGCCGGGACGAACATGGCGATGGTGGCGAAGCTGAAGGCGACCAGGAAGAAGTTCAGGTCGCGCTGCATGCCCGTGCGCTCGGGGCGAATGCGTCCGAACAGGCCGCGAGCGCGCCAGGCGGCGAGCGCCATCAGGCAGGTGGACAAGGTGGAGAGCATCAGCGGTGCGCCGAGGATCGCGCCGACGCCGACTTCCTCATTGAGGTTGACGTTGCTGGTACCGGCAAACAGCGCCAGTAGCGGGATCAGGGTTTCCGGCAGGGCGGTGCCGATGGCGGCGAACAGCGAACCGGTGACACCTTCGGAGATGCCCAGGCGCTCGCCGAAATGTTCCAGCGCGTTGGTGAAGAGTTCGGCGGCGATCAGGATCACCAGCAGCATGCCGAGCAGTTCGAGGATGAATGTCAGCATGCGCGCAGCTCCAGAGGGATGGAGCGAAGGGTGAGGTGGTGCATCACGGTGAAGCTCCCGGCCGGTGTAAGTACCCATGACCACGCATCTCCCCGGCCGTTGCGGAGATCACGTGGTCAAAGGTCTTGCCAGGCAAAGCTGCTGACGACGCCATGGCCTGTGGGCCAAGTGTGTTGACGTCGCCCCCGTTCGAACGGTCGGCTACTCCCCAATGACGCCGCGCATTCTAGCGGATCGGTAGGGCAGCTCAACCGTCATCTCACCAGGTATCGATCAGTGGACGCTTTTTCCCCTGCCGCGGTATGGGCTTCGGCGTCGATGCCAGGCCGCGCAGCAACCAGCGACGGGTATCGGCCGGGTCGATGACGTCGTCGATCTCCAGGTAGCTCGCCATGTTCAGCCCCTTGCCGTTGCGGTAGGCGGCGGCGACCAGCTTGTCGAACAGCTTCTGCCGCTCCTGCGGGTCTTCAATCGCGGCCAGCTCCTTGGCGTAGCCGAGGCGGATCGCTCCCTCCAGCCCCATGGCGCCGAACTCGCCGCTGGGCCATGCGACCGTGAACAGCGCAGCGTGGAAGCTGCCGGCGGCCATGGCCTGCGCGCCGAGGCCATAGCCCTTGCGCAGGACCACGGTGAAGAACGGCACGCTGAGGCTGGCGGCGGTGACGAACATGCGCGAGACGTGGCGCACGGTGCCGGTCTTCTCCGCTTCCGGACCGACCATGAAGCCGGGGGTGTCGCACAGCGAGATGATCGGCAGGTCGAAGGCGTCGCACAGCTGCATGAAGCGCGCGGCCTTGTCGCCGGCCTCGGCGTCGATGGCGCCGCCCAGGTGCATGGGGTTGTTGGCGATCAGGCCGAACGGCTTGCCTTCGATGCGCACCAGCGCGGTGACCATCCCGGCTGCGAAGTGCCGGCGCAGTTCCAGCACCGAGCCGCTGTCGGCCAGTTGCTCGATGACCTGGCGGATGTCGTAGACCCGCAGGCGATTCTCGGGCACAGCATGGCGCAACAGGCGCTGGTCGGCGCATTGCCAGTCGGTGCTGTCGCCCTGGAAGTAGGCGAGGTACTGGCGGGCGATGCGGGTGGCTTCGGCCTCGTCTTCCACCAGTACGTCGATCACGCCATTGGCGCTCTGCACGTCGCTGGGGCCGACTTCTTCGGGGGCGAATCTGCCCAGGCCGCCGCCCTCGATCATTGCCGGGCCGGCCATCCCCAGGCTGGTGTCGCGGGTGGCGATGATCACGTCGCAGCAACCCAGCAGCGCGGCGTTGCCGGCAAAGCAGCGGCCGGAGACCACGCCCACCAGCGGCACCAGCCCGGAGAGCCGCGCCAGGCCGACGAAGCTCATGTTGTCCAGCCCGGCCACGCCGACGAAATCGGTGTCGCCCGGACGCCCGCCGCCGCCTTCCGCGTAGAGCACCAGCGGGATGCGCCATTGCTCGGCGAGGTGCAGCATGCGGTCGGTCTTCTTGTGGTTCATCACGCCCTGGGTGCCGGCGAACACCGTGTAGTCGTAGGCCAGCACCAGGCAGCGTGCCTTCTCGTCGCCGAACTGCGCAGCGTTGATGCTGCCCAGCCCGCTGACCAGGCCGTCGGCAGGGCTGCTGGCGATCAGTTCCTCGACGCTGCGGCGACGGCGCTGGGCCGCGATGGCCAGTGCGCCGTACTCGATGAAGCTACCGTCATCGAGCAGATCGGCGAGGTTCTCGCGGGTGGTGCGCTTGCCGATCCTGTGGCGCTTGGCGACGGCGTCCGGGCGGCGCTCGTCGAGGCCGATGGCGTGGCGTTCGAGCACTTCGGCGAGGTCGGCGCGGATGGCGTCGAGATCGATGGCGGCGCTGCTTTCATGGTGCTGCGCTTCGATGTCCGCCGGCTCGACGAACAGCAATGCGTCGCCCTCGCCGAGGCTGTCGCCGGGGGTGGCGGCGAGACTGTGGACGATGCCACTGGCGCTGGCTTTTACCTCGAATTCCATCTTCATCGCCTCGACCACGGCGATGGTCTGGCCCTGGGCAACGGCATCGCCCGTGGCCACGTTCAGGCTGACCAGCACACCCGCGCTCGGCGTGGCGAGCGGGAGGCAGCCGGCCGGTGCTTCGTTGCTGCGTTGGGCTTGTGCAGTGGCACCGGCATGGCTGAAGAAGCGATGCGGGTGCGCGTGATCCTGTGCGCCCAGCAGCGTGGGCAGGTGTTCTTCGATGTAGCGGGTGGTGACCTGGTTGTCCGCCACCGCGCTCTGGCGCAGCAGATTGAGCAACAGCGGAATGTTGCTCGCCACGCCTTCGAGACGGAATTCGCAGAGCGCGCGATAGGCGCGCTGCACCAGCTGTGGATAACTGCCGATGCCGTGGACGATCAGCTTGGCCAGCAGCGAGTCGTAGCCGGCACTGTTGCGGTAACCGGCGTAGCCGTAGCCATCCACGCGCAGGCCCGGGCCGCTGGGCGGCTCGTAGGCGCTGAGGGTGCCGCAGGCGAGGTGGGGCGTGCCGTCGCTGGAAAGTGTTTCCAGGTTGATCCGCAGTTGCAGGGCGTGGCCGCGTGGCGCGGGAATTTCCGCCTGGGTCAGGTTCAGCTCGGCGAGGCTGGCGCCGGCGGCAATGCGCAGTTGCGCCTGGACGAGGTCGACGCCGGTCACTGCTTCGGTGATGGTGTGTTCCACCTGCAGGCGCGGGTTGGCTTCCATGAACACGAAATCGCCGCTGTCCTCGTCGAGCAGGAACTCGAAGGTGCCCAGGCCGCGATAGTTCACGGCTTCGGCCAGCCGCACGGCGGCGGCGAGAATGGCACCACGCAGCCGAGGATGCAGGTTGGGGCTCGGGGCGATCTCCAGCAGCTTCTGGTTGCGCCGCTGCAGGGTGCAGTCGCGCTCCCCCAGGTGGCTGACGACGCGGCCGTCGCCGATCACCTGCACTTCGATGTGGCGGGCGCGCTGGATCAGGCGTTCGACGTAGAGCCGGTCATCGCCGAAGGCCGCGCGGGCCTCTGCCTGGCAGCGGGCGTAGGCGTCGGCGATCTCCTCGACGCTGCGCACCGCGCGCATGCCGCGCCCACCGCCGCCAGCGAGGGCCTTGATCATCATGCCGGCGCCGGCGGGCAGTTCGCGGAAGAAGCGTTCGGCATCTTCCAGTGAGGTTGCGCGGTTGCTGCCGGCGGCCAGCGCCACGCCGTGATCGCGCGCGAGGTCGCGGGCGCGGGCCTTGTCACCGAAGACGTCGAGCACCTCCGCCGAGGGGCCGACGAAGGTGAGCCCGGCGCTTTCGCAGCGGCGGGCGAAGCCGGCGTTCTCGGAAAGGAAGCCATAGCCCGGATGCACCGCGTCGCAGCCCTGGGTCAGGGCGATGTCGATGATCTGCTGCTGGTCGAGGTAGGCGCTGGCGCCACGCCCTTTCAGGGCCGTGGCCTGGTCGGCCTGGCGAGTGTGCAGCGAGGCGGCGTCGTCCTCGGCGAAGATCGCCAGCGTCTGGATACCCAGCTCGGCGGCGGCGCGGGCAATGCGGATGGCGATCTCGCCACGGTTGGCGATGAGCAGGCGGTTGACGGGCATGGCGATTCCGGTTGTGGTTCTTGTGGTCGGCAATCGCACCATCTTAGGCGGGTGAGGAGGGTGGGGAATCAAGTACGGCGTCGCGAATGGCGCAGGCTTAGTGGGCCTTATGAGCGGTGACCGGCCTGGAGCCGGCCACCGCGTGCGGGATCACCCGTTGGCTCCGCCGTCGCCGGCGTTCTTCTTCAGCAGCTGCAGGGCTTTTTCGGTCTGCGCAATGCAGGCCTTGGTGTCACCCGCGGCCTGGGCCTGGGCGGCCTTTTCCTGCAGGCGCATGGCCTGTTCCTGGGCCTGGGTGTTGTTGGTGACGGTTTTCACCGCGTCATCGACTTTCTGCAGATTGTCGCTGCACAGGTCGGCGGCAAAAGCCGGCGACGCCAGCAGGGCGGCTGTAATGAGCAGGGCGGCACGTTTCATGGCAGTACTCCTGTCAACTTGACCGTTGTCGCGGACCGAACGAGCGGGCCGTACAGGGTGGACTGCCACGATTCACGCGGGGTTCAGAGAATCGGCCCGGCGGCTGTCGGGAGTTCGACGCAGACGCCCAGGCCGGCGCCGTCCAGCCCTTCGTGCAGGGAAATGCGCCCGTGGTGGATTTCCACGATGCGCTTGACGATGGGCAGGCCCAGCCCGCTGCCATGGCTGCTGGCGACGCTGGGGCTGCGGTAGAAGCGGGTGAAGATCGCCGCCTGTTCGGCCGGCGCCACGCCGGGGCCGTTGTCGCGCACCCAGAGGCTCAGTCGGTTGCTCGCGCTTTCCAGGCTGACTGCCACACGGCCGCCTTCGGGGGTGTAGCGCAGGGCGTTGCCGACCAGGTTGGTGAGCATCAGCCCGAGCCACGCCGCTACGCCCCGCAGCGTGACCTCCTGGCTATCGAGGGTCAGTTCGATCTGCTTGTCGATGGCCTGCGGTGCGAGATCGGCGATGGTGTCTTCGGCCAGCAGGCGCAGGTCCACCGGGGCGAAGATTTCGTGCAGCTCTTCGGCATCGAGCCGCGCCAGCAGGAGAATCTGCTCCATCAGCGCGCTGATTCGTTCGACGCTGCGGCTGACCTGCTGCAGCCCGTGGGCGTGGGCGGCCGGGTCGGATGAGCGCAGCGCGACCTGGGCGTGGGTGCGCAGGCTGGCCAGGGGCGTGCGGATTTCGTGGGCGGCGTCGCTGGTCAGTCGGCGCTCGGCCTCCATTGCCGAATGCAGGCGCTCCAGCAGCAGGTTCAGTTCGTTGACCAGGCTGTGCACCTCCACCGGTGCGCGGCTCAGGGCCAGCGGGTGGAGGCTGTGGGCGCCGCGCTGGTGCACCTGTTCGATCAGGCTGCGCAGCGGTGCCAGGCCCTGGCGCACACCGAACCACACCAGTACGCCGAACAGCGGCAGGGCCAGCAGCAACGGGAAAAGGGCGCTGAACAGCAGCAGGTGCAGGGTCTTGTGGCGGTAGTGCAGGTCCTCGAAGACCCAGATGCGCACCTCGTCGGTGCCCGTCGTGGCCATGTGCAGCACGCGCCAGTTGACCCCGCCACTGAGCAGGTCGGAGAAGCCCGGCGGCTGCGCCTCGATTCCCCTGGGCGGCTTGTGAGTGGCCAGCAGCGGTTGGCCGCGGTACCAGACGGCATAGCCGAGCGTGGCTTCGCGGCGAATCAGCGGCAGCCCTTCGATGGCCTTGCGGCTGCGCGCGAGGATTTCCATGGCGTCGCTGGACTGCGGGTCTATCGCGTCGGCGACATCGATCAGGCTCAGGGCCGCCTGGCCGAAGTCGATCATGTCCTGGTCGTAGAGGCGGTTCACCTGCTCGCGGGTCAGGTGGTAGGTGAACAGGCCGGCGACGAGCCACAGCAAGGAAACACCGCCGATCAGTGTCAGCAGCAGGCGCCGGCTAATGGAGCCGGCGCGACGGGGCGCGCTGCTCAAGCTCGCGCGGCGCCTTCAGGGCGGTCGATGCCGTAGCCGATGCCGCGCACGGTGCGGATCAGGCTATTGCCCAGCTTGCGCCGCAGGTGGTGGATGTGGACTTCGATGGCGTTGCTTTCCAGGTCGCCGTCCCAGCCGTAGAGGGCTTCCACCAGTCGGGCGCGGGACAGCACCTTGCCGCGCTGTTCCAGCAGCAGGCGCAGCAGGGCGTATTCGCGCGGTGCCAGGTCCACCGGTGAGCCGGCCAGGCTGACCTGGTGGGTGGCCGGGTCCAGTGCCAGTTCGCCGTGTTGCAGCAGCGGCGCGGCGCGGCCGGTGTGGCGGCGGGTCAGGGCGCGGACGCGGGCGAGCAGTTCGTCGAGGTCGAAGGGTTTGGTCAGGTAGTCGTCGGCGCCTGCGTCCAGGCCGGCGACGCGGTCGGCCACCTTGTCGCGGGCGGTGAGGATCAGCACGGGCGTCAGGTCACCGCGGCGGCGCAGGCCGCGCAGCACTTCCAGGCCGTCCTTGCGCGGCAGCCCGAGATCGAGGACCAGCAGGTCGAACTCATCGGTGGCCAGCGCCTGGTCGGCGGCCACGCCATCGCTCACCCAGTCCACGGTGTCGCCTTCCAGACCGAGCCCCGCGCGAATGCCATCGCCCAGCAGCTGGTCGTCTTCTGCCAACAGGATTCTCATCTTGGTCCCCTCTACCGGCCTGTGCAGCAGGATAGCTGGCGTGATCCGGTTAGGGCAGAGGGTGACAGCGCTCGCTTAACGAGGTGTTAAGGCTTTCTGCGCCGTTGACGGAGAAAGCAGGGCGAAGAATCCGGACCGATTATCCGCCGCCCGTGGGGACGGCGGATAACGCTGGAGACGTTGTGCGCCCTACGCCTGGACAGTGGACGAACGCGCGCGAGTCACGCGATCCACCAGATAGACCACGCCGCGATAGTCGATACCGCCATGGGCGGACAGACCGATCTCGCAGGTGCGGCTGGTGGAGACGCCTTCCTCGCAATACTGCACCGCGTCCTTGAGCGTGCGCAGCGAATGCGCGTTCAGCTCGGGCGTGGTGAAGCCCTTGTCGCCGGCGAAACCACAGCAGTGGATACCCTCGGGGATCACCACTTCGCGGGTGCAGCGCTTGACCAGGTCGATCAGTGCCTGGCTTTCGCCCAGGTGCTGGGTGCTGCAGGTGACGTGCACGGCCACCGGCTTGTCCTGCGGCTGGAAGTCCAGACGCTCGACCAGATGGGTGCGGATGAACTTCACCGGGTCGTAGATCTTCAGCCGGTCGTCCGCCAGTTCCTGCACCAGGCGCAGGGTGCAGGGGCTGGTGTCGCAGTAGATCGGGTCGAGACCACCCCGACTGGCGCGCAGCAATTCGGCGAGCAGTTCGTCGCGCTTGGCGTCGGCTTGGCTCTTGTAGCCCTTGGAGGCGAACGGCTGGCCGCAGCAGAGGTTGTCGGCGTTGTCCGGGAAGACCACCTGGTAGCCGGCTTTCTCCAGCAACTGGCGGGTCTTGTCGATCAGCGGCATCTGCTCTTCGTCCGCCGCCGCCGGGCCCATGGCGCGGGATACGCATGCGGTGAGGTAGACGACGCGCGGCTTGCCGTTATCCACAGGCTGCGAAGCGGCAGCCAGGCGCACGGGCTGCGGCATGGACGGCGTCCACTGCGGCACGCGGCCCTTGCTGGCGTGACTGATGGAAGCGCTGAGGCGGGCCAGGCGCGGCGCGCCGAGGACCATGCGCGCACCGTTGGCAGCGTGCAGCATGAACTTCGCACCCTTGAGTGCGGTGGCGAAGTTGCGTGCCAGCCAGGTGGCGGTGCCGGCGTGGTGCGCTTCTTCACCGCGCAGCTTGCGGACCAGCTCGCCGGTGTTGATGTTCACCGGACAGCGCTGGGCGCACAGGCCGGTGGCGGCGCAGGTGTCGATGCCCTGGTACTGGTAGTCGCGCTCAAGCTCGGTGGTGTCGACGCCGGCGCGGCGCTTGGCCTGGATGTCGCGCCACATGACGATGCGCTGGCGCGGGCTGAGGGTCAGCCCCTTGGACGGGCAGACCGGCTCGCAGAAGCCACACTCGATGCACTTGTCGACGATCTCGTCGGCGGCCGGCAGCGGTTTGAGGTTCTTCAGGTGCAGCTGCGGGTCGTCGGTCAGCACCACGCCGGGGTTGAGGATGCCGGTGGGGTCGAGCAGGCGCTTCAGCTGCCACATCAGTTGGTAGGCGTCGTGGCCCCATTCCAGCTCGACGAAGGGCGCCATGTTGCGCCCGGTGCCGTGCTCGGCCTTGAGCGAGCCGCCGTATTCCACGGCGACCAGGTGCGCGACGTCGTCCATGAAGGCCGAGTAGCGCGCGATCTGCTCAGGCGATTCGAAACCCTGGGTGAAGACGAAGTGCAGGTTCCCTTCCAGCGCGTGGCCGAACAGGATGGCTTCGTCGTAACCGTGCTTGTCGAACAGCTCGATCAGGCGGTTCACGCCCTCGGCCAGCTGTTCGACGGGGAAGGTGACGTCCTCGATGATCACCGTGGTGCCAGTCTCGCGCACTGCGCCGACGGCCGGGAAGGTGTCCTTGCGGATGCGCCAGAGCTGGTTGTAGACCGCCGGGTCCTCGCTGAAGTCGACCTGTTTCTCCACCGGGTAACCGGCGATGGAGGCGCTGATCTGCGCGAGTTGTTCATGCAGCAGCGACTGGGTCGCTGCGCGGGATTCGATGAGCAGCGCGCAGGCGCCTTCGGAGAGGCTCTTCACCCACGTCGGCATGCCCTGCATGTTCTCTACCGAGCGCAGGCTGCGGCGGTCCAGCAGTTCCACGGCGGACACCGGTTGCTGCTTGAGCACGGTCACGGCCTTGCAGCAGGTCTCCACGTCGGGGAAGACGATCAGCGCGCTGGCCTTGTTCGGGTGGTCGGGCACGGTGTCGTAGGTGACCGCGCTGATGAAGCCCAGGGTGCCTTCGGAGCCGACCATCAGGTGGGTGAGGATATCCAGCGGCTCGTCGTAGTCGACCAGCGCATTCAGCGACAGGCCGGTGGTGTTCTTCAGGCGGTACTTGTGGCGAATCTTCGCGGCCAGCTCGGTGTTGGCACGGGTCTGCCGGCCCAGCTCGGCGAGCTGGTCGAGCAGTGTGCCGTGGCTTTCGCGGAAGGCCGCGAGGCTGTCGGGCAACTCGCTGTCCAGCAGCGTACCGTCGGCCAGCAGCAGGCGCATGCCGGCCAGGGTGTGGTAGCTGTTCTGTGCGGTGCCGCAGCACATGCCGCTGGCGTTGTTGGCGACGATGCCGCCGATCTTGCAGGCGTTGATCGACGCCGGGTCCGGTCCGATCTTGCGGCCGAACGGAGCCAGCCAGGCGTTGGCCTGGGCGCCGATGACGCCAGGCTGCAGGCGAATCTGCGTGCCGCCGTCGCGGATGTCGCGGCCGTTCCAGTTGTCACCCAGCACCAGCAGCACCGAGTCGCTCACGGCCTGGCCGGAGAGGCTGGTACCGGCGGCGCGGAAGGTCACCGCGACCTTGTTGGTGTGGGCGGACTTGAGCAGGCTGGCGACTTCGTCTTCGCTCTCGACGCGGATCACCAGCTTGGGGATCAGCCGGTAGAAGCTGGCGTCGGTGCCGAAGGCCAGGGTCGAGAGCGCGTCGTCGAAGCGGCGCTCGCGGGGGATCAGGTGTTCTACCGTGTCGAGGAACGCGGCGGGCAGGCTCATGCAATCTCCTCGCGGGGTCGTGGCGTCTGGCGCGCCACGTACCCCGGTCAATCAGGCTGTATTTCGTGTGGGCGTATGGATCACGCGCCCAGTTCGCGCACCAGCGAATCGCGAGTGATCTCGCCGATGGTCTTGGCGCCGGTGAGCACCATGGCCACGCGCATTTCCTTCTCGAACAGGTCCAGCAGGTTCTTCACGCCGGCTTCGCCGTGGGTCGCCAGGGCGTAGAGGAAGGCGCGGCCGATGAGCACGGTGTCCGCGCCCAGGGCGATCATGCGCACGACGTCCAGGCCGTTGCGGATGCCGGAGTCGGCGAGGATCTTCAGGTCGCCTTTCACCGCATCGGCGATGGCCGGCAGGGCGCGGGCGCTGGAGAGCACGCCGTCGAGCTGGCGGCCGCCGTGGTTGGAGACGACGATGCCGTCGGCACCGAATTTCACTGCATCCTTTGCGTCTTCCGGGTCGAGGATGCCCTTGATGATCATCGGGCCATCCCAGAACTCGCGGATCCACTCCAGGTCCTTCCAGGAGATCGACGGGTCGAAGTTGGCGCCCAGCCAGCCGATGTAATCGGCAAGGCCGGTCGGGTTGCCGCGGTACTTGGAGATGTTGCCCAGGTCGTGGGGCTTGCCCAGCAGGCCGACGTCGAGGGCCCAGGACGGGTGGGTCATGGCCTGCCAGACGCGGCGCAGCGGTGCGTTCGGGCCGCTCATGCCGGAGTGGGCGTCTCGGTAGCGGGCGCCGGGCACCGGCATGTCGACGGTGAACACCAGGGTCTTCACGCCGGCGGCCTTGGCGCGCTCCAGGGCGTTGCGCATGAAGCCGCGATCCTTGAGCACATAGAGCTGGAACCACATGGGGCGGTCGATGGCCGGGGCGACTTCCTCGATGGGGCAGACCGAGACCGTGGACATCGTGAAGGGGATACCTTTCGCGGCGGCCGCGCGGGCTGCCTGTACTTCTCCGCGCCGGGCATACATGCCGGTCAGGCCGACGGGGGCCAGGGCGATGGGCATGCTCAACGTCTCGTCGAACAGCTTCGTCTCAAGGCTCAGCTCGGACATGTTCTTCAGCACGCGCTGGCGCAGGGCGATGTTGGCCAGGTCGTCGACGTTGTTGCGCAAGGTGCGCTCGGCGTAGGCGCCGCCGTCGGCGTAGTGGAAGAGGAACGGCGGCAGCTTGCGTTGGGCCGCGGCGCGGTAGTCGGTAGAGGCAGAGATGATCATGGGCGTCTCATCGTTGTGGGGCTTGTCGAGGCCACCGCGCTGGCGCGGGTGACCTCGAAAGACCTTAGCTGCTTTGGACGGATCTCCGCGCGCAGGCGCGGAGTCGGGTCTTGCCTTAGTGAACCAGCATGCCGGTGAAGATGTAGGCCTGGGCCAGGGTGATCAGACCCACAATGGCGGCGAACATCAGGCTGTGCTTGAGGGTGAAGCGGAACAGATCGGATTCCTTGCCGACCATGCCGGTGGCGGCGCAGGCCACGGCGATGGATTGCGGCGAGATCATCTTGCCGGTCACGCCGCCGCTGGTGTTGGCGGCCACCAGCAGGGTGTCATTGACCCCGATCTGGTGTGCGGTGGTGGACTGCAGCGAGCTGAACAGGGCGTTGGAGGAGGTATCCGAACCGGTCAGGAACACGCCCAGCCAGCCGAGGAACGGCGAGAAGAACGGGAACGCCGCACCGGTGCCGGCCAGGACCAGCGCCAGGGTGGTGGACATGCCCGAGTAGTTGGTGACGAAGGCGAAGGCCAGGACCATGCCGATGGAGAGGATCGGCCACTTCAGCTCGACCAGGGTCTCCTTGAAGGTGGTCAGACCAGTTTTCGCGCTGATGCGCAGGACGAACATCGAGATCACGGCGGAGAGGAAGATCGCGGTGCCGGTGGCCGAGACCGGGTCCAGTTTGAACACGGCGGCGATCGGCGTCGGGGTGGCGACGATGGGCGCGGTCTTCACCACCAGCTGGTCGAGGTGCGGGATGGCGAAGTTGAACACCAGGTTGTACAGCGCGCCGCCCGGAGCGAAGAGCGCCTTGAACGGCTTCAGCGTCCAGATGGTGACCATGACGGTCAGCACCAGGAAGGGCGACCAGGCCTTGAGGATTTCGCCGAAGCTGTAGGGGGTGGGCTCGGCGCTGCGCGGGCCGTTGCCGCCCATGACGGCGGCGCCGCCGGCGGTGGCGACCACTTCGCGCTCGCTGGCGGGTTGCCAGACTTTCAGGAACAGGGTCAGGGAAATCAGGCTGACCAGGGCGGAGGTGATGTCCGGCAGTTCCGGGCCGATGAAGTTGGAGGTGAAGTACTGGGTGATGGCGAAGCTGCCGCCAGCGACCAGGGCGGCCGGCCAGGTTTCCTTCACGCCCTTGAGGCCGTCCATCATGAACACCAGCCAGAACGGCACGAGGATCGACAGGAACGGCAGCTGGCGGCCGGTCATTGCGCCGATCTTGAACGCGTCGATGCCGGTGACCTGGCCCGCCACGATGATCGGGATGCCCAGGGCGCCGAAGGCGACCGGCGCGGTGTTGGCGATCAGGCACAGGCCCGCGGCATACAGCGGATTGAAGCCCAGGCCGACCAGCAGGGCGGCGGTGATCGCCACCGGCGCGCCGAAGCCCGCCGCACCTTCGAGGAAGGCGCCGAAGGAGAAGCCGATCAGCAGCACCTGCAGGCGCTGGTCGCCGGTGATCGACAGCACCGAGCTGCGGATCACCTCGAACTGGCCGCTCTTGACCGTGAGTTTGTAGAGGAACACCGCCGCGACGATGATCCAGGCGATTGGCCACAGTCCGTAGGCGAAGCCATAACCGGCGGCGGCGATGGCCATGTCGGCGGGCATGCCGAAGGCGGCGATGGCGATGATGATCGAGAGGGCGAGGGTAATGCTGCCGGCGACGTGGCCCTTGAGGCGGAACACGGCGAGGGCGAGGAAGAAGAACACGATCGGAATGACGGCGACCAGCGCGGACAGGCCGAGGCTGCCGAGCGGGGTGTAGATCTGCTGCCAGGTTTGCATCTGGTTGGCTCCCTAATTGTTTTTGGGTGGAGGGCCTGGTTGCCGGTCGGGCGATTCCGATGCGCTTGTGGCGCGTTGGGCAGACGGTCGACTGATCGCGGCTTGTTGTTTTTCGTGCATGTGTTGTCGTGCAATCCGACTTTCGGTAAATTGGTATGACCAATTTACAAAGCCGAGCGCTCAGGGTAAAAGCCCTGCTGGCGGCGTGTCAATTTGCTGCCCTGCGACTTTTGTCGAGCGTGGTCGGAAAGTTGCGCTGGTCTTGTTGCCGGCGGCGGCACTGGTTAGGCTGCCGCGCGCCGCGCAGGTCGCGGCCCAGAGTGAGAGAGCGAAGGAGTTCACCCGCATGAGTTTTGGTCAGGTCAAGCAGCGCCGTCTGTCGGACGATATCGTCGAGCGGCTGGAGGCGATGATCCTCGAGGGCACTCTCAAGGCTGGCGAGCGACTGCCTGCCGAGCGCGTGCTGGCCGAACAGTTCGGCGTCTCGCGGCCGTCACTGCGCGAGGCGATCCAGAAGCTCGGCGCCAAGGGTCTGCTGGTCAGTCGTCAGGGCGGTGGCAACTACGTCAGCGAGGGGTTGGGCTCGATGTTCAGCGATCCGCTGCTGCACCTGCTGGAGAGCAACCCGGAGGCCCAGCGCGACCTGCTGGAATTTCGCCATACCCTGGAAGGCTCCTGCGCCTTCTACGCGGCGCAACGCGCGACCGAGGTGGATCACCAGCGCCTGAAACAGGCGTTCGATGCGTTGCAGGATTGCTATCGGCGGGTGGGGAAGGTCAGTCGTGCGGAAGAGGGCGCGGCGGATGCGGCCTTCCACCTGGCCATCGCCGAGGCCAGCCACAATGCCGTGTTGCTGCACACCATTCGCGGCCTGTTCGACCTGCTCAAGCGCAACGTGGTGACCAACATTGGCGGGATGTACGCGCAGCGTGACGAGACCCGCGAGCAGCTGATGCGTCAGCACCGCGAGTTGTACGAGGCGATTATCGGCGGGCACGCGGAAGCGGCGCGGGAGATTTCCCAGCGGCATATCGACTACGTGCAGGAAGTGCTGGCCGAGGTGCAGGCGAAGGAATTGCGCCTGCAACGGGCACAGCGACGCCAGGGCGCGGTGGACGCCTGACCGGCAACGCGCCCTCGCAGGAGGGCGCGAACGGGCTCAGTCGTCCTTGCCGTGACGAATGGCGCGCTGGATTTCCCGGTCGGAGTCGCGCTCCTTCTCGGTGCCGCGCTTGTCGTACTCTTTCTTGCCCTTGGCCAGTGCGATCTCGCACTTGATCAGGTGCTTCTTCCAGTACATCGACAGCGCGACGCAGGCGTAGCCTTTCTGCTGCACGGCACCGAACAGCTTGCCCAGCTCGCGCTTGTGCAGCAGCAGCTTGCGCGTGCGCACCGGGTCGGCGATGACGTGGGTGCTGGCAGTGGTCAGTGGCGTGATGTGGCTGCCCAGCAGCCAGGCTTCGCCATCCTTGAGCAGCACGTAGCTGTCCACCAGCTGCGCCTTGCCGGCGCGCAGGCTTTTCACTTCCCAGCCGGCCAGGGCGACGCCTGCCTCGAAGCGCTGCTCGATGAAGTAGTCGTGCAGAGCCTTCTTGTTCTGCGCGATGGTCCCCGAAGGGTGTTTCTTCTGTTTAGCCATAGGCCGCGCATTATAGGGAGTCGCTCGCCGCGCCGCTATCGGGACAACGTGCGACGGCATGCAAGCTTGAGGGTGTGTGGCTAATCTCGGACAATGCGCGCTGTTTTTTTGAGCAGCGGGCGTATGAAACGCCCCACAACCAAGCGAGACGTCTATGAGCACGCATATCCAGCGTTCGGCGCTGCTGCCCTATCCGGCGAAGGCGCTGTACGACCTGGTCAACGATGTGGCGCGCTACCCGGAGTTCCTGCCCTGGTGTTCCGCCTCCACCGTGCTGGAGGCCAGCGATACGGCCATGCGCGCCGAGCTGACCGTGGCCAAGGGCAGCATCACCCAGCGCTTCACCACGCGTAATGCGCTGGTGCCGGGGCAGAGCATCGAGATGAATCTCGAGGAAGGCCCGTTTTCCCAGCTGCACGGCGTGTGGACCTTCAAGGCGCTGGGCGACAAGGCCTGCAAGATTTCCCTCGACCTGACCTTCGACTACGCCGGCGCCCTGGTGAAAGCCACCCTCGGCCCGCTGTTCACCCAGGCGGCGAACACCATGGTCGACGCCTTCTGCCAGCGCGCCAAGCAGCTGCATGGCTGAATCCGCGAGCATCGCCATCGAGGTCGTCTACGCGTTGCCGGAGAAGCAGGCGCTGCTGCGCCTGAGTGTTCCGCGCGGCACGCGGATGCGCGAAGCGGTGTTGTTGTCGGGCATCGCTGCGCAATTTCCTGGCCTGGATGTGCAGGATTGCCCGCTGGGTATCTTCGGCAAGGCGGTGGCCCGGCCCGAGGAGCGTGTGCTGGAGGAGGGCGAACGAGTGGAAATCTACCGCCCGCTGATCGTCGATCCCAAGGAAGTACGCAAGCAGCGGGCTGCGCGGGCCAAGGCAGCGCGCGGCTGAATCTTCTGCGCTGCTGATTCTTGTGTGCTGAAATCGCAGGCAACAAAAAGCCCGGCATTGGCCGGGCTTTTTTCGTTGGCGCGAATCCCTTACTGCGGATTCTTGTCCAGCGGTTCCGGAGTCGGGACCGGCACGGTTTCCACCTGGTCGACTTCCTTCTGGATCTGCTCTTCCACGGAGCCGGGCTTGGCCGGTTCTTCCTTGGGCTGTTCGGGCTGCTGCTGGGTCGGCTGCGACGGCGAAGTTGCCGGGGTGCCTTCCTTGCCGAGGATCGACTCGTCGCGGCTGACGCCGGGCATGAAGTCGCCATTCAGACCGACCAGCTGGTCGTTCTCGCCGAAGTACAGGCTCATGCGCTCCTGCTGGCGCTGACCGCCGCCGGGCTGGATGCTGTAGAGGTAGTCCCAGCGATTGGGGTGGAAGGTATCCACGATCAGGGGGTTGCCCATGATAAACCGCACTTGGCGCCGGGTCATTCCGGGCTTCAACTGGTCTATCATATCCTGCGTTACAACGTTGCCCTGCTGGATGTCGATCTTGTAGACCCCCGGGAACGAGCAACCGGCGAGTGCGGCGAGTCCCAGCCCGAAAGCGAGACTGGTCAGCATGAGCTTGGCGTTTTGCATCAAGGGGTGACTTCCACTATCTTGGCTGAGCGACGAAATCCCGATCATACCTGTATTGAGAGATGCTGCGAAGCATTCCGCGCCGAGAAAGCACACATGGTTGAAAATAGCGAACTGCGCAAAGCCGGACTTAAGGTCACACTGCCGCGCGTCAAGATCCTCCAGATGCTCGATTCCGCCGAGCAGCGCCACATGAGCGCAGAGGATGTTTACAAAGCGCTGATGGAGGCGGGTGAAGACGTCGGTCTGGCCACCGTCTACCGCGTCCTGACCCAGTTCGAAGCCGCCGGCCTGGTGGTGCGCCACAACTTCGACGGCGGCCATGCCGTCTTCGAACTGGCCGACAGCGGTCACCATGACCACATGGTCTGCGTCGATACCGGCGAAGTCATCGAGTTCATGGACTCGGAAATCGAGAAACGCCAGAAGGAGATCGTCAAGGAGCGCGGCTTCGAGCTCGTCGATCACAACCTGGTGCTCTACGTACGCAAGAAGAAGTAAGCGTACGCGGATGCAGAAACGGCGACCCTCGGGTCGCCGTTTTCGTTTGTGCGGCTTTCAAGGTGGCATGCGTCAGCCTTGTACGGCCGAATCCACCATCTTGCGGGCGTGGGCCAGGGATTCCTTGGTCAGATCGACACCGCCGAGCATGCGGGCGATTTCCTCGATGCGCTCGGCCTTCTTCAGGTTGGCCACGGCGGTGCGGGTTTCGCTGGTGTCGCGGTCCTTGTGCACGAACAGGTGCTGGTGACCCTGGGCAGCAACCTGCGGCAGGTGGGTGACGGTCAGCACCTGGCCGCGATCGCCGAGGCGGCGCAGCAACTGGCCGACCACTTCGGCGGTGGGGCCGCCGATGCCGACGTCCACTTCGTCGAAGACCAGCGTGGGAATGCGCGAGGTCTGCGCGGTGATCACCTGGATCGCCAGGCTGATGCGTGACAATTCGCCGCCCGAAGCGACCTTGGCCAAGCCCTTCATCGGCTGGCCGGGGTTGGCGCTGACCAGGAACTCCAACTGCTCCAGGCCGCTGGCCTGCGGCTCATCCGAGCTGGACTGGCGCAGTTCGATGGCGAAGCGCCCGCCGGGCATGCCCAGGCGCTGCATCTCCACTTCCACGGCCTTGGCCAGCTTCGGTGCGGCATCCTGGCGGATGCGGCTGAGTTCGTCGGCTTTGTCCTGATAGTGGCGGGCGTAGGCGGCCAGTTCGTCGCCTAGGCGCTCCACGGCTTCGTCGTCGGCGTTCAGCGCTTCCAGTTCGTCCAGCAGGCGCTGCTGCAGGTCCTGCAGCTCGTGGGGCTGCACGCGGTGTTTGCGTGCGAGGCTATAGATGGCGTCCATGCGTTCTTCGAGTTGCTGCAGGCGCATCGGGTCGGCGTCGAAGTGGTCGACGAAGCGGTTCAGCTCGCCGATGGCTTCTTCCACCTGGATCTGCGCGCTGGACAGCAGGTTCACCGCTTCGCCCAGTGCGGTCGGCTGGCTCGGGAAAGCGGTGAGGCGGTTGAGGCTGGAGGTCAGCGCCGACAGCACGTTGCCGGCATCGCTTTCGCTGCACAACTCGACGACCTGGCGGCAGGCGGCGATCAGGCTGCCGGCGTTGCTCTGGGTCTTGTGTTCGGCTTCCAGCGACTCCAGTTCGTTGTCACCCAGGCCGAGGTTTTCCAGCTCTTCCAGCTGGTAGCTGAGCAACTGGTGGCGGGCGCGTTGCTCGTCGCCATTGCGCGACAGGCGGTCCAGCTCCTGGCGGGTCTGCTTCCAGCGCTGGGCGGCGAGGTGCACCTGGCGCGCCAGGTCCTGGCTGCCGGCGTATTCGTCGAGCAGGCGGCGGTGGGTGTCGGCCTTGAGCAGCGACTGGTGCTCGTGCTGGCTGTGGATGTCGATCAGCAGCTCGCCCAGGTGCTTGAGGTCGCCCAGTGGGCAGGGCGTGCCGTTGATGTAGGCGCGGGAGCGGCCTTCGGCGGTGATCACCCGGCGCAGGATGCACGGGCCGTCCTGCTCCAGGTCGCGCTCGGCGAGCCAGTCACGGGCTTCGGCAATCGCGCTGACATCGAAGCTGGCGAGAATGTCGGCCTTGTCCGAGCCTGGGCGGACTACGCCGCTGTCGGCGCGGTCGCCCAGGGCCAGGCCGAGGGCGTCGAGCATGATCGACTTGCCGGCGCCGGTTTCGCCGGTGATCACGGTCATGCCGGCGGCGAGCTCGAGATCGAGGTGCTCGACGATGGCGTAGTTGTGCACGGACAGATGAACCAGCATGGCGGCGGCTCCGCAGAAAGGTCTGGTTATTTATACAGTATTTTCAGGCGCTGGCAATTTTCTCTCGTCGCCCGGAGGCGCTCCTGAAGTGGGTGCCCTTGAACTCGGGGATTTCCGCCCCATATACACGGCAGAGCCGCGGACCATAGGGTTCGCCTTGTTTTCAAAGGCTTATTTTCTTTTTTAGGAGAGTGGCATGTCTGACGAACAACAGACTCAGGATTCCCAGTTCAACGAGCAGCCGGACACCGGCGCTACCGGGGATCTGAACGCCCGCGTGCTGGAACTGGAAGAACAGGTAGCCGCGGCGAAGGACCAGAGCCTGCGCGCCGTCGCCGAACTGCAGAACGTCCGCCGCCGTGCCGAGCAGGACGTGGAGAAGGCGCACAAGTTCGCCCTGGAGAAATTCGCCGGCGACCTGCTGCCGATCGTCGATACCCTCGAGCGCGCGCTGGAGATGTCGAACCCGGAAGACGAAGTGATCAAGCCGATGCGTGAAGGCATCGAACTGACGCTGAAGATGTTCCACGACACGCTGAAGCGCTACAACCTCGAGCCGGTCGACCCGCACGGCGAGCCGTTCAACCCCGAACACCACCAGGCCATGGCCATGGAAGAGAGCATTCGTCTCGAGCCGGGTAGCGTGGTCAAGGTGTTCCAGAAGGGCTACCTGCTCAACGGTCGCCTGCTGCGTCCGGCCATGGTCGTGGTCAGCAAGGCACCGGAACAAACTCCGCCTTCGATCGACGAGAAGGCTTGAAATCCACCACCCGGTCCCCATCTGGGTAATCAACCGAGCCAAAGACCCGCAACAGGGTCAGCGCGGAATCTAATTTCTGGAGAGTGAAATATGGGCAAAATCATTGGTATCGACCTGGGGACCACCAACTCCTGTGTGTCCATCCTGGAGAACGGTAACGTCAAGGTCATCGAGAACGCCGAAGGCGCTCGTACCACCCCGTCGATCATCGGCTACGCCAACGACGGCGAAATCCTGGTAGGTCAGCCGGCGAAGCGCCAGGCCGTGACCAACCCGACCAACACCCTGTACGCCGTAAAGCGCCTGATCGGCCGTCGCTTCGAAGAAGACGTCGTGCAGAAAGACATCAAGATGGTGCCTTACAAGATCGTCAAGGCTGATAACGGCGACGCGTGGGTCGAGGCCAAGGGCCAGAAGATGGCTCCGCCGCAGGTCTCCGCCGAAGTCCTGAAGAAGATGAAGAAGACCGCTGAGGACTACCTGGGCGAGCCGGTCACCGAAGCGGTCATCACCGTTCCGGCCTACTTCAACGACAGCCAGCGTCAGGCCACCAAGGACGCCGGTCGCATCGCCGGTCTGGACGTCAAGCGCATCATCAACGAACCGACCGCGGCGGCGCTGGCCTATGGCCTGGACAAGGCCAAGGGCGACCACACCATCATCGTCTATGACCTGGGCGGCGGCACCTTCGACGTTTCCGTGATCGAAATCGCCGAAGTCGATGGCGAGCACCAGTTCGAAGTACTGGCCACCAACGGTGACACCTTCCTGGGTGGTGAAGACTTCGACCTGCGCCTGATCGACTATCTCGTCGAAGAGTTCAAGAAAGAATCCGGCATGGACCTCAAGGGCGACCCGCTGGCCATGCAGCGCCTGAAGGAAGCTGCCGAGAAGGCCAAGATCGAGCTGTCCTCGACCCAGCAGACCGACGTCAACCTGCCGTACGTCACCGCTGACGCTTCCGGCCCGAAACACCTGAACGTCAAGGTTTCCCGCGCCAAGCTTGAGTCCCTGGTGGAAGACCTGGTCACCCGTACCATCGAGCCGTGCCGCGTTGCGCTGAAGGACGCAGGCCTGGACGTGTCGAAGATCGACGAAGTGATCCTGGTCGGCGGCCAGACCCGCATGCCGCTGGTGCAGAAGACCGTTGCCGAGTTCTTCGGCAAGGAAGCGCGCAAGGACGTCAACCCGGACGAAGCCGTTGCCATGGGTGCTGCGATCCAGGGCGCCGTTCTGGCCGGTGACGTGAAGGACGTGCTGCTGCTCGACGTCACCCCGCTGACCCTGGGTATCGAAACCCTCGGTGGCGTGATGACCGCACTGATCGACAAGAACACCACCATCCCGACCAAGAAGTCGCAGGTGTTCTCCACTGCCGATGACAACCAGGGCGCTGTGACCATCCATGTGCTGCAAGGCGAGCGCAAGCAAGCCGGCCAGAACAAGTCGCTGGGCAAATTCGACCTGGCCGACATCCCGCCGGCTCCGCGCGGTGTGCCGCAGATCGAAGTGACCTTCGACATCGACGCCAACGGCATCCTGCACGTTGGTGCGAAAGACAAGGCCACCGGCAAGCAGCAGTCCATCGTGATCAAGGCTTCTTCGGGTCTGTCCGAAGACGAGATCCAGCAGATGGTCCGCGACGCCGAGGCGAATGCCGAGGAAGACCGCAAATTCGAGGAACTGGCCGCTGCCCGCAACCAGGGTGATGCGCTGGTCCACGCGACTCGCAAGATGGTTACCGAGGCTGGCGACAAGGCCACTGCCGAAGAGAAGGCTGCCATCGACAAGGCGCTGGGCGAGCTGGAAGTTGCCGTGAAGGGCGACGACAAGGCCGAGATCGAAGCGAAGATGAATGCGCTGTCCCAGGCATCCACTCCGCTGGCGCAGAAGATGTACGCCGAACAGCCGCAGCCGGGTGCTGCCGCTCAGGGCGAAACCGCTGACGACAAGGCTGGCGACGATGTCGTCGACGCCGAGTTCGAAGAGGTCAAGGAGAACAAGTAAGCCGCGTGCTTACTTCCGCCCCGGCGCACCGACCAGCGTGTCGGTGCGCATGAAACGTCACGCGGGGGCTTGCTCCCGCGTTGGCGTGTCTGGGGGAAAGGTTTTCAAGGTGCAAAGAATTTATGGCCAAACGTGATTTTTACGAGGTACTGGGTGTCGAGCGCGGCGCCAGCGAAGCGGACCTGAAGAAGGCCTATCGCCGGCTCGCCATGAAGTTCCACCCGGACCGCAATCCCGGCGACAAGGAAGCCGAGGACAAATTCAAGGAGGCCAACGAGGCTTACGAGGTCCTGTCCGACGCCAGCAAGCGCGCGGCTTACGATCAGTACGGCCATGCCGGCGTCGACCCGCAGATGGGTGGCGGCGGTGCGGGCTTCGGTGGCGCGAGCTTCTCGGACATCTTCGGTGATGTCTTCAGCGACTTCTTCGGTGGCAGCGGCGGCCGTGGCGGCTCCCGTGGCGGCCCGGCGCGTGGCGCCGACCTGCGCTACACCCTCGACCTGGACCTGGAAGACGCGGTTCGCGGTACCACCGTGACCATCCGCGTTCCCACCCTGGTCGGTTGCAAGACCTGCAGCGGCAGCGGCGCCAAGCCCGGCACCACGCCGGTCACCTGTACTACCTGTGGCGGTATCGGTCAGGTGCGCATGCAGCAGGGCTTCTTCTCGGTGCAGCAGACCTGCCCGCGTTGCCATGGCAGCGGCAAGATGATCACCGACCCCTGTGGCTCGTGCCACGGTCAGGGGCGTGTGGAAGAGCACAAGACCCTGTCGGTGAAAGTGCCGGCGGGCGTCGATACCGGTGACCGCATTCGCCTGACTGGCGAAGGCGAAGCCGGCGCCCATGGTGGCCCGGCGGGTGACCTGTATGTGGTGGTGAACGTGCGCGAGCACGACATCTTCCAGCGCGACGGCAAGCACCTGTACTGCGAAGTGCCGATCAGCTTCGCTGACGCGGCCCTGGGTGGCGAGCTGGAAGTGCCGACCCTGGACGGCCGTGTGAAGCTGAAGATCCCCGAGGGCACCCAGACCGGCAAGCTGTTCCGCCTGCGCGGCAAGGGCGTTGCCCCGGTGCGCGGCGGTGGTGCTGGCGATCTGATGTGCCGCGTCGTCGTCGAGACTCCGGTCAACCTGGACAAGCGCCAGCGCGAGCTGCTCGAAGAGTTCCGCAATACCCTGCAGGGCAACTCTTCCCACTCGCCGAAGGCCAGTGGCTGGTTCGAAGGCATGAAGCGCTTCTTCGACGATCTATAACCTCAGCGGCAGGCCGCAGGCTGCAGGCTCCATGAGCTTCCCGCCTGTCGCCTGCGGCCTACAGCCTGGAGCTGTTTTTATGCGACGTATAGCCGTAATGGGCGCCGCCGGGCGCATGGGCAAGACCCTGATCGAAGCGGTCCAGCAGACCAATGGCAGTGCCGGCCTGACTGCGGCGGTCGACCGTCCGGACAGCACCCTGGTGGGCGCCGATGCGGGTGAGCTGGCCGGCCTGGGCCGTATCGGCGTGCCGCTGTCGGGCGACCTGGCCAAGGTGGTCGACGAGTTCGACGTGCTGATCGACTTCACCCACCCGACCGTGACCCTGAAGAACCTGGAAGTCTGCCGCAAGGCCGGCAAGGCCATGGTCATCGGCACCACCGGTTTCTCCGCGGCGGAGAAGGAGCTGCTGAGCGAGGCGGCGAAGGACATCCCGATCGTCTTCGCGGCCAACTACAGCGTCGGCGTGAACCTCTGTCTGAAGCTGCTCGACACCGCCGCCCGTGTTCTGGGTGATGACGTGGATATCGAGATCCTCGAAGCGCACCACCGCCACAAGGTCGACGCGCCGTCCGGTACCGCGCTGCGCATGGGCGAAGTAGTTGCCAATGCGCTGGGTCGTGATCTGGAGAAAGTGGCCGTGTATGGTCGCGAAGGCCAGACTGGTGCGCGTCCGCGCGAGACCATCG
The DNA here is from genome assembly GCF_014851965.1 of Pseudomonas sp. PDM22. NCBI lineage: Bacteria > Pseudomonadati > Pseudomonadota > Gammaproteobacteria > Pseudomonadales > Pseudomonadaceae > Pseudomonas > Pseudomonas sp. PDM22. Next base: position 96,525 of record NZ_JACVAR010000011.1, read on the forward strand.
GCTTCGCCACCGTGCGTGCCGGCGACGTGGTGGGCGATCACACCGTGCTGTTCGCCGCCGATGGCGAGCGCGTGGAAATCACCCACAAGGCTTCGAGCCGCATGACCTTTGCTCGCGGTGCCGTGCGTGCTGCGCAGTGGCTGGATGGGCAGGCCAACGGCCTGTACGACATGCAGGATGTTCTCGGCCTGCGCTGAGTGGCATGGCCGTACGTCGTGCAAAAGGTGGACCATGATGTCGCATTTCTGTAAACTACAGCTTTAGTGTGTCCACTAAAAGTAGCGCAGCATGATCACATAAAAAGCGGGATGACTTCTTCTGATGTCATCCCGCTTTTTTACAATCTGCGCACGCCCAGCCAGGCTTGAACTACGGGAGGTCTTCTTGACTAAGCCAGCCATACTTGCACTTGCCGACGGCAGCGTTTTTCGCGGTGAAGCCATCGGCGCCGACGGCCAGACCGTCGGAGAGGTGGTGTTCAACACCGCCATGACCGGCTACCAGGAAATCCTCACCGATCCTTCCTACGCCCAACAGATCGTCACCCTGACCTACCCGCACATCGGCAACACCGGCACTACGCCTGAAGACGCCGAGTCGAACAAGGTCTGGGCCGCCGGCCTGATCATCCGTGACCTGCCGCTGCTCTCCAGCAGCTGGCGCGACAAGCAGTCCCTGCCGGACTACCTGAAAGAGAACGGCACCGTTGCCATCGCCGGCATCGATACCCGCCGTCTGACCCGTATCCTGCGCGAGAAAGGTTCGCAGAACGGCTGCATCCTGGCTGGCGACGACGCCACTGAGGAAAAAGCCCTCGAACTGGCGCGCGGCTTCCCGGGCCTGAAAGGCATGGACCTGGCCAAGGTCGTTTCCTCCACCGAGCGTTACGAGTGGCGTTCCAGCGTGTGGAACCTGGAAACCGACAGCCATCCGGAAATCGCCGCCGCCGACTTGCCGTACCATGTGGTCGCCTACGATTTCGGCGTCAAGCTGAACATCCTGCGCATGCTGGTTGCCCGTGGCTGCCGCCTGACCGTGGTGCCGGCACAGACTCCGGCCAGCGAAGTGCTCGCCCTGAACCCGGACGGCATCTTCCTCTCCAACGGCCCTGGCGACCCCGAGCCGTGCGACTACGCCATCCAGGCCATCCGCGAGTTCCTCGATACCGAGATCCCGGTCTTCGGCATCTGCCTCGGCCACCAGCTGCTGGCCCTGGCCTCCGGCGCCAAGACCCTGAAGATGGGCCACGGCCACCACGGTGCCAACCACCCGGTGCAGGACCTGGATTCGGGCGTGGTGATGATCACCAGCCAGAACCATGGTTTCGCCGTCGACGAAGGCAGCATGCCGGCCAACCTGCGCGCCACCCACAAGTCGCTGTTCGACGGCACCCTGCAGGGTATCGAGCGCACCGACAAGGTGGCCTTCAGCTTCCAGGGTCACCCGGAAGCCAGCCCAGGCCCGCACGACGTGGCTCCGCTGTTCGACCGCTTCATCGCGGCGATGGCCGAGCGCCGCTGAGTACGAGCTCGAAGAGGTAGAAGAAGATGATGCCGACCCTGGGAATCACCGATCTCTGGACCTATGTCCTGGGTACGTTGTTCATCGTCCTGCTGCCGGGGCCGAACTCGCTGTTCGTCCTCGCCACCGCCGCCCAGCGCGGCGTGGCGTCGGGCTACCGGGCGGCGAGTGCGGTGTTCCTCGGTGATGCGATCCTGATGTTCCTGTCGGCGCTGGGTATTGCCTCGGTCCTCAAGGCCGAGCCGATGCTGTTCCTGGGGCTGAAGTACGTCGGTGCCGCCTATCTGTTCTATCTGGGTATCGGCATGCTCCGCGGTGGTTGGCAGAAGCTGCGCCACCCGCTGGAGGCAGCCGCCGCGCCGGCCAAGGAAGTGGACGTCAACCAGCCGTTCCGCAAGGCGCTGCTGCTGAGCCTGTCCAACCCCAAGGCGATCCTCTTCTTCATTTCCTTCTTCATCCAGTTCGTCGACCCGGGTTACGCCTACCCCGGCCTGTCGTTCCTGGTGCTGGGCACGATCCTCGAGATCATCAGCGCCCTGTACCTGAGTTTCCTGATTTTCTCCGGTGTGCGTCTGGCGGCCTGGTTCCGTCGGCGGCAACGGCTGGCTGCCGGCGCCTCGAGTGGCGTCGGCGCCCTGTTCGTCGGCTTTGGCGTGAAGCTGGCCAGCGCAACCCTTTCCTGAATATTGCAACGAGAGTCCCATGCCCAAGCGTACAGACATCAAGAGCATCCTGATCCTCGGCGCCGGCCCGATCGTCATCGGCCAGGCCTGCGAGTTCGACTACTCCGGCGCACAGGCCTGCAAGGCCCTGAAGGAAGAAGGCTTCCGTGTCATCCTGGTGAACTCCAACCCGGCCACCATCATGACCGACCCGGCCATGGCCGACGCCACCTACATCGAGCCGATCAAGTGGCAGACCGTCGCCAAGATCATCGAGAAGGAGCGCCCTGACGCGCTGCTGCCGACCATGGGCGGCCAGACCGCTCTGAACTGCGCCCTGGACCTGGAGCGCCACGGCGTGCTCGAGCAGTTCGGCGTGGAAATGATCGGCGCCAACGCCGACACCATCGACAAGGCCGAAGACCGTTCGCGCTTCGACAAGGCCATGCGCGACATCGGCCTGGCCTGCCCGCGCTCGGGCATCGCCCACACCATGGAAGAAGCCTACGGCGTGCTGGAGAAGGTCAACTTCCCGTGCATCATCCGTCCGTCCTTCACCATGGGCGGCACTGGCGGCGGCATCGCCTACAACCGCGAAGAATTCGAGGAAATCTGCACCCGTGGTCTGGACCTGTCGCCGACCAACGAGCTGCTGATCGACGAATCGCTGATCGGCTGGAAGGAATACGAGATGGAGGTTGTCCGCGACAAGAAGGACAACTGCATCATCGTCTGTGCCATCGAGAACTTCGACCCGATGGGCGTGCACACCGGTGACTCGATCACCGTGGCGCCGGCACAGACCCTGACCGACAAGGAATACCAGATCATGCGCAACGCCTCGCTGGCGGTGCTGCGTGAGATCGGCGTGGAAACCGGCGGTTCGAACGTGCAGTTCGGCATCTGCCCGAACACCGGCCGCATGGTCGTGATCGAGATGAACCCGCGTGTATCGCGTTCCTCGGCGCTGGCCTCCAAGGCTACCGGCTTCCCGATCGCCAAGATCGCCGCCAAGCTGGCGGTCGGCTACACCCTCGACGAACTGCAGAACGACATCACCGGCGGCCGCACTCCGGCGTCCTTCGAGCCGGCGATCGACTACGTCGTCACCAAGATCCCGCGTTTCGCCTTCGAGAAATTCCCGAAAGCCGACGCCCGCCTGACCACTCAGATGAAATCCGTGGGTGAAGTCATGGCCATCGGTCGTACCTTCCAGGAGTCCGTGCAGAAAGCCCTGCGCGGCCTGGAAGTCGGCGCTACCGGTTTCGATCCGAAGCTCGACCTGAGCAACCCGGAAGCCGAGAGCATCCTCAAGCGCGAGCTGACCGTGCCCAATGCCGACCGCATCTGGTACGTCGCCGACGCCTTCCGTGCTGGCAAGAGCATCGCCGAAGTCTTCGACCTGACCCGCATCGACGAGTGGTTCCTGGTGCAGATCGAAGACCTGGTCAAGGATGAAGAGCGCGTCAAGACCCTGGGTCTGTCCGCCATCGACCGCGAGCTGATGTACAAGCTCAAGCGCAAGGGCTTCTCTGACGCCCGCCTGGCCACCCTGCTGGGTGTGACCGAGAAGAACCTGCGCAACCATCGCCACAAGCTCAAGGTGCTGCCGGTGTACAAGCGCGTGGATACCTGCGCCGCCGAATTCGCCACCGACACCGCCTACATGTACTCGACCTACGAGGAAGAGTGCGAAGCCAATCCGTCGACTCGCGACAAGATCATGATCCTGGGCGGCGGTCCGAACCGTATCGGCCAGGGCATCGAGTTCGACTACTGCTGCGTACATGCCGCGCTGGCCATGCGTGAAGACGGTTACGAGACCATCATGGTCAACTGCAACCCGGAGACCGTCTCCACCGACTACGACACGTCCGATCGCCTGTACTTCGAGCCGGTGACCCTGGAAGACGTGCTGGAAATCGTCCGCGTCGAGCAACCCAAGGGCGTGATCGTACAGTACGGCGGCCAGACCCCGCTGAAACTCTGCCGCGCCCTGGAAGAAGCCGGCGTGCCGATCATCGGCACCAGCCCGGACGCCATCGACCGCGCCGAAGACCGCGAGCGCTTCCAGCACATGGTGCAGCGCCTGAACCTGCGCCAGCCGGCCAACGCCACCGCGCGCAGCGAAGACCAGGCCCTGGAGCTGTCGAAGAACATCGGCTACCCGATGGTGGTGCGCCCGTCCTACGTACTGGGCGGCCGCGCGATGGAAATCGTCTACCAGGAAGAAGAGCTCAAGCGCTACATGCGCGAGGCCGTGAAGGTTTCCAACGACAGCCCGGTGCTGCTGGACCGCTTCCTCAACTGCGCCATCGAGGTCGACATCGATGCGGTGTGCGACGGCGAGACCGTGGTGATCGGCGCGATCATGCAGCACATCGAACAGGCCGGCGTGCACTCCGGTGACTCCGCCTGCTCGCTGCCGCCGTACTCGCTGCCGCAGCACATCCAGGACGAGATCCGCGAGCAGGTCAAGAAGATGGCCCTGGAGCTCGGCGTGGTCGGCCTGATGAACGTGCAGATGGCCGTGCAGGGCGAAGACATCTATGTGATCGAGGTGAACCCGCGCGCATCGCGTACCGTGCCGTTCGTCTCCAAGTGCATCGGCGAATCGCTGGCCAAGGTTGCGGCCCGCGTCATGGCTGGCAAGTCCCTGGCCGAAGTCGGCTTCACCCAGGAGGTGATCCCGCCGTACTATAGCGTCAAGGAAGCGGTGTTCCCGTTCGCCAAGTTCCCCGGCGTCGACCCGATCCTCGGCCCAGAGATGAAATCCACTGGCGAGGTGATGGGTGTCGGCGACAGCTTCGGTGAGGCATTCGCCAAGGCCCAGTTGGGCGCCAGCGAAATCCTGCCGAATGCCGGTTGCGCCTTCATCAGCGTCCGCGAGGACGACAAGCCGCAAGCCGTTCAGGTCGCCCGCGACCTGGTCGCGCTGGGCTTCGAGGTGGTTGCCACTGCTGGCACCGCCAAGGTGATCGAGGCTGCCGGTCTGCCGGTACGTCGCGTGAACAAGGTGACCGAGGGCCGTCCTCACGTGGTCGACATGATCAAGAATGACGAAGTCACCCTGATCATCAACACCACCGAAGGCCGCCAGTCCATCGCTGACTCCTATTCCATCCGTCGTAACGCCCTGCAGCACAAGATCTACTGCACCACCACCATTGCGGCGGGGCAGGCGATCTGTGAGGCGCTCAAGTTCGGTCCCGAGAAGACCGTTCGCCGTCTGCAGGATCTCCATGCAGGAATCAACGCATGAGCAAATTTCCAATGACCGTCCAGGGCTCTCGCGCCCTGGAAGAAGAACTGAAGTACCTGAAGACCGTTCTGCGCCCGCAGATCACCCAGGCCATCGCCGAAGCGCGTGAACTGGGCGACCTCAAGGAAAACGCCGAATACCATGCGGCCCGTGAACAGCAGGGCATGTCCGAAGCTCGCATCCGCGACATCGAGGCCAAGCTGTCCAACGCGCAGATCATCGACGTGACCACCATTCCGCACAGCGGCAAGGTGATCTTCGGCACCACCGTCGATATCGCCAACGTCGAGACCGACGAGACGGTGACCTACCAGATCGTCGGCGACGACGAGGCGGACATCAAGAACAGCAAGATCTCGGTCAACTCGCCGATCGCCCGTGCGCTGATCGGCAAGACTGAAGGCGACGCTGTTCTGGTCAAGACTCCGGGCGGCGACGTCGAGTACGAGATCGTTGAAGTCCGCCACGCCTGATCGGCAATCCCTGAGCGCAGGCACCATCAGTTGGCTGCTGGCCCAGACATTCTGGGTCGGCGGCCTCTGGCTGCTTCAGTTCGTGGTGTTGCCGGCACTGGACAAGATCGGCCTGGCGCCACTGCTGGTGGAAGCCGTCGCCGACGCGCTGAAGCCATTGCTGCTGGGCTTCGCCGGTTTCTGCGTGCTGCTCCAGGCTCTGGTGCTCTGGCAGGCGCGCGGGTTCGCTGCCTTCACCCGTGAAACCCGGGGGCAGTTGCTGCTGACCGTGCTGGTGATGGCGGCGGCTTATTTCGTGGTGCGCCAGGTAGCGCCGGATGCTCAGCGCTGGCTGCTGTTCAACTACCTGGTGGTGGCGCTGTGTGGCTTGCTGCTGGTGTTGCAGCCGGCGCCCGGGCGGGACGAGCGGAACTGACGCGGCGGAGCCTTGCCGGCTCCGCGTTGCCGGTCTTGACTGTCAGAGGCCGCTGAAGCGGCTGATGTTCGACAGGTTCTTGTTCGGCTTGGGATTGCGACGATAGATCAGCGCCATCTTGCCGATGGACTGAACCAGTTCGCAGCTGCCGTTCTGGCAGAGTTCGTCGATCAGCGCACGACGGTCGTCGCGTTCGGTGATGCGGAACTGCACCTTGATCAGTTCATGATCGTTGAGCGCACGCTCAAGCTCGGCCATCACACCTTCCGAAAGACCGTTTTCAGCAACGGTCAATACGGGTTTCAGGTGATGCCCAATAGATTTGAACTGCTTTTTCTGCTCCTGAGAGAGCGCCATAATCTGACCCCTGGGAAAAAAGGCGGATATTCTACCCGAGTTTCGGTTATACCGGGATGCCGCTCAGACGAGGTAATACGTGGCCCGTTCCAAGACTAGCCATCGCTGGCTGAAAGAACATTTCGACGATCCTTACGTGAAGATGGCACAGCGCGACGGCTATCGCTCGCGTGCCAGCTACAAACTGCTGGAAATCCAGGAGAAGGATCGCATCCTGCGCCCCGGCATGACCGTGGTCGACCTCGGCGCGGCGCCGGGCGGCTGGTCGCAGGTCACCAGCCGGGTGATCGGCGACAAGGGCGCCCTGATCGCGTCGGACATCCTGCCGATGGACAGCATCCCGGACGTCACCTTCATCCAGGGTGACTTCACCGAGGACGAGGTCTTTGCCCAGTTGCTCGAGGCCATCGGAGAAAATCCGGTAGACCTTGTGATTTCCGATATGGCCCCCAATATGAGTGGACTGCCCGCCGTGGACATGCCTCGTGCGATGTTCCTCTGCGAGCTGGCCCTGGACCTGTGCACCCGTGTACTGCGTCCGGGCGGTGATTTCCTGATCAAGATTTTCCAGGGTGAGGGTTTCGACGCTTACCACAAGATGGTTCGCGAGAACTTCGAGAAGGTGCAGATGCGCAAACCGCTGTCGTCCCGCGACCGTTCGCGGGAGCAGTATCTGCTCGCACGGGGCTTTCGCGGCGCCTAGACTGGAATGATTGGGCAGGCTTCTGGTCTATGCCTTGCAGGTTTTGCTTGTACCGGTGAAAGCCGGGGTTCATAAAGGGTTACAGACGGCGCCTGCCTGGCGGCGGGCGTTGTGTAGTAATTTTGGCCGGAAGGAGTCTGGCCGTCGTGAGAAGCGGTTTCCAGGGCGGAGCCGGCTTCAGAGGGTAGTCAATTGAACGACATGGCAAAGAACCTGATTCTGTGGCTGATCATCGCGGCGGTACTCGTCACCGTGATGAACAACTTCTCCAGCCCGAGCGAGCCGCAGACGCTCAACTATTCCGACTTCATCCAGCAGGTGAAGGACGGCAAGGTCGAGCGCGTAACCGTCGACGGCTATGTCATCACCGGCAAGCGCCAGGATGGTGACACCTTCAAGACCATCCGCCCGGCGATCCAGGACAATGGCCTGATCGGCGACCTGGTCAACAACAATGTCGTTGTTGAGGGCAAGCAGCCCGAGCAGCAGAGCATCTGGACTCAGTTGCTGGTCGCAAGCTTCCCGATCCTGGTGATCATCGCGGTCTTCATGTTCTTCATGCGCCAGATGCAGGGCGGCGGCGGTGGACGTGGCGGCCCGATGAGCTTCGGCAAGAGCAAGGCCCGCCTGTTGTCGGAAGACCAGGTGAAGACCACCTTCGCCGACGTCGCCGGTTGCGACGAGGCCAAGGAAGAGGTCAGCGAGCTGGTGGAATTCCTCCGCGATCCGGGCAAGTTCCAGCGCCTGGGCGGTCGTATCCCGCGCGGTGTGCTGATGGTCGGCCCGCCCGGTACCGGTAAGACCCTGCTCGCCAAGGCGATCGCCGGCGAAGCCAAGGTGCCGTTCTTCACCATTTCCGGTTCGGACTTCGTGGAAATGTTCGTCGGCGTGGGCGCCTCGCGCGTTCGCGACATGTTCGATCAGGCCAAGAAGCACGCACCCTGCATCATCTTCATCGACGAGATCGACGCCGTCGGTCGCCATCGTGGCGCCGGCCTGGGTGGCGGTCACGACGAGCGCGAACAGACCCTCAACCAGTTGCTGGTGGAGATGGATGGCTTCGAGATGAATGACGGCATCATCGTCATCGCCGCGACCAACCGTCCGGACGTGCTCGACCCCGCGCTGCTGCGTCCCGGTCGCTTCGACCGCCAGGTGGTGGTCGGTCTGCCGGACATCCGTGGTCGCGAGCAGATTCTGAAAGTGCACATGCGCAAGGTCCCGCTGGGCGACAACGTCGATCCCGCCGTGATCGCGCGCGGTACCCCCGGCTTCTCCGGTGCCGACCTAGCCAACCTGGTCAACGAGGCTTCGCTGTTCGCCGCCCGCTCCAACAAGCGCATCGTCGACATGCGTGAGTTCGAGCTGGCCAAGGACAAGATCATGATGGGCGCCGAGCGCAAGACCATGGTCATGTCCGAGAAGGAGAAGAAGAACACCGCGTTCCACGAAGCCGGCCACGCCATCGTTGGTCGCCTGGTGCCGGAACACGACCCGGTCTACAAGGTTTCCATCATTCCGCGCGGTCGCGCCCTGGGAGTGACCATGTTCCTGCCGGAAGAGGACCGCTACAGCCTGTCCAAGCGCGCCCTGGAAAGCCAGATCTGCTCGCTGTTCGGTGGCCGTATCGCCGAAGAGATGACCCTGGGCTTCGAGGGTGTGACCACCGGCGCTTCCAACGACATCATGCGTGCCACCCAGCTGGCGCGGAACATGGTGACCAAGTGGGGCCTGTCGGAGAAGCTCGGTCCGCTGATGTACGCGGAAGAGGAGGGCGAGGTCTTCCTCGGCCGCAGCGCTGGTGGCCAGCACTCGAATATCTCGGGTGAGACCGCCAAGCTGATCGACCAGGAGGTGCGTCGCATCATCGACGACTGCTACGGCATCGCCAAGCGCCTGCTGGAAGAGAACCGCGACAAGCTCGACATGATGGCCGACGCACTGATGAAGTACGAAACCATCGATGCCGATCAGATCGACGACATCATGGCTGGCCGTACTCCGCGCGAACCGCGTGACTGGCAGGGTGGCAACTCCGGTTCCTCCGGCAACGCTGCCTCGCCGCGCGACGAAGGTCGCCAGGAAAACCCGATTGGCGGGCCCGCCGGCGAACACTGAGAGCACTGAATGAGTTCGTTGTACCACCCGACCCGGTTGCCTTGCGGCAACCGGGTTCTTGATTTAAGCCGCCCGCACGTCATGGGCATCCTCAACGTCACCCCTGATTCCTTCTCCGACGGCGGGCGCTTCAACCAGCACGATGCTGCGTTGCGCCACGCAGCGGAGATGGTCGCGGCAGGCGCCACGCTGATCGATATCGGCGGCGAGTCGACGCGTCCGGGCGCTCGCGTGGTTTCGCCCACCGAGGAGCTGGAACGTGTCGCTCCGGTGGTCGAGGCCATTGCCCGCGAGCTGGACGTGGTGATTTCGGTGGATACCTCCACTCCGGCCGTCATGCGCGAGACCGCGCGCCTTGGTGCCGGGCTGATCAACGACGTACGCTCACTGCAGCGCGACGGCGCCCTGGATGCTGCCGTCGATACCGGGCTCCCGGTGTGCCTGATGCACATGCGCGGTGAGCCGGGAAACATGCAGGACGACCCGCGTTACCCGGATATCCTTCAGGAAGTCCGTGCCTTCCTTGAGGAACGCATCGCGCTGTGCGAAGCCGTGGGCATTGCTCGCGAGCGGATCGTCATCGATCCTGGCTTCGGTTTCGCCAAGACCCAGAGCCACAACCTGAATCTGTTCCGACAGATGGACAGGTTGATGGACATGGGGTGCCCGCTGCTGGTCGGTGTCTCGCGCAAGAGCATGGTCGGGCGCGCGCTTGGCCGTGAGGTGGGCGAGCGTCTCTATGGCAGCCTGGCGCTGGCCGCCCTTGCGGTCACCAGGGGAGCCAGCATTATCCGCGTCCACGATGTCGCCGAGACCGTGGATGTGGTTCGAATGATTCACGCAGTGGAAAGTGCAACGGAAGAGGGGATGCCCGCATGAGCAGGAAGTATTTTGGCACCGATGGAATTCGCGGGCGCGTAGGCACTCCGCCGATCACGCCGGACTTCGTGCTCAAATTGGGCTGGGCGGTGGGCATGGCCTTCCGTCAGCAGGGTAAATGCCGCGTGCTCGTCGGCAAGGACACGCGGATTTCCGGGTACATGTTCGAATCCGCGCTGGAGGCTGGCTTGTCTGCCGCCGGCGCCGACGTGATGCTGCTGGGTCCTATGCCGACGCCCGGCATCGCCTATCTGACCCGCACTTTCCATGCTGAAGCCGGCATCGTCATCAGTGCCTCGCACAATCCCCATGACGACAACGGCATCAAGTTCTTCTCCGGCCAGGGCACCAAGCTGCCCGACGAGGTCGAGCTGATCATCGAGGAGCTCCTCGACGCGCCGATGACCGTGGTCGAGTCTGCCCGTCTGGGCAAGGTCTCGCGCATCAATGACGCGGCCGGCCGCTACATCGAGTTCTGCAAGAGCAGCGTGCCTTCGAACACCAGTTTTGCCGGCCTGCGCATCGCGCTGGATTGCGCCCATGGCGCGACCTACAAGATCGCACCCAACGTATTTCGTGAGCTGGGTGCCGAGGTATTTGTCATCGGCGCCGAGCCCAACGGCCTGAACATCAACCACAATTGCGGTTCCACCCACATGGGGGCGCTGCAGGAAGCTGTTCTGGCTAATCATGCGGATATCGGTATCGCCTTCGACGGCGACGGCGACCGGGTGATGATGGTCGACCATACCGGCACCATCGTCGACGGCGACGAGATTCTCTACCTGATCGCCCGTGACATGCTTGATCGCGGCAAGCTGCATGGCGGCGTGGTCGGGACCCTGATGAGCAACCTGGGGCTCGAATTGGCTCTGCAGGAACTGCATATTCCCTTCGCCCGCGCCAAGGTGGGCGACCGTTACGTGATGTCCGAGCTGCAGTCGCGCAACTGGCAACTGGGTGGCGAGAATTCCGGCCATGTCGTGTGCTACCAGCACACCACCACGGGCGATGCGATCATTGCGGCGCTGCAGGTGCTGATGGCGCTCAAGACCCGCGGGCAGAACCTGGCGGAGGCGCGCATGGGCATTCGCAAGTGCCCGCAGGTGCTGATCAACGTGCGTTTCGCTGGCGGTGGCGTCGATCCTCTGGAGCATCCGGCGGTCAAGGAAGCTTGCGCCAAGGTGACCGAGGAAATGGCTGGGCGCGGCCGCGTTCTGCTGCGCAAGTCCGGTACCGAGCCGCTGGTTCGGGTGATGGTCGAGGGTGACGAGGAGGCTCGCGTTCGCGGCTATGCCGAGCAGCTGGCAAAAGTCGTTACAGAGGTATGTGCTTGATTTCTCTTGTCAGTTCCCAAAGCGTCGAGTAATATCTGCGCCCACTTTGCTCAGCGAGGTACAGCATGCGTCGACCCTTGGTGGCCGGTAATTGGAAAATGCACGGTACCCGCTCCAGCGTAACGGAGCTGATCAAAGGCCTGCGTCAACTGGCTCTTCCCACGGGTGTCGATGTGGCGGTGTTTCCGCCCTGTCTGTACATCAATCAGGTCGTACAAGGCCTGGATGGAAAGGCGGTTGCCGTCGGTGCGCAGAATTGCGCGGTTGAGCCGATGCAGGGCGCCTTGACGGGCGAGATCGCAGCCAGCCAGTTGGCGGATGCGAGTTGCTCGCTGGTGCTGGTCGGTCACTCCGAGCGTCGCCTGATCCTGGGTGAGAGCGATGGCGTGATCAGTCGCAAGTTTGCGGCGGTTCAGTCGTGTGGCCTGGTTCCGATCCTGTGCGTGGGCGAGACCCGCGAGCAGCGTGAGGCGGGCAAGACTCTTGAGGTTGTCGGGCGCCAGTTGGGCTCGGTGATCGAAGATCTCGGTGTCGGGGCTTTCTCCCGCGCCGTTGTGGCTTACGAGCCGGTGTGGGCGATTGGGACGGGGCTGACCGCTTCTCCCGAGCAGGCCCAGGAAGTACATGCGGCGATTCGCGCGCAGATCTCGGCGGAGAACGCAGAGGTGGCTCGCGGCCTTCGTCTCCTGTACGGCGGTAGTGTCAAGGCCGCCAACGCTGTCGAGCTTTTCGGCATGCCGGATATCGATGGGGGGCTCATTGGTGGAGCTTCCCTGAATGCAGATGAGTTCGGTGCGATCTGTCGCGCCGCAGGAAACTGAAGATGCTGGAAACAGTTGTAATCGTGATTCACCTGCTGATGGCGCTGGGTCTGGTTGTGCTGGTCCTGCTTCAGCAAGGCAAGGGTGCCGACGCAGGTGCGTCGTTTGGTGCTGGCGCTTCGGGTACTGTTTTCGGTAGCCAGGGTTCTGCTACCTTCCTGAGTCGCTTCACCGCTGTGCTGGCCGCAGTTTTTTTTATTACCAGCTTGGGTTTAGCGTATTTTGCTAAAGAAAAAGCTGATATGATTCGTCACGCTGGGCTTCCTGATCCGGCAGTGATGGAGCAGAAGCAGGAACAAGCTCCGGCAGCTAGCGATGTGCCGGGCGCGCAAGGGCAACCTCAAGCCCCTGCAGGCGGTAACGGCGACGTTCCGGCGGCTCCTGAGCAGAAGTAAGCAGGCAAGAGTTTTTGCCGAGGTGGTGGAATTGGTAGACACGCTACCTTGAGGTGGTAGTGGCCATAGGCTGTAGGGGTTCGAGTCCCCTCCTCGGTACCATATTACGAAAAGGCCCGCAGTGCGGGCCTTGTCGTTCCGGAGTTTCGGTTGACCTTCAAGGGGCTCGACCGTATAATTTCGCACCAGCTTTGACGCGGGATGGAGCAGTCTGGTAGCTCGTCGGGCTCATAACCCGAAGGTCGTAGGTTCAAATCCTGCTCCCGCAACCAGTTTGGCAGAGCCCCTTTTCAGGGGCTTTTTGCTAGCTGGACAGTCCGCGCCGCCAGATCAGGGCGGTCCTTAAGGGATGGGCGTTTCGCCCATTTTTTGTTTCTACAGCATACGCGAGGCGATCAGGTGTCGAGCAAGCTAGAACAGTTGCAGGCCTTGTTGGCCCCTGTAGTAGAAGCGCTCGGCTATGAGTGCTGGGGCCTGGAGTACATTTCCCAAGGTCGCCATTCCCTGCTCCGGGTTTATATCGATCGTGCCGAAGGCATCCTGGTCGATGACTGCGAAATTGTCAGTCGTCAGATCAGTGGCATCCTCGACGTGGAAGACCCGATCAGTGGCGAGTACACCCTGGAGGTGTCTTCGCCCGGCATGGATCGGCCGCTCTTCACACTCGAACAGTTCGCCCGTTACGTCGGCGAGCAGGTGAAGATCAAGCTGCGCACGCCTTTCGAAAGGCGTCGCAATTTCCAGGGCATTCTCCGTGGTGTGGAGGAGCAGGATGTGGTGGTCCTGGTGGATGACCATGAATACCTGCTGCCGGTCGACTCGATCGACAAGGCCAACATCATTCCCCGATTTGAGTGAGCCGCCAGAGCGCGGATTCCAATGGATTGAAAGGCGAGGCGTACGATGAGCAAAGAAGTACTGCTGGTTGTTGAGTCGGTATCCAACGAGAAGGGTGTACCGCCTGGCGTGATTTTCGAAGCGCTGGAGCTCGCTCTGGCGACCGCGACCAAAAAGCGTTTCGAGGACGAGGTTGACCTGCGCGTGGAAATCAACCGCGCCAACGGCAACTACGAAACCTTCCGTCGCTGGACCATCGTCGAAGACGAGGACTACTCCAATCCGGCATCGGAACTGACCGTCGAAGACGTGCAGGAAGAGCATCCCGGCATGAAAGCCGGCGAGGTCATTGAAGAGAAGATCGAGTCCATCGAGTTCGGCCGCATCGCCGCACAGACCGCCAAGCAGGTCATCGTGCAGAAGGTTCGCGAAGCCGAGCGCGCCCAGGTGGTCGACGCCTACCGCGAGAAGGTCAACGAGATCATCTCCGGCACCGTCAAGAAGGTCACCCGCGACAACGTCATCGTCGATCTGGGCAACAACGCCGAAGCGCTGTTGGCCCGCGACCAGATCATCCCGCGTGAAACCTTCCGCGTCGGCACCCGCGTGCGTGCCCTGCTGAAGGAAATCCGCAGCGAGAACCGTGGCCCTCAGCTGATCCTGTCGCGTACCGCGCCGGAAATGCTGATCGAACTGTTCCGCATCGAAGTACCGGAAATCGCCGAGCAACTGATCGACGTGATGGCTGCTGCCCGTGACCCGGGTTCGCGCGCCAAGATCGCAGTTCGCTCCAAGGACAAGCGTATCGACCCGCAGGGCGCCTGCATCGGTATGCGTGGTTCCCGCGTCCAGGCCGTCTCCGGCGAACTGGGCGGCGAGCGTGTGGACATCGTCCTCTGGGACGACAACCCTGCGCAGTTCGTGATCAACGCCATGGCCCCGGCCGAAGTGGCAGCGATCATCGTCGACGAAGATACCCACACCATGGATATCGCCGTCGCCGAGGACAACCTGGCACAGGCCATCGGCCGCAGTGGCCAGAACGTCCGTCTGGCCAGCCAGCTCACCGGCTGGACCCTGAACGTGATGACCGAGGCCGATATCCAGGCCAAACAGCAGGCTGAAACTGGCGACATCCTGCAGCGCTTCGTCGACGAGCTGGATGTCGATGAAGAACTCGCCCAGGTTCTGGTTGAAGAAGGTTTCACCACCCTGGAAGAGATTGCCTACGTACCGATGGAAGAGATGCTCAGCATCGACGGCTTCGACGAAGACATCGTCAACGAGCTGCGCTCGCGTGCCAAGGACCGCCTGCTGACCAAAGCCATCGCCACTGAAGAGAAACTCGCCGACGCACAACCTGCCGAAGACCTGCTCAGCCTCGATGGTATGACCAAAGAGCTGGCCGTGGACCTGGCGCTGCGTGGCGTAACCACCCGTGAAGATCTTGCCGAGCAGTCTATTGACGACCTGCTCGACATCGACGGCATGGACGAAGAGCGTGCCGGCAAGTTGATCATGGCCGCCCGGGCCCATTGGTTCGAGTAAGCATTCGCGGCCTGAGGAGAGAAGTGCATGACGCAAGTCACGGTGAAAGAACTGGCCAAGACGGTCGATACGCCGGTAGAGCGCCTGCTGCAGCAGATGCGCGAAGCGGGTCTGCCGCATAACAACGCCGAGCAGGTGGTGACCGACAGCGAGAAACAGGCGCTGCTGGCCTACTTGAAAGGCAGCCATGGTGATCGCGCGGATGAGCCGCGCAAGATCACCCTGCAACGCAAGACCACCTCGACCATTCGGGTCGCTGGCAGCAAGACCGTCAGCGTCGAGGTTCGCAAGAAGAAGACCTACGTCAAGCGCGATCCTGAAGAGCTTGAGGCCGAGCGCCAGCGCGAGCTGGAAGAGCAGCGTGCCGCTGAAGAAGCCGTACGTGTGAAGGCCGAGGAAGAGGCCCGCCAGCGCGCCGCTGCGGAAGAGGCTCGCCGTCAGGCGGACGCCGCTCGGCAGACCGCTGATGTCGCTCCTGCTGCTACCGCTCCGGCCGCTGCCGAGGCGCCGCGCGCCGCAGCTCCGGCTGTCGCTCCTGCTGCCCCGGCTGCTGCCGCTCCTGCTGCGGACGACCGCAAGAAGGACGAAGTGCGCCGCGCGCCCAAGCGCGACGAAGAGGACGAGCGCCGTGATCGCAAGCATGCCCAGCATCGCCCGTCGATCAAGGAAAAGGAAAAGACCACTGCCCCGCGCGTTGTACGCAGCGGTGGTGGCGACGACGACGACAGCTTTGGCCGTCGCGGCGGTGGCCGTGGCAAAGGCAAGCTGAAGAAGCGTAACCAGCACGGGTTCCAGAGCCCGACAGGACCGATTGTGCGTGAAGTGAATATCGGCGAGACCATCACCGTGGGCGATCTCGCTGCCCAGATGTCGGTGAAGGGTGCCGAGGTCGTCAAGTTCATGTTCAAGATGGGCACCCCGGTGACCATCAACCAGGTCCTCGACCAGGAAACCGCCCAGCTGATCGCCGAAGAACTCGGCCACAAGGTCAAGCTGGTCAGCGAGAACGCCCTGGAAGAGCAACTGGCCGAATCCCTGAAGTTCGAAGGTGAAGCGGTTTCCCGCGCGCCGGTCGTGACCGTCATGGGCCACGTCGACCACGGCAAGACCTCGCTGCTCGACTACATCCGTCGTGCGAAGGTTGCAGCTGGCGAAGCCGGCGGCATCACCCAGCACATCGGTGCCTACCACGTGGAAACCGACCGCGGCATGGTCACCTTCCTCGACACCCCTGGCCACGCCGCGTTCACCGCGATGCGTGCCCGTGGTGCCCAGGCGACCGACATCGTCATCCTGGTGGTGGCAGCGGATGACGGCGTGATGCCGCAGACCCAGGAAGCCGTACAGCACGCGAAAGCGGCTGGCGTGCCGATCGTGGTCGCGGTGAACAAGATCGACAAGCCCGACGCCAACCCGGACAACATCAAGAACGGCCTGGCCGCTCTGGACGTGATCCCGGAAGAGTGGGGCGGCGATGCTCCGTACGTTCACGTTTCCGCCAAGCTGGGTACCGGTGTCGACGAGCTGCTCGAAGCCGTGCTGCTGCAGGCTGAAGTACTCGAACTCAAAGCCACTCCGTCGGCCCCGGGCCGTGGCGTGGTGGTCGAGTCCCGTCTGGACAAGGGCCGTGGCCCGGTAGCCACCGTGCTGGTCCAGGACGGTACCCTGCGTCAGGGCGACATGGTCCTGGTCGGCGTCAACTACGGCCGCGTCCGTGCGATGCTCGACGAGAACGGCAAGCCGATCAAGGAAGCGGGCCCGTCCATTCCGGTCGAGATCCTCGGCCTCGATGGTACCCCGGACGCCGGCGACGAGATGACCGTGGTTGCCGACGAGAAGAAGGCCCGCGAAGTTGCTCTGTTCCGCCAGGGCAAGTTCCGCGAAGTGAAACTGGCTCGTGCCCATGCCGGCAAGCTGGAAAACATCTTCGAGAACATGGGCCAGGAAGAGAAGAAGACCCTCAACATCGTGCTCAAGTCCGATGTCCGTGGTTCGCTGGAAGCCCTGCAGGGCTCGCTCAGTGGCCTGGGCAACGACGAAGTGCAGGTTCGCGTGGTCGGTGGCGGCGTCGGTGGTATCACCGAATCCGATGCCAACCTGGCGCTGGCCTCCAACGCGGTGCTGTTCGGCTTCAACGTCCGTGCCGACGCCGGTGCGCGCAAGATCGTCGAGTCCGAAGGCCTCGACATGCGTTACTACAACGTGATCTACGACATCATCGAAGACGTCAAGAAAGCCCTGACCGGCATGCTCGGCAGCGATGTTCGCGAGAACATCCTGGGTATCGCCGAAGTGCGTGACGTGTTCCGTTCGCCGAAGTTCGGCGCGGTCGCCGGCTGCATGGTCACCGAGGGTCTGGTGCACCGCAACCGTCCGATCCGCGTACTGCGCGACGACGTGGTCATCTTCGAAGGCGAGCTGGAATCCCTGCGTCGCTTCAAGGATGACGTCTCCGAAGTCCGTGCCGGCATGGAATGCGGTATCGGCGTGAAGAGCTACAACGACGTCCGCGTCGGCGACAAGATCGAAGTGTTCGAGAAGGTCGAAGTCGCTCGTACTCTGTAAGGGTATTCGAGCGTGAACGCAGCGCCCGGGCCAGCTGAATTGCTGCCCCGGGCGTTTGCCGCTTTCAGACCCGGAGCCTCGCGGCTCGGGCAAGCAGGTTAGAAAAATGGCTAAAGAGTACAGCCGTACCCAGCGTATCGGCGACCAGATGCAGCGCGAACTGGCGCTGCTGATCCAGCGTGAAATCAAGGACCCGCGTCTCGGCCTGGTGACCATCACCGGCGTCGACGTGGCCCGTGACCTGTCCCATGCCAAGGTGTACGTCACCGTGATGGGGCAGGATGACAACGCCGAAGTGGTGAAACAGAACACCAGCATCCTCAACGATGCCGCAGGCTTCCTGCGCATGCAGCTGGGCAAGGCGATGAAGCTGCGCACCGTGCCGCAACTGCACTTCAGCTACGACGCCAGCATCCGTCGCGGTGCCGAACTGTCGGCGTTGATCGAGCGCGCGGTGGCCGCCGATCGTCGCGGCGGCGATTCCGAGGAGTAACGCGTGGCCCAGGTGAAACGCATTCGCCGTGCGGTCAACGGTGTGCTGATTCTCGACAAGCCGCTGGGCATGAGCTCCAACCAGGCGCTGCAGAAGGTGCGCTGGCTGCTCAATGCCGAGAAGGCCGGGCACACCGGCAGCCTCGATCCGCTGGCCACCGGCGTGCTGCCGCTGTGTTTCGGCGAGGCGACCAAGTTCTCCCAGTACCTGCTCGACGCCGACAAGGCCTACGAGACGATTGCCAAGCTCGGCGTCACTACCACCACCGCCGATGCCGAGGGTGAGGTGGTCGAGCAGCGCGAAGTGACCGCTGGTCGGGAAGCCATCGAGGCCTTGCTGCCACGCTTCCGTGGCGACATAGAGCAGGTGCCGCCGATGTACTCGGCGCTGAAGAAGGACGGCCAGCCGTTGTACAAGCTGGCCCGTGCCGGAGAGGTAGTGGAGCGCGAGGCGCGTTCTGTTACTATTGCGCGCCTGGAAATGCTCGCGTTCGAGTCGCCCTGTGCGACCCTGGCGGTTTCCTGCAGCAAGGGCACCTACATTCGCACCCTGGTCGAAGACCTCGGCCGCGAACTTGGTTGTGGCGCACACGTCGCCGCCCTGCGCCGGACACAGGCAGGTCCGTTCCAGCTGAACCAGTCGGTGACGCTGGAGGAGCTCGAGAAAGTCCATGCCGAGGGTGGCAACGAAGCCCTCGACCGCTTCCTGCTGCCGGTGGATGCCGGCCTGGAACACTGGCCGCTGCTGCAGTTGTCGGAGCACAGCGCCTATTACTGGCTGCATGGTCAGCCGGTACGCGCCCCCGATATGCCGAAGTTCGGCATGCTGCGGGTGCAGGATCATGAAGGCCGCTTCATCGGTATCGGTGAAGTGGTCGAAGACGGGCGCCTGGCGCCGCGTCGACTGATTCGGTCTTAAGACCGAAACCGAGGGTGGCTGTCAGCAGGCACGGTCACTCCTCTTACTATGAACACAGGGATAAGTCCCTGGCCTGTTACCTCAGAGGAAGCCCCATCATGGCACTGAGCGTCCAAGAAAAAGCCCAGATCGTTAACGAGTACAAGCAAGCTGAAGGCGACACCGGTTCCCCGGAAGTGCAGGTTGCACTGCTGTCCGCCAACATCAACAAGCTGCAGGACCACTTCAAGGCCAACGGCAAAGACCACCACTCCCGTCGTGGCCTGATCCGTATGGTTAACCAGCGTCGTAAGCTGCTGGACTACCTGAAGAGCAAGGACACCTCTCGTTACAGCGCCCTGATCGGTCGCCTGGGCCTGCGTCGCTAAGACGGCAAGCCTGAAGTGGGAAGCTGGGAGTCCGGGGTCGATGGGCGGTGTAAACCGCCCATCGGCTCTGGCTCCCGGCTTTCTCGCTTTTACAGGGAATGAAATCGGGTCCGACTCCCGGCATTTCCACAATTTCCCCCAAGGCAACTAAAGCGAAGGTAGAAAAACCGTGAACCCGGTAACCAAGAAATTCCAGTTCGGTCAGTCGACCGTAACCCTCGAGACTGGCCGCATCGCCCGCCAGGCCACCGGTGCCGTCCTGGTCACCATGGACGACGTCACCGTGCTCTGCACCGTCGTCGGCGCCAAGCAGGCCGACCCGAGCAAGAGCTTCTTCCCGCTCTCCGTGCACTACCAGGAGAAGACCTACGCAGCCGGCCGCATCCCCGGTGGCTTCTTCAAGCGTGAAGGCCGTCCTTCCGAGAAGGAAACCCTGACCTCGCGCCTGATCGACCGTCCGATCCGTCCGCTGTTCCCGGAAGGTTTCATGAACGAAGTGCAGGTTGTCTGCACCGTCGTTTCCACCAACAAGAAGTCTGATCCGGACATCGCTGCCATGATCGGCACCTCCGCCGCCCTGGCGATCTCCGGCATTCCGTTCGCCGGCCCGATCGGCGCTGCCCGTGTTGGCTTCCACCCGGAAATCGGCTACATCCTCAACCCGACCTATGAGCAGCAGCAGAGCTCCAGCCTCGACATGGTCGTGGCCGGTACCTCCGACGCCGTGCTGATGGTTGAGTCCGAAGCCGACGAGCTGACCGAAGACCAGATGCTGGGCGCCGTTCTGTTCGCCCACGAAGAATTCCAGGCGGTCATCCGCGCCGTTGCCGAACTGGCAACCGAAGCTGGCAAGCCGACCTGGAACTGGTCCGCTCCGGTCGAGAACACCACCCTGGTCAACACCATCAAGGCCGAGTTCGGTGCCGCCATCTCCGAGGCCTACACCGTTACCGTCAAGCAGGACCGTTACGCGGCCCTGGACGCCCTGCGCGAGCAGATCGTCGCCAAGTTCGCCGGCGAAGGCGAAGGCCAGTTCTCCGCAGGTGAAGTCAAAGAAGTCTTCGGCCTGCTGGAATACCGCACCGTTCGCGAAAACATCGTCAACGGCAAACCGCGTATCGACGGCCGCGACACCCGCACCGTTCGCCCGCTGCGTATCGAAGTCGGCGTACTGGGCAAGACCCACGGCTCGGCGCTGTTCACCCGTGGCGAAACCCAGGCCCTGGTCGTTGCCACCCTCGGTACCGCCCGTGACGCGCAGCTGCTCGACACCCTCGAAGGCGAGCGCAAAGACCCCTTCATGCTGCACTACAACTTCCCGCCGTTCTCGGTAGGCGAGTGTGGCCGTATGGGCAGCGCGGGCCGTCGTGAAATCGGCCACGGCCGTCTGGCACGCCGCAGCGTCGCTGCCATGCTGCCGACCCAGGACGAGTTCCCCTACACCATCCGCGTCGTTTCCGAGATCACCGAATCCAACGGTTCCAGCTCCATGGCTTCCGTTTGCGGTGCTTCCCTGGCTCTGATGGACGCCGGTGTTCCGGTCAAGGCGCCGGTTGCCGGTATCGCCATGGGCCTGGTGAAGGAAGGTGACAAGTTCGCCATCCTGACCGACATCCTGGGTGACGAAGACCACCTGGGCGACATGGACTTCAAGGTCGCCGGTACCGACAAGGGCGTTACCGCCCTGCAGATGGACATCAAGATCAACGGCATCACCGAAGAGATCATGGAGATCGCCCTGGGCCAGGCCCTGGAAGCTCGCCTGAACATCCTCGGCCAGATGAACCAGATCATCGCCGCTCCGCGCGCCGAGCTGTCGGAAAACGCTCCGACCATGATCCAGATGAAGATCGACACCGACAAGATCCGCGACGTCATCGGCAAGGGCGGCGCCACCATTCGCAGCATCTGCGAAGAGACCAAGGCCTCGATCGACATCGAGGACGACGGCAGCGTGAAGATCTACGGCGAGACCAAGGAAGCTGCCGAGGCCGCCAAGCAGCGCGTCCTGGGTATCACCGCGGAAGCCGAGATCGGCAAGATCTACGTCGGTAAGGTCGAGCGCATCGTGGACTTCGGTGCCTTCGTCAACATCCTGCCGGGCAAGGATGGTCTGGTGCACATCTCGCAGATCAGCGACAAGCGCATCGACAAGGTCACCGACGTTCTGCAGGAAGGCCAGGAAGTCAAAGTCCTGGTTCTCGACGTGGACAACCGCGGCCGCATCAAGCTGTCCATCAAGGACGTAGCCGCTGCTGAAGCCTCTGGCGTTTAAGCAATCGGCGAAATGAAAGAGGGCCCCTTGCGGGCCCTCTTTTTTTGCCTTGAAAATGCGCTATTCGCCGATCTCGCTCCAAGGATGCCCCGAGATGGACAAGCGTTACTGTCACTACCACAGTGCCCAGCCCGCGACCTGGCATTGCCAGCCCTGCGAGCGTCATTACGGCGACTGCTGCATTCCCCTCAACGCCGACGCCCCGGAGTACGCGCCGGCGTGCCCTTTGTGCCGTGGCCATCTGCGCTTCCTCGGCGCGGCCAATACCGCGCAACCCTTCTGGGAGCGTCTGCCGAAATTCTTCGCCTACGGCTTCCAGGCCGGGCCGTTGGCCTTCTGCGCCTTGCTGGCACTGGCCTGCGTGTTCATGCCGGCGATGATCGTGCTCTGGGTCGCCTTGCTCAGCGTGGCAACCAAGTACCTGCACAGCGTGATCGAGGCGGCGAGCTTTGGCGGCCAGGACGCCCCAGGCTTGATCGAGGCCTTCAGCGCCGACAGCCTGCGGACCTTTTTCCAGCAACTGGCGGTGTTCCTGATAGCCCTCGTCCTGCTCTGGCTGGCGGCCGACTTCCACAGTGAGGCCGTCTACTGGGCCGCCAACATCGGCCTCATGCTGGTGCTGCCGGCGAGCATCATCCGGTTGTCCCTTGACAAGAGCCTGGGCGCCGCGCTCAGCCCCAGTGAAGTGGGGCAGGTCATTGCAGCCATGGGCTGGCGTTACCTGATTCTCTGCGTGTTCCTGTTCATTCTCTGGCAATCCCCCACCTATGTCGGCTGGCTGCTCTCCAACGGCTTGCCTCGAGTGGTGATGGTCCCGGTGGTAGCGGGGCTGACGGGTTATTTCGCCGTGGTAATGTGCGCCATGATGGGTTACGCCGTGTTCCAGTATCAGGGTGAGCTGGGCTACGTTTCCGCCGGGGAAGACGCCCCAGCCGGCTTTGCCGCGCCGGAATGGCACCGCCGCAAGGCGCTGGCCGAGGCGGAGGTGCGGGTCAAGGAGGGGCAGACCGGCGCCGCCCTGGAGATACTGGTCGCGGCCCTGCGCGAAGGCCGCCAGGACCTCAAGCTGAACGAGCGTTATCACCAGCTGCTCTTCGCCCTGAACGAGCGCGCCGAGTGCCTGAATCACCTGCCGCACTATCTGAGTCTGGCCACCCGGCTCAATCCGCAGCTGGCTGCCAGTGCCTTCCTCAATGCCCGGCAGTTGCAGGCGGATTACCTGCCGGAAGACCCGAGCGTGTGCGAGCGCATTGCCGAGGTCCTGATCGAGCGCCACAAGGCCCGCGAGGGGCTGAGCCTGCTGCGAAACCTGCACAAGCGTTTCCCGGAGTACCCCGGGATTCCTCGCGCCTACCTGATGGCGGCGCGGGCGTTCTCCGAACAGCTGGGGCAGGTGGAGCCCGCGCAGCAACTGCTGGCCTTTATTCGCCAGCGCTATCCGGCGTTCGAGCAGATGGGCGAGGTGGTGCAACTCGAGGCCGTGCTCGCGAAGCTGGGGCGAAGCTCCGGAACCTGATCGTGCAACCTGCATGAAGCGCAGCGGCGGATTTTGCAAACTGCAAGTGAAGGGTGTTTGTGTTTTTTGTATAACGTTTTGATTTTTAAGGGTTTTACTGAATAGGAAAAACTGGCACAGGGCTTGCGATAGTACTTGTGCAACTGCTGCCAGGCACGGGCCGCAGTTTTCCAATAATTCAGGAGAAACCGCCATGAAACGTTTCAATAAACTGGCTCTCGCCGCTGCCACTGCAACCGCCCTGAGCTTCTCGTTCGCCAACTCGGTGTTCGCCCAGCCGACGACTCTGGCCGCCAACGAGACAGTTCAGAAAACCGAAGAGGCGGTTTCCGATACTTGGATCACCAGCAAAGTGAAGTCTTCGCTGATCGCCAACAAGGACATCAGCGGCACCAACATCAAGGTCGAAACCAACAAGGGCGTGGTTTCCCTCTCGGGTAACGTCAAGACCGACGCCGAGAAGGAACTGGCCATTCAGACCACCAAAGGCATCAAGGGCGTGACCGCTGTCTCCGCCGATGGCCTGAAATCGGTCGAGTAAGAACCACAGCTTCTCACCCCATCCAACCTCGAATAGGAGGATCGCCATGAACACTGACGTGATCAAAGGCAAGTGGAAGCAGTTGTCCGGCACTATGAAGGAAAAGTGGGGCAAGCTGACCGACGACGATGTACAAGCGGCAGACGGACACGCCGAGTACCTGGTAGGCAAACTGCAGGAACGCTACGGCTGGACCAAAGAGAAAGCGGAAGAGGAAGTTCGCGACTTCAGCAGCCGTCTGTAGCACCCAGCAAAGGGATGACCCAAGCCCCGCCGGTTCGCCGGCGGGGCTTTTTCATGGGCAGATCAGGGGGCGAGGTGTTGCTGGTAGATCGTCAGCTGCCGGGTTGGATCAGCTTCCGGGTAGTGCTGGCGGAGGAAGCGCGAGAGTTCGCGCACGGCCTGCAGGTCGCCTTTTTGCCCCATCTGCTTGGCTAGTTGCAGGGTCAGGCCGGGTAGCGGTTCGGGCAGTTGGCCCGAGCGTGACAGGCGACGCCAGCATTGCAATGCCTGTGAGGACTCATTGCGCTGGAGCAGCTTGCGCAACAGGCGCAACTGAATCGCCGGGTGGGCCAGCAGTCCGGCGTCGGCGGCGGCACTTTCCTCGGCGAGGCGGCGCAGTAGCGCATCGGCTGACGCGGAAGGTGGCAGGGCGAACAACTGCTTGAGGGTTTCCCCCATCAGGGCGCGGTCCTGCCGCCCCTTGGCGACGCCGTACAGGCGTTCGACCAGTACCGGCTGGCCGGGAAACTGCCGCAGCAGTTCCGGGCCGCGTGCAGCAGCCTGGTCGAGGGCAAAGCGGCCGATCTGTTCGTCCAGCGACGCCAGGGCGCGCTTGAAGGGGGCGTCCGGGTCTTCTTTGCTCAGGTAAGCCTCGTCCACCGGCATCTGCCCCAGCTTGCGCGGTAGCCAGACGGCGAGAAAACCCGACACCAGACCGCCAATGTGTGCGTAGTAGTTCACGTGGTCGGCGGCGCGTACCAGCCCGAAGAGCTCCTTGCCCAGCCACAGCGGCAGGATCCACAGTGCCGGCGCCTTGAGGTAGCCCATCAGGGGGCCGAGCCAGTAGAAGAACTGGATGCGCCTCAGGCCGTACACGCCGATGTACATGCCCATCAAGCCGGAGATCGCGCCGGAGGCGCCGATGCCAGGAACCCAGGAAGGATCGAGCGCCCACCACAGCAGGCCGGAGCACAGACCGCTGAACAGGTAGAGGCCCAGATAAAGGGCCCGTCCCAGCGCCGCTTCGAGGGCGAAGCCGAAGATGAACAGGAACACCATGTTGCCGGCCAGGTGCCAGAAGCTGCCGTGCAGGAACATCGAGCCGAACAGGCCCTGCACGGTGAAGCGCTCGGGGATGAAGCCGAAGCGCAGGCTGCTGGTCTGGTCGCGCGCTGTTTCGGCCCTGAGGCGCGAGGCCTGCCAGGCGGCGTCCTGCTGGAAGGCAGGCAGGGCGCGCAGTTCGTGGCCGAACTCCAGGTCCGAGAGTACCAGCCAGGCCAATCGCTGGCGGGGAAGGGCTTCGAGGGCGCGCTGCTGGTCGGCTTCCAGTCGGTCGCGGCGTTCCAGCGAGGCGCTGAACAACGGCCGCTCATGGCTGAGCAGGTCCTGTTCGAGGTAGATGCGCACGGCTTCTTCGCGCCGGGTGCTGTCACCGCCCTGGTAGCCGAAGTAGATCAGGACGTTGATGACGATCAGCAGCAGCGTGATGACGGGAGGTTTCTTCCAGTCCAGCGGGTGCTCGGCGGGGACGATAACCATGGCGACCGGTCCTTGGCCCGAATGGCGTAAGTGCTTGAGTGGCGGCGAGACTAGCATCCCGCCAGCACGGCTGTCAGTTGCCGCTGCGCTTGCTCTGGATGTCGCTCAGGCGGTTGCCCTCGAAGCGGACGAAATACAGCATGCCGCTCCAGGGGCCGTAGATCCATTCCTCTACGGCTACTTCCATCGACTCGCCGTAACGCGGTCCGGGTACCTGCTTGTAGCCGAGGAAGGAGCGGCTGACAGGCTCGCCGCACCGGCTCAGTACGTCACTGGTGACATCGCCGGTGCTGATCAGCTTGCTGCTGCAGCGCAGGCTGGCGGCCTGTGCCTCAAGGGGCGTGAAGGCGAGGGGCAGCAGCAGGGCCGCCAGGCGCAGTACGAGGGGCGTCTTCAATTGCGTTTGAACTCGATGCTTTTGAGCTTGTTGGCTTCGAAGGTGAGGATGTAGCTGGTGCCATTGCGCGGGCCGTAGACCCACTCCTCCACCCGGTACTCGCGGCGATCGTAACCACCGAGGGTGTAACCGACTTCGTCACGGTGATCCGGCGCACCGCACTTCTGCTCGACTTCCCAGGCGCGGTCGCCGGCGTTGATCAGGGCGCTTCCGCAACGCATGCTTTCCGCCTGGGCGCCCGCCGCGCAAAGCAGCAGGGCGCAGGACATCCAGGTCAGGGCTTTCATCGAACGACTCCTTATTCGCTATCAAGGTGAAGCTGGGTGGCCACACTGCCACCATTCTCCGCTTCGCCGAAGCTGACGTCGATGAGGTAGATGCGGTCGTCACCCAGGCCACCCTTGGCGACCAAGTAGTCCTTGATCTGGGTTGCGCGCTCCTGACCGAGCTTGCGCAGCAGCAACTGGCTGTCGCTCCAGGAATCGAGCACGGCCTGGCGCATCTTCGCCGAACGCTCGTCCTTGCTCAGGTCCTGCCATTCCGCTGGCGGCTGCTTCTTCAGGCGCGCGCGGTAAACGCCTTCGAGCAGGACCGGCTGCAGGTCTTCCGGCACTTCCAACTGGCTCGCGTCGCTGGGCACCTTGTCGCCGCGGCGCTGCAACATGCTGTAGTAGTTCTTCTGGTATTCCTGCTTCAGGCGCTTGTCGGCCAGCAGCGGGCCGTCACTCGAGGCGGCGGCGACGCCTTCGACTTCCAGCTTCAGCGCCGGACGCTGCTTGAGGGCTTCGGCCAGCTTGTCGAGATTGCCCTGGGCGCTGGCGTCCAGCTCGCTGGAGCCGGGGGCGAACACCACGTTGCTCAGGTCAGGCCCACCACCGCCACCGGCCAGGCCGGCGATGAAGTTGAACGGCGCCTGCACGGCGCGCACGACCAGATTGCGCAGGGTCTGCCAGACGATGGGCATGACGCTGAACTGCGGGTTGTTCAGGTCGCCTTCCACCGGTAGCTGGATGTCGATGTTGCCGTTGGCGTCCTTGAGCAGGGCGATCGCCAGTTTCACCGGCAGGTCCACGGCGTCCGGGCTGTCGACCTTCTCGCCCAGTTGCAGATGTTCCACCAGTACCTTGTTGTCGGCTTTGAGCTTGCCCTGGGTGATCTGGTAGTGCAGGTCCAGGTTCAGCCGGCCCTTGCGGATGCGGTAACCGGCGAACTTGCCGGAGTAGGGCGTCAGGGTGGTCAGCTCGACGCGTTTGAAGCTGGTGGCGATGTCCAGCTTCTCCAGCGGCGAGAACGGGTTGAGGCTGCCCTTGATGGTGACCGGCGCGTACTTGTCGACCTTGCCCTTGACGTCCACCGAGGCCGGCGCCGGATTACGGTTGTCGATGGTGCCGATCTCACCGCCCAGTTGCTGGATGGCCGTGGCGAAGTCGGGGCGCAGCGTCAGGTCGGCGAAGTTGGCCGAACCGTTGTTGATCTTCACGCCGCCGATACGGATGCCCAGCGGCTTGCTGTTACTGCCCGAGGCGCTGCCCTTGCTCGCCGTGGACGAGGCGGACTCCGGTTGCGCAATGATCAGCTCGCTGACGTTGGTGCTGCGGTCTTCGTTGATGATGAAGCGCGCGTAGGGCTCTTCCAGCGAAACGGTCTGGATCACCAGGCTATCGCCATGCTTGTAGGTCAGGCCGTCGAGGGTCAGCTTGGTCCATTTGACGAAGTCGCGGCTCTTGAGGGTGTCCAGGGTGTGCAGCTGGGTGACTTGAGCGCTGCCGGTGACGCTGAAGGCCAGCGGCTCGGTGCCCTTGAGGTCGACGTCCAGGTCGCTGGACAGCAGGCCGCTGCGCAGCTCCAGGCGAATGAACGGATCGATGTAGGCCTGGGCGACGCGCAGGTCGATGTCGCGGGTCGAAACCTTCAGCTTGGCGCTGACCGGGCTGGGGATGACCTGGCCGCTGGCTTCGATCTGCCCGCGCGGGCCGAGGCCGGTCTTGAGCTTGAGTTGCAGTGGCGAGGTCAGGCCGCTGTCGACGTTTTGCAGGTCCAGGTCCAGCGGGCCGATTTCCAGGGCCACCGGTTTTCCCGGTGCGCGATCGGCCAGGTGCGCCTTGTAGCCGCGCAGCTGGGTGTCGCGCAAAACGACATGCCATGGCTTCTGCGGCTCGGCCGGTTTGCTCTGCTCGGCCGTCTGGGCAGGCTTGTCAGCCTCGGCGGGCTTGGCTTCCAGCTTGGTTTCCGGCTGGGACGGAGCGGCCGGTTTGGCTGGCTCGGCCTGGGCTGTTGTGGCGGGGGCGCTGGGCTGGGCTTCCGGTTGGTTAGTCGGGGCCTTCTGCTCCTTGCCGGCTGCAGCTGCCGTCTCGGTGGCAGGCGCTGGCTCGGAAGTGGCCTGCGCTTGCGGTGTGGGCTCCTCGGGGCGCTTGTAGGGTTTGAAGTTGGCGAAGAGTTTCTGCCAGTCCAGCTGGCCGTCCTTCTCCCGCGCCGCCCAGGCCTCCAGGCCCTGGCTGCGGATCTGGCCGACCACCACTTCCTGCTTGACGAGGTCGAGGGTGGTTTCGGCGACATCCAGGGTGGCGAGCTTGGCCAGTGGTTTGCCTTCGGGGGAGCTGAGGTCCAGGTCGCGGAGCTTGATGGCGGCCTTGTCCAGCAGGAGTTGCGTCCCCTTCGAGAGGTCCAGATGGTAGTCGGAGGCCACGCTGAGGATGCCGTTGTTCAGGTTCAGCGGTGCGTTGTCACGCACATAGGGCCACCAGGCCTTCAGCGGCACGCCGTCAAGGGTGAAGCTGCCCTTGGAGGTGAAGGGTACGATGCTCAGGTCGCCCTTCCAGTCGAGCTTGCCGCCGTGGGGGCCGGTGGCGACCAGGGTCATTTCGGCGCCATCCTCAGGCAGGGTGCTGAGGTTGTGCAGCTCGAAGCCCATCGGGTCGAAGACGAATTCCACCGGCTCGCTGGGGCGGCGGTCGAGGAAGTGCAGGCTGCCTTCGGCCAGGCGGATGCGGTCGATGCGCAGCGGGAAGGGATCGCTGGGTTCTTCCTGTGCGGGGGCCGGCTCACTGGGCGGTACCTTGAACAGTTGGCTCAGGTTCAGCGTGCCGTTCTCGGCGAACAGCAGTTCGGTGTGCGGTGCGTCCAGTTCAACGTCGGCGAGGTGCAGCCTGCGTTTCCACAGGCTGTCGAGTTCGAGGTTGGCATAGAGTCGACGGAAGCGGACCTGTTCCTGCCCGTCGTCACCCAGATGCAGGCCCCAGAGGGTGAGTTCGAGACTGAACGGGTTGAACTCGATGCGTTCCAGGCGTGCCGGAACGGTCGAATAGTGAGCCAGTTGCTGGTTGGCTATCCGCAGTCCAACGCCGGGCAGGATGAGAAAACCCAGCAGGCAATAGAAGAGGACTAACAGCACTACCGCGCCGATGGCGCGTTTCAATCCTTTGGGCATGGCGAGAGTCGTTTCCGTCGTGACGTGCCACAAGAGTATGGCACGGCTGTGATTCTTCGATTCGATAGTCGCCTTCGGACGAGGTTTTCAGTGATGTCTGTCAGTCATTCAGGCGATGGGTGCGGGCGAATTCGACCAGGTCCACGAGGCTTTCCAGGTTCAGCTTCTCAAGAATGCGCGTCTTGTAGGTGCTGACGGTCTTCTGGCTGAGGAACAGCTCCTCGGCGATGTCCTTGTTGCTCATGCCTCTCACCAGGCTGCGCAACACGACCAGTTCCCGTGGCGTGAGGCTGGCCACAGGGTCGGTATTCTTGTCGATGCTCAGGGCCTTTTCCGGGAAGCAGCGATAGCCCGAAACCAGCATGCGCGCGGCGTTGAGAATGGCGCTGGTGTCCTTGTTCTTGCTGACGAATCCATGCGCACCCGCCGCTTCGACCTTGCTCGAGTACAGGCGTTCATCCTGCGAGCTCAACACCAGCAGGCGGATGTTCTCGTCGAAGATATGGATGCGCGCCAGCAGGTCGAGGCCATCCATGCCGGGCAGGTTGAGATCGAGTATCACCAGGTCGGGGCGCTCCTTGCGTACGGCATCCAGCCCGCCATGGCCATCGGCGGCTTCACGGACCACTTCGAACTGCGAATCCTGCTCGAGCAATGAGCGGATCGCCAGACGCATCGCGGGGTGATCTTCGATCAGCACCACACGCTTTTTCATAGTCAACTCCCTGAGTCCAAATGATTTGCGCGCATTGATCTTGAAGATAGACCAGTTGTTCAAGCACCTACGGAATATTCCTATGCGTAGGACCGAAAGCATGCGGGGAGTCAAGTTGAGAGGGGATTTCTTGCCAGCGTGCACAGAGACTTGCTGCGCAGAGTGAATTCTGCGCAGCAAGTCAGTGGCTATCAGCGCGCCAGAGCGAGCGCCACGCCTTGCCCTCCCCCGATGCAGAGCGTCGCGAGGCCTTTTTTCGCGTCGCGGCGGAGCATCTCGTGCAACAGGGTGACCAGGACGCGGCAGCCCGATGCGCCGATGGGGTGGCCAAGGGCGATGGCGCCGCCGTTCACATTCACCTTCGAAGTATCCCAGCCCAGCTCCTTGCCCACGGACAGCGCCTGAGCGGCGAACGCCTCGTTGGCTTCGATGAGGTCCAGGTCGGCGAGTTGCCAGCCGGCCTTCTCCAGGCAGCGGCGGGTGGCCGAGACCGGGCCAATACCCATGATGGTCGGGTCGACACCCGCGTTGGCGTAGGCGGCAATGCGGGCCAGGATCGGCAGGCCCAGTTCGGCGGCCTTGGCAGCGCTCATCAGCAGGACGGCGGCGGCGCCGTCATTGAGGGTCGAAGCGTTGCCGGCGGTCACGCTACCGTCCTTCCTGAACGCCGGCTTGAGCTTGGCTAGGGACTCGGCGGTGGTGCCGGCGCGCGGCTGCTCGTCGGTTTCGAAGCGCAGCGGTTCGCCCTTGCGCTGGGGAATCTCGATGGCGGTGATCTCGGCCTTGAAACGGCCTGCTTCGATGGCCGCGGTCGCGTTGCGCTGCGAGTCGGCAGCGAAGGCGTCCTGTTCCTCGCGGCTGATACCGTACTTCTCCACCAGGTTCTCGGCGGTGATGCCCATGTGGTAGTCGTTGAAAGCGTCCCAAAGACCATCCTGGATCATGCTGTCGATCAGCTTCGCGTGGCCCATGCGCAGGCCGGTGCGGGCTCCGGGCATGACGTAGGGGGCGAGGCTCATGCTTTCCTGGCCGCCGGCAATGATGATGTCGGCGTCGCCGCAGCGAATCGCCTGGGTCGCCAGATGCAGTGCCTTGAGGCCCGAGCCGCAGACCTTGTTCACCGTCATCGCCGGTACGCTGTTGGGCAGGCCGGCGGCGATGGAGGCCTGGCGTGCCGGGTTCTGGCCAGCGCCGGCGGTCAGGGTCTGGCCGAGGATCACCTCGTCGACCCGGGCAGGGTCCAGGCCGGTCTGTTGCAGCAGGCTGCGAATGACTGCGGCGCCCAGTTCATGGGCCGGCAGTGCGGAAAGCGAACCCTGGAAGCTGCCGATGGCGGTACGGGTGGCAGCGACGATGACGACTTCTTGCATGACACGAATCCTCTGTCGGAAGCGGCGAGGCCGCAGCGAACGGTCATGGTTGCATGCCCGCCGCCGGCTCACCACCCTCCGAACCGGGTGGTCACGCTTCAGCGCAGAGGTGGTAAACCCATGCGGCGGCGTGCGCGGTGCAACGAGCCGTTGCGTACCGCCCAGCGCAGCAGTGGCACGCTGCGCCTCACACTGGAGCGGATCAGTTGCCGTTGCAGGCTGCCCAGGCTGAGGCCGAGCTGATCCGTGGCCCAGTCCGGCAGCAGGTCGATGCCGGCGCGCATCATCAGCATGCCGAAGGGCTTGGCGAGGAAGCTCGGGGCGGGGGCGTTGAACAGTACGCTGACTACCTCGCGGGTGCGCTCATCGTAGCGAAGCTGCGGTCGCATGCGTTGCAGGTAGGCGGCTACTTCCGCGCGTGAGCGTGGTACATCCCGCGCGCCGAGTCGTTCGGCGATCAGGGCGATCTCGTCGTAGTAACGGTCCTGATCTTCGCCGGAAAGGTCCGGGTTCAGGTAGCGCAGGTGCGAGGCGAGGAAGCAGCTGACTTCGGCGACGTGCACCCAGGTCAGCAGGTCCGGGTCGCTGGCCGCATAGGCTGTGCCGTCCGGCAGCGTGCCGTGCACGTTGTCGTGAATGCGCCGTACACGTTCGATCAGCTTCTCGGCGTCACCGCGCGAGCCATAGGTGGTGGCGGAGATGAACTGCCCGGTGCGGCGCAGGCGGCCGAGCATGTCGGCGCGGAAGTTGGAGTGGTCCCAGACGCCGCCGAGGGCGGCCGGATGCAGCATCTGCAGGAGCAGGGCGCTGATGCCGCCAATGAGCATCGAGCTGAAGTCACCGTGGACTTTCCAGCTCACGGAGTCCGGCCCGAACAGGCCGGGGTCGCCCTTGGGCGACTCGAAATCGACCCCGCCCAGGGCGAGGCCGGTCAGGCTGAGTACCTGGCTTTCGATATGACGGCGGACGGTTTCCATTGTGGCGGACAGGCCTCGGGGCAAGGACGACAGGTCTGTTTTCTAAACCTAGCATCTTTGCACCCTTGGCCTGTAGCGCACATCAATGGTTGAGGCGGTTGTCGATCAGTCCCTGGACCACACTGGGATCGGCCAGGGTCGAGGTATCGCCGAGGTTTTCCAGCTCGTTGCAGGCGATCTTGCGCAGGATGCGTCGCATGATCTTGCCCGAACGGGTCTTGGGCAGGCCCGGTGCCCACTGCAGCATTTCCGGCTTGGCGAAGCTGCCGATCTCCTTGCTCACCAGGGCCAGCAGTTCCTGCTTGAGCGCATCACTGGGCTCGATGCCGTTCATGGTGGTGACGAAGGCATAGATGCCCTGGCCCTTGAGGTCGTGCGGGTAGCCGACGACGGCGGCCTCGGCGACGGAGTCGTGCAGTACCAGCGCACTCTCCACCTCGGCGGTGCCAATGCGGTGGCCGGAGACGTTGATCACGTCGTCCACGCGGCCGGTGATCCAGTAGTAGCCATCCTCGTCGCGGCGCGCGCCGTCGCCGGTGAAGTAGTAGCCAGGGTAGGGCTTGAAGTAGGTGTCGATCATCCGCTGGTGGTCGCCGTAGACGCTGCGGATCTGGCTCGGCCAGCTGGCCTTGATCGCCAGGACGCCTGAGCCGGGGCCGTCGATTTCCTTGCCCTGCTCATCCAGCAGCACCGGTTGCACACCGAAGAAGGGGCGGGTGGCGGAGCCGGGCTTGAGGTCGGTGGCGCCGGGCAGCGGGGTGATCAGGATGCTGCCGGTTTCGGTCTGCCACCAGGTGTCGACGATGGGGCAGCGCTTTTCGCCTACCACGTTGTAGTACCACTCCCAGGCTTCCGGGTTGATCGGCTCGCCAACCGAGCCGAGCAGGCGCAGGCTGCTGCGGTCGGTCTTCTGCACCGGGGCTTCGCCCTCGCGCATCAGGGCGCGGATCGCGGTCGGCGCGGTGTAGAAGATGTTCACCTGATGCTTGTCGATCACCTGCCAGAAGCGCGAGGCGTCGGGGTAGTTCGGCACGCCCTCGAACATCAGGGTGGTGGCGCCGTTGGCCAGCGGGCCGTAGACGATGTAGCTGTGGCCGGTGACCCAGCCCACGTCCGCAGTGCACCAGTAGATGTCGCCGTCGTGGTAGTCGAACACGTACTTGTGGGTCATTGCCGCGCCCAGCAGGTAGCCACCGGTGGTGTGCAGTACGCCCTTGGGTTTGCCGGTGGAGCCGGAGGTGTAGAGGATGAACAACGGGTCCTCGGAATCCATCGGCTCGGGGGCGCAGTCCTCGCTGACCTCGCCCAGCGCCTCGTGGTACCAGATGTCGCGGCCTTCGACCCATGGGATCTCGCCCTGGGTGCGCTCGACCACCACCACGGTGGAGACGTTCGGGCAGTCGGCCAGGGCCTTTTCCACGTTCTTCTTCAGCGGGACGTACTTGCCGCCGCGCACGCCTTCGTCGGCGGTGATCACGGTCCGGCAGTCGGCATCGTTGATGCGGTCACGCAGGGCGTCCGGGGAGAAGCCGCCGAACACCACCGAGTGGATTGCGCCGATCCGCGCGCAGGCGAGCATGGCGTAGGCCGCCTCGGGGATCATCGGCATGTAGATGCAGACCCGGTCGCCCTTCCCTACGCCGCGGCTCTTGAGCACGTTGGCCAGGCGGCAGACATGGCTGTGCAGCTTGCGGTAGGTGATGTTGGCGGATTCGCTGGGGTTGTCGCCTTCCCAGATAATCGCGACCTGCTCGGCACGCTGTTCCAGGTGGCGGTCGATGCAGTTGTAGGTGACGTTGAGCTGGCCGCCCTTGAACCAGGTGGCCTGGCCCTTCGCCAGGTCGCCGTGGTGTACCGAGTGCCAGGGCTTGAACCAGTCGAGGAAGGCCTTGGCCTGCTCGCCCCAGAAGGCTTCCGGGTCGTCTACCGACTGCTTGTAGAGGCGCTGGTACGCGTCGTTGTCGAGGTAGGCACGCTTGCGTACGGCCTCCGGCACGGGGTGAAGGCTGATCTCGTACATGGGAAGTCCTTGTTGTTGTTGAGCCGAGATGCCCCCAAGGGTGCATCCAAGGCCAGGCGGGTTCAAGGGTTGTCCATGTTGTTTCGACGCGCCAGGCGGTTGGATCGTTCAGGTGGGGCGTATTCCAGCTGGGCGGTGACCAGGCGCCGGGTCGATTCGCCGTAGCGCCGGGCTATCGCATCGAGTGCGTTGTCGAGTGTTGCGATCGCCGTGGTGCCGGCCCCCGGCAATGCTGGGTGGTCATCGGGCGAGTCCGGCAGGAACAACAGGCCGCCGGCACTGCTGACGGGGTGTGCGGCGTTGCCCTGTACTTCTGTTTTGAAGGTCCGCGCCCAGGCGTCCACGGCCAGCGCCAGGCTGACTTCATCGAAACCCTGCTTCAGCGGGACGCTGAAGACCTCGTGGTTCCAGAGGGCGAGGTAGTTGGCGGCGGCGATCAGGTAGCCGCTGGCGCCGAGGCGGAAGCGCTGGCTGTCGTGCCGCGGCGACCAGTCCTGCACGCCGAACTCCCGAGCGAGCGTGGTGGCCCTGGGCTCTCCGGCGATGGCCTCCACCAGCGCAAGCGACAGCGGTAGCGCAGCGGTAACACCGGAGGTGGTGATCACCCTGCCGTCCGCTACGTAGCGGCGATTCTCCTCCCAGTGGGCATCGGTATACTCTGCCAGGCGCTGCTTGCGCGAGTACCAATGGCCAGTGGCGCGTCGACCGTGCAACAGCCCCGCGTTGCCCAGCACCAGGACGCCATCGCAGACGCCGACGACAGTCGCGCCCCGCGCCGCCTGAGCCTGGACGAAAGCCAGCAGGGCGGGGTCCTGGCTGTCATGCACGGCGGGCACGATCAGGTAGTCGGCGCCCTGTGGATAACGTTGCGTGAACTCCTCCAGCGTGGCCTGCGGCTGAAGTCGCAGGGCTGGCATCAGTTGCACCGGTTCAGGCTCCGACGCAAGCGCGAGCACTTCCGCTGCGCCCGAGCGGCGCAGCACGCCGAGCGGGACGAGGTAGTCCGCGAGTTCGGTCATGCGGTTCTGGGCGACGACGGCGATGACCGGGCGCTCGCGGCCGAAGCGCGGTTGATAGGGCGCAAGCGCCCCGTCGTCAGCCTGGGCGGCGTGGGTGCAGAGCAGCAGGATGAGGAACAGCAGGAAAGCGTGCATGGCCGTCTCCGGGTGGGGATTTCGATCCTGGCGCGGATTCGTCTGTCGCTTCTGACGCTGATGAGTGAATATCTGCCAATCGTCGCCAGGGATTCGCCCCGATGAATGCTACTCACCGCGTTCTGTTGCTGGTCTTCCCGGATTTCCAGTTGCTCGATGCCAGCGGGCCGGCCGATGTATTCGCGGCAGTGGACGAGCACCTGCCGGTCGCTGCCCGCCCCGCCTACCAGCTCGAGGCGATATCGCCCGGTGGCGGCCTGGTTCGCTCCAGCACCGGGCTGGAGCTGGCGACCAGGGCCTTGCCGGAGCCGCAGCAAGTGGCCGGCTGTACCTTGCTGGTCGCGGGCGGCCATGGGGTGCAAGCGGCCCTGCAGAAAGGCGAAGTAGCGCGTTGGGTGGCGCAGGCTGAACCCCACGCCGCGCGCTGCGGGTCGGTCTGTACCGGGGCCTTTCTGCTGGCGCAGGCTGGGCTTCTGGAGGGGCGCCCGGTCGTTACCCACTGGCGTTACGCCGAACTGCTACAGCGGCTGTTTCCTGGCTTGCGGGTGATGCACGATGCCCTGTTCGTGCGCGACGCGAAGTTCTACAGCTCCGCCGGTGTGTCGGCCGGGATGGACCTGTGCCTGAGCCTGGTGGAGGAGGACCATGGCCGCGACCTGTCGCTGCGGGTTGCTCGCGGGCTGGTGATGTACCTGCGTCGACCTGGCGGCCAGCGTCAGTTCAGCGCCGAGCTGCTGGCGCAGCAGGCGCCGCCGGACGGGCAGATGGAGCGTCTGGTGGCGTGGCTGCGGGAACGGCTGGCTGAGGCCCTGGATGTCGAGGAAATGGCGACGCAGATGGCCATGTCAGCGCGCACCCTGCATCGGCATTGCCAGGCGGAGATGGGCATGACGCCGGCGAAGCTGCTGTTGGAGTTGCGTCTGGAGAAAGCGAGCCAACTGCTGGAGGCGGGAGAATCGTCGCTCAAGCGCGTGGCACAGCACGCAGGATTTGGCAACGAGTACAACTTGCGGCGCGCCTTCGTGCAGGCGCTGGGCGTGACGCCCGGGGAGTATCGACAGCGCTTCTGCCGCCAGGAGCGGGACGGATGCGCAGGCGCGCATCCGTCCGTTCGCCATCAGCCGCGGTGACGGCCGCGGAAGAAGTCGATCAGGCCCTGGGTGGAACCGTCCTCGGCGGCGCTTTCCTCGCTGCCGACCAGGCGACCGTAGACGGCCTTGCCCAGCTCCTTGCCCAGTTCCACGCCCCACTGGTCGAAGGCGTTGATGCCCCAGAGGATGCTCTGCACGTAGACCTTGTGCTCGTACATGGCAATCAGCGCGCCCAGGCGGCGGGCGCTGATGCGCTCCATCACCAGGGTGTTGCTCGGGCGGTTGCCCGGGATCACCTTGTGCGGCGCCAGACGCTGCACTTCAGCTTCGTCGACGCCCTTGGCGCGCAGCTCGGCCTCGGCCTCGGCGCGGCTCTTGCCGACCATCAGGGCCTGGCTCTGCGACAGGCAGTTGGCGTACAGCCACTGGTGGTGATCGGCCACCGGGTTGTAGCTGGACACCGGGACGATGAAGTCGGCCGGGATCAGGTGGGTGCCCTGGTGCAGCAACTGGTGGTACGCGTGCTGGCCGTTGCAGCCCACGCCGCCCCAGATCACCGGGCCGGTGCCGGCGGACACCGGGGTGCCATCCTGGCGCACGCTCTTGCCGTTGGACTCCATGTCCAGCTGCTGCAGGTGGTCGGTGATGTTCCGCAGGTAGTAGTCGTAGGGCAGGATCGCGTGGCTGCGTGCGCCCCAGAAGTCGCCGTACCAGACGCCGAGCAGGCCCAGCAGCACCGGGATGTTCTTCTCGAACGGCGAGGTGAGGAAGTGCTGGTCCATGTTGTAGGCGCCGGACAGCAGTTCCTTGAAGTTGTTGATACCGACCGACATGGCGATCGGCAGGCCGATAGCCGACCACAGTGAGTAACGACCGCCGACCCAGTCCCACATCGGGAAGACGTTTTCCGGACGGATGCCGAAGGCCGATGCCGCTTCCTTGTTGCTGGAAACGGCGATGAAGTGGCGGTACAGCTCTGCCTCGCTGCCGCCCTGGGCCAGGTACCAGGCGCGGGCGGCCTGAGCGTTCTTCAGGGTTTCCAGGGTGCCGAAGGACTTCGACGAGACGATGAACAGCGTGGTCTCGGCGTTGAGCTTGGCGGTCATCTCGCGGAATTCGCTGCCGTCGATGTTCGCCAGGTAGTGGCAACGCACGCCTTTCTGGGCGAAAGGCAGCAGCGCTTCGGAGACCAGCTGCGGGCCAAGGAAGGAACCACCGATGCCGATGTTCACCACGTCGGTGATCGGCTTCTCGGTGTAGCCGCGCCACAGGCCGTTGTGCACGGCGGCGACCAGTTCGGTCATCTGATGCAGTACGCGGTGCACCTCGGGCATCACGTCGACGCCGTCGACCAGCACCTTGTCGCCGATGGGGCGGCGCAGTGCGGTATGCAGCACCGGGCGGCGTTCGGAGGCGTTGATCACCTCGCCACGGAACATCGACCCGATTGCCTCGCCCAGCTTGGCTTCCTCGGCGAGCTTCACCAGCAGATCGAGGGTGTCCTGGCGGATCAGGTTCTTCGAGAAGTCGAGGAACAGGCCGCAGGCGGCGAGGGAGAAACGCTTGAAGCGCTCCGGGTCCTCGGCGAACGCCTCGCGCATGGTGAAGTTCTGCAGATCCTGGCGGTGTGCGGCCAATGCCTGCCAGCTTGCCAGTTTGGTGGCATCCAGCGGGTTGAGGTGGTGTTCCATGACGTACCTTCGGGTAAGACGGGCGTGTTTGAACGAGGCTTTGGAACCTGGGAAGGCCCGGTGGTTCCGGGCCTTTCCGTGGCTCAGGCGAGCTGAACCGGGATGGCGTTGCTGGTGTGGCTGAGTTCGTTGCCGGGCGCCATGTACAGCATGCACGGCTGGTAGCCTTCCAGCTCGGCGTCGCTGAACTGAGCGTACGCGCAGATGATCACCCGGTCACCCACCTTGGCCTTGTGGGCGGCGGCGCCGTTGACGGAAATCATCCGCGAACCTTCCTCGCCACGGATGGCGTAGGTGGTGAAGCGTTCGCCATTGTCGACGTTGTAGATCTGGATCTGTTCGTACTCGCGGATGCCGGCGAGATCGAGCCATTCGCCGTCGATGGCGCAGGAGCCTTCATAGTCGAGCACGGCGTGGGTGACTTCGGCGCGGTGCAGTTTGGCTTTGAGCATGATGCTCTGCATGGCGTGGCTCCTGTTTTTCTTCTGGTCGAGGAGAGCGGGGCGAGTATGCCCGAGCACCCGAAGTCGCTCAAGGCCGCGAGTGGCGCGGCTTCGAGGCGAAAATTCGGGTATCGGACGGGGAATCAGTCGATGTGGAAGGCGAGGTTGTCGATCAGCCGGGTGGTGCCCAGGAAGGCGGCGACCAGGATCACCAGCTGATGGTCTTGTGCCGTGGCCGTGCGCAGGCCGGCGGACTCGCGGGCCTCGAGGTAGTCGATGCGCAGGCCGGCCGCTTCGATCTGCTGGCGGCCTTCGGACAGCAGCGCGGGGAAGTCACGCTCGCCCTGGCGGATACGCTCGGCCAGTTGCTTCAGGGTGCGCTGCAGGACCGGTGCGAGGGCGCGCTGCTCCTCGGTGAGGTAACCGTTGCGCGATGACAGCGCCAGGCCGTCCTCGGCGCGCACAGTGGGCTCGCCGAAGATCTGGATCGGCAGGTTCAGGTCGCGCACCAGCTTGCGGATGACCGCCAGCTGCTGGAAATCCTTCTCGCCGAACAGCGCCATATCGGGCTGGACCATGTTGAACAGCTTGCAGACCACCGTGGCGACGCCATCGAAGTGACCCGGACGGCTGCCGCCGCACAGGCCCTCGGAGACTCCGGTGACATGCAGTTTGGTCTGGCCTTCCATGCCGTCGGGATACATCTCCTCGACGGTGGGTGCGAACAGCAGGTGGCAGCCGGCATCGAGCAGTTTCTCCTGGTCCGCCGCCAGGGTGCGCGGGTACTTGTCCAGGTCTTCGCTGGGGCCGAACTGCAGCGGGTTGACGAAGATGCTCGCCACCACGAAGTCGGCGCGCTGGCTGGCCTTGGTCACCAGCGCGGCGTGGCCGGCGTGCAGGTTGCCCATGGTCGGGACCAGCGCAATGCGCTTGCCTTCGCTACGTGCGCGCGCCACGGCGGCGCGCAGCTCGCGGACTGTCTTGACTGTATTCATCAGGCGAAACCGTGCTCCGGGCCGGGGAAGGTGCCGTCCTTCACTGCCTTCACGTAGGCGGCGAAGGCGGACTGGATGTCGGGCTGGCCTTCGAGGAAGTTCTTCACGAACTTCGGCGAACGGCCGGACAGCGACAGGCCGAGCATGTCGTGCATCACCAGCACCTGGCCGTCGGTGCCGGCGCCAGCGCCGATGCCGATGACCGGGATCTTCACGGCTTCGGTGATTTCCTTCGCCAGCGCGGACGGCACGCACTCCAGCAGCAGCACGGCAGCGCCGGCCTGCTCCAGGGCGATGGCGTCGGCGCGCAGCTGGCGCGCCTGGTTTTCCTGGCGGCCCTGGACCTTGAAACCGCCGAACAGGTTGACGGCCTGCGGGGTGAGGCCCAGGTGCGCGCACACCGGGATGCCCATCTGGGCCAGGCGAATGATCGGCTCGGCGAGCCAGGCGCCGCCTTCGAGCTTGACCATGTGGGCGCCGGCCTGCATGACCTTCACCGAGTCGCGCAGCAGCTGGTCCAGCGAGGTGCCGGATTCGAACGGCAGATCGGTGACGATCAGCGCGCCCTTGTTACCGCGTTTCACGGCAGCGGTGTGGTAGGCCATGTCCTCTACGGTCACCGGCAGCGTGCTGTCGTGACCTTGCAGCACCATACCCAGGGAGTCACCGATCAGCAGCATTTCGGCACCGGCCAGACTGGCCGTATGGGCGAAAGTGGCATCGTAGGAGGTCAGCATCGCGATCTTTTCGCCGCTTTGCTTGAGACCTTGCAGGGTGGTCAGGGTGACATCAGGCATGAAAGTGTCCTCGGTTCTGCGCCGGGCAGGGGCAAACGGGGCCCTATAGTCCGGATCGAAAAAGGCTAAGTCAATTGCAGGTGTTACCGGACTGTTACGGCGTTACTGCCAGTGCGCCCCACGCCTGGGGCGCAGCATGCATCAGGACAGGCGCTCGAGGCCGCTGAACGGACAGGCGGCGAGCAGCTCGGCCAGGGTGCGCCCGTCGGGGAAACGCAGTTGCGGAGCGAGGTCCGCCAGCGGGTAGAGCACGAAGGCGCGGGCGTGCATGTGGTAGTGCGGTACGGTCAGGCGCGGCTCGTCGATCAGGCGCTCGCCGAACAGCAGGATATCGAGGTCGAGGGTACGCGGTCCCCAGCGCTCGTCCTTGCGTACGCGGCCTTGTTCCAGCTCGATGGTCTGCAGGGCGTCGAGCAGCGCGAGCGGCTCCAGGTCGGTATCCAGGGCGGCCACGGCGTTGACGTAGCGCGGCTGGTCCGGCGGGCCCAGCGGATCGCTGGCGTAGAGCGGGGAGACCACCGCCACCTTGGTGGCGGGGACCTGCGACAGCGCCTTCAGCGCGGCTTCCAGCTGCTGGCGCGGCTCGGCGAGATTGCTGCCGAGCCCGATGTACACGCGCTCGCTCATTCGCTGCTGGCGCCTTCGGTGCGCGGGCCGCGACGACGACGATTGCTGCCGCCACGGCGGCGTTTGCGCGGTGCGGCGGCGCCGCCTTCTTCCTGCTGGCTGGCCAGGTTGCGGATCATGCCGCGGCGTTCGCCGTCGCTGGCTTCCTGGTAGTCGGTCCACCAGTCGCCGAGGCCACCGGTTTCCTCGCCGGCGCTCTCGCGCAGAAGGAGGAAATCGTAGCCGGCGCGGAAGCGCGGGTTCTCCAGCAGCAGGTCGGCCTTCTTGCCCTGGCGGCGCGGCAGGCGCTCCTGCATGTCCCAGATCTCGCGGATCGGGATGGTGAAGCGCTTGGGCACCGCGGTGCGGCGGCACTGCTCGAGGATCAGCTCGTGGGCGGCTTCCTGCATCGCCGGGATCGGCGGCATGCCGCGGTCCTGCAGTTTCAGCACGCGGGCGGGCAGGGCCGGCCAGAGCAGCGCGGCGAACAGGAAGGCCGGAGTGACCGGCTTGCCCATGCGGATGCGCTCGTCGGTGTTGGCCAGGGCCTGGCGCATCAGCTTGCCGGCGTACTCCGGGTCGTCCTTCAGCGCCTTGGCGCTCGCCGGGAACAGCGGGGCGAACAACTCGTACTCGTTGAGCAGTTCGAAGGTGCGTTCGGCCTTGCCGCTGAGGAACAGCTTGAGGATTTCGTCGAACAGACGCGCCGAAGGAATCTCGTTGAGCAGCGGCGCCAGTCGGCGAATCGGCGCGGCGCTGTGCTTCTCGATCTCGAAGTCCAGCTTGGCGGCGAAGCGCACGGCGCGCAGCATCCGGACCGGGTCTTCGAGGTAACGCTGCTCCGGGTCGCCGATCAGGCGGATCAGGCGGTTGCGGATGTCGCGCACGCCGTGGGCGTAGTCGAGGATGCGCTCGCCGGTGACGTCGAAGTACAGGGCGTTGATGGTGAAGTCGCGGCGCTGGGCGTCGTCTTCCAGGGTGCCGTAGACGTTGTCACGCAGGATGCGGCCGGCCTCGTTGCGGGAGGCGTGGGCGTTGTTGCTGTCGTCGTCTTCGCTGACCGGATGGTTCGCGCGGAAGGTGGCGACCTCGATGATCTCGCGGCCGAAATGGACATGGACCAGCTTGAAGCGGCGACCGATCACCCGCGCATTGCGGAATTCGGCGCGCACCTGCTCGGGGGTGGCGCTGGTGGCCACGTCGAAGTCCTTGGGCGGAATGCCCAGCAGCGGGTCACGTACGCCACCGCCGACGATGTACGCCTGGTAGCCGGCCTTGGTCAGGCGCTCCACGACGTTCACCGCGTTCCTGCTGAACTGTTCCCGCCGCAGCGAGTGCTGATGATTGCCAACGACTTCCGGAGTAGTGCGGACAGCGCGCGGACGGCGCAGTGGGGATCGGATGGACTGGATCAGCTTTTTCAGCATGTGTGCACTATCGGGAATAGGTGTATGGATGGCATACGCAGGTCTCGGCAAGCCGCCTGATTACGGCGTTTCCTGGAGGATAGCGGGTGTCTGCCGCTGCCTTGAAACAAATGGCAGCAAATCGAATGCCGTCTGCGCCGCGGCGATTCTAGCATCGTGGGGTGGGATGATGAAGAAAACTGAAGAAAGGGACTTGCGGGGAGAGAGCGGGAGGGTGTAGCGAAAGCTACTGGGGGAGCCGAGGCTCCCCCCCAAATAGGTGCGTGCTTTGTTTTTATTATGATTACCGGGCTTGTTGTTTTTGTTTGTAGACCCGACCCTCGAAGCTACCTGCTTCGGGGAACCTTCCACACTTGGAAGGTGTTCAATAGCAAACGGATTGCTTTGGTCGCTGAGTGAGCAATGATCTTTCGATCCAACC
Source organism: Pseudomonas sp. PDM22 (assembly GCF_014851965.1). Classification (NCBI taxonomy): domain Bacteria; kingdom Pseudomonadati; phylum Pseudomonadota; class Gammaproteobacteria; order Pseudomonadales; family Pseudomonadaceae; genus Pseudomonas; species Pseudomonas sp. PDM22. The sequence continues at coordinate 139,821 of NZ_JACVAR010000011.1, forward strand.
AGTTTTGCGTGCTGTCTCAAGACAGTTTTATTCTTCTTGACTGGTTGCGGGACTGGTCCCGACGGCTACCCTTCTCCAAAAGAATCAGTTAGCTGCGCCTCCGCGATCTTGTTTTTGTTGTGCTGGAGTCGTTTCGTCTTGTTCTTATTGTGAGTGGTCGTGCTTGTTATTGTTGTTGTGCCAATAACAAAGCAGATGCCGTGCCAACTTTTGCGAATCCTTATTTTTCAAGGGTTTGCGAGGATTCACCCCCGGGCGGCAGGCACAAAAAAGCCGGGTTCCCGTTACCGATGAACCCGGCTTTTGTTACGGAGCTTGTCTCCGGTAACAGTGTGAAACGTCTTACGAGTCAGCCGATGCGCCGGATTTGCGGCGCGGGATGCCCAGGCGCTGGCGGCGTTCCCACAGGCATTTGCGGCTGATACCCAGCTTGCGGGCCAGCTCGGTCTCGGTCATGTGGTCCTGGTGCTCGAGGACGAAGTGCTGGAAGTAGTCCTCCAGCGACAGGTCCTCTGTGGGCTCGTGGTTGCTGGCGCTGCCGTTGGTCGGGCGCAGGTCGCCGTCATCGCCGAAGTCGTCTTCCAGATCATCCAGCTCGATGTCGATGCCCAGCAGGTCGGCAGGGATTTCCTGGCTTTCGCTGAGGATCACCGCGCGCTCGATGGCGTTCTCCAGCTCGCGCACGTTACCCGGCCACGGGTAGTGACGAATGGCCTGCTCGGCCTCGTGGGAGAAGGTCAGCGACGGACGCCCCATCTGGGAGCACTGGCGCGCCAGGAAGGAGCGGGCGATCTCCATCACGTCAGGGCCGCGCTCGCGCAGGGGCGGCAGTTTCAGCGAGATGACGTGGAGGCGGTAGTAGAGGTCTTCGCGGAACTGGCCGGTCTTGGCCAGCATCTTCAGGTCGCGGTGGGTGGCGGCGATCAGGCGCACGTCGACCTTCTGCGACTGTACCGAGCCGACGCGGCGGATCTCGCCTTCCTGCAGCACGCGCAGCAGGCGTGCCTGGGCCTCGAGCGGCAGCTCGCCGATCTCGTCGAGGAACAGGGTGCCGCCGTCGGCCGCTTCTACCAGGCCCGCACGGCCGGCGCTGGCACCGGTGAACGCACCTTTCTCATGGCCGAACAGTTCGGATTCGATCAGGGTTTCCGGGATCGCGGCGCAGTTCACCGAGATCAGCGGCGCCTTGGTGCGCTTGGACAGGTTGTGCAGCGCGCGGGCGACCAGTTCCTTGCCGGTACCCGACTCTCCCTGGATCAGCACATTGGAGTCGGTGGGCGCCACCTTGCGGATCTTGGTGTAGAGCTCCTGCATGGGGGCGCAGGAGCCGATGATGCCGATCTCGCCGTCCGCGGGGGCGGTGTTACCGCTGCTACGGTCGGCGGCCTTGGCGTTACCGCGGGCTTCGGCGGGAGCGTTACGGTTCTCCTGGCGATCCTTGAGGATACGCGCCACGGCCTGGAGCATCTCGTCGTGGTCGAATGGCTTGGCGATGTAGTCCACCGCGCCCATCTTCATCGAATCCACTGCCGAGCGCAGGCTGGCATAGCTGGTCATGATCAGCACCGGAGTGCCCTGGGCCAGCTTGATCAGTTCGGTGCCGGGTGCGCCGGGCAGGCGCAGGTCGCTGACGATCATGTCGAACGACGGGATGCTGTAGCGCTCCTGCGCCTCCTGCACCGAGCCAGCTTCGCTGACCTGGTACTGGTTGCGCTCGAGCAATCGTCGCAGGGCGGAACGGATGATGGTTTCGTCTTCGACGATGAGGATATGTGCCATGTATTCAGCTCTCTCGACGTGCTCGTTTACTGCTCGGCCGTCGGGCCAGGATGCCGCGGCAAGGTGACGCTGATGCGGGTTCCGCATTCGCGTTCGGGGTCAGCCGGGCTGTCTATGGTGATTTGCCCATAATGCTCTTCCACGATCGAATAGACCAGAGCGAGCCCCAGGCCGGTCCCTTTGCCAGGGTCCTTGGTGGTGAAGAAGGGCTCGAACAGGCGGTCGATGATCGACTTGGGTATTCCGCTGCCTTCGTCCTCGACGATCAGGTCGATGGTCTGCTCGGAAGCTTCGCTGCGCACGCGGATCGCGCCGTTGGGCGGGGAGGCGTCGCGGGCGTTGGACAGCAGGTTGATCAGCACCTGGGCCAGACGCTGGGAGTCGCCTTCCACCCAGTGTTCCGGATCGCACAGGTTGAAGAACTGCACGTCGATGCTGCGCTTGTTCAGCGACAGCAGACCGATGGCTTCCTGGGCGACGTCCGCCAGGCACACCGGCTCGGCCGCGACCTGCTTGCCGCCCGCGTGGGCGAAGCTCATCAGCGATTGCACGATGCGCGAGACGCGCTTGGTCTGTTCGAGGATCTGCCCGCTGATCTCGGTCAGCTCGCCGTCGCCTTCACGCTCTTCGCGCAGGTTCTGTGCGAGGCAGGCGATGCCGGTGATCGGGTTGCCGATCTCGTGGGCCACGCCGGCGGCGAGGCGGCCGATGGAGGCCAGGCGCTCGGAGTGGATCAGCTTGTCTTCCAGCGACTGGGTTTCGGTGAGGTCTTCGACGAGCAGCACCAGGCCACTGTTACCGGGCGCAAGGGGTTCCTCGATCGCCGCCTTGTGCAGGTTCAGCCAGCGGGTCTGGCCCTCGATGGTCAGGCGCTGCTTGTGCAGGTGCTCGTCGGGGGCGTCGATGAAGCCTTCCAGCAGGCCGCGCCACGGATCGGGCAGGGCGGCCAGGCGCGAGCCGACCACGCGCTGCGCGCTGACCCCGGTGAGGTCTTCGATGGCGCGGTTCCACATGAGGATTTCCTGGTCCTTGGCCAGCGAGCACACGCCCATCGGCAGATCCTGCAGGGTCTGGCGGTGGTAGCGGCGCAGGGTGTCGAGTTCGGCGGCCAGGCCGGTGAGCCGGGAGTGGTAGTCCTCCAGGCGGCTCTCGATGAAGTGGATGTCCTCGGTGACGTAGGCTTCGCTGCTGGCCTTGTAGGGCAGGAAGGTCTCCACCATGTCCTGCGCCACGCTCGGGCCCATCAGGCCGGAGAGGTTCGCCTCGATGCGGTCGCGCAGGCGGCGCAGGGCATAGGGGCGGCGTTCGTCGAAGGGCAGGTGCAGGTCGCGCAGGGCCTGTTCCACCTCGCGCTGGGCGGTCTTCGCGCCCAGCGGCTTGGCCAGCTGGCTGGCGAATTCCTGCGGGGAGACGGCGATCAGCTCGCGGCGCTGCGGGCGGCGTACGTTGTCCACGGCGCAGGCTTCGGCGGCGCCTTTCTCTTCATCGCTGGCTTCGGTGAACAGCGAGACCAGGGTGAACACCAGCACGTTGGCGGCCAGCGAAGCGAGCGCTGCGAGGTGCCAGGTGGTGTCGTCGAGCACATAGAGCGAGTTGAACAGCGGCAGATAGATGCTCTGCATGTTCGCCACCAGCGGGGTGAGCATGGTCGCGCCCCACACCAGCATGCCCGCCACGAGACCTGCGATGAAGCCGCGGCGGTTGGCGGTCGGCCAGTAGAGCACGGCCAGCGCGCCGGGGAGGAACTGCAGGGTGGCGACGAAGGAGACAATGCCCAGGTTGGACAGGTCCTGCTCCGCGCCCAGCAGCAGGTAGAAGGCATAGCCGGCCATGATGATCGCGGCGATCAGCGCGCGGCGGGTCCATTTCAGCCAGCGGTAGATGTTGCCTTCGGCCGGCGGCTGGTAGAGCGGCAGCACCAGGTGGTTGAGCACCATGCCCGAGAGCGCCAGGGTCATCACGATGATCAGGCCGCTGGCGGCGGAGATGCCGCCGACGAACGCGGTCAGCGCCAGGGCCGGGCTGTCCACCGAGATGCCCAGGCCGAGGGTGAAGTATTCCGGGTTGGTCGAGGCGCCCAGGTGCAGGCCGGCCCAGAGGATCGGTGGTACTGCGAGGCTCATCGGCAGCAGGAACAACGGCAGGCCCCAGCTGGCGCTCAGCAGCGAGCGCGGGTTGAGGTTCTCGGTGAAGGTCATGTGGAACATGTGCGGCATCACGATGGCCGCGGCGAAGAACACCAGCAGCAGCGTGCGCCACGGCCCTTCGGCCAGCGGCGTGTGCAGGGTGCTCAGGGCTTCCTGGTTCTGCAGCAGCCACACTTCCAGGCCGTCCGGCCCGCCGAACACGCCATAGAGGGCGAACAGGCCGATGGAGCAGAGCGCCACCAGCTTCACCAGCGACTCGAAGGCGATGGCCATCACCAGCCCTTCATGACGCTCGCGGGTCGCAATGTGGCGCGCGCCGAAGAGGATGGCGAACAGCGTGATCAGCGCGCAGAACGCCAGCGCCGCGCGGTTGGGTTCGGATTCGCGGGTGAGGATGCTGATCGAGTCGGTCACCGCCTGGATCTGCAAGGCCAGCATCGGCAGCACGCCGATCAGCATGAACAGCGTGGTCAGCGCGCCGGCCCAGGTGCTACGGAAGCGGAAGGCGAACAGGTCGGCCAGCGACGACAGCTGGTAGGCCCGGGTGATCCGCAGGATCGGGTAGAGCAGTACCGGCGCGAGCAGGAAGGCGCCGGAGACGCCCAGGTAGATCGCCAGGAAGCCGTAGCCGTACTGGTAGGCCAGCCCGACCGTGCCATAGAAGGCCCAGGCGCTGGCGTACACGCCCAGCGACAGGGTGTAGATCAGCGGATGGCGCACCAGCCGGCGCGGAATGAAGCCGCGCTCGGTGATCCAGGCGACACCGAAGAGGACCATCAGGTAGGAGGCGCTGATCAGGATCAGCTGGGTGAGGCTAAAGCTCGTCAGCATCGCGCTGGCTCTGCAGGATGAAGGTGACGACGATCAGGATCAGCCACAGCAGATACGGGCGGTACCAGGCGCCGTGGGGATCGATCCACCAGTCCATGATGGCCGGTGAGAACAGGTAGATGCCCACGACCAGGAGCAACACCAGTCGGTAGATGTACATGTCGTCTCTCTCTTGGTTCGGCGGGCAGGCTACCTGTGCGCACAGTCGCCGGCAAGCCGGCCGCCGGTGGGGACGGGTACAAGTCTAGAGCCGCGCATCTTCCAGCGTCAGGCTGTGGGGGATCGCATCGGCATCCCAGTGCGCGATGCCCCAGGCGAGCACCTCGTGGGGCGTGGCCTGCAGCAGCTCGGTGGGCGGCTTCTGTCCCAGTGCCTTCAAGGCGCGCACCAGCAGCGGGGCGGCCTGGTCGGCTTCCAGTGGCGGCGATCGGTAGGACTTGCCGAGCTTGTGGCCGTCGGGCTGGATGATCAGCGGCACATGCAGGTAGCGCGGGGCGGCGATGCCCAGCAGTTCCTGCAGGTAGAGCTGGCGCGGGGTGTTGTCCAGCAGGTCGGCGCCGCGAACGATGTCGGTAATACCCTGCCAGGCATCGTCCAGCACTACCGCCAACTGATAGGCGAACAGCCCGTCGCGGCGGCGGATGACAAAGTCGCCCACTTCGCGGCCCAGGTGCTGGTGGAATTCGCCCTGCAGCCGATCGGTGAAGCGGTAGTCCAGCTCCGGCACGCGGATGCGGATGGCGACGTCGCCGTGCCAGTCATGCTGGGCGTCGCGGCAGGTGCCGGGATAGATGCCGTGGCTGCCTTCGAGCTGCTTGCGCGAACAGGTGCAGGCGTAGGCCAGGCCGCTGCGCAGCCATTGCTCGACCTGGGCGGCATAGGCGTTGCCGCGCTCGCTCTGGTGCTCGACCGGGCCGTCCCACTCGAAGCCATAGCGCTCGAGGGTCTCCAGGATGGCGGTCTGGGCGCCGGGCATTTCGCGCGGTGGGTCGAGGTCTTCCATGCGCACCAGCCACTTTCCCCCCACGGCGCGCGCGTCCAGGTAGGAGGCCACTGCCGCCACCAGCGAACCGAAGTGCAGGTAGCCGCTGGGCGTGGGGGCAAAGCGTCCGACGTAGCGGGAGGCGGGCATGGGAACTCTCTGCTGCTGGAAGACCATCTATAAAACGCAGAAACGAAACGGGGCGCCGCAGCGCCCCGTCCGGGATCAACCAGGCTCAGGAGCCCAGCTGCTTTTCCTTGATTTCCGCCAGGGTCTTGCAGTCGATGCAAAGGGTGGCGGTGGGGCGGGCTTCCAGACGGCGAATGCCGATCTCGACGCCGCAGGAGTCGCACCAGCCGTAATCGTTGTCTTCGATCAGCTGCAGGGTCTCGTCGATCTTCTTGATCAGCTTGCGCTCGCGGTCGCGGGCGCGCAGCTCAAGGCTGAACTCTTCTTCCTGGCTGGCACGGTCGGCCGGGTCGGGGAAGTTGGCCGCTTCGTCCTGCATGTGGTGCACGGTGCGGTCCACTTCTTCCATCAGCTCAACTTTCCACTTGTTGAGGATGGAGGTGAAGTGCGCGCGCATGCGATCACTCATGTACTCCTCGCCCTTGGTTTCCTGGTAGGGCTCGAAGCCACGAATCAGTTGGCTGCTCTGTTGCTTTGCTTTGGTGGGCATGGATGACCGCCTCTCACTCTCGCTAATCCTCTCGCGGATGGTCCCTCTCCGGCACCGCCGGCCCCGCGCTCGCAGCGGGCGAACTTACCAGAACGATAACCGCGATGCTACTCCCGGTTATCGAGCCTGCCAGTGCCCGCACATGACCTGATCGCCAGGTCGGCGACCCACCGGTCATCGCCAGTGGGTTTTTCTGCAAACCTGAGCAGAATCGTCGGCGTTCGCCAGACGAAGCCTGCAAGTTCCCGGAAGCCGCACATCACAGGCGCGGCCGCCCAGAATTCATCAGTGGCCTGTTAGAATCCCGGCTCTGTCGCAAAGTTCGGAATATTCCATGGCCACCACCTTCAGTGCGCGCAGCCGCGCCATCGAACCCTTTCACGTCATGGCGCTGCTGGCGCGGGCCAACGAGCTGCAGGCCGCGGGTCACGACGTCATCCACCTGGAAATCGGCGAGCCGGACTTCACCACCGCCGCGCCCATCGTCGAGGCCGGGCAGAAGGCCCTGGCAAATGGTCACACGCGCTATACCGCCGCACGTGGCCTGCCGGCCCTGCGCGAAGCCATCGCCGGCTTCTACGCCCAGCGCTACGGGCTGTCGATCGACCCGCAACGCATTCTCGTCACGCCTGGCGGCTCCGGTGCCCTGCTGCTCGCCAGCAGCCTGCTGGTGGATCCGGGCAAGCACTGGCTGCTGGCCGATCCGGGCTACCCGTGCAACCGCCACTTCCTGCGCCTGGTGGAAGGCGCCGCGCAACTGGTGCCGGTGGGGCCGGAGAGCCGTTACCAGCTCACCCCGGAACTCATCGAACGGCACTGGGATCAGGACAGTGTAGGCGCTCTGGCCGCATCGCCGGCGAATCCTACCGGCACCCTGTTGCACAAGGACGAACTCGTCGCGCTGTCTGGCGCCCTGAAGGCGCGCGGCGGGCATCTGGTGGTGGACGAGATCTACCACGGCCTGACGTACGGCCTGGATGCGCCCAGCGTCCTGGAAGTGGATGACGACGCCTTCGTCCTCAACAGTTTCTCCAAATATTTCGGCATGACCGGCTGGCGCCTGGGTTGGCTGGTGGCGCCGCCCGAAGCGGTGGGCGAACTGGAGAAGCTCGCGCAGAACCTCTACATCAGTGCGCCGAGCATGGCTCAGCACGCGGCGTTGGCCTGTTTCGAGCCAGCGACCCTGGCGATCCTCGAAGAGCGCCGCGAAGAATTCCGCCGCCGCCGCGACTACCTGTTGCCGGCGCTGCGCGAACTGGGCTTCGGTATCGCCGTGGAGCCGGAGGGTGCCTTTTATCTGTATGCGGATATCAGCGCCTTCGGTGGCGACGCCTACGCCTTCTGCCAGCACTTCATCGAGACCGAACACGTGGCCTTCACGCCCGGCATCGACTTCGGGCGTTACCAGGCTTCGCACCACGTGCGTTTCGCCTACACCCAGAGCGTCGAACGCCTGCAGCAGGCGGTGGAGCGCATCGCGCGCGGCCTGAAGACCTGGCGTCCCTGATGCGCTTCGAACCGGCGCTGGAACAGGCGCGCCTGATCAAACGCTACAAGCGCTTCCTGGCGGACATCGAGACCGCCAGTGGTGAGCGGCTCACCATCCACTGCCCGAACACCGGTTCGATGCTCAACTGCATGAGCGAAGGTTGCCGTCTCTGGTTCAGCCGCTCCGATGACCCCAAGCGCAAGCTGCCGGGGACCTGGGAGCTGGTGGAAACCCCGCAGGGCCGGTTGGCCTGCGTGAACACCGGGCGGGCCAACCGTCTGGTGGAAGAGGCGCTGCTGGCCGGTACGGTGACGGAGCTGGCCGGCTTCGACGAACTGCGCCGCGAGGTGGCCTACGGGCAGGAGAACAGCCGCGCGGACTTTCGCCTGATGTACGCCGGCAAGCCGGTGTACGTGGAAGTGAAGAGCGTAACCCTGGGCTTCGACGACACCACGGTCGCCGCCTTCCCCGATGCCGTGACCCAGCGTGGTGCCAAGCACCTGCGCGAGCTGGCGGTGCTGGCGCGCGAGGGCATGCGTGCGGTGCTGCTGTATGCGGTGAACCTGTCGGGTATCAAGGCGGTTCGCCCAGCGGTGGAAATCGACCCGGCCTACGCCGCGGCGCTGGCGGAGGCGCGCAACGCCGGCGTGGAGGTGCTGGCGTATGGGGCGCAGATTGATACGCAGGAGATTCGGCTCGAGCGGCCGTTGCAGGTGTTGTTGTAGGAGCGCCCCATGGGCGCGATCGGCGGCCTGGCCCGCTCCTACATTTCCAGCCAGATGCCCTGTTCATCCTCCCGGCAGGGCAGCACCTCCAGCACCTCCCCCAGGCATGGTCCCTGGATGCACTCGCCGGTTTCGATGAGGAACAGCGCGCCATGGTGGCTGCACTGCAGCAGGCGGCCACTGGCATCGAGGTACCGCTCGGCGTCGTAGCCCAGCGGGATTTCCCGGTGCGGGCAGCTGTTGCGGTAGGCGTAGACGCGGCCCTGGCGGCGTACGGCAAAGAGGTTCAGGCCAGCGGCCTTGAAGCCCCGGCTCTGGCCTTCGGCCAGGTCATGCGGGGCGCAGAGCAGGATCATCCGGGGCTTCCATCCAGGTACGGCATCACGAGGCGGGCATTATCCGCGCCCGCAGGGCGATACCGGAAGAGGGTGCACTTCCCTGTGCTGAAGAGCGTGTGCTGAAGAAGGGCTGAGCTGGCGCCTTGCCAACGAAAGCGGCGCCGACCTTAAGCCTCTCTGATATTTAATGCAAATAATTATCAAATAGATTTCCTAATTTTCCTGTGGCAAGGTTCGTCCATGCTGCCGCGCCGCGGCAGGCCACCTTTCGAACGAGGAATTCTGCGATGACGACCCTGACTGCGCCGGCCTCCGAGCTGTACCGCGCCTGGCAAGCCCTGCGCGCCGAGAAACCGCGCCTGCGCGCCCGCGATGCCGCGCAACACCTGGCCGTGAGCGAAGCCGAGCTGACTGCCAGTCGCCTGGGTGTGGACGCCGTGCGCCTGCGCAGCGATTGGGCCGAGCTGCTGCCGGCGCTGGGGGAGCTGGGCCAGATCATGGCGCTGACCCGCAACGAGCATTGCGTGCATGAGCGCAAGGGGCCGTACCGTGACGTCACCGTCTCCGCCAATGGCCAGATGGGCCTGGTGGTGTCTCCGGACATCGACCTGCGCCTGTTCCTCGGCGGCTGGACCAGCGCCTTCGCCATCAGCGAGGAGACCGCCCACGGCACCCAGCGCAGCATCCAGGTATTCGACCGCCAGGGCACCGCCGTGCACAAGGTCTTCCTCACCGAGCAGAGCGACCTCGCGGCCTGGGACCCGCTGGTGCGCAGCTTCACCGCCGCCGAGCAGAGCGCAGCGCTTGACCTGGCCCCGCTGGAGCCCAAGGCCGCGCCGCTGGCCGACGGCGAAATCGATGTCGCCGCCCTGCGCGAAGGCTGGTCGGCATTGAAAGACACTCACCACTTCTTCGCCCTGCTGAAGAAGCACAAGGTCCAGCGCACCCAGGCGCTGCGCCTCGCCGGCCGCGAGTGGGCCGAGCCGCTGGCTACCGTCGAACTGCCGCGTCTGCTGGAAGCAGCGGGGACCAAGCAATTGCCGATCATGATCTTCGTCGGCAACGCCCACTGCATCCAGATTCACACCGGCACCGTGCAGAATCTCAAGTGGATGGACGACTGGTTCAACGTCCTCGACCCGCTGTTCAACCTGCACCTGAAGACCCCGGGCGTGGTTGAACTGTGGCGCGTGCGCAAGCCCAGCAGCGATGGCGTGGTCACCAGCTGGGAAGCCTTCGATGCCCATGGCGAGCTGGTGCTGCAGGTGTTCGGTGCGCGCAAGCCCGGCGTTCCGGAACTGCAGAGCTGGCGCGAACTCGCCGAATCCTTCCCGGCACTCTGAGGGGCGACACATGAAGATTTCCATGACTGCACGCGCGCTGTTCGCCGGGCTTTGCCTGACTGCCACCAGCGCGTTGGCCGACGCGTTGCCCCAGCGCTGGGTGAGCGCCGGTGGTTCGCTGAGCGAATGGGTCGTCGCCCTGGGCGGCGAGGCCAAGCTGGTGGGCGTCGACACCACCAGCCTGCACCCCGCATCGCTCCACGCGCTGCCGAAGATCGGCTATCAGCGGCAGCTCGCCGCCGAAGGCATCCTCGCGCTGAAACCGGACATCCTGCAGGGCAGCGAAGAGATGGGTCCGCCGCCGGTACTGCAGCAACTGCGTGCCGCTGGTGTGCGGATCGAGACGCTCTCGGCCAAGGCTGACGAGAAGACCGTGCGTGACACCATTCAGCGTCTGGGCGAACTGCTTGGTGCGCCGGACAAGGCCAGGCATGCCGTGGCGGACTTCGATGCGCGTCTCGCCGCGCAGAACGCGTGGGTAAAGAAAGCCCAGTCCGCGCAAGCCGCGCCCGGTGTCGTCCTGCTGGTCGGGCACGCTGGCGGCAACCTGCTGGTGGCCGGGCAGGACACTTCCGGCGACTGGCTGATCCAGCACGCCGGTGGCCGCAACCTGGCGACCCATACCGGCTACAAGACGCTGTCGACCGAAGCCCTCACTGCGCTGAATCCGCAGGTGGTGGTGCTCAGCGATCGCTCCCTGGACGGCGACAAGGCCCGCGCCGCACTGACCCAGCAGAACCCCGGACTGGCCGCGACCAGCGCGCTGCGTGAAGGTCGTGTTCTGGTGCTCGATCCGACCCTGCTGGTGGGCGGTCTCGGCCCGCGCATCCCGGACGGGCTGGCTAGCCTCTCCCAGGCCTTTTATCCTTCCGCGCAGGCCCTGAACACGGAAAGTCGTCCTTGACCCGGATCGTTACCGCTCGACCGCTGTTCCTGCTCCTCGGTTTTCTCCTGTTGCTGGTCGTCTGGCTCTCACTGGCTCTCGGGCCGGTGAGCCTGCCGCTGGGTGATACCCTGCGCGCGCTGGCGCACATGCTCGGGCTGCCGGTGTCCGCCGATGGCCTCGGTCAGGCCGAACTGATCGTCGGGCAGATTCGCCTGCCGCGGACCTTGCTGGGCATTGCGACCGGCGGCGTGCTGGCGCTGGCCGGCGTGGCCATGCAGGGGCTGTTCCGCAACCCGCTGGCCGATCCCGGCCTGATCGGTGTTTCCAGCGGTGCTGCGCTGGGGGCGGCCATTGCCATCGTTTTTGGTGCGTCCATCGGTGGGTTGCCCGAGGCCTTCGCTCCTTATCTACTGTCCGCCTGCGCTTTTGCCGGCGGCCTGTCGGTGACGGCGCTGGTCTACCGGCTGGGGCGCCATAACGGCCAGACGAGTGTGGCGACCATGCTGCTCGCCGGTATCGCGCTGACCGCGCTGGCGGGCGCGCTGATCGGCCTGTTCACCTACCTCGCCGATGATGCCACGCTGCGCACCCTGACGTTCTGGAACCTCGGCAGCCTCAACGGCGCGAGCTATCCGCGCCTGTGGCCGCTGCTGCTGATCACCCTGCTGGTGGCCTGCTGGCTGCCGCGCCGGGTGAATGCCTTGAATGCGCTGCTGCTGGGCGAATCCGAAGCGCGTCACCTGGGCTTCGATGTCGAGCGGCTGAAACTCGAACTGATCCTCTGCACCGCGCTGGGCGTCGGCGCGGCTGTGGCTGCCGCCGGGATGATCGGTTTCATCGGCCTGGTGGTGCCGCACCTGCTGCGCCTGATCGTCGGCCCGGATCACCGCGTGCTGCTGCCCGCCTCGATGTTCGGCGGTGCGATCCTGCTTCTGCTCGCCGACCTGATCGCGCGGCTGGCGCTGGCGCCGGCGGAACTGCCGATCGGCATCGTTACCGCGCTGATCGGTGCGCCGTTCTTCCTTTATCTGCTGATCCGGGGGCGTTCCTGATGCTGTGTGCAGACAAGCTGCTGGTGAAGCGCGGCGCCCTGACCGTTCTGCAGGAGGTGAGCGTGGCGCTGCAGCCGGGCGAAGTGCTCGGCGTTCTCGGCCCCAACGGTGCGGGCAAGAGCACCCTGCTTGGCGCCATGAACGGGGAACTGCCGCTGGCCGGTGGATCAGTGAGTCTCGACGGCCGCCCGCTGGGCTCCTGGCAAGGTACCGAGCGCGCACGCCGGTTGGCGGTGCTGCCGCAATCGTCTTCGCTGAACTTCGCATTCCCCGTCGAGGCGGTGGTTGGCTTCGGACGCTTGCCCCACGACAGTGGCCGCCAGCGCGACGAGGAGATCATCCGCGAAGCCATGGCCGCCGCCGATGCCTCGCACCTGGCCGGGCGCAGCTACCTGGCGCTCTCCGGCGGCGAGCGCCAGCGGGTGCACCTTGCCCGAGTGCTGGCGCAGCTGTGGCCGGGCGGCGCAGAACAGGTGCTGCTGCTGGATGAACCGACCTCGGCGCTCGACCCACTGCACCAGCACACCACGCTGCAAGCCGTGCGCGATTTCGCCGGGCGCGGAGCGGCGGTGCTGGTGATCCTGCACGACCTGAATCTCGCGGCGCGTTACTGTGATCGCCTGTTACTGCTGCACGAGGCGCGCGCGCATCTGCTCGGCACCCCTTGCGAAGTGCTACAGGCCGAGCCGCTGCGCACTGTCTTCGGCCTCGATGTGCTGGTGCAGGAGCACCCGGAACGCGGCCATCCGCTGATCATCGCGCGCTGAAGGGAGTCGCCATGAAGAAAGTCCTGCTCGTCCCGCTGCTGGCGATGCTCGCCGCCTGCCAGGCTCGGGTGAGCGTGCCGCCGCTGCCGGTCTGGCAGAGCCCGGAAGGGCGCGACAGCACCGAACTGGGGGTAATCCGCGATCTGCGTAGCGGTGAAGAGCTGTCGCCAGCGCAACTGCTCGACCGACTGGCTGCCGCACCGCGGGTGATAGTCGGCGAGCAGCACGACAACCCCGATCACCATGCACTCGAGCTCTGGCTGGCGCGCGCTCTGGCCGAGCGCCGCCCGACTGGCAGCGTGCTGCTGGAGATGCTCAACCCCGATCAGCAGAGCGCCGTGAGCGCTGCCCAGTCCACGGCAGCGAAGGGTGATACGCCGGAAGACCTGATCGGTGCGCTGCGCTGGCAACCAGGCTGGGACTGGTCACAGTACGGCCCGCTGGTGACCTGGCTGGTGAAACAGCCGGCGCCGCTGCTGGCGGCCAACCTGGATCGCAGCGAGATCATGGCCATCTACCGGAACAAGCCCGAATTGCAGGGTCCAGCCTCCACGGCGACCTCGGTGCGCGATGCGCTGCTGCAGGACATCCGCGAGTCCCACTGTGGCCTGCTGCCGGACAGTCAGCTGCCGGCGATGCTGGCGGTGCAGCAGCAACGCGATCGGCGCCTGGCCGAACGTTTCAAGGCGGCGCCCGAACCTTCCCTGCTGATTGCCGGTGGTTTCCATGCGCGCCGTGATCTGGGCGTTCCGCTGCACCTGCAGGACCTGGACGCCGCTCAAGGGTTGAAGGTGGTGATGCTGGCGGAAGTGGGCAGGGTGGTGGAGCCGGCTCAGGCGGACTTCGCCTGGTACACACCGGCACAGCCGCCGACGGATTACTGCGCGCAGATGCGCGGCAATATGTGAAGGGGCCGAAAGGCCCTTTTTCATGAGTGGATGAAGGACGGTCGTGGCAGAAATCGCGGGCAAAAAAAGACCCGGCAAAGTGCCGGGTCCAAACCGTGATTAGCCTGATGAGGAGATAATCTGAAGAGTCCGACTGCGTGGTCTCTCGAGCTTATCCAACTGGCCTCGCAGCCAGTGGTTGTAATAATAACCATTATCATTTGAGAGTCAACACCTTTTCTTCGACCGATCCGAAGATTTTCTGGTGGACGTGAATGCGCCGCGCGAAGGAAAAAATCGAGGCAAAAAAAGACCCGGCAAAGTGCCGGGTCGAAACCGTGATTAGCCTGATGAGGAGATAATCTGAAGAGTCCGACTGCGTGGTCTCTTGAGGTTATCGATCTGGCCTCGCGACCAGATGACTCAATAATAATCATTATCATTTGAGAGTCAACCTCTTTTCTGCAGATTTTTTCTCGTCCGCGAAATTCCGCCTGCGCAAACGAAAAAGCCCGGCGCTGGGCCGGGCTTTCTCAGGTGGAAGCGGATCAGTCGGCCTGGCGTTGCAGGCGCAGCTGGGTGACTTCCTTGTTCAGCAGGTCAATGCGCCGCGCCATGCCTTCGATGAGGCTGTGGGCGATGCGCGGGTTGCTCTGCATCAGGCTGAGGAACTGGTCCTTGGGGATCACCATCACGGTACACGGCTCGCTGGCGATCACCGAGGCGCTGCGTTTCTCGCGGGTGAACACGGCCATGGCGCCGAAGATCTCGTCTTTCTGCACATCGCCGACCTTCTGCCCGTCGACGAAGGCTTCGGCGTGGCCCTCGATGATGATGAACACGTGCTCGGCGTCGTCACCCTGCTGGATCAGCTGGGCGCCGGCGGCGAAGTGCTGGAAGCCGGTGGCCGGGCGAATCTCCGGCTGCTTGAGGTGCGCCAGGGCATCCGACAGCAGCGCGGTATGGCCGATCAGGTAGTGCAGGAACTGTTCCTGCCGCTGCTCGTGGCTGTGGATATGGCGGAACACTTCGCTGCGCGAATAGGGAATCAGGCACAGCGGCTCTTCGCTGACATAGCGGCAGGGTGGCAGCTCGATGCCCTGGCGCAGGCCGACCAGGTCGCCTTCCTGCAGGTAGAACAGCGGGCGTTCATCCACCAGGGCATGGACCAGGCCGTTCTCGATGAGGAACAGATGCTTGCCGGGCAGCTCGCCTTCCAGATCGTCGGAGCGCTCCAGGCGAATGGCTTCGCCTGCGGGCTCAAGGCCGGCGAGCAATTGCGCCGGAATGCCCTGCAGCCGATTGATCAGTCGATCGGCATAGGCGGGTTGTTCACCGAGTAGGTACATGGCCGTAATTCCTTGATATGGCGACGGTCGAGGGCGCACGAAGGGCCCTGAAACCATAAGCGGACAGGTACCTTGCGTAAACATTTTCACACAGAGCTTGTGAGCTAGCTCTTGTTACGTGCGGGAAATGTCTCAAGCTCGCCAAGAAGAGCAGCCTTGTGCGCGGGTGGCAGGTCGTTCCAGTGCACATCCAGCAGGGCGCCCTCGATGGCATAGAGCAGCACTTTCGAGGCGCGGAAGCCCCTTGCGCGCACGGCCCGATAGGCGCCGACCGCCCCCAGACGGCGCAGGTCGCTGGCGCTGTGAATGCCCACGGCATGCAGCCATTGGGCGGAGGTCTTGCCTAGGTTCTTCAGGTGCAGCAGTTCGTCGTTCATCGTCTGTCCTTGCGATGGGCGCGATGGGTGTCAGGTCTTGAAGGGGCCGAGAACTGCTCGTAGCGGCCGGACACTCAGAAGGAAGTGTAGCGGTGACTGGGAAAAACGTGGCTTTGTGACATCGCCATGAATGCGGGGCAGGGCGTTGTCGTCGTCGAAGGCTGGTCGTGCGGCGTCGCCGCTAGCCGGAGAACGCCACTTGGGGCGTTCTCCGGCCGACAGGCGGTGGATCAGAGGCCGGGCAGGCGCTGGCGGATGCTGGCGACCAGGGCGTCGAGGCTGGCGGCTTCCGGGGTGTTGACGCGCTTGCTGTGCTGCTGCTCCTCGGCGCTGAGGTCGTCGCGGCTGGCCAGTTGCGCCTGGACGACTTCCAGGGTGGCGTCGGACGGATCGTTGCCGTCGTTCTGGCGCTGGGCCAACCAGCCGGCGATCACGGCCTCCGGTGCGTGACAGTCGAGGATCAGGAAGGGCACGCCGGTTTCCTCGGCGATTTCCCACGCGGCGGCGCGCTGCTCGCGCTTGAGGAAGGTGGCGTCCAGCACGACCGGGTAGCCGGCGCGGAGAATGTCCACGGCCAGTTCGTTGAGGCGCTGGTAGGTCGCGGCGGTGGAGTCGGCGTCATAGATGCCGCTCTTGAGCTGGCCCTGCTGATCGGTCTTCTGTTCACCGAACAGGCGCTTGCGCTCCACGTCCGAGCGCAGGCGAACGGCGCCCAGCGCTTCCACCAGGCGCAGGGCAACCTGGCTCTTGCCGACAGCGGAAACGCCGACGGTGACGGCCAGGAAACGCGAGGGGATGGCGCTGTAGCTTTCCGCCAGGTTGGCGTAGTTGCGGTACTGGCGCAGGGTCGCGGCCTTCTGCACGGCGTCGGTCTGGTGCGCCAGGCTGAACAGCGCGATCTTGGCGCGGACCAGGGCGCGGTAGGCCTTGTAGAAGTTCAGCAGGGCCAGGGACTGGTAGTCGCCGGTGTATTCCAGGTACTGGCTGACGAAGCGCCGCGACAGGCATTTCAGGCCACGGTCTTCCAGGTCCATGGCGAGGAAGGCGTAGTCGGCGGTAACGTCGGTGAAGCGGAACGGTTCGTTGAATTCGATGCAGTCGAACAGCACGGCCTTGCCATCAATGATCGCGGCGTTACCCAGGTGAATGTCGCCATGGCATTCGCGGATGAAGCCATTCGCCTTGCGCTGCTCGAACACGCTGTGCAGGCGTTCGAAGCTGGATTCTGCCCAGGCTTCCAGGGCGTCGAGCTGTTGCAGGTCGGCCTTGTCGGAGAGCATCGGGCGAATCTGCTCGAAGTTCTGCCGCACGGGCGCCATGCAGGCTTGCGGGGTACCCAGCGGGTGCTCGGTAGGTACGATGGGGGTGCGCAGGTGGAAGTCGGCGATCTGCCTGGCCAGGCCGTCGATGTGCTCGGCGCCCAGTTCGCCGCGGGCCTGTACTTCGCTGAGCAGTTGGGTTTGCGGGAATTCGCGGCACTGGAGCATGTACTCGATGGCCGGGCCTTCACCGTTCAGCTGCGGTGCGGTCTCGCTGCCGGTGATGGCAATCACGTCGAGGTACAGGCCTTCGGTCAGGCGCTGGTTCAGGCGCAGCTCCTCCTCGCAGAAGTGCTTGCGCTGGGCGAGGTCGGTGAAGTCGAGGAAACCGAAGTTCACCGGCTTCTTGATCTTGTAGACATAGGAGCCAGTGAGCAGCACCCAGGAAATGTGGGTTTCGATGACCCGGAACCCGTCGACCGGATGAGGGAAGAGGGTGGGGTTCTGCAGGGCTGCGAGTAAGGTCTGGCTCACGTGATGTCCTTTCCGGTCGAATATCTGAAGGCAGGCATTATGGCGGCTGGGTCGGTAGCTGCAAACTGTGCGGCCGACCGGCAACCAAATGGCCATCGTGGGGTCATAGCTCGGCGACTGCCGTAACCGCGAGATGCGCGGCAGTTCGCATCAAGCCTGGACGCCCGCTGGAGCGGCGTCTGTCTCCTGTGGATAAAGTACGTATAATGCGCCGCCATGACGCGTCCCCGATCTTCCAAACCTCGTAAAAAAAGCGGCAAATCGTCGCCTGCCATGCGCAAGTGGCTGGGCTGGGCTCTCAAGCTCGGTCTGGTTGGCGTGGTGGTGCTGGCCGGTTTTGCCGTGTACCTCGATGCGGTTGTCCAGGAGAAGTTCTCCGGCAAACGCTGGACCATTCCCGCCAAGGTCTATGCTCGGCCGCTGGAACTGTTCGTCGGCCTGAAACTGGGCAAGGACGACTTCCTGCGCGAGCTGGATGCCCTGGGCTATCGGCGCGAGACTTCGGTCGCAGGGCCGGGCGCGGTGTCGGTGGCCGGCAATGCCGTCGACCTGAACACACGCGGCTTCCAGTTCTATGAAGGTGCCGAGCCGGCGCAGCGCATTCGCGTGCGCTTCTCCGGCGACTATGTGGCCGGCCTGAGTCGCGCCAACGGTGGCGACCTTGCTGTAGCTCGGATGGAGCCGTTGCTGATCGGCGGCCTGTACCCGGCGCACAACGAAGACCGCATCCTGATCAAGCTCGACCAGGTGCCGCCGTACCTGATCGATACCCTGGTCGCTGTGGAAGACCGTGACTTCTGGACCCACCACGGGGTTTCGATCAAGTCCATCGCCCGCGCCGTCTGGGTCAACGCCAGCGCCGGCCAGTTGCGCCAGGGTGGCAGTACGCTGACCCAGCAGCTGGTGAAGAACTTCTTCCTGACCAACGAACGCAGCCTGTCGCGCAAGCTCACCGAAGCCATGATGGCGGTGCTGCTTGAGTTGCATTACGACAAGCGTGAAATCCTCGAAGGTTACCTCAACGAGGTATTCCTCGGTCAGGACGGCCAGCGCTCGGTGAACGGCTTCGGTCTCGCCAGCCAGTACTTCTTCAGTCAGCCGCTGTCGGAGCTCAAGCTGCCGCAGGTGGCTCTGCTGGTCGGCATGGTGAAAGGGCCCTCCTATTACAACCCGCGCCGCAACCCCGAGCGTGCGCTGGAGCGCCGCAACGTGGTGCTCGACGTGCTCGCCGAGCAGGGTGTGATCACTGCCGACGAAGCCGCTGCCGCCAAGCAGACGCCGCTGGGCGTGACTCGCCAGGGCAGCATGGCCAACAGTTCCTACCCGGCCTTCCTCGACCTGGTTAAACGCCAACTGCGCGAGGATTACCGCGACGAGGACCTCACCGAAGAAGGTCTGCGTATCTTCACCAGCTTCGACCCCATCCTGCAGATGAAGGCCGAGTCCGCCGTCAGCGAAACCTTCAAGCGTCTCGAAGGCCGCAAGGGCGTCGCCGAAACCGAAACCGCGATGGTCGTGACCAACCCGGAAACCGGTGAGATCCAGGCGTTGCTCGGCAGCCGCGACCCGCGCTTCGCCGGCTTCAACCGCGCCGTCGATGCGGTGCGGCCGATCGGTTCGCTGGTCAAACCGGCGGTCTATCTGACCGCGCTGGAAAAGCCGAGCCAGTACACCCTGACCAGCTACATCCAGGACCAGCCGTTCCAGGTGAAGGGCAAGGATGGTCAGGTCTGGACGCCGAAGAACTATGAAGGCACCGCCAACGGCACGATCTTCCTCTACCAGGGGCTGGCTCGTTCGCTGAACCTGTCCACTGCCAGGCTGGGTCTTGACCTGGGCGTGCCGAACGTTCTGAAGACGCTGGAGCGCCTGGGCGTTTCGCCGAACTGGCCGGCCTATCCGTCGATGCTGCTGGGCGCCGGTGCGCTGAGCCCGATGCAGGTGGCGACCATGTACCAGACCATCGCCAGCGGCGGCTTCAACACGCCGCTGCGCAGTATTCGCAGCGTGCTGGCGGCCGACGGGCAGCCGCTCAAGCGTTATCCGTTCCAGGTCCAGCAGCGCTTCGATCCGGGCGCCATCTACCTGCTGCAGAGCGCCATGCAGCGCGTGATGCGCGAGGGCACCGGCCGCTCCGTCTACAACCAGCTGCCGGCGTCCCTGACCCTGGCGGGCAAGACCGGCACCACCAACGACTCCCGCGATAGCTGGTTCTCCGGCTTCGGTCAGGACCTGCTCGCGGTGGTGTGGATCGGTCGCGATGACAACGGCAAGACGCCGCTCACCGGCGCCACCGGTGCGTTGCAGATCTGGACCAGCTTCATGCGCAAGGCCAATCCGGCGCCGCTGGACATGCCGATGCCGGACAATGTGGTGCAGGCCTGGGTCGATCCGCATACCGGGCAGGGCACTGACGCCAACTGCCCCGGTGCAGTACAGATGCCTTATATTCGAGGAAGCGAGCCTGCGCTGGGCGCAGGTTGCGGAAACCAGACGCCGGCCGGCGAAGTCATGGACTGGGTGCGCGGCTGGTTGAACTGATGCAAGAGGATTGGAAGTGAGAAAAGCTTGGTTTGCAGCGTCGGCGACTCTGGCGCTTCTGTCCGGTTGCGCGTCCCCGCAGCACGGCGCGATTCCCGTGCAGGACTCCGGTACCTCCGTCTCCAACTCGGAGCGCGTCGGCCGCAGCGGTGGCAACACTCAGGCACCGGTGCGCGCTGGTGCCGGTCAGAGCATCCCGCAGGGTGACTCCGGCGTTACCGTGATGGTCCCGCAGGATGCCGGCATGGCGCCGATCCAGACCTTCCCGGCACAGACCGGCGCCGCGCCGATCAGCACCGCGCCGATGACCACGTCTCCGGGTGCTGCCGGCTCGACCTATTCTTCGCAGCAGCCGATTTCCACCAGTGGTGGTATCACCTCCAATGGTGGTTTCCAGTCGCAGACCTACCAGCAGCCGGCGTACCAGACCCAGCAGGCCGCGCCGTCGAGCCAGGGCAGCACCTACCAGGGGCCGTCGGGGATTCCGCGGAGCAACTCCGGCCTGTCGGCGGACGAGCAACTGGATGGTCCGGTGCTGGCGCTGCTGACCTCCGCTTCGCAGCAGCAGGGTGGTGGTGATCTGAACGGCGCTGCCGCGAGCCTGGAGCGTGCCCAGCGCATCGCGCCGCGCGAGCCGCAGGTGCTCTACAAGCTGGCTCAGGTTCGCCTGGCCCAGGGCGATGCCGCGCAAGCCGAACAGGTAGCGCTGCGTGGCCTGTCGCTGGCCAACGGTCGCCCGACCATGCAGGCCAGTCTGTGGGATTTGATCGCCAAGTGCCGTGACCAGCAGGGCAACGCTGCCGGCGCTGCCGAAGCGCGTCAGAAAGCCAAGGTGACCCTGTAATGGACGCCCGCGTGCTGGCCGTTGCCGATCAGTTGCTGCTGATCGAGCGGGAGCTGCGTGCGGTCGGGATGTGGGGAGCCGAGAGCCCGTCGACGGACAGGCTTTCGAGCATCGAGCCCTTCTGCGTGGACACATTGGCGCTGGAGGAGTGGCTGCAGTGGATTTTCCTGCCGCGGATGAAACTGATCATCGAGAGCGGCGCGGATCTGCCCAGTGCTTCTGGCATCCGCGCCATCGCGGAAATGGCTTATGCCAATGAAGGCGCGCGCGTTGCGGCGCTGCTGGATGCGCTCGGCGCCTTCGATCAGCTGATCAGCCCGACGCCCTGAGCGGGCGTCAGTTGCAGTTCTCGCGAATGCTCTTTTCGCTGGCCGCGATGCGTCCCTGACGTTCCTCTTCGGTGATCCGGCGCAGGTCACCATTGCCGTCGTCCACGCGGACGCGCGGGTTGTTCTTCAGTTGTGCCACATCGGCGCGCAGCCTCTCGCATTGCTGGACTCGCTCGGCTTCCTGCTGCGCCACTTCCTGACGCACCTTCTCGTCGGCGGCCTTCTGCTTTTCGTCTGCGCTGGGCGGCAGCACCGGCTTGGCGGCGGCAGGCGGCGGGAAATTGCTGCTGGCCTTGGGCGGCGCCGTATTGGTGTTCACCGTGGCGGCATCGGTGCCTTCCGGCGGCTGAGCGCCGAAATGGGTGATGCCCTGGGCATCGACCCACTTGTAGACCTGCGCGGCCATCACGGTCGGGGCCAGTGCGAGCAGCAGGCTGCCCAGGAAAATCGTCCGTCGCATGCTTTGTCGATCCTTGGGATGCGGAGTCTGTCGGTAACTATAACCAAATCGTGCGCTTATTCACTCTGAGAAAGTTCACATCCCCGCTTCATTCAAAGCCATATATGGCTTGACTTGGCCGCTTCGTTTCAGAAGAATCCAAGGTTCGCTGCAGTGGGCCGGCCGCAAGCTGGTTTTACTCGGCAGACAAGAGGTGCTACCCGCGCCGCAAAGTTTCACCCTGTTTCGCGTTACCTCGCGCTGGGTGGAGGCTCTCCGTAACACAAACAGGAGCGTCTCCAGGTTCTGCTCAATCGGCAGTCGACGTAGCCGGCGATTACATTCGCCCATGTCTGCCGGGCAGCCATCCAAGTCGGTCCCCCACGTTGGGGGTTTCCGTATATAGCGTTCTAGAGGTGACAACGTGGAACTTTTATCCGGCGCTGAAATGGTCGTCCGCTCCCTGCGTGACGAAGGCGTTAAGTACATCTACGGGTACCCGGGCGGTGCCCTCCTGCATATCTACGACGCTCTCTTCAAAGAGAACGAAGTAACCCACATCCTGGTTCGCCACGAGCAGGCCGCTACCCACATGGCCGACGGCTATGCGCGCGCCACCGGCAAGCCGGGCGTGGTGCTGGTGACCTCCGGTCCCGGCGCGACCAACGCCGTCACCGGCATCGCTACCGCCTACATGGACTCCATCCCGATGGTGGTGATCTCCGGCCAGGTGGCGAGCAACATGGTCGGTACCGACGCGTTCCAGGAAACCGACATGGTCGGTATCTCCCGCCCGATCGTGAAGCACAGCTTCATCATCAAGCACCCGTCGGAAATCCCCGAGGTCATCAAGAAGGCCTTCTACATCGCCCAGTCCGGCCGTCCCGGCCCGGTGGTGATCGATATTCCGAAGGACATGGGCGATCCGACCCAGAAGTTCGAGTACAACTACCCGAAGAAGGTCAAGCTGCGCTCCTACAGCCCGGCGGTCCGTGGCCACTCCGGCCAGATCCGCAAGGCTGCCGAGATGATGCTGGCTGCCAAGCGCCCGATCATCTACGCCGGTGGTGGCGTGATCATGGGCAATGCCGCCGAGCCGCTGACCGAAGTCGCGCGCATGCTCAATGTGCCGGTCACCAACACCCTGATGGGTCTGGGTGGCTATCCGGGTACCGATCGCCAGTTCGTCGGCATGCTCGGCATGCACGGCAGCTACACCGCGAACCTCGCGATGCACCACGCTGACGTGATCTTCGCTGTCGGCGCACGCTTCGACGACCGCGTGATCAACGGCGAGACCGCTGCCAAGTTCTGCCCGAACGCCAAGATCATCCACGTCGACATCGACCCGGCCTCGATCTCCAAGACGGTCAAGGCCGACATCCCGATCGTCGGCCCGGTGGACAGCGTCCTGACCGAAATGGTCGCGATCCTCAAGGAAATCGGCGAGACCCCGAATAAGGAAGCCCAGGCTGCCTGGTGGAAGCAGATCGAGGAATGGCGCGGCACCCGCGGCCTGTTCCCGTACAACATGGGCGACGGCAGCATCATCAAGCCGCAGACCGTGATCGAGACCCTCTGCGAAGTCACCAACGGTGATGCTTTCGTCGCTTCCGACGTGGGCCAGCACCAGATGTTCGCGGCGCAGTACTACCGCTTCAACAAACCCAATCGCTGGATCAACTCCGGTGGCCTGGGCACCATGGGCTTCGGCTTCCCGGCCGCCATGGGCGTGAAGCTGAACTTCCCCGAAGCCGACGTCGCCTGCGTGACCGGTGAGGGCAGCATCCAGATGAACATCCAGGAGCTGTCCACCTGCCTGCAGTACGACCTGCCGGTGAAGATCGTCAACCTGAACAACGGTGCGCTGGGCATGGTCCGCCAATGGCAGGACATGCAGTACAACAGCCGTTATTCGCACTCCTACATGGAATCGCTGCCGGACTTCGTCAAGCTGGCTGAAGCGTATGGCCACGTCGGCATGCGCATCACCGACCTGAAGGACCTGAAACCGATGATGGAAGAAGCCTTCGCGATGAAGAATCGCCTGGTCTTCCTCGACATCCAGGTCGATACCAGCGAGCACGTCTACCCGATGCAGATCCGCGGTGGTGCGATGCGCGACATGTGGCTGAGCAAGACGGAGCGTACCTGATCATGCGACACATCATTTCCCTGTTGCTGGAAAACGAACCCGGCGCGCTCTCCCGCGTGGTCGGCCTGTTCTCCCAGCGCAACTACAACATCGAAAGCCTGACCGTCGCCCCGACCGAGGACCCGACGCTGTCGCGCCTGACCCTGACCACCGCCGGTCAGGATGAGGTCATCGAGCAGATCACCAAGAACCTCAACAAGCTCATCGAGGTGGTAAAACTGGTGAACCTCTCGGAGAGCGCGCACATCGAGCGCGAGCTGATGCTGGTGAAAGTGAAGGCCACCGGCGCCCAGCGCGCTGAGGTCAAGCGCACCACCGACATCTTCCGCGGCCAGATCGTCGACGTCACCAGCAGCGTCTACACCGTGCAGCTGGCCGGTACCAGCGACAAGCTGGACAGCTTCATCCAGGCAGTCGGCACCGCGTCGATCCTCGAAGTTGTCCGCAGTGGCGTCACCGGCATTGCCCGTGGCGACAAGACTCTCAGCATCTGATTTGAAATACGGCCCACGAGGCCAACTGACAGGGGATTACCCAAATGCGCGTTTTCTACGATAAAGACTGTGACCTCTCCATCGTTCAGGGCAAGAAAGTTGCCATCATCGGTTACGGATCCCAAGGCCACGCCCACGCCTGCAACCTGAAAGACTCCGGCGTCGACGTCACCGTCGGCCTGCGTGCGGGTTCTTCCTCCGTTGCCAAGGCCCAGAACCATGGCCTGAAAGTCGCCGAAGTGGCCGAAGCCGTTGCCGCTGCCGACCTGGTCATGATCCTGACTCCGGACGAGTTCCAAGGCCGCCTGTACAAGGACGAGATCGAGCCGAACCTGAAGAAGGGCGCTACCCTGGCCTTCGCTCACGGCTTCTCCATCCACTACAACCAGGTTGTACCGCGCGCTGACCTAGACGTGATCATGATCGCGCCGAAAGCCCCGGGCCACACCGTGCGCTCCGAGTTCGTCAAGGGCGGCGGCATCCCTGACCTGATCGCCATCTACCAGGACGCTTCGGGCAATGCCAAGAACGTCGCTCTGTCCTACGCCTGCGGCGTCGGCGGCGGCCGTACCGGCATCATCGAAACCACCTTCAAGGACGAGACCGAAACCGACCTGTTCGGCGAGCAGGCTGTTCTGTGCGGCGGCTGCGTCGAGCTGGTGAAAGCCGGTTTCGAAACCCTGGTCGAAGCTGGTTACGCTCCGGAAATGGCCTACTTCGAGTGCCTGCACGAACTGAAGCTGATCGTTGACCTCATGTACGAAGGCGGCATCGCCAACATGAACTACTCGATCTCGAACAACGCCGAATACGGCGAGTACGTGACCGGTCCGGAAGTCATCAACGCCGAATCCCGCCAGGCCATGCGCAACGCTCTGAAGCGCATCCAGGACGGCGAATACGCCAAGATGTTCATCTCCGAAGGCGCCACCAACTACCCATCGATGACCGCCAAGCGCCGTAACAACGCCGCTCACGGCATCGAAGTCATCGGCGAGCAGCTGCGCGCCATGATGCCGTGGATCGCTGCCAACAAGATCGTCGACAAGACCAAGAACTAAGGTCCATTCGACGAACGAAGAAACGCGGCGCTTGCCGCGTTTTTTCGTTTAAGGGCGGTGATCTGGTATAAAGCGGGGGCGTCGGGTGAGTCTGCGCGGTAGCGTGCCCCGGCGAATCTCAGCCTCAACGAGTTCTCAAGGAATCGTCCATGAGTGAAGGTCACGAGGAGCCGAACAAGGCTTCCGACACCGAAGAAAGTCTGCTGCCCATCGATGAACACATCGAAGAGGGGCATGACGCCGAAGGTCGCAAGGTTCGTCATCGCGGCATTTACCTGCTGCCCAACCTGTTCACCACCGCGGCACTGTTCACCGGCCTCTACGCCATCATCAATGCCATGAATGGCGACTTCTCCAACGCCGCCATCGCCATCTTCGTCGCCATGGTCCTTGACGGCCTCGACGGTCGCGTGGCCCGCCTGACCAATACCCAGAGTGCCTTCGGCGCCGAGTACGACTCGCTGTCCGACATGGTCGCCTTTGGTGTCGCGCCGGCACTGGTCGCCTTCGAGTGGGCGCTGAGCAGCCTGGGCAAGGTCGGCTGGATGGTTGCCTTCATCTATGTCGCGGGTGCGGCGCTGCGCCTGGCACGCTTCAACACTCAGGTGGGCAAGGCCGACAAGCGCTACTTCATCGGTCTGGCCAGTCCGGCTGCCGCGGCGCTGGTTGCCGGTACGGTGTGGGCGTTCGCCGACTTCGACGTGCAGGGTGCCAAGGTTTCCCTGCTGGTTGCCCTGATGGTCGCTGCCGCCGGCATGCTGATGGTCAGCAACATCAAGTACTACAGCTTCAAGGACCTCGACCTGCGTGGTCGCGTGCCGTTCATGGCGATCCTGGTGGTGGTGCTGGCATTCGCCGTGGTCTTCACCGACCCGCCGCGCATCCTGCTCCTGCTGTTCCTTGCTTACGCCACCTCCGGCCCGGTGCAATACTTGTTGCAATTGCGCCGTCGCAAGCAGCCGCCTGCCGTGTAATTTCTAGCGGGCTCCGCAGTCTACTGGCGCATACAGCCAGTCGTTGCGGAGCCCGTCATGCTGATCAAGTCGTCCCGTCTTTCCGATTGCCACGAATCGGAAGTCACTCCTGAATCCCTCTATCTTTCCCGTCGTCACTTTCTCGGTGGTGCGATGGCGGCTGCCGCGCTGTCCGGACTGCCCCGTCTGAGCCTTGCCGATGGCGGTCGCTATGCCGATGTGGCCGAAACGGCTGCTCCTTCCTGGTTGGCGGAGAAGCTGTCGGCTACCCGCTGGGATGCCGTGACGGTGAAAGATGAAGCCATCACGCCATTCAAGGACGCGACCACCTACAACAACTTCTACGAGTTCGGTCCCGACAAGGGCGATCCTGCCGCCAATGCCGGCGCGCTGAAGACCGAGCCGTGGTCAGTGGTGATTGATGGGGAGGTGGGCAAGCCGGGCAAGTATGGGCTCGAAGACTTCATCAAGCCCTATCAGTTGGAAGAGCGCATCTATCGGCTGCGCTGTGTCGAAGCGTGGTCAATGGTCATTCCCTGGATTGGCTTCCCGATATCCGACCTGATCAAGCGAGTGGAGCCGACCAGCAAGGCGAAATACGTACGCTTCGAAACGCTGGTGGATCGCAAGGACATGCCGGGTGTGCAGTCCAACTTCGCCCTGATCGACTGGCCCTATGTGGAAGGGTTGCGTATGGACGAAGCCATGCATCCGTTGGCGATATTGGCAGTCGGCATGTATGGCCGGGTGCTGGCGAACCAGAACGGAGCACCGCTTCGCCTGGTGGTGCCGTGGAAGTACGGGTTCAAGGGGGCCAAGTCCATCGTGCGGATCAGCTTCGTGGAAGAGCAGCCCAAGACCACCTGGCAAAGCCTGGCGGCTGATGAGTACGGTTTCTATGCCAACGTCAATCCGACCGTGGACCATCCTCGCTGGAGTCAGGCGCGCGAGCGGCGCCTGCCCAGTGGACTATTCAGCCCCAATGTTCGTCCTACCCTCATGTTCAACGGCTACGCCGATGAGGTCGCTTCGCTCTATGCAGGCATGGACCTGAGGAAGGATTACTGATGCGCTATCCGTTCTGGCGGGCCGGGGTGTTTCTGACTGCGTTGCTGCCGCCGCTTTATTGGCTGTACCAGGCGTGGATCTTCGATCTTGGCCCGGACCCGGGCAAGGCATTGGTAGACCGGCTGGGGCAGGGAGGTCTGATCCTGTTGCTCATAACCCTGACCATGACTCCCCTGCAGAAGATCACCCGCTGGGGAGGCTGGGTACAGGTCCGTCGACAGCTGGGGCTGTGGTGCTTCACCTATATAGTGCTGCACCTGGGCGCCTATGCCGTCTTCATTCTGGGGCTGGACTGGGCGCAGTTGGGCGTCGAACTGCGCAAGCGTCCCTATATCATCGTCGGGGTCGTTGCCTTCCTCGGCTTGCTCTCCCTGGCGATTACTTCCAACCGCTACAGCATGCGGAGGCTGGGGGCAGGCTGGAAGAAACTGCATCGCCTGATATATGTCATCCTCGGTCTGGGATTACTGCATATGCTGTGGGTCGTACGCTCCGATCTGGAGCGCTGGGCGGTCTATGCAGCCATAGGCTTGGTCCTGCTGCTCTTGCGGATACCGCCAGTGGCCCGGCGTCTACCGTTGCTGCGGGGCCGCCTGGCGGCTAACTGAAGAAAGTTTAAATTAGTCGTTGACGGCCGATTTAAACTCCCTATAATGCGCACCACTCCCAGCGACGAAGCGCTGAAAGAACTTGAAAATCAAGTACTTACAGAGATTCGAAGTTGAGGGTGGTGGTCAGGCAGGTGATTCGCTTGCCGCTCTTCATTAGCTGCTCCGGCAGCGAGCTGAAAAGAAGATCGCCGAGGTGGTTGACAGTGAGTTTTATCGCTGTAGAATGCGCCTCCCGCTGATGAGAAGGTTTCCTTCGCTGAAGCACAAGCGATTGAGTAGAAAAGAAATTTTCGAAAAATAAAGCTTGACGGAAAGAGAGGTTAGCGTAGAATACGCGCCTCGGTTGAGACGAAAGCCTCAGCCAAACGCTCTTTAACAAGTTGAATCAAGCAATTCGTGTGGGTGCTTGTGATGTAAGACTGATGATCGACTGATTATCAGCAGCGCAAGTAACACTCGTGAGTTCGAGAGTTTTAGCTCTTTAAATAGAGCATGCGATTGCTGAGCCAAGTTTAGGGTTTTCTCAAAACCCAAGCAGTATTGAACTGAAGAGTTTGATCATGGCTCAGATTGAACGCTGGCGGCAGGCC
>NZ_JACVAR010000012.1:0-122915 GCF_014851965.1 Pseudomonas sp. PDM22
TCAGGGAGAGGGAGCAAATCGTGCCGGCTGACGCTGTGGTTTCATCCGGCACCGAACGGTCCCCTCTCCCCCTGGGAGAGGGTTAGGGTGAGGGCCGATCCGAGCACAGATCTATCCGGTAGGAGCAAGCCATGCCCGCGATCGCGCGCAGGGCGGCGCTCCTGCAGTCGATTCAGGCGATGACCCTCAGCCCTCCGCCAATTCCAGAAACGCACTGACCACCCGCAACCCCCGGCGCCGCTCCAGGCAGCCGATGGCGTGGCGGTTGAGCAACCCATCGCCACCCAGTGGAATGGCCTTCACCCGTGGGTCCGGGCTGACCTCCAGCGACGACACGATGCCGATCCCCAGCTCCGCTGCCACCGCTTCGGTCACGGCCTCGCGGCTGTCCAGTTCCAGCAGCACGCGGGGCTCGACCGATGCCGCCGAGCAGGCCGCATCGAAGGTGCGCCGGGTGATTGAGTCAGGCTCGCGCAGCACCATGATCTGCCGGTCCAGCTCCCCCAGCGGTAGTTCGCCAGCATGCTCGCTCCAGGCGTGGCTGGCCGGCACCAGGGCGCAGATGCGCGACTCCACCAGCTCGCGCAGGAACAGTCCGGCGCGCGGCTCCACCTCGGTCAGCACGGCGATATCGACGTGCTCGTCCATCAGCGCGGCAAGGGTTTCCTGCGCATTGCCCAGGCGCAGGTTGACGGTGATGCCGGGGTAGCGCGCGCGCAGCCGGGCAAGCATCGGCATCACCAGGTGCGGGCCGTCGGCGGCCACTTCGATACGCCCGGTCACCAGCTCGCGGCTGGCGTCGAGCACGGCTTCGGCTTCCTCCTCCAGGGCAAACAGGGTGCGACTGATGGCCGACAGGCGTACGCCATCTTCTGTCAGCTCCACGCCGCGCGCGGTGCGGCGGAACAGATTGACCTGGTAGTGCTCCTCCAGCGCCTTCACGTGCCCGGTCACGGCCGGCTGGCTGATGAACAGGCGCTCGGCGGCGCGGGTGAAGCTGCGTTCGCGGGCGACGGCGTCGAAGGCGCGGAGCTGGAAGAGGTTCATGAGGTATATGTCCGGCTTATGCAGTGCATCGTGATAAACAATTTGAACGATATCTTCCCGGCCGGCAAGTTATGCCCAGGCCGCCGCGATCCCGCCCCGGCCCAACCGAATTCAGCCCTGACGACGTTCCCACGAAAGAGGAATCGAGCATGAGCACTGCCGAGCGAGCCCCCATCCTGCTGACTCCCGGTCCGCTGACCACGTCCCCCCGCACCCGTCGCGCCATGATGGTCGACTGGGGCTCCTGGGACCGCGACTTCAACGACCTGACCGCCGACGTCTGCAAGCGCCTGCTGGCGATCATCCACGGCGAGGCGAGCCACACCTGCGTGCCCCTGCAGGGCAGCGGCACCTTCTCCGTCGAAGCCGCCATCGGCACCCTGGTACCGCGTGACGGCAAGGTGCTGGTGCTGATCAATGGCGCCTACGGCAAGCGACTGGCGAAGATCTGCCAGGTGATCGGCCGTGAGTTCAGCACCTTCGAAACCGAAGAAGACGTGCCGACCACCGCCGCCGACGTGGACCGCCTGCTCAGCGCAGACCCGAGCGTCACCCATGTGGCGCTGATCCACTGCGAAACCAGCACCGGCATCCTCAACCCGCTGGCCGAGATCGCCAGGGTCATCGAATCCCACGGCAAGCGCCTGATCATCGATGCCATGAGTTCCTTCGGCGCGCTGGACATCGACGCCCGCCACATCCCCTTCGATGCGCTGATCGCCGCTTCCGGCAAATGCCTGGAAGGCGTACCAGGCATGGGCTTCGTCTTCGCCCGCAGCACCGCCCTGAACGCCAGCGCCGGCAATTGCCACTCGCTGTCCATGGACCTGCAGGACCAGCACGCCTACATGGCCAAGACCGGCCAGTGGCGCTTCACCCCGCCGACCCACGTGGTGGCCGCGCTGCACGAAGCGCTGAGCCAGTACGAGGAAGAGGGCGGTCTCGCGGCCCGTCATCAGCGTTACGCAAACAATTGCCAGACTCTGCTGGCGGAGATGGCCGAACTGGGGTTCCGCAGCTTCCTGCCGGCCGAGATCCAGGCGCCGATCATCGTCACCTTCCATGCCCCCAGTGACGCCCGCTACACCTTCACCGAGTTCTACAACCGGGTGCGCGAGAAGGGCTTCATCCTCTACCCGGGCAAGCTGACCCAGGTGGAAACCTTCCGCGTCGGTTGCATCGGCCAGGTCGACGCCAGCGGCATGCGCGCCGCCGTCGCGGCCATCGCCGAGACGCTGAAGGAAATGGAAGTCTTCGAAATCTGACGCCCGCCCGAATTCCCACAGGATTGAACGCCATGAATTACGCACAACCCAAGCAACTGCAAGCCGTCATCCTCGACTGGGCCGGCACCGTGGTCGACTTCGGCTCCTTCGCGCCGACCCAGATATTCGTCGAGGCCTTCGCCGAGTTCGGCGTCCAGGTCAGCCTGGAAGAAGCCCGCGGCCCGATGGGCATGGGCAAGTGGGACCACATCCGCACCCTGTGCGACATCCCGGCCATCGCCGAACGCTACAAGGCCAAGTTCGGTCGCGTACCGAGCGACGATGACGTCACCGCCATCTACGAGCGCTTCATGCCGCTGCAGATCGAGAAGATCGCCGAGCACTCGGCGCTGATTCCCGGCGCGCTGGATGCCATCGCTGCGCTGCGCAAGGGCGGTCTGAAGATCGGTTCCTGCTCCGGCTACCCCGCAGTGGTGATGGAGAAGGTCGTCGCCCTGGCGAAGACCAACGGCTACGTCGCCGACCATGTGGTCGCTACCGATGAAGTGCCCAACGGCCGTCCGCACCCGGCCCAGGCACTGGCCAACGTGATTGCCCTGGGCATCAACGACGTGGCGGCCTGCGTGAAGGTCGATGACACCTGGCCGGGCATCCTCGAAGGCCGCAGTGCCGGCATGTGGACCGTGGCGCTGACCTGCTCGGGCAACGCCCTGGGTCTGACCTATGAGCAGTACAAGGCGCTGCCGGCGGAGAAACTGGAGCAGGAACGTCGCCGCATCGGCCAGATGTTCGAAGGCTCGCGCCCGCACTACCTGATCGACACCATCGCCGAACTGCCGGCGGTGATTGCCGACATCAATGCGCGCCTGGCGCGGGGTGAGATGCCGCAGGGCAGCTGACGCCTGGTGTTCTTGAAAAAGGCCCGCTTTGTGCGGGCCTTTTCATGGGGGTAGTGCATACGGTCGCGGGCCATGCCCGCGATCAGCGCCGACAGGCGCGACTGTCAGCAGTAATCAGTTCACAACGTTCCGCACAAACCGCACCAGCACATCCCCATGGTTCTGGTAGGAAAACGGCTGGTTGCTCTTGAATACGTGGAAACCGCCGGCGTCGACCTCCACCGTTTCCTCGGCAAGGACGATGGTCAGCCGGCCTTCGATGACATAGGCCATGTCGTACCAGCCTTCGGCATCGGGCTCGGCGTTGTAGCGGTCGCCGGGGGCGAGCGTCCAGTGCCAGAGCTCGGCCTGACGGGTGGCGGGGGTGCTGGCGAGGAGGGTGCCGCGGCTGTCGGCCTGTTGGCCGCCCCAGGCGACGGCGTCGACGCGGGACAGGCCGCCGGTGGACGGCGGGCGAACCAGGTCGGCGAAGGTGACTGTCAAAGCGGCGGCGATGCGGTCGAGGGTAGCGAGGCTGACGTTGGTGTCGCCGCTCTCGATGCCGACCAGCATCCGCCGGCTGACGCCCGAGGCCTTGGCCAGCGCGTCCTGGCTGAAGCCGGCATTGCGGCGGTGCGTCTTCACGTTATCGGCGACGTGCACCAGCACGCTGGGACGTTCGGAAGGAGTGGGCAGTATATTGCTCATTCTGGCCTTTTTGCGCATTATGTTGCGCATAACAGTCAACCAAGAAATCCCAACCGTTGCAACGCCTGTTCAGGTCCGCATCATGCCTCGCTCTCGCTTTATTTCCACTGCCTTCCCCATTCTCATCCTGATCGTGTCCATGGCCTCGATCCAGACCGGCGCATCGGTCGCCAAGAGCCTGTTCCCGGTGCTCGGCGCCGAAGGCGTGACCTCCATGCGCCTGATCTTCGCGGCCATCCTCCTGCTGGCGATCCTCCGCCCGTGGCGCACCTCGCTGCGCGGCAAGCCGCTCAAGCCGCTGTTCATCTACGGCGTGACGCTGGGCCTGATGAACCTGACCTTCTACATGGCGCTGCAGACCATTCCGCTGGGCGTTGCCGTGGCGCTGGAGTTCACCGGGCCGCTGGCAGTCGCGCTGTTCTATTCGCGCAAGCCGATCGACTTCCTGTGGATCGCCATTGCCGTGGTCGGCCTCGGCCTGCTTCTGCCGATCGCCGACTTCGGCCACGGCATCGACCCCAAGGGCGCCGCGCTGGCGCTGGGGGCGGGCGTCTGCTGGGGGCTCTACATCATCTTCGGCCAGCGCGCCGGTAACGACCTGGGCGCGCAGGGGGCTGCGCTGGGCATCAGCATCGCGGCGATCTGCGTGGCGCCCATCGGCCTTGCGCACAGCGGCATGGCGCTGTTCGATATCAGCCTGTTCCCGGCGTTGCTGGGCGTGGCGATCCTCTCCAGCGCCTTGCCCTACACCCTGGAAATGGTGGCGCTGACTCGCCTGCCGGCGCGGACTTTCGGTACCCTGATGAGTATCGAGCCGGCCTTCGGCGCGCTGTCCGGCCTGGTGTTCCTGGGCGAGCAGCTGACTTCGCATCAGTGGATCGCCATCGGCGCGATCATCGTCGCCTCGGTGGGCACGACGCTGAGCAGCCGGCCGAAGCCGGCGCTGGTTACCGACTGATCCTCCCTGCGCTACGAAGAAGCCGCCCTTGGGCGGCTTTTTGCTTTTGTAGGATGGGTGGAGCGCAGCGATACCCATGCTGTCCGTGCACGGGACTGATGGGTATCGCTGCGCTCCACGCCATCCTACGCAGTGTTTTTCCTGCACGACTCCCAAATAAAAAAGCCGCCCTCGGGCGGCTTTCTGCGTTGTGGGCGATCAGCCCGCCGTGCGCATCTCGTTCAGCACGATCTGCCGCCTGGCGCTGCGCGACAGGCGAATGCACAGCATCACCGCGGCGCAGGTCAGACCGACGATCAGGCCCTCCCACAGGCCGCGCGGGCCGGTGGGCTCCTGCAGCCAGTGGGTGAGGCCGAGGCTGTAGCCCACCGGCAGGCCGATGCCCCAGTAGGCGAACAGGGTCATGATCATGGTCGCGCGGGTGTCCTGGTAGCCGCGCAGGGCGCCGGCGGCGGTGACCTGTACGGCGTCGGAGAACTGGAACAGCGCCGAGAACACCAGCAGCGTGGCGGCCAGCGCCAGCACGTCCGGGTCCTGCGTGTAGAGCCCGGCGATATGCTCACGCATCAGCAGCATGCCGCTGGCGGAAATGCAGGCGTACGCCAGCGCCGCGCCCATGCCCACGCCGGCAGCGAAACGAGCATCGCGCGGCGCACCGGCACCGAGCGACTGCCCCACGCGGACGGTGACGGCCATGGCCAGCGAGTAGGGGATCATGAACACCAGTGCGCTGAAGTTCAGCGCCACCTGGTGGCCCGCCACCACTTTCTCGCCGAGTTCGCCGATCAGCAGGGCGATCACCGAGAAGATGCTGGACTCGGCGAACACCGCGATGCCGATGGGCAGGCCGACCCCTACGAGGCTGCCGATCACCTGCGGCTTCGGCAGCTCCCAGTGGCTGAACAGCTGGCTCGGTTTGTAGACCTTGGCCCAGTTCACCCAGACCAGCATGCCCAGCAGCATGAACCACATCACCGAGCCGGTGGCCCAGCCGCAGCCGGGGCCGCCCAGCGCCGGGAAGCCGAGGTGGCCGTAGATCAGCACGTAGTTGATCGGGATATTCAGCATCAGCCCGCAGATGCCCAGCACCATGCTCGGCCGGGTGCGCCCCAGGCCATCGCTGAAGCAGCGCAGCACGTGATACAGCGCCACCGCCGGCAGGCCGCACGCGATGCCGCGCAGGTAGAAGCAACTGGGCTCGATCAGCGCTTCCTCGACTTTCATCGCCCGCAGCACCGGCTCGGAGAGCAGCCACAGCGTCGCTCCCGCCAGCGGGCCGACCAGCAGCGCCAGCCAGAGCGCCTGGCGCACCAGCGGACCGGTGCCGGCCTGGTCGCCGGCGCCGTAGCGCTGGGCCACCTTGGCGGTGGTGGCGAGCAGGGTGCCGGTCATCAGCAGGAAGATCGGAATCCAGATCGAGTTGCCCAGCGCCACCGCGGCCAGGTCGCGCGGCCCCACGCTGCCGGCCATCACCGCATCGACGAAGCCCATGGCGGTGGTCGCCAGCTGGGCGATCATGATGGGCGCTGCGAGGGTCAGCAGTTCCTTGAGTTCGGTGGCGGTGCGCCGTCCGCGGGAGACGGGCTGGGCGAGGCTGGTCACGGCTTTCCTTGGCAGAAGAAATGAACGGGAAGCCGGCCAGTTTAAGGGCTGTCCGCGCGGTCAGCAAAGCCTGGCGTGTGTGGCGCGGGACCGCGCGCAACGGCGCTGGTAAAGTAGCCGGTGACGATTTCTGGAGTCAGTCCATGCGTATCCTTGCCGATGAAAATATTCCCCTGGTCGAAGCCTTCTTCGGCGCCCATGGCGACATCCGTCGCCTGCCCGGACGCGGGATCGACCGCGCCGCCCTGGGTGATGCCGAAGTATTACTGGTGCGCTCGGTGACGGACGTCAGCCGTGAGCTGCTTCAGGGCAGTCAGGTGAAGTTCGTCGGTACCTGCACCATCGGCACCGATCACCTGGACCTGGACTATTTCGCCGAGGCCGGCATCGCCTGGTCCAGTGCGCCGGGCTGCAACGCGCGCGGTGTGGTGGACTGGGTGCTGGGCAGCCTGCTGGCGCTGGCCGACGTACACGGCGCCAAGCTCTCCGAACGCCGCTATGGCGTGATCGGTGCCGGGCAGGTGGGTGGTCGCCTGGTGGATGTGCTGCGCGGATTGGGCTGGGACGTGCGCGTCTGCGACCCGCCGCGCGCCGCTGCCGAAGGGGGTGATTTCCGCAGCCTGGAAGAAGTGCTGCGCGAGTGCGACGTGATCAGCCTGCACACACCGTTGACCCGCGACGGCGACAACCCGACGCGCCACCTGATCGACGCGCAGCGCCTCAAGGCGCTGCGCCCCGGCACCTGGCTGATCAATGCCAGCCGAGGCGGCGTGGTCGACAACACGGCGCTGCGCATCCACCTGGAGTCCGGCGCGGATATCGACGTGGCGCTGGATGTCTGGGAAGGCGAGCCGGAAGTGAACGTGCAACTGGCCCATCACTGCCGTATCGCCACCCCGCACATCGCCGGCTACAGCCTGGATGGCAAGTTGCGCGGCACGGCGCAGATCTACGAGGCGTTCTGCGCCTGGCAGCGTTGCGAGCCGGCCGTCGATCTCGACGACCTGCTGCCGGCGCAATGGCTGGCCGAACTGAGTCTGAAAGAGGAATGCGATCCGGACTGGGCGCTGGCGATGCTCTGCCGCGCGGTGTACGACCCGCGCAGCGATGACGCCGATTTCCGTCGCAGTCTGATCGGAGACACCCAGACCCGGCGGGCGGCTTTCGACGCGCTGCGCAAGCACTACCCGCCGCGCCGGGAAATCACCGGGCTGTGGGTAGACATCCAGGGCGATTCGCCGCGCCTGGAAAGCCTGCTGACCGCGCTGGGGGCCAACCGGGTCGGGGAGTAGGGCGGACGTGCTGCCGCGCTGTTATTCCGCTTGGCGGCGTGGCGGCTCGCAGGTCTTGTCCAGTTCCTGGCAGGCGCGCTGGATCATGTCTTCGGTAATCGGCACTTCACGGCCCTGGGCATCGATGATCGAGCCGCCGACCGGCTGTTGCGGCTGGCGCGGAGTGGGGCGGGGGGCGGATTCACGGTGGGTTTGCAGGCTCATGGCCAATCTCCTCTACATCAGTGCATTGCAGTCTAGGCAGATCAGATGAAACCCCGGTGACAGAGGCGGCCAAGGGCAGCGCCTGAAAATCGTCACCGAAGACAGACGACCCGATCGCTCGCAGATTGCGTGCCAATCGCGAGGTCCCCGGTCGTTTGCTTGTCGTTATAGTCAGTGGAGTTGCCGCTTCCCTGGTCCGACCCGGCGTTGCGCCGGTGGTTCGAAGAAGTTTCCCTCGAGGTTGAGTATGGACAGGATTCGCATAGGGCTGATCATCAATCCGCTGGCCGGTATCGGCGGCCCGACCGCGCTCAAGGGCAGCGATGGCGTGGCCGCGCTGGCCCTGGCCCGCGGCGCCGAACCACGGGCGGCGGAGCGCACGCGGGTTGCCCTGGAGCACCTGCTGCCGGTGCGCGAGCGCCTGGAGTTCCTCACCTTTCCCGGCCCGATGGGCGCCGACCTGCTGGCGGACATGGGCTTCGCCCATCGCCTGGTTGGGGCGCTGGAGAAAGAGCAGAGCAGCGCGGCGGATACCCGTCACGCCGTGCAGGCGCTGCAGGAGGCCGGCGTGGCGCTGATTCTCTTTGCCGGTGGCGACGGCACCGCGCGGGATGTGGCCGAGGTGGCCCGCGAAGGCCAGCCGGTGCTGGGCATTCCCGCCGGGGTGAAGATCCATTCCGGGGTCTACACCATCAGCCCGCGCGCGGCCGGGGAGCTGGCGCGGCGGCTGGTGGATGGCGGGCTGGTGCGCCTGACCCAGGGTGAAGTGCGCGATCTCGACGAAGCCGCGCTGCGTGAGGGACGCGTCGCCGCGCGCTGGTACGCCGAACTGACGGTGCCCGAGGAAGGCCACTTCATGCAGCACGTGAAGCAGGCCGGCATGGAGACCGAGGAGCTGGTGCTTGCCGATCTCGCCGCCTGGCTGGAGGACAGCTGGGAGGACGATGTGCGTTACGTCTTCGGCCCCGGCTCGACGCTGCACGGGCTGGCTGCCGACCTGCACCTGGACACCACCCTGCTGGGCGTGGATGTGATCGAGAACGGCGAAGTGATCGCCCGCGACGTCACCGAGGCGCAGCTGTTCGAGCTGGTGGACGGGCACCCGGCCTTCCTGCTGGTGACTGCCATCGGTGGTCAGGGCCACATTCTTGGGCGCGGTAACCAGCAGATCAGCCCGCGCGTGCTGCGCGCCATCGGCATCGAGCGACTGCGGGTGATTGCCACCAAGCGCAAGCTCGGCACCCTCGAGGGCCGGCCGCTACTGGTGGACAGTGGCGATGCCGGGCTGGACGCGAGCTTCCCGGCGGCGGTGCGGGTGTGGGCCGGCTACAAGGAAGAACTGCTCTATCCGCTGGGCTGGGGCAGCGAAGACGAGCTGCCTGCGTAGGGCGAATAACGCCTGAGGCGTTATCCGCCGTGCTGGCGGATAACCCGTTCCGGGTTATGCGCCCTACGGGTGTGGTGGTGCTGGCATCCATCCAAGGCCGCACGCGGTGAGATCGGAGCCGCGAAGCTGAACAACCACTCCTCGGTACGGTGGTGCAGGTAGCCGAGCCTGATCTAGACTCCTTCGCTCCGCGAAACCGGAAGAGGGGGCAGGGCATGCATTCGGGCGGTTGTCTGTGCGGCGCGGTGCGCTACGAGATCAGCGGCGAGCTGGCGCCAATCCAGGTCTGCCATTGCGGCCAGTGTCGCAAGGCACAGGGTGGGCCGTTCGCCACCAATGTCCCGGTGCAGCGCACGGCGTTCCGTCTGCTCAGCGGTGAGTCGGAGCTGGCCGAGTACCGCGCCACGCCGGAAAAGAAACGCGTGTTCTGCCGCACCTGCGGCTCGCCCATCTACAGCGCTCGCGATGCGCTGCCGGACACTTTGCGGGTGCGGGCGGGAACCCTGGACGAGCCCGTGCGGACAAAGCTCGAAGCACATTACTACGTCGACTCCCGCGCCAGTTGGTGGCCGCTGGAGGACAATCTGCCCCATCACGGGGGCGCCAGGTCGGAATGAAGGAGCTGGCACCGCCAGCAGCAGTCAGGGAGCAATAAGGTCAGTGGCAATGGAACGGAAATTTCGCGTGCTGGTGCTGGGCGGTTACGGCAACTTCGGCAGCCTGATCGTGCATCGCCTCAGCGGCATCGAAGGCATCCGCGTGCTGGTCGGCGGGCGCGACCAGCGCCGCGCCAATGAACTGGCCGCGCAGGTGGGCGGCGAGGCGGTGTGCCTGGACATGAACCAGCCGACGCTGGCCGGCCGCCTCAATGAACTGAAGGTCGACCTGGTGATTTCCACCGCCGGGCCGTTCCAGGGTCAGGACTATCGCGTTGCCCGCGCTGCCATCGGCGCTCGCGCCCATTACATCGATCTGGCCGACGCCCGCCAGTTCGTCTGCGGCATCCACGAACTCGACCGCGCCGCACGCAGCGCGGGGGTGCTGGTATGCAGCGGCGCCAGTTCGGTGCCTGCTCTGGCGGCCTCGGTGATCGACGAGTTGCTGCCACGTTTCCAGCGCCTGGACAGCATCCACCACGGCATCAGCTCCTCGGCGAAGATTCCCGGCCAGGCCACGGTCTCCGCGGTGCTGGGCTACTGCGGCAAACCTTTGCGCCAGTGGCGCCAGGGGCGCTGGCAGGACGTACACGGCTGGCAGGGGCTGAATCGCCACCGCTTTCCCGCCCCGCTGGGCAAACGCTGGCTGGCCCACTGTGATGTACCGGACCTCGACCTGTTCCCGCAGCGCTACCCCGGTGTGCAGGACGTGCGTTTCTCCGCCGGCCTCGGCCTGAAGCTCACCCAGTTCGGCACCTGGGGCCTGTCGTGGCTGGTGCGCGCCGGGCTGGTGAAGGACGCTGCGCGCCTGGGCGCCAGCCTGCACCGCCTGGCTGTGGCGATGCAGCCATTGGGCGATGGGCGCAGCGGCATGTTCGTCCACCTGCAGGGCGTCGATGGCGACGGCAAACCCCTGGCGCTGTGCTGGGAAATTCTCGCGCATCAGGACCACGGCCCGAACATCCCCTGCATGGCGGCGGTGGCGCTGGCGCGCAAGCTCGCCGCCGGGCAGTTGCGGCAGCGCGGCGCGACCCCCTGTATCGGCCTGCTCACCACGGATGAATATGTGGCCGAACTGGAAGGGCTGGACATCTCCCAGGGGCTGCGCGAACTGGCTGCGCATTGATAGCAGACTGTTGCCCAGGCAACAGTCGATCAGCAGCGTTGTTGCCTGAGTGACATGAAGCGCCGGAAAAACCGGCTGAAGTGCCCGAAAATCATACATTTCCCTGTTGGTACGGCCCTTGCTCAAGGCTTCTGTACCTAGCGCAACAGTCAACAGGGAAAACCCATGACCAGCCCCATCAAAGTGGTCGCCGTCTCCGGCGGCACCTATCGCCCCTCGCGCACCCTGGTGCTCACCCAGGCCGTGCTCGACGCCCTCGGCGAGCAGCTTCCGGTAGAAGCCCGAGTCATCGAACTGGCCGATATCGCCCGCCCGCTGGGCGCCGCGCTGTCGCGCCAGGAGCTTTCCGCCGAGCTGGAAGCCACCCTGCGCGAGATCGAGACCGCCGACCTGCTGGTGGTGGCCTCGCCGGTCTACCGCGGCTCCTATCCGGGCCTGCTCAAGCACCTGTTCGACCTGGTGGACATGAATGCCCTGATCGACACCCCGGTGCTGCTTGCGGCCACCGGCGGCAGCGAGCGCCACGCGCTGGTCCTCGATCATCAGCTGCGCCCGCTGTTCAGCTTCTTCCAGTCGATCACGCTGCCGATCGGCGTGTACGCCAGCGAGGCGGACTTCGCCAACTACCAGATCACCAGCGACACCCTGCGCGCCCGCATCCAGCTGGCCGCCGAGCGCGCCGCGCCGCTGTTCGCCCGTCCGCAACTGCGCAAGACCGCCTGAGGAGCCTTCGATGAATGTGTTCTGGTTCCTGCCCACCCACGGCGACGGCCACTTCCTCGGCACCAGCGAGGGCGCGCGCCCGGTGTCGCTGCCGTACCTCAAGCAGATCGCCCAGGCCGCCGATTCCCTGGGCTACTACGGCGTGCTGATTCCCACCGGGCGCTCCTGCGAGGACTCCTGGGTGGTCGCCTCGGCCCTGGCGCCGCTCACCGAACGCCTGCGTTACCTGGTGGCGATCCGTCCGGGAATCATCTCGCCGACCGTTTCCGCGCGCATGGCCGCGACCCTGGATCGCCTCTCCGGCGGGCGCCTGCTGATCAACGTGGTCACCGGCGGCGACCCGGATGAAAACCGTGGCGACGGCATCCACCTCAGCCATGCCGAGCGCTACGAAGTCACCGACGAATTCCTGCGCATCTGGCGCCGCGTGCTGCAGGGCGAATCCGTGGACTTCGCCGGCAAGCACCTGCAGGTAGAGAACGCCAAGGCGCTCTATCCGCCGATCCAGAAGCCTTATCCGCCGCTGTACTTCGGCGGCTCCTCGGCCGAGGCCCACGACCTGGCCGCCGAGCAGGTCGACGTCTACCTGACCTGGGGCGAGCCGCCGCAAGCGGTCGCGCAGAAGATCGCCGACGTCCGCGAGAAGGCCGCGAAGCAGGGGCGCAGCGTGAAGTTCGGCATTCGCCTGCACGTGATCGTCCGCGAGACCGCCGAGGAAGCCTGGCAGGCCGCCGACAGGCTGATCGCCAACATCTCCGACGAGACCATCAGCAATGCGCAGAAGTCCTTCGCCCGCTTCGACTCCGAAGGCCAGAGGCGCATGGCTGCGCTGCACGGCGGGCGCCGCGACCAGCTGGAGATCTACCCCAACCTCTGGGCCGGTGTCGGCCTGGTCCGTGGTGGCGCCGGCACCGCGCTGGTGGGCGACCCGCAGCAGGTGGCCGAGCGCATCAGGGAGTACGCGGACCTCGGCATCGACAGCTTCATCTTCTCCGGCTACCCGCATCTGGAAGAGGCCTATCGCTTCGCCGAGCTGGTCTTCCCGCTGCTTCCTGAGCCCTACGCCAGCCTTGCCGGGCGCGGCGTGACCAACCTCACCGGGCCCTTTGGCGAAATGATCGCCAACGATGTGCTGCCCGGACGCAAGGCCGGCTGACCCGGCTCTCCGCGCCCCGACTTGCCGGGCACAGGCCCGGCTTGCCCTGAACAGACTCAAGAGGAAGCGAGCGTGAACGCCAAGACGCGTCTCGACGCACAGACATCCGGGCAGTTCGAAGCGACTCCCGGACAGATTGCCCAGCGCCTGGCCGCCGGTTTCGCCGAAACCGCCGCCGAACGCGATATCCGTGGCGGCACGCCGAAGGCCGAGCGCGACGCGCTGCGCCAGAGCGGCCTGCTGTCGCTGATCATCCCCAGCGAGTACGGCGGCCTGGGTGCCGACTGGAGCACCACGCTGGAAATCGTCCGCCAGTTCGCCGTGGTCGACAGTTCCATTGCCCACGTGTTCGGTTTCCAGCACCTGATGCTGGCCACCGTGCGCCTGTTCTCCCGCCCCGAGCAGTGGCAGCCGTGGTTCGAGCTGACCGCGCGCAATCAATGGTTCTGGGGCAACGCACTCAACCCGCTGGATACCCGTACCGTGTCGCGCAGCTTCGCCGGCTGGCGCGAGTTCTCCGGGCGCAAGAGCTTCTGCTCCGGCGCGCTGGATTCGCAGATGCTTATTGCCTCGGCGCTGGACGGCGAGGGCGGCAAGCTGCTGATCGCCGCCATCCCCACCGCGCGCAGCGGCATCAGCCTGGCCCACGACTGGGACAACATGGGCCAGCGCCAGACCGACAGCGGCAGCGCCACCTTCGAGCGCGTGCGGGTGGAGGAGAGCGAGCTGCTGCTCGATCCGGGCCCGCTGAGCACGCCCTTTGCCTGCCTGCGCCCGCTGATTGCCCAGCTGATCTTCACCCACGTCTTCCTCGGTATTGCCGAGGGCGCGTTCGAGGAAGCGCGGCAGTACACGCTCAAGGAGGCCCGCCCGTGGTTCCGTTCCAGCGCCGCAACGGTGGCTGAAGACCCCTACGTGCTCGCGCACTACGGCGAGTTCTGGGTTGGCCTGGAAAGCACCCGCCTGCTGGTGCGCCGTGCTGCGCAACTGCTCGACGAAGCCTGGAACAAAGGAGCGGCACTGGACGCCGAGGAGCGCGGCCGGCTCGCC
The DNA here is from genome assembly GCF_014851965.1 of Pseudomonas sp. PDM22. NCBI lineage: Bacteria > Pseudomonadati > Pseudomonadota > Gammaproteobacteria > Pseudomonadales > Pseudomonadaceae > Pseudomonas > Pseudomonas sp. PDM22. The sequence goes on from NZ_JACVAR010000012.1 coordinate 14,014, forward strand.
GTGGCCATCGCCACCGCCAAGGTCGCGGCCACCCGCAATGGCCTGGACATCTGCAACCGCCTGTTCGAAGTCACCGGCGCGCGCTCCACCCATGCCGCGCTGCGCATCGACCGCTACTGGCGCAACCTGCGCACCCAGACCCTGCACGACCCGGTGGACTACAAGGTCCGCGAGCTGGGCGACTGGGCGCTGAACCAGCAACTGCCGCAACCGACCTTCTACTCATGAACGCGACCACACCCGAGGGGCTGCTGACCCTGCCCAAATCGCCCGCGCTGGCCACCTCCATCCGCGCGACCGCCCAGGTCTTCGAAGACCCGAAATCCCAGGCGCTGCTCGACCACCTGCAGCAGGTCGCGCCCAGCGAGGCCAGCGTGCTGATCATCGGCGAGACCGGTACCGGCAAGGAGCTGGTGGCGCGGCACATCCACAACCTCAGTGCGCGGCGCGGCGGTCCGTTCGTGGCGGTGAACTGCGGGGCCTTCTCCGAGTCGCTGGTGGAGGCCGAGCTGTTCGGCCACGAGAAGGGCGCCTTCACCGGCGCGCTGGCGGCCAAGGCCGGCTGGTTCGAGGAGGCCAATGGCGGCACGCTGTTCCTCGACGAGATCGGCGACCTGCCAATGCCGATCCAGGTCAAGTTGCTGCGTGTGCTGCAGGAGCGCGAGGTAGTACGCCTGGGCTCGCGCAAGAGCATCCCGATCGACGTGCGGGTGCTCGCGGCCACCAACGTGCAACTGGAGAAGGCGATCAACGCCGGGCATTTCCGCGAGGACCTCTACTACCGGCTCAACGTGGTCAGCCTGGAGCTGTCGCCGCTACGCGAGCGGCCCGGCGACATCCTCCCGCTGACCCGCCATTTCATCGCCGAGTACAGCCGGCGCCTGGGCTACGGTCAGAGCCAGCTGAGCGCCGAGGCCGCGCAGAAGCTGCGCAGCTACTCGTGGCCGGGCAACATCCGCGAGCTGGAAAACGTCATCCACCATACGTTGCTGATCTGCCGCGACGGCGTGGTGCGCGCGGAGGACCTGCACCTGTCCAACCTGCGCATCGAGCGCAGCGAGGAGCCACGGCTGGAGTCCCTGGGCGCCGAGCAGATTCTCCAGCAGGCCTTCCAGCGGCTGTTCGAGGAGCAGGGCGGCAACCTGCATTCGCGGGTGGAAGATGCGCTGCTGCGCGCGGCCTATCGCTTCTGCCACTGCAACCAGGTCCACACCGCCAATCTGCTCGGCCTGAGCCGCAACGTCACGCGCACGCGGCTGATCGAGATCGGCGAGCTGGTGGTGAACAAGCGCCGGAGCGCGGCGGTGATCGACCCGCAGCGGGGCGTGCGGCTGTCGATCTAGCCCGCTCTGCTCGGGCCCGTCTATTTGGAGGTATTCGCCGCGGGCCACTGATCCACGGCAACGAAACGGACCAGTGGCCAGTCTAGACTCCGGGACCGCCCATCCATCGCGAAAGGAGTCTCCCATGCACGTGGACATCGCCATCGTCGGCGCCGGCCCCGCCGGGCTTTGCCTGGCCCGCTCGCTGTCGGGCAACGGGCTGTCGATCCTGCTGATCGACCGCCAGCCGCTGGCCGCCGTGTCCGAGCCCGCCGAGGACGGCCGGGAGATCGCTCTGACCCACGCCTCCCGCGCCGAACTGCAGCGGCTGGGCATGTGGTCGCGGATCGATCCGCAGGAAGTCTCGCCGCTGCGCGATGCCCAGGTGCTCAATGGCCCCTCGCTGTTCACCCTGCGCATCGAGGCCGAGCACGCCGGCGCCGAGCAGCTGGGTTACTTCGTGTCCAACCAGATGATCCGCCGCGCCACCTTCGATGCGGTGCACGAATGTGCGGACGTCTCGCTGGTCTGCGGCCGTGCCTTGCGCACGTTGCAGGTGCAGCAGGATGGCGTGTCGCTGACGCTGGACGATGACAGCCGTGTCCATGCGCGCCTGCTGGTGGCGGCCGACAGCCGCTTCTCCGAGACCCGCCGCATGCTCGGCATCGGCGCGCACATGGAGGACTTCGGCAAGACCATGATGGTCTGCCGCATGGCCCACGAGAAACCGCACCACAATGTCGCCTGGGAATGGTTCGGCTACGGCCAGACCCTGGCGCTGCTGCCGATCAACGGCGACCGCTCCTCGGTGGTGCTGACCTTGCCGCAGCGCGAGATGGCGCCGCTGCTGGAGCTGGACGAGAAGGCCTTCGCCCAGGAGATGGAGCGCCGCTTCGACCGCCGCCTGGGTGGCATGCAGCTGCTCGGCCCGCGCCACAGCTACCCGCTGGTGGGTGTGTACTCGGACCGCTTCGTCGGCCCGCGCAGCGCACTGATCGGCGATGCCGCGGTCGGCATGCACCCGGTCACTGCCCACGGCTTCAACTTCGGCCTGCAGAGCCAGCGTCGGCTGGCCAATGAAATCCTCGCGACCCATCGCCGAGGCGGCGATATCGGCGGCACCTGGCCGCTGCGTCGTTACGCCATGGCCCACCGCCTGGCGACCTGGCCGCTGTACCAGGCCACCCGGCTGATCGTCGGCATGTACACCGACCCGCGCCCGCCGGTGCGTCTGCTGCGCAATGCCGGCCTGCGCCTGGCGCAGAACCTGCCGCCGCTGCGCACGGCGATTGCCAAGCATCTGACCCAGGGGGCCTGATAGCTGGCTTGGTATCCGCCACAATGGCGGATAACGCCGTAGGCGTTATGCACCCTACGGGGCTTGCTCTGGAGCGTAAAAGCGTTCGCGAGCAAGCTCGCTCCTACGAAAAGCATACCGAGTGGCTCGGTGACTGTAGGAGCGAGCTTGCTCGCGAATGGTACGGCTCCTGACGCATCAGGCAGCCTCGGTCTGCCGTGCCTTCTTCTGCTCCAGCTCGCGCACCAGCGGCAGCACCTTCTCGCCGAAGTAGCGCACTTCTTCCTGGAAGTGCAGGAAGCCCGTCAACACCAGGTCCACGCCCACCGCCTTGAGCGCGACGATGCGTTCGGCGATCTGCTGCGGCGTGCCGATCAGGTTGGTCTTGAAGCCGTCGTTGTACTGCACCAGGTCCTCGAAGCTGGATTTCGCCCAGTTGCCTTCGCCCTCCGGCGAGGCGGCGCCGGCTTGCTTGGCAGCGTGGCCGAAGGCGTTTACCGCTTCCGGGTCGGCCTTGTCGATGATCTCGGCGAGCACTGCGCGGGCTTCCTCCTCGGTATCGCGGGCGATGACGAAGGCGTTCACCCCGATCTTCACCGCGTGACCGTTGGCCGCGGCCTTTTCGCGGATGTCGTCCACCTGTGCCTTGATCCCTTCCACGCTGTTGCCGTTGGTGAAGTACCAGTCGGAGACCCGTGAAGCCATGTCGCGCGCGGCCCGCGAGCTGCCGCCCTGGAAGATCTCCGGATGCGGGCGCTGCAGTGGACGCGGTTTCAGGTTGTAGTCGTGGAAGCGGTAGAAGTCACCGTGGAAGCTGAAGTTGTCCTGGGTCCAGATGCCCTTCAGGGCGCGGATGAATTCCTCCGCGCGGCGGTAGCGCTCGTCATGCTCCAGCCAGGGTTCGCCGATGGCCTGGAACTCTCCCTTGAACCAGCCGCTGACGATGTTCACTGCGATGCGCCCGCCAGTGAGCTGGTCGATGGTCGCCAGTTGCTTGGCCGCCAGCGCGGGCGTCCATGGGCCGGGGAGGATGGCGGCGATCACCTTGAGCTTTTCCGTGGCGCCCAGCAGGGCATGGCTGAAGGCTACCGACTCGTGCTGGTACTCGGCGCCGTAGCCGGCGGTGAAGCGGATCTGCGTCAGCGCGTAGTCGAAACCCGCGTCCTCGGCGATGCGCGCGAGCTGGCGGTTATAGTCGATGTCCCAGTGGGTGCGCTGCTCGATCTTGCTGACCACCAGGCCGCCACTGACGTTGGGGACCCAGTAGGCGAAGCGGATCGGTTGTTGGCTCATGGCTCGGGCTCCTCGGGGCTGCACAGCGGCGAAGGTGCCGCAGGCTGTGCAGAGCGAAAGCCGTGCCACGCGGGGAAATTCCCAGCGGATCAGCAGCTTGGCGTTTGGCCAGGACAGCGGCGGGTGTTCCGTACGGCGCACAGCTGCTGGGCAAGTGTTGGTCAGGCAACAGTGCCGGGTGCGACAACCGGCCCCTGAGCAGACGCCGGCAAGGCTGTCAGAATTCGAAGTTCACCCGCTCACAGAAGCGGGGACCTCCTGCGTGCGAATCCACAACAGAACAAATCCAGGGGGCAGCATGGCCATCACTTCCAGCGATATCTGCAACGCCGCCGACGGGCTGTCCGGCTTCGTCGGCTTCAACCTCAAGACCGGCAAGTACATCGTGCGCTTCAGCGAAGACTCCTTCGGCATGGACGTGGCCGAGGACAGTATCCGTCCGGCCTGCGAGTTCGTCTGGGCACCGAAAAACGGCGTGGTGATGACCCTGAGCCGCGAGTGCCTGCAGATTCTTGCCGAGCAGAACATCCACGACCGCCTGAACCTCAACGAGGCGCTGCTGACCTACCTGCGCCGCACCGACCTGCCGGAGATCGCCGCCGAGCGTTGCCTGAAGTGATCACCACGCCCGCGCGCCGGGCGTTCGCAGGGGCGGGGAGCGCCGGGCAGCGCGAAGCCGGGGAGGGGTTCGCGGGCCCGCTCCTGCAGAAACCGGGATTCGGGACCAGCCGGAGCGGACGGCGTCCGCTCCGGTGTCTTGCCGGACCCTACTGGGCCAGCTCCTTGCGCAGGTCCGCCACCTGGCCGGCGGTGACCGGCGCCGCTGCGTTGCCCCAGGTATTGCGCACGTAGGTCAGCACGTTGGCGACCTTCTCGTCGTCGAGGTTCCAGGCGAACGAAGGCATGGCTGGCGAGGTGGGCGCAGCCTCGGTGCCACCGGCCCGGCTGCCGGCCAGTACCACGCGGATCAGCGAGGTCGGGTCGTCGTTGTTGACCAGCGGTGCGGCGGCGAGGGTCGGGAACAGGTTCTTCACCCCGGTACCGTTGCTCACGTGGCAGGCAGAGCAGCGGTCGGCGTAGATCGCCTTGCCCGCGACCATCGCCGCGTCGCTGGCCGCCACCGGCGTCGGTGCCGATTTGTCGGCCGCACCATCCTTGAGGTACACCGCGACGGCCAGCAGGTCTTCGTCGTTCCAGTGCTGGGTCGAGTTCTCCACCGCTTCGGCCATGGGGCCGGAGGCGATGTCGAAGCGGTTGGCGCCGGTCTTCAGGTACTGCACGAGGTCCTCGGTGCTCCACTGGCCGATGCCGCTGTGCGGGTTGGCGGTGATGTCCGGGGCGACCCAGCCCTGCAGGTTGGCGCCGGCGAGGAAGCGGTCGTTGTCGTCGCCGCCGATCAGGTTCTTCGGCGTGTGGCAGGTACCGCAGTGGCCCAGGCCTTCAACCAGGTAGGCGCCACGGTTCCATTGCGGCGATTTGTCCGGCGAGGGCACGAATTCGCCCTGGGTGAAGTTCAGCCAGTTCCAGCCGATGAGGCTGGTGCGCACGCTGAAGGGGAAGGGCAGCTGGTTGCTTTCCACCGGGTTGCGCACCGGCTCCAGGGTCTGCAGGTAGGCCCAGAGCGCCAGGTTGTCCTCGCGTCGCACCTTGGTGTACGCGGTGAAGGGCATCGCGCCGTACAGCCGCTTGCCGTTGCGCCCATGGCCGGTGGACATCACCGCCTGGAAGTCGTCGAAGCTCCAGCGGCCGAGGCCGGTTTCCGTATCGGGTGTGATATTGGCGCCCACCAGCTTGCCGAACGGCGTTTCGATCGCCACGCCACCGGCGAAGGGCGCCTGGCCGGGTACCGTGTGGCAGGCGGTGCAGTCGCCCAGCACGGCGAGGTATCGGCCTTTTTCCACCAGGTTGTAGGAGTCAGCAGCCGTGCCGGCAACGGCCGATTGCAGGTTGAGCCCGAGCAGGGCGAGGGTGCCGAGGGAGAGAAGAGTCTTCATGCGCTGATCATCTCCCCGGGGCGTTTCAGGTAGAGCCGGCGGATCGCATCGGCAGCCTTGAAGGCCAGGGCGCCGACGGTGCCGGTCGGGTTGTAGCCGGGGTTCTGCGGGAAGGCCGAAGAGCCGACCACGAACAGATTCGGTACTCCCCACACCTGCAGGTGCTTGTTCACCGAGCTGTTCTTCGGGTCGGCGCCCATGATGAAGCCGCCGACGATGTGCGAGGACTGGTAGGAGGTGTTGGACCAGGGGCCCTTGCGCGGCGCCGGGACGATCTGCTGCGGGTTCATGCTGCGGGCGATCTCGGCCACCTTGTCGGTGCAGTACTGCGCCATGCGCAGGTCGTTCTCCGGGAAGTCGAAGGTGATGCGCAGCAGCGGCCGGCCGTGGGGGTCGTTGTAGTTCGGGTCCAGCGACAGGTAGTTGCCGCGGGTGGTGTAGCTGCTGGCTTCGCAGCCGATGGACATGTTGCTCAGGTAGCTTTCCACCGTGGCCTTCTTCCACTTCGCGCCCCAGGTCGGGGTGCCCGGCGGCGTCGGGCGCGAGTCGATGGGCGCGGCACCGATGGGTGTCACGCGGGTGCTGCCGCCGCCGACGAAGCCGAGCCCGGAGTGATCGAAGTTGTCGTTGTTGAACTCGTCGATGCCCATGCCGATGGCGCCGCCACCGATGAAGGGATTGAAGTTCTTGTCCTTGAAGAACAGCTTCACGCTGTTGGCCGTCTGGTAGGCGAAGTTGCGCCCGGTGGTGCCAGTGTTGGCGATCGGGTTGTACGGCTCACCGATGCCGGAGAGCAGCATCAGGCGCACGTTCTCGAAGATGAACGCGGCGACCACCACGATATCCGCCGGCTGCTCCCATTCCTCGCCGCTGGAGTCGACGTAGACGATACCGGTGGCGCGCTGGCCGGTGCTGTCGAGGGTGACCTTGAGCACTTCGGAATTGGTCCGCGCGGTGAAATTGGGTTTGCGGATCAGCGCCGGCATCACGTTGACGATGGCGCTGGCCTTGGAGTAGTTGGCGCAGCCGTAGTTGGTGCAGAAGCCGCAGAAGGTGCACGGCCCCATGGTCACGCCGAGCTGGTTGGTGTAGCCCTGGGAGGCCAGCGCCGAGGGCACCGGGAACGGCTTGTAGCCCAGGTTGCGCGCGGCCTCGGCGAACAGGGTCGGGGCGTAGGTCTGCGCGGTGGGCGGGTTGGGGTACTCGCGCGAGCGCGCACCCTCGAAGGGGTTGCCGCCCTCGACGATGCTGCCCTTGAGGTTGCCGGCCTTGCCGGAAACCCCGGCCAGCCGCTCGAAGGCGTCGTAGTGCGGTTCCATTTCCTCCCAGGTGGTGCCCCAGTCCTGCAGGGTCAGCTCTTCGGGCACTTCCTTGCCGTAGCGCTCCTTCAGATGACTGGCCAGGCGGAATTCCTCGGGCTGGAAGCGGAAGGTGATACCGGCCCAGTGGTTGCCGGCGCCGCCGGTGCCGTTGCCGGGGTGGAACGAGCCCCAGGAGCGCATCGGCAGGGCGGTTTCCGTTTCCTTGTTGCGCATCGTGCAGGTGTTCTGCCGGGTGCGCAGCATCAGTTCCTGGCGACGGTTGTAGCGCAACTCGTCAGCCGCCGAAGCGAGGTTGAAGTCGGCGGCGGTGTCGCGCCACGGCCCGCGTTCGAAGCCGATCACATTGAGGCCGGCGTCAGCCAGCTCGTGGGCGATGATGGAACCGGCCCAGCCGAGTCCGACGACCACCACATCGGTGGAAGGTAGTTTCTTGGCCATGCGGTGGTTATCCCTTTTTCGTCCAGGCGGAGCTGCCGATGATGGAGAGCGGCACGAGGTCGAGCTTCTGGTTGTGCAGGGCGATGTAGTCGCGGTAGTCGTAGCGTGCGCCAGGGAAGCCGAGCATCTTCCACGACACCATGTCGCGGTTGCCGCCATAGATCGGGTCGGCGAAGAAACCTTCCATGGTGTTGTCCAGCACCTGCTGGAAGAACAGTCTGGCGTCGATGCCTTCGAGGGTGATGGCGCCTTTTTCCAGGTCAGTCAGGACCTGGTCGCGCTGCTCGCCGGGCAGGGCGCTGAAGTTCTTCTGGAACTTGCTCTGGCAGTACTTGCCCAGCGCGGCGAGGCCGATGTGATAGCGCTCACGCGGCACCAGCGGCGACTGATCGGCCTGGGCCGGAGTGCCCGGCGTGAAAGGGCCTTGCATGTACAGGCGACCGAAGTCGCCGTAGTCGCTGACCAGCTGGCGGTCGATGAACACCGCGCAGCCGGCGTCCTTGCCGCTGACGCTCAGCTCGTCGGCGGGAATCAGCTGTTCGACTATCGCTTCCACCTCGGTGGCTTCCTCGGCGGTGAAGAACTGCCAGCCGGGGCTGTCGTAGTGCAGCGGGCCGTTGTGGTCGAAGGGCAGCCATTTCGGCGTGCCGATCACGGTGGCGGCCTGGGCGCTGGCGGCAGCGCCGACGGCCAGCGAGGCGGCGGACGACTTCAACAGCTGGCGCCGGGTGAAGCCCTTGGGGTGTTCGGTCATTTCGGCTCCTGAGGCAATACCCGTCCGCTCGTTGTCGAGGGGGAATGGAAGGGTCCTGCCAGGTCAGTTCACGGTGGTGCGCTCTGTGCCGCGGCAGTCGAGCGGAGCGGGGGTGCGAAGTCGGCCCGCAAGGGGGCACTGTGCCGATCGGCTGGCCGGAAATGGTCCCTGGCCTGTGCCGGATTGGCGCTTCGTCTTTTCCACGCGCGTTTTTAGACTAGAGGCCGTAACAAAATGTTGCAGGTTTTTTCGCGGTAAAGGCTTGTTGCGGATTTTGAGAAAATCCGCGGGCCAGACGCGCCGCGGACTAACAGGGTGTGCAGGAGCGGACTTTGTCCGCGATGACCCGGTGCGATGCGGACCGATCGCGGACGCAGTCCGCTCCTACGCCAAGGTCACGCAGCTGCGGGGGTTCAGAGGAACATCCCGCCCGAAGCCTCCACGCGCTGGCCGTTGATCCAGCGGCCGCCGTCGGAGAGCAGGGTGGCGATCACCGCGCCGATATCGTCCGGCAGGCCGACGCGGCCCAGGGCGGTGTTGCTGGCGATCTGCTTGTTCAGCTCGGCGTTGTCGCGCACCTGGCCGCCGCCGAAATCGGTCTCGATGGCGCCCGGGGCGAGGATGTTCACGGCGATGCCGCGTGCGCCCAGCTCCTTCGCCTGGTACTTGGTGAGGGTTTCCATGGCGCCTTTCATGGTTGCGTAGGCGGCGTAGCCGGGCAGCGAGAAACGCGTCAGGCCACTGGAGACGTTGAGGATGCGGCCGCCTTCGGCGATCAGTGGCAGCAGCTTCTGGGTCAGGAAGAACGGGCCCTTGAGCTGGATGTTCATCAGTTGGTCGAACATCTCTTCGCTGGTCTCGGCGAAGCTGGCGTAGAGGCCGATGCCGGCGTTGTTCACCAGGAAGTCGAAGTCCTGCCGGCCGAAGGTGTCGCCCAGGGTGGTGCGGATCTGCTGCGCGAAGGCCGCGAAGCGGGTGCTGTCCGCGACATCCAGTTGCAGCATCACGGCGCGGCCGCCGTGCTGCTCGATCTCGGCGGCGACGGCGTGGGCTTCGTCAGCCTGGCTGCGGTAGGTGCCGATGATGTCGACGCCGGCAGCGGCGAGGTGCAGGGCGGCGTTGCGGCCAAGGCCACGGCTGGCGCCGGTGATGAGAGCGATCTTGCGGGTCATGGCGAAGCTCCTGTGCTGGTTTGGAGAGCAGGTGGGATTGAGGGAAAGCTTATTGTTCGATTGGCTGGTGATAAACAGGCATGAATCGGAAATACTGGTCGACATTGCCGAACAATAAGCCGTGCATTCCACAGAGAGCCACCCATGATCCGCCCCGACCTGCTCCGCACCTTCGTCCGCGTCACCGAGCTGGCCAGCTTCACCCAGGCCGGCGAGCAGCTCGGCCTGCCGCGCTCCACCGTGTCCGAACACATCCAGGCGCTGGAGGAACTGCTCGGCACGCGCCTGCTGCAACGCACGACAAGACGCGTTACCGCAACCCAGGACGGCCTGGTGCTCTATGAGCGCAGCAAGGACATGCTGGCCCAGCTGGACGAATTGCAGGGCCTGTTCCGACAGGACGACGAAGCCCTCGGCGGCCGCCTGCGGGTGGACATGCCGACGGTGATGGCGCGCAAGCTGGTGATGCCGCGCCTGGGCGAATTCCTCGCGCGGCACCCGGCGCTGGAACTGGAGGTGAGCTGCACCGACCGCCGCGTCGACCTGGTGCGCGAGGGTTTCGACTGCGTGGTGCGGGTCGGTTCGGTGAGCGATCCATCGGTGGTGGCGCGCAGCCTCGGGCAGTTTCCGCAGGTGACCTGCGCGAGCCCGTCCTATCTCGCCGAACACGGCGTGCCGCAGACACTGGACGACCTCGCCGGGCACCAGCTGATCCACTATGTGACGGTGCTGGGTGCGCGGCCGCCGGGCTTCGAGTACCTGCACCATGGCGAGGTGCGCTTCGTGCCGATGGGCGGGGCGCTGTCGGTGAACAACGCCGAGGCCTACGAAAGCGCGGCCATGGGTGGGCTGGGGATCATCCAGGTGCCGATCCATGGCGTGCTGGACGACCTGGAAGCGGGGCGGCTGGTGGCGGTGCTGGAGCACATCCCGTTGCCGCCCATGGAAATCTCCCTGCTCTACGCCCATCGCCGCCTGCCGCAGCGGGTGCGGGTGTTCATGCAATGGCTGGCACAGTTGCTGGGCGAACCCGGGGTGCTGGGTACTCCCGTGACTGTGAAGACCTAGCTGGCCCAGTCGGAATTCAGGATCACTTCGCAGAAGTTGCCGCGCACGAAGTCCGCATCCTTCATCGCCAGCACGTCGGCCTTGACGTTGCCGAAGGTGGTTTCCGGCTTGGCTTTGATGCCGTCGTAGAAGGCTTGCAGGATGTCCTGCTTGAACTGCCCGCCGCGTGGATGGGCGGCGACCACGGCGTCACGCTGGGCGTCGCTGAACTGCGGGTAGGCGATGCCCAGCACGTCCATTTCCACCCCGGCGGTGACCAGGGCGATCTCCGGCTTCATGTGCTGCGGGATACCGGGCGTGGTGTGCAGGGCGATGGCGGTCCACACCGTGTCGATGTCGCTTTCGGCGATGCCGTGGCTGCGCAGGAACTGGGCGGCGCAGTCGGCACCGTCCACTTCGAAGCGTTCGCACTGGCTGCAGTAACGCGGCATCAGGCCCATGTCGTGGAACATCGCGCCGGCGTAGAGCAGCTCGGCGTCGAACTTCAGTTCCTTGCGCGCGCCGGTCAGCGCGCCCCAGTAGTAGACGCGCGAGGAATGGTGGAAGAGCAGCGGGGTGGCGTTGTCGCGGACCATCTCGGTGATGGCCTTGGCAAGGGCGCTGTCGGGGACTTTGACGCCGTTCAGGTCGAGGCTCATGGCGGGCTCCTGGGCTGGGTTTCCAAGGCGCGAAGCGGGCTGCGTCGCGCTCCATGCCATTGGAAATCCGCGGCCCCCGAGGGACAACGAGGGCGAGGGAGCGAATCCGGACAGCCGTGCATCCTTTGCTGCCAGCAGCCTGTAAACCTCTGAAATCGAGCTCACCTGCAGGAGCGCCGATGCGGGGCGAAGATCGTAGGGCGCATAACGCGCCAGCGTTATCCTCCGCCAGGCAATCGGCGGATAATCCGTTCCGGGTTTTGCGCCCTACGGTCCTACCGTTCGAAAGCCTCGGCGTGGGGCGTCTGCCTTAGACGAACTGCGCCGCCGCATAGCCTGAGGCCCAGGCCCACTGGAAGTTGAAGCCGCCCAGGTGGCCGGTGACGTCCAGCACTTCGCCGACGAAGTACAGGCCGGGGGATTTCAGCGACTCCAGGGTCTTGGACGACACCTCGCGGGTGTCGACGCCACCCAGGGTCACTTCCGCCGTGCGGTAGCCCTCGGTGCCGGCCGGCACCAGCTGCCAATCGCCCAGGCGCTCGGCGATCGCCTTCAGCTCGGCCGGCGTGTACTGCTTCATCGGTCTGGAGACGAACCACTGCTCGGCCAGCAGGCCGGCCATCTTCTTGGTGAACAGCTCGCCCAGCAGCGTCTTCAGCTCGCTGTTGGGGCGCTCGCGCTGCTGCTCGACGAGCCAGACGGGCAGGTCGATGCGCGGCAGCAGGTCGATGCTGATGGTGTCGCCCGGCTGCCAGTAGGAGGAAATCTGCAGGATCGCCGGGCCGCTGAGGCCGCGGTGGGTGAACAGGATGTTCTCGACGAAGCTCTGGCCGTTGCAGCTGACCCGGCAGTCCTCCACCGAGGTGCCGGACAGCTCGGTACACAGGGCCTTGAGCTGCGGATCGGTAATGGTGAAGGGCACCAGGCCGGCGCGGGTCGGCAGCACGCTGTGGCCGAACTGGCGGGCGACCTGGTAGCCGAAGCCGGTGGCGCCCAAGGTCGGGATCGACAGGCCGCCGGTGGCGATCACCAGGGATTCGCAGCGCACCAGGCCGAGGCTGGTCTGCAGTTGGTAGCCGCCTTCGTCGAGACGGGCGATCTCGCTCACCGAGGTGTCCAGGCGCAGGTCGACGCCGGCCTGCTCGCACTCGTCCAGCAGCAGGCCGAGGATGTCGCTGGACTTGTTATCGCAGAACAGCTGGCCGAGCTTCTTCTCGTGGTAGGGCACGCCGTGCTTGGCCACCAGGGCGATGAAGTCCCACTGGGTGAAACGCGCCAGCGCGGACTTGCAGAAGTGCGGGTTCTGCGAAAGGAAGTTGACCGGCTCGCAGTACATGTTGGTGAAGTTGCAGCGCCCGCCACCGGACATGAGGATCTTCTTGCCGGCCTTGTTGGCGTGGTCGATCAGCAGGACCTGACGACCGCGCGCGGCGGCGCTCATGGCGCACATCAGTCCCGCGGCGCCGGCGCCGATGATGATGACCTGGGATCTGAGCACGGTGGATTCCTCGTGGACGAGCGCCTGGGCGACGCAAAAGCCGCGCATCTTACCCCAAGGGCGCCGTGCGGGCTGCCTGTAGCCGACCACGTGTCGATTGTGCAAGCACGCTTCCCGACCGGCGCCGGGCACGTCGGGATATCCCCGCGGCGCTTTTGTCCGGATAATGCGCGGCAGTTCGCTTTCTACTTTTTCGTGGTAATGCCCGCATGGAAATCAAGGTCAATTTTCTCGACAACCTCCGACTCGAAGCCAAGTTCGACGACTTCACGGTGATTGCCGACCAGCCCATCCGCTACAAGGGCGACGGTTCGGCACCGGGGCCGTTCGATTACTTCCTGGCTTCCTCGGCGCTGTGCGCGGCTTACTTCGTCAAGCTCTACTGCCAGACCCGCGACATTCCCACGGACAATATCCGCCTGTCGCAGAACAACATCGTCGACCCGGAAAACCGCTACAAGCAGATCTTCAAGATCCAGGTGGAACTGCCGGCGGACATCTCCGAGAAGGATCGCCAGGGCATCCTGCGCTCCATCGACCGCTGCACGGTGAAGAAGGTGGTGCAGACCGGCCCGGACTTCGTCATCGAGCAAGTCGAGAACCTCGACGCCGACGCCCAGGCGCTGCTGATGCCGAGCACCGCCGCCGGTGCCAGCACCTATATCCAGGGCAAGGACCTGCCGCTGGAACAGACCATCGCCAACATGTCGGAAATCCTCGCCGGCCTGGGCATGAAGATCGAGATCGCATCCTGGCGCAACATCGTGCCCAACGTCTGGTCGCTGCACATCCGCGACGCGCAGTCGCCGATGTGCTTCACCAACGGCAAGGGCGCCACCAAGGAAAGCGCGCTGGCCTCGGCGCTGGGCGAGTTCATCGAGCGGCTGAACTGCAACTTCTTCTACAACGACCAGTACTGGGGCGAGGAGATCGCCAACGCGCCGTTCGTGCATTACCCCGACGAGCGCTGGTTCAAGCCGGGCGCAAAAGACGAGCTGCCGGAAGAAATCCTCGACGAGCACTGCCTGGAAGTCTTCAACCCGGACGGCGAACTGCGTGGCTCGCACCTCTACGACACCAACTCGGGCAACACCGAGCGCGGCATCTGCTCGCTGCCGTTCGTGCGTCAGTCCGATGGCGAGACGGTGTACTTCCCGTCCAACCTGATCGAGAACCTCTACCTGTCCAACGGCATGAGCGCCGGCAACACGCTGGCCGAAGCCCAGGTGCAGTGCCTGTCGGAAATCTTCGAGCGCGCGGTGAAGCGCGAAATCCTCGAGGGCGAACTGGCGCTGCCGGACGTGCCGCAGGAGGTGCTGGCCAAGTACCCGGGCATTGTCGCCGGCATCAAGGGCCTGGAGGAGCAGGGCTTCCCGGTGCTGGTCAAGGATGCCTCCCTGGGCGGCGAGTTCCCGGTGATGTGCGTGACCCTGATGAACCCGCGCACCGGCGGCGTGTTCGCCTCCTTCGGCGCGCACCCCAGCTTCGAGGTAGCACTGGAGCGCAGCCTCACCGAGCTGCTCCAGGGCCGCAGCTTCGAAGGCCTCAACGACCTGCCGCGGCCGACCTTCGAAAGCCAGGCGCTGACCGAGCCGAACAACTTCGTCGAGCACTTCATCGACTCCAGCGGCGTGGTGTCGTGGCGCTTCTTCAGCTCCAAGGCCGATTACGAGTTCGTCGAGTGGGACTTCTCTGGCCACGGTGACGATTCCAACGTGCAGGAAGCGCAGACCCTGTTCGGCATCCTCGAGGAGCAGGGCAAGGAGGTCTACATGGCCGTGTACGAGCACCTGGGCGCCACCGCCTGCCGCATCCTGGTGCCGGGCTACTCGGAAATCTACCCGGTGGAAGACCTCATCTGGGACAACACCAACAAGGCGCTGGCGTTCCGCGCGGACATCCTCAACCTGCACAGCCTGAACATCGTCCGCCTCAAGTCGCTGCTCAAGCGCCTGGAAGCCTGCGAGGTGGACGAGTACACCGACATCACCACGCTGATCGGCATCGAGTTCGACGACAACACGGTCTGGGGCCAACTGACCATCCTCGAGCTCAAGTTGCTGATCAATCTCGTGGCGAAGCGCTTCGAGACGGCCAAGGAGCTGGTGGAAATGTACCTCCAGTACAACGACAACACCGTCGAGCGCGGGCTGTTCTACCAGGCGCTCAGCGCCGCCCTGGAAGTGCACCTGGACGAGGAGCTGGAGATGGCCGACTTCGAGGCCAACTTCCGCCGCATGTTCGGCAACGAGCGCATGGACGCGGTGCTCGGCTCGCTGGACGGCAGCGTGCGCTTCTACGGCCTGACGCCGACCAGCACCAGGCTGGAGGGGCTGGACAAGCACCTGCGCCTGATCGACAGCTACAAGAAACTGCACCAGGCACGGGCCAGGGCGGTGGCGGGCCGCTGATCCGACAAAGTCGATTTCGCGTAGTCAGCGAGTCAGTAGGGCGAATAACGCGCAGCGTTATCCGCCGCGGAGCAAACGGCGGATAACCCGTTCCGGGTTATGCGCCCTACGGAACTGCACGGAAAGGGCACCTTCGGGTGCCCTTTTTCATGTCTGGCCATTGGGTTGGCAGTCCTGCATGCCGCTCGACCGGTCGTCCGGTGAAGCGTGAAAGTCCGCCTAGACTTGTCGATTCCGCCGTCGCCCAGGCGACCAAGCTGCATGCCGGTCAAGCCGACCGCGCGAGAATCAGGAGATTCACCATGTCCAGCCTGCAACGCGTCACCCCCTGCCTGTGGTTCGACGGCAAGGCCGAGGAAGCGGCCGAGTTCTATGTCGCCATCTTCCCCAACTCGCGGATTGTCCAGACCGCCTACTACCCCGAGGCCGAGAAGGACCGCCACGGCGGCGTGCCCGGCTCGGTGCTGACGGTGGAGTTCGTCCTCGACGGGCAGACCTTCATCGCGCTGAACGGCGGGCCGACCTTCAACTTCACCGAGGCGTTGTCGCTGCAGGTGATGTGCGACAGCCAGAAGGAGATCGACCACTTCTGGGACAAGCTCGGCGCCGGTGGCCCGGAGGAGGCGCAGGTCTGCGGTTGGCTGAAGGATCGCTATGGGGTGTCCTGGCAGATCTGCCCGCGCCACGTCGGCGACATGGTGGCCGACCCGAACCCGGCGAAGGCCAGCCGAACGCTGCAGGCGGTGATGGGCATGAAGAAGCTGGACATGGCCGCCATCGAGCGCGCTCACGCCGGCAACTGATTCCCACAGGCAGAGGAGGGCGCGCGGCATGTTCAGCCATATCACCGTCGGCACCAACGACCTGCCGCGTGCCATCGACTTCTATTCCAAGGTGCTCGGTGCGCTGGGGATCGTCCTCAAGGCGCATCGCCATGCGCCCGAGCGGGCGATCTTCGCCCACCCGGACAGCGACGTGGTGTTCTGCGTCTACCAGCCCATCGACGGCCGGCCAGCCAGCATCGGCAATGGCAGCCTGGTGGCCTTCGAGGCGCGCACGCGGCACCAGGTCGACAGCTTCCATGCCCGCGCCATGCAACAGGGCGGGGTCGACGAAGGGCCGCCGGGGGTGCGCCTGAACTACTCGCCGACCTACTACGGTGCCTACGTACGTGACCTGGACGGCAACAAGCTGTGTTGCGTCTGCCATCTGCAGGAGTGAGCCGGCGCGACAGAAATTTCGAACCTGCCAGCGCGGCGGCTCGTCCAACTCCCTGAGCGTCGCAGTCACCGGGTACGCACCGATTGCCCGACTGCGGCACCGCCAAGCGGCGAGGGTGCGCTCGCCGGACAGGGAGAATCTGCGATGGTCACTCACTACAAGGTCAAGGGGCACCTGGCCTGCGGGCATGCGGGCAAGCACCTGGAATCCACCACCGAGCTGAACCGGGTGAAATGCCGCAGCTGCCGCAACACCGAGGTCTACAAGGAAGCCCGCCGCGATGCGCGCAACGCCGCCCGCCGCGCCCAGCGCAAGGCCCGTGCCGAAGCCGTGCACAACGACTGGCGCAGCTTCTGGGAGAAACGCCTGGTCGCCATGCCGGGCAGCCAGCGCCTGCCGCGCGGGTTCCAGGACCAGCCGTTCGTCTGAGCCGGGCGTGGGCAGGAGGAGAGAGCGGATGCATGCCCGAGCGTTAAGCTCGGGAAAGTCGTGCTAGCATCTGCCCCGGCCCCGAATCCTCCTGCGGCGCTGGCAACCCGCCAGCGCCGCCATCCCTCACAGAAGGACCCATGCAATGGCTCAAGTTACCCTCAAGGGCAACCCGGTTTCCGTCGACGGCAAGCTGCCGCAGAAAGGCGAGCAGGCTCCGGCCCTGTCGCTGGTCGCCGGCAACCTGTCCGACGTCACCCTGGAAACCTACGCCGGCAAGCGCAAGGTGCTGAACATCTTCCCCAGCGTCGACACCCCGACCTGCGCCACCTCCGTGCGCAAGTTCAACGCTGAAGCCAGCAAGCTGGCCAACACTGTCGTACTGTGCGTTTCCGCCGACCTGCCGTTCGCCCAGGCGCGCTTCTGCGGTGCCGAAGGCCTGGAGAACGTGGTGAACCTGTCCACCCTGCGTGGCCGCGAGTTCCTCGCCAACTACGGCGTAGCCATCGCCGACGGCCCGCTGGCCGGCCTGGCTGCCCGCGCTGTCGTGGTGCTGGACGAGCAGAACAAGGTGCTGCACAGCGAGCTGGTAGGCGAGATCGCCGACGAGCCGAACTACGCCGCCGCCATCGCCGCCCTGGCCTGATGGAAGGATCGGGCCGGTCCATCAGGACTGGCCCCAATGGCGCGGAACCTCCCGCGCCATTTCCGGGTCGCAATGCCCCGGTAATTCGTAACTCCCGGTAAATCAAAGGTAAATAGCGGGTAAAGAGACTTTGCCTGCGGCCATGCTGTGCTTATCGTTCAGCCTCGGTATTCTCACTTCCTTGCGCCAAACCCCCTTTTCAAAAGACAGAGTCCCATGACTGCAAGCAACGGATCGCCCTCGAAACTTCGCACCCTGCGCCCCTGGCTCATCACCGCGCTGCTGTTCGCCGCCGTGGTCGGGCTGATCATGTGGCTGCACTCGACGTCTTCGGGAACGCCGGCAGCCCAGGGCGGGCGCGGCGGGCGACCGGGGCCGGGGCAGATGGCCGCGGGGCAGGGCGGCACGGCGGTGACCGTCAGCGTCGCGCCGGTGCTCAAGGGCGACCTGCCGGTGCACTACCATGCGCTAGGCACGGTGACGGCCTACAACACCGTCAATGTTCGCGCGCGGGTCAGCGGTCAGCTGGTCAAGGTGCCGTTCCAGGAAGGCCAGGAAGTGAAGGCCGGCGACGTCCTCGCGGTGATCGACCCGCGTCCGTTCCAGGCCGCGCTGGACCAGGCCCAGGGCACCCTGCTGCAGAACCAGGCGCAACTGAAGAACGCGCAGATCGACCTGGCCCGCTACAAGGGCCTGTACGCCGAGGACTCCATTGCCAAGCAGACCCTGGACACCCAGGAAGCCCAGGTGCGCCAGTTCGAAGGCACCCTGAAGACCAACCAGGGCCAGGTCGCCGACGCCAAGCTCAACCTCGAATTCACCCAGGTGCGCGCGCCCATCTCCGGCCGCGTCGGCCTGCGCCAGGTGGACGTGGGCAACCTGGTCACCTCCGGCGACACCACGCCGCTGGTGGTCATCACCCAGGTCAAGCCGATCTCCGTGGTGTTCAGCCTGCCGCAGCAGCAACTGGGCACCATCGCCCGCGAGCTGTATGGCAACAAGCCGGTGCCGGTCGAGGCGCTGGACCGCAACCAGAACCAGACTCTGGCCACCGGGGTGCTGAAGACCCTGGACAACCAGATCGATACCACCACCGGCACCGTCAAGCTCAAGGCCGGCTTCGAGAACGCCGACCACAAGCTGTTCCCCAACCAGTTCGTCAACGTGCGCCTGCTCGCCGAAACCCTGCCGGGCGTGCTGACCATCCCGGCCAACGCCGTGCAGCGCGGCAACGATGGCACTTACGTGTACCTGGTCGGCGAGGAGAGCAAGGCCAAGCGCCAGCTGGTCACCCTGGGCACCAGCGAGAGCGAGCGAGTGGTCGTCACCGAGGGCCTGAAAGAAGGCGACCGCGTGGTCGTCGAAGGAACCGACCGCCTGCGTGACGGCACCCGCATGAACATCGCCACCTCCGACGAGAAGGCCCGCGCGGCCGCCACTGAAGAGGGCGACAAGTCCACCGCCAAGCCGTTCGGTTCGGACACTCCGGTCCAGGACAGCGGTAAGAGCGAATGAACCCGTCGCGCCTGTTCATCCTGCGGCCGGTCGCCACCACGCTCCTGATGGTGGCGATCCTGCTGTCGGGGATCATCGCCTACCGCTTCCTGCCGATCTCGGCGCTGCCGGAAGTGGACTACCCGACCATCCAGGTGGTGACCCTGTACCCCGGCGCCAGTCCGGACATCATGACCTCCTCGGTGACCGCACCGCTGGAGAACCAGCTGGGGCAGATTCCCGGCCTGAACGAGATGTCCTCCACCAGCTCCGGCGGCGCCTCGGTGATCACCCTGCAGTTCAGCCTGCAGATCAACCTCGATGTGGCCGAGCAGGAAGTCCAGGCGGCGATCAACACGGCGCAGAGCCTGCTGCCCAAGGACCTGCCGAACCAGCCGGTGTACAGCAAGGTGAACCCGGCGGACGCGCCGATCCTGACCCTGGCAGTGATGTCCCCGGACATGCCGCTGCCGCAGATCCAGGACCTGGTGGACACGCGCCTTGCGCAGAAGATTTCGCAGATTTCCGGCGTCGGGCTGGTCAGCATCAGCGGCGGCCAGCGCCCGGCCGTGCGCATTCGCGCCAACCCCGGCGCCCTCGCGGCCGCCGGCCTGAGCCTGGAAGACCTGCAGACCACCGTCACCAACAACAACCTCAACGGCCCCAAGGGCAGCTTCGACGGCCCGACCCGCTCCTCGACCCTGGACGCCAACGACCAGCTCAAGTCCGCCGACGCCTACCGCGACCTGATCATCGCCTACAAGAACGGTTCGCCGCTGCGCGTGCGCGACGTGGCCAGCGTGGAAGACGACGCCGAGAACGTGCGTCTGGCCGCCTGGGCCAACACTTCGCCGGCGGTGGTGCTGAACATCCAGCGCCAGCCGGGCGCCAACGTCATCGAGGTGGTGGACAGCATCAAGAAGATGCTTCCGCAGTTGCAGGCGACCCTGCCCGGCAGCCTGGAAGTGACGGTGCTCACCGACCGCACCACGACCATCCGCGCCTCGGTGGCGGACGTGCAGTTCGAGCTGTTCCTCGCCGTCTGCCTGGTGGTGATGGTCACCTTCCTGTTCCTGCGCAATATCTCCGCGACGCTGATCCCCAGCTTCGCCGTGCCGCTGTCGCTGATCGGCACCTTCGGCGTGATGTACCTTGCCGGCTTCTCGATCAACAACCTGACGCTGATGGCGCTGACCATCGCCACCGGCTTCGTGGTGGACGACGCCATCGTCATGGTGGAGAACATCGCGCGTTACCTGGAGCAGGGCGACGAGCCGCTGGAAGCGGCGCTCAAGGGCTCGAAACAGATCGGCTTCACCATCATCTCGCTGACCTTCTCGCTGATCGCCGTGCTGATCCCGCTGCTGTTCATGGGCGATGTGGCCGGGCGGTTGTTCCGCGAATTCGCCATCACCCTGGCGGTGGCGATCCTGATCTCCGGCTTCGTTTCCCTGACCCTGACGCCGATGCTCAGCGCCAAGCTGCTGCGCCACGTCGAGCCGGAGAAGGAAGGTCGTTTCGCCCGCGCCGCCGGGCGCTTCATCGATAACATGATCGAGCGCTATGCCGCCGCCCTGCGCGTGGTGCTGCGCCATCAGCCGCTGACCCTGCTGGTGGCCATCGCCACCGTGGTGCTCACCGCGCTGCTGTACATTTTCATGCCCAAAGGCTTCTTCCCGGTGCAGGACACCGGGGTGATCCAGGGCATCGCCGAGGCGCCGCAGTCGATCTCCTTCCAGTCCATGGCCAGCCGCCAGCAGGACCTGGCGAAGATCGTGCTGAAGGACCCGGCGGTGGACAGCCTGTCCTCGTTCATCGGCGTCGACGGCACCAACGCCACGCTCAACACCGGGCGCCTGCTGATCAACCTCAAACCCCACGCCGAGCGCGACGTGACCGCCAGCGAGGTGATCCACCGCCTGCAGCCGGAGCTGGACCAGATCGCCGGCATCAAGCTGTACATGCAGCCGGTGCAGGACCTCACCATCGAAGACCGCATCGCCCGCACCCAGTACCAGTTCACCCTGCAGGACGCCGACCCGGATGTCCTCGCCGACTGGGTGCCGCGCCTGGTGGACCGCCTGCAGCAACTGCCGGAGCTGGCTGACGTCGCCACCGACTGGCAGGACAAGGGCCTGCAGGCCTACATCAACATCGACCGCGACACCGCCTCGCGCCTGGGCGTGAGCCTGTCGAGCATCGACAGCGTGCTGTACAACGCCTTCGGCCAGCGACTGATCTCCACCATCTTCACCCAGGCCACGCAGTACCGCGTGGTGCTGGAAGTGGCGCCGGAATTCCAGATCGGCCCGCAGTCGCTGGAGAACCTCTACGTGCCGTCCAGCGACGGCACCCAGGTGCGCCTGTCGAGCCTGGCGAAGGTGGAGGAGCGCCACACCCTGCTGGCGGTCAACCACATCGCCCAGTTCCCGGCCGCGACCATCTCCTTCAACCTGGCCAAGGGCGTTGCCCTCGGCGAGGCGGTGCAGGCGATCCGCGATGTCGAGGCGCAGATGGAAATGCCCGTCAGCCTGCAGGGCAGCTTCCGTGGTGCGGCGCAGGCCTTCGAAGCTTCGCTGTCCAACACCCTGCTGCTGGTGTTGGCGTCCATCGTCACCATGTACATCGTGCTGGGCATCCTCTACGAGAGCTTCATCCACCCGGTGACCATCCTCTCCACGCTGCCCTCGGCGGGCGTGGGCGCGCTGCTGGCGCTGATGCTCTCGGGGCAGGACATCGGCATAGTGGCGATCATCGGCATCATCCTGCTGATCGGCATCGTGAAGAAGAACGCGATCATGATGATCGACTTCGCCCTGGATGCCGAACGCAACGAGGGCAAACCGCCCCATGAGGCGATCTACCAGGCGTGCCTGCTGCGCTTCCGGCCGATCCTGATGACCACCATGGCCGCGTTGCTCGGCGCGCTGCCGCTGATGCTCGCCGGCGGCGCCGGCGCCGAGCTGCGCCAGCCGCTGGGCGTCACCATGGTCGGCGGCCTGCTGGTCAGCCAGTTGCTGACGCTGTTCACCACGCCGGTGATCTACCTGTACTTCGACCGTCTGGCCACGCGCTGGGCCAACTGGCGGCAGCGCCACGGCCTGGACGTGAACAGCATCGACCCGGCGGAGCGTGGCTGATGGGCGGCCTGTCTCGCCTGTTCATCCTGCGCCCGGTCGCCACCTGCCTGCTGACCCTGGCGCTGATGCTGGCCGGTGCGCTGTCGTTCAGCCTGCTGCCGGTGGCGCCGCTGCCCAACGTCGATTTCCCGACCATCCTGGTGCAGGCCTCCTTGCCCGGCGCCAGCCCGGAAACCATGGCCTCCACGGTGGCAACACCGCTGGAGCGCTCGCTGGGGCGCATCGCCGGGGTCACCGACATGACCTCCAGCAGCTCCCTGGGCAACACCACCATCATCATCCAGTTCGACCTGTCCAAGGACATCGACGGCGCCGCGCGCGAGGTGCAGTCGGCGATCAACGCGGCCATGAGCCTGCTGCCCTCGGGCATGCCGAACAACCCGACGTACCGCAAGGCGAACCCGTCGGACATGCCGATCATGATCCTCACGCTGACCTCGGACACCTACACCCGCGGGCAGATGTACGACCTGGCCTCGACCATCGTCTCGCCCAAGCTGGCGCAGGTGAAGGGCGTGGGGCAGGTGAGCATCGGCGGCTCCTCGCTGCCGGCGGTGCGCGTCGACGTGAATCCGGACCAGCTCAGCCACTACGGCATTTCCCTGGACACGGTGCGCAACGCCATCAACAACACCAACGCCGACGGGCCCAAGGGCTCGCTGGAGTTCGGCGAGCGGCACTGGCAGGTGGACTCCAACGACCAGCTGCGCAAGGCCAGCGAGTACGCCCCGCTGATCGTCCACTACAACGCCGACACCGGTGCGGCGGTGCGCCTGCGCGACGTGGCCAAGGTCACCGATTCGGTGGAAGACGTGCGCAACGCCGGCTTCTCCGACGACCTGCCGGCGGTGCTGCTGATCATCACCCGCCAGCCCGGCGCCAACATCATCGAAGCCACCGACGCCATCCACGAGCAGCTGCCGATCATCCAGGACGTGCTCGGCCCGCAGGTGAAGCTGTCGGTGATGGACGACCGCAGCCCGTCGATCCGCTCCTCGCTGGAGGAGGCTGAGCTGACCCTGATCATCTCCGTGGTGCTGGTGATCCTGGTGGTCTACCTGTTCCTGCGCAACGGCCGCGCCACGCTGATCCCCAGCCTCGCGGTGCCGGTGTCGCTGGTGGGCACTTTCGCGGTCATGTACCTGTGCGGCTTCTCGCTGAACAACCTGTCGCTGATGGCGCTGATCATCGCCACCGGCTTCGTGGTGGACGACGCCATCGTGGTGGTGGAGAACATCGCCCGGCGCATCGAGGAAGGCGACCCGCCGATCCAGGCGGCGATCCGCGGCGCGCGGGAAGTGAGTTTCACCGTGCTGTCGATGACCCTGTCGCTGGTGGCGGTGTTCATCCCGCTGCTGCTCATGGGCGGCATCACCGGGCGGCTGTTCCGTGAGTTCTCGGTGACCCTGGCGGCGGCCATCCTGGTATCGCTGGTGGTCTCCCTGACGCTGACGCCGATGCTCTGCGCGCGCCTGCTCAAGCCGGTCGAGCGCGGGCCGAAAAAGGCCTCGGTGGAGCGCCAGAGCAACCGCTATTTCGTCGCCTTCATGCAGCGCTACCGCGCCAGTCTGAGCTGGGCGCTGGAGCACTCGCGGCTGATGGTGATGATCATGCTCGGCTGTATCGCGCTGAACCTGTACCTGTTCGTGGTGGTTCCCAAGGGCTTCCTGCCGCAGCAGGATTCCGGGCGCCTGCGCGGTTTCGCGGTGGCCGACCAGAGCATCTCGTTCCAGGCGCTGGACAAGAAGATGGCGCAGTTCCGCAAGATCCTCTCCGAGGACCCCGGCGTGGAGAACGTGGTGGGCTTTGTCGGCGGCGGCAAGTGGCAGTCGAGCAACACCGGCTCGTTCTTCGTCACCCTGAAGGACATCACCGAGCGCGACTCAGCCGAGACCATCGTCAACCGCCTGCGCAAGAAGCTGGCGGAGGTGCCTGGCGCCAACCTGTTCCTGGTCGCCGGCCAGGACGTGCGCATCGGCGGCCGCCAGGGCAACGCGCAGTACGACTTCACCTTGCGCAGCGATGACCTCAACCTACTGCGCGAATGGGCGCCCAAGGTCGAGGCGGCGATGAACAAGGTGCCGCAGATCGTCGACGTGAACAGCGACGCCCAGGACAAGGGCGTGCAGAGCCGCCTGGTGATCGACCGCGACCGCGCGGCGAGCCTGGGGGTGAACGTCGCCGAGGTGGACGCGGTGCTGAACAACTCCTACGGCCAGCGCCAGGTCTCGACCATCTTCAACCCGCTGAACCAGTACCACGTGGTGATGGAAGTCGCCCAGCCGTACCAGGAAACGCCTGAGGAGCTGCGCCAGGTCTACGTGATCAACAGCGAAGGGCAGCGCATTCCGCTGTCGGCCTTCACGCATATCGAGCCGAGTCGCGCGCCGCTGGAGGTCAACCACCAGGGCCAGTTCGCCGCCACCACCTTCTCCTTCAACCTCGCCCAGGGCGCGCAGATCGGCCCGGCCCGCGACGCGATCCTGGCGGCGGTGGAGCCCATCCACCTGCCGATGGAAATCCAGGCCACCTTCGAAGGCAACGCCGGCGCGGTGCAGGACACGCAGAACGACATGCCCTGGCTGATCCTGCTGGCGCTGGTGTCGGTCTACATCGTGCTGGGCATCCTCTACGAGAGCTATGTGCACCCGCTGACCATCCTCTCGACGCTGCCTTCGGCGGGCGTCGGCGCGCTGCTCACGCTGATGCTGTTCCGCACCGAGCTGTCGCTGATTGCGCTGATCGGGGTGATCCTGCTGATCGGCATCGTGAAGAAGAACGCCATCATGATGATCGACTTCGCCCTGGACGCCGAACGTACCCAGGGCCTGTCCCCTCGGGATGCGATCCTGGAGGCGGCGATGAAGCGCTTCCGGCCGATCATGATGACCACCCTGGCCGCCATCCTCGGCGCACTGCCATTGATCTTCGGCATCGGCGGCGACGCCGCGCTGCGTCGCCCGCTGGGCATGACCATCGTCGGCGGCCTGATCGGCAGCCAGTTGCTGACCCTGTACACCACCCCCGTCGTCTACCTCTACCTCGACCGCCTGCGCCATTGGGTCAACAAGAAGCGCGGCGTGCGCACCGACGGCGCCCTGGAGACACCCGTATGATCCGTTCCCGTTCACTTCTTCCCTTGGCGTTGGCCGTGGCCCTGGCCGGTTGCGCCATCGGCCCGGACTACCAGCGCCCCGAGCTGACGGTGCCCGCCAGCTTCAAGGAGGGCGAGGGCTGGCAACTGGCGAAGCCGCAGGACGGCTTCAACCACGGTGCCTGGTGGGAGCTTTACGGCGACGCCACGCTGAACGATCTGCAGACCCGCCTGGTGGCTGCCAACCAGACCCTGGCACAGTCGCTCGCGTCCTATCGCCAGGCCCAGGCGCTGGCCAAGGGGGCGCGCTCTTCCTTCTTCCCCACGATCAGCGCCGACGTCGGCAAGACCCGCTCCGGGCAAGGCACCGGCAGCGGCGGCAGCGTGCGCCTGCCGGACGGTTCCACCGTCAGCAGTGGCGGCGGCAGCAGCTCGATCAGCAACAGCTACTCGGCGAGTCTCGGTGTGAGCTGGGAGCTGGACCTGTGGGGCAAGCTGCGCCGCCAGCTGGAAGCCGACAACGCGAGCATGGACGCCAGCGCGGCCGACCTGGCCAACTCGCGGCTTTCGCTGCAATCGCAGCTGACCCAGAACTACCTGCAACTGCGCGTCATGGACCAGCAGATCAAGCTGCTCAACGACACGGTCACGGCCTATCAGCGCTCGCTCAAGCTCACCGAGAATCAGTACAACGCCGGCATCGTCACCAAGGCCGATGTCGCCCAGGCGCGCACCCAGCTGAAAAGCACCGAGGCCCAGGCCATCGACCTGAAGTACCAGCGCGCGCAACTGGAACATGCCATCGCCGTGCTGGTCGGCGTGCCGCCGGCGCAGTTCTCCCTGGCTGCCGTGGACGGCGTGCCGAACCTGCCGGCAGTGCCGGCGTTGCTGCCGTCGGAGATACTCCAGCGCCGCCCGGACGTGGCTTCCGCCGAGCGCCAGGTGATTTCCGCCAACGCCAAGATCGGCGTGGCCAAGGCCGCCTGGTTTCCCGACCTGACCCTCACCGCCGCCGGTGGCTACCGCAGCGGCAGCTTCCAGAACTGGATCGAGACGCCCAACCGCTACTGGTCCATCGGCCCGCAGTTCGCCATGACCCTGTTCGACGGCGGGCTGATCGCCTCCCAGGTCGAGCAGGCCGAGGCGAGCTACGACCAGACCGTGGCCAGCTACCGGCAGACCGTGCTGGACAGCTTCCGCGAGGTCGAGGACTACATGGTCCAGCTCAAGGTGCTGGAAGAGGAAAGCGGCGTGCAGCAGGAAGCGCTGGATTCCGCCCGCGAGGCGCTGCGCCTGACCACCAACCAGTACAAGGCCGGCACCATCGACTACAGCAACGTGGTCACCACCCAGACCAGCGCGCTGTCCAACGAGCGCACGTTGTTGACCCTGACGGGCAGCCGGCTGACGGCCAGCGTGCAGCTGATCGCCGCGCTGGGCGGCGGTTGGGATGCGGCGAAGATCGCCGAGGAAGGGCAGGCGACGCGGGACTGAGCCCGCGTCAGTCCTCGATCAGGGCGCTGAGGGGAATCCGAAACCGGTTTTCCCCTTCCAATGAGCGAATACCCCGGGGTTGCTCGGTGCTGACCAGCGCCGTGCCGCCCTGGCGTTCGAGCACTTCGCACTCGATCCGGCCCATCGCGGGCAGCTGATCGTCCTGGTTCGGGGTATGCAGCCGCGCGCGTGGCTTGAGGAAATGCCAGTCGCGCCCTCTAGCATCGACCAGGCGGCATTCGGCCCAACCGGGGAAGCACTCTTGCGTGTAGCGCACTATCTCGACCAGCAGGCTGGGCATCGTTCGGGAAATCCTGTGACGTGGAGTCAGCCGTTGAAGCGGCGGGCGGTGGTGAAACTGCGTTCCCAGTAGCTGTTGTCCAGCGAGTCCATGCGGATACGTTCACCTGAACTGGGGGCGTGGATGAACTGGTTGTTACCGATGTACAGGCCGACGTGGCTGACATCACCGCGACCATTGCGGTTGAAGAACACCGCGTCGCCAGGTTTGAGGTCGTGGCGGCCGACGCGCTTGCTGCCGCTGTCAATCATCTCCCCGGTGGTGCGTGGCAGCTTCATGCCGGCCTCGGTACGGAACAGGTAGACCAGCAGCCCGCTGCAGTCGAAGCCGCTGGCAAGGGTGGTACCACCCCAGCGGTAGGGCATGCCGATCAGCTCACGGGCGCGGTTGACTACCCGTGTACTGGTCGTCCGCTGGGGCCTGCGCAAGCTCGACTGCAGCGGGTGCTTCATGCTCCGAAGGGGGCGGACGTTCTTGCGAATGACGAGCTTGGTCTGGGCGGCGCGCGTCGGCTTGGGCGCGACCTTGTGGGCGGGTGGGTGCTTCACCTCACGGGCTTCGGCGACAGGGAAAGTCAAGGCGAGCAGCAGTGCGGTGCCCAGCAGGGTAGGGAGGAAGCGCATTTGGGGTACATCGTGTGTCTAACGTGAAAAACGGGGCGCTATCGTATGAATCTCCTTGCTTTCAGGAACGTGGACTAACGCCATGCAGGCGTGGGAATTTTCCCGTTTTTACCGCTGCGGTGACTTCCCGTGCATTTCTCAGCCATCAGCCACTGAAGCGTCGTGCGGTGGTGTAGCGGCGTTGCCAATAACTGTTGTCCAGAGAGTCGATGCGGATCGTCTTGCCGGTGCTGGGGGCGTGAATGAACCGTCCCGCGCCGATGTACAGGCCCACGTGGCTGGTGCGGCCGCGACCGTTGTGGTTGAAGAACACTGCGTCGCCGGGCTGCAGGTCGCGCTGGGCAACCAGGTTGCGCTGTTGCGCGACCATCAGGCCGGTGGTGCGCGGCAGTTGTCGCTTGGCGATGCTGCTGTAGAGGTAGACGAGCAGGCCGCTGCAATCGAAGCCGGCTTTCTCCGATTCGCCGCCCCAACGGTAGGGTGTGCCGATCAGTTCGTGGGCGCGGGCGACGATGCGGTCGGTGTCGACCGGACTCTGCTGCCCAAATTGCCTGCGCAACCGATCGAGTTTAAGCATGGCGAAGCGCTGCCTGCCGTTCAGGGCTTCGGCCGGTTTCGCCGTGGCTTGTCCCTCGGATTTGGGCCGGCCTTCGCGGCGGGGGGCGGAGAGTGCGCTGCCCAGCGCCAGGTTCGAGGCCTGGGGCGCATCGAAGCGGCGCCAGGCCGGGGCGTCGAAGTCATCGGCCTGGGCCACGGGGCCGGCGAGTGCCAGGGCCAGGTAGAGAGGAAGGCAGCAGCGGATGCGCACGTCGCATCACCTCGCGGTGAGAAATCGGGACGGGCGTCATCCTAGGAAGGGAGTAGGAAAATCTATGTAGGAGTTTTCTAGTTGGCTTGAAGGTGGATTCCATGCGTGGATCAGTGGTCACAGTCTTCAGTGGGCGAACAGCTGGCCGATGTCCTTGAAGGCCTTGAACTCCAAAGCGTTGCCGCAGGGGTCGAAGAGGAACAGCGTGGCCTGTTCGCCCACCTGGCCCTGGAAGCGTACATGGGGCTCGATGACGAACTGCGTGCCACGCTCGCGCAACCTTTGCGCCAGGCGCTCCCAGTCTTCCCACGGCAGCACCACGCCGAAGTGCGGTACCGGCACGTCATGGCCATCGACGGCGTTGGTGTGCGCCGCCTCCTGGCTGGCAGTGCGCGGGTGCTCGTGGATCACCAGCTGGTGGCCGAAGAAATCGAAGTCTACCCACTGGGCGCTGCTGCGGCCCTCGGCGAGGCCGAATACCTCGCCGTAGAAACGCCGGGCCAGGGCGAGGTCGTAGACGGGAATGGCCAGGTGGAAGGGCGATAGCGCCATGGACGTGCTCCCTGTCAGGTTCAGGCCGGTACGGCCAGCAGGCGGCTGATGGTGGCCTTGGCCGCGCTCATCTGGCCCTCGCGGGCGAGGCGGGTGAAGTCCAGCAGGGCGTGTTCATGCTCGGCGAGGTCGTCGAGGATGTCGCGGTCATCGTCGTCGCCCTCGATGGCCAGGCTGTCGTAGCGCTGGACGTAGGGCTCCACCAGCACTTCGAGTTTTTCCAGGGTCTGCGGCCAGTCGAGCCCGAGCCAGTCGGCGGCGCGCTGGCGGCCCTGGGCGGCGGCGTGTGCGGTGTCGCCCAGCGGCAGGCCATGGCGCTGCAGCAGCCGCGCCATACGCAGGCCGGTCTGGCGCTCCAGTCGCGCCAGCAGGAGCATCGAGGATGCCCCCTCCGGCAGTTGCTCGGCCAGGCCGAGGAAGAAGTTTTCACCGCGGACTTCGCCCAGGTAGGCGGCCTGCAGTTCACTGGCTTGTCGGTGCATGCGTCGGTCCCCCGTGCTCAATGGGGACCAGCCTAGACGATGTGCGCCGGGCATCGAACCCGGCATGTCGTGTCTGGGCCAGAACGGGTCGCTCAGCGTTCGAAACCGTATTCGCGCTCGACCCGGCTGATACGTACGCGGAAGGCGCTGTACCAGTCGCGGCGGCCGGCCTGCTGGGCCATGCGGTGCTCGGTCTGCTGCTTCCACTGGCGGATGGCGGCCTCGTCGCGCCAGTAGGACACGGTCAGCCCCAGGCCGTCAGCGCCACGGGCCGACTCGACGCCGAGGAAACCGTCCTGCTGCGCGGCCAGTTCCAGCATGCGTTCGGCGGTGGCGCCATAGCCTTCGTCCAGCTCGGTGCGGTAGGAGGTGAAGGTCACGGCGTAGTAGGGCGGTTGCGGTGTGCTGGCGATCATGCGGGACTCCCGATGCGAGTGGGCTCTTGACTGGATTGATGGCGGAAGGCAGCGGACAGGAACGCTTCGGCCAGGGGCACGGCGATGCCGGCGAGGGCCTTGCGTTCGGGCTGGAACAGGGTGGCGACGAAGAACGGATGGTCGGTCGCTTCCAGTGCGCGGATGCTGCCGTCCTCGCCGTGGGCACAGGCGCGCAGCGAGCCGCCGAACAGCTCGTCCTGGAACTGCGGGTTCACCCCGTAGCTGCAGCGATAGCCCTCGCGGATATCCGGCAAGCCGTAGATCGCCGCCAGGTGCGAGCCGGCGGTGAGGCGGATGGTCTCGCTGACTTCCACCAGTGAGCAGGGCAGGGCATGCACCACCGGGCGCGCCGCTTCCGGGTCGGTCTCGGCGTGGGCCGCGTCGCTCCAGCCGAGGACGTTGCGGGCGCGCTCCAGCAGGGCGTGCTGGAAGCCGCCGCAGGTGCCGAGGAAGGGCACCTGGTTCTCGCGGGCGAAGGTGATCGCCCGCAAGGCGCCTTCGGTGTTCTGGTAGGGGCTGCCGGGGATCGCCCAGAAGCCGGAGTACGGATCAAGGTCCATCCCCTGTGCCAGGCGCGGGGTGTCCAGCCAGTCCACGCGCAAGGTGCCTGAATGTGGCAGCAGCGATTGCTGCAGGGCCAGGGGAATCGCCCAGTGGGCGGTGACGCGGCTATCGCGGTCGCCGATCAGGCCGATGCGCAGTGCTTTACGACGTTTCCCCATCTTTTGTTCCCCCTGGCGTCGTGGCCCATTGGCGGGCCCCTGGGAGGCAATTTATAGTTGCGCAGGCGCAAGCGAAAATGGGCAATTGCGCAACCTTGGAGTGCGTCGATGCAATACCGTCTGGAATACGCCGATCTGGCCCTGGTGCTGGCGCTGGTACGCGGAGGCAGCCTTGCGCGCGCCGCGGAATTGCTCGAGGTAGACGTCTCCACCGTATTCCGTGCTGTGCGTCGGCTGGAGAAGGCGCTGGGCACCGCGCTGTTCGAAAAGGGCCGCAACGGCTACCTGGCGACAGCCACCGCGCAGCAACTGGCGACCCAGGCGGAACTGGCCGAACAGGCGCTTGAAGCGGCGCGTCTGGGCCTGGAGCAGGGCCACGACGTGCTCAGCGGCACCGTGCGCCTGACCTGTTCCGACACCGTGCTGCAAGGCCTGCTGCTGCCGGCCCTGGCGCGCTTCATGAAGCGCTACCCGGCGCTGAACCTGGAGCTGACCACCTCCAACGCCTTCGCCAACCTCAGCCGCCGTGACGCCGACATCGCCCTGCGCCTGACCAATGCGCCGCCGGAGCATCTTGTCGGACGCAAGCTGGGCGAGGTGCACTACGTCCTCTGTGCCCATCGCGATTACCTGGCCGAGCAGGGCGACCGCCCCTGGCAGGACATGAGCTGGATCGCCCCGGACGACTTTCTGCCCGACCACTCCAGCGTCGCCTGGCGCCGCCAGGCGTTCCCGACGGTGCTTCCGGCCTACCGCTGCAACAGCATGCTGTCGGTGCTCGACCTGTGCCGCGCGGGGCTGGGGCTGGCTGCGCTGCCGGCGTTCCTGCTGCGCCCGGACGACGGGCTGCAGGTGCTGGAGCCGGAACTGCCCGGTTGCAGCATCCATCTCTGGTTGCTGACCCGGCCGGACTGCCGGGCGCTGCGGGCGGTGGTGACGCTGTTCGAGGAACTGGCCGGGAGCATTCGTCTGCCGGCCTGAATGAAAAGACCCCGCCAGGGAAGCGGGGTCTTTGGTCTGTAGCTGTACCTACCAGTGGCGGTAGTGCCCCGGCGGGCCGTAGTAGCCGGGGCCGTAATAGCGTGGCGGACCATAGTAGCGGGGCGGGCCGTAGTAACGCGGGCCGGGTACCACCACGACCGGGCGGTAGACCGGCTGGTACACCGGTTGATACACGGGCTGGTAGACCGGCGCCGGCTGGTAGTACACCGGTGGCGGCGGGTAATAGGCGACCGGGGGTGGCGGAGCGTAATAGGGCGCCGGCGCGGGTTGCGAGCCGGCGACCACGGCACCCCCGACAACGGCGCCGACCACCGCGCCGATTGCCGCGGCATCGGTGTTGCTGTTGGCCGCGGCCTGGCCGGCGAGGGCAAGGCCGGCGCAGAGCAGGGCGATCTGGGGGAGACGGTGAAGCATGATGCACCTCCTGAGGAACCCGGCGAGGAACCAGGTATCTATGAGACATCGGCCTCGAAAGAATCGTAACGCCGCCGGTGTAAAGGTTGTGTAAATGGCGCCGTACGGCTCTGCGACGGGCATTGCATGTATCAGCCTGCAATACATCCATCGCGCTGCCGCAGCCTCCGGGCTGGTAAGGTGGCGCCTTTCGCGTTTTTTCCATGCAGAACCAGGGAGACCTTCCATGCCCTTCAACCGAGTGACGCTCCTGTCGCTTCTTGCTGTTGCTGCCCTTGCCGGTTGCAGTTCCAAGGATTCCTCGTCCGATGCCGCCCAGCCGGCCGCGGACGACTCGCCGGCCATGACCGGCACCTGCAACGCCAAGGCGGTGCAATCGATCATCGGCAAGGTCGTCAACCCGACCCTGACCGAGGAAGCCCGCCGCGACGCCGGCGCCAGCGTTGCCCGCGTGCTCACCCCGCACCAGCCGGTGACCATGGAGTACAACTCGCAGCGCCTGAACATCGATGTCGATGACAACCAGGTGGTGAAGCAGGTCTCCTGCGGCTGAGTCCTTCGCCGGCCGACGCCCATGAAAAAGCCCCGCCTAGGCGGGGCTTTTTCGTTGCCAGTGCGGATCAGCGATTGGCGGGCTTCTTGATCACGCGCAGCGCCTGGCTCGACTGGTTGACGCACTCCTCGTAGTTGCCGGCCTTCTTCGCCGCCTCGGCCTTGGCGACGTACTCGTGGACCGCATTGACCTTCACGCCGGTCGCGTTCTTGCTGGCGGTCTTGAGGAAGTCGTTGATCTGCTGCAGGTTGCCGTCGCACAGCGCGCTGTCAGCGAAGGCCGGTACGGAAAACATCATGGCCAGGAGCAGGGCATATTTTTTCATCCAGGTTCTCCTCGATTCTCGATGCGCAAGCTTCTGGTCTGCGTAGCTTGCTAAGTATCGACCCGCTGGCGACCGGCAAGATTCATTTCAATTTTCGCAACAAGGGTCGAGGTCGTAGCGCTTCACAGCGCACTGAAGCGCTGCTCCAGGCCCTGGCTGCGGAAGTGCTCGATGACGTAATCGACGAAGACCCGCGTCTTGGCCGGCAGCAGTTTCTGCGCGGCGTAGTAGAGCGCGGTGTTGCCGGCGTCCACATACCACTCCGGCAGCACGCGCACCAGGCGCCCGCTGTCGAGGTAGGGCACGGCGTGCTGCATGCTCACCAGGGTCACGCCCAGGCCCATCAGTGCGGCGACACAGGCGGCTTCCGGGTCGCTGAAGGTCATGCGTTCCTTCAGTGAGATCGGCGCCTGGGCCTGCTGGCGGTTGGTCAGCGGCCAGGGTCGCACGCGGCCGGTCTGCGGCGAGCGGATGCGGATGCCGTCGTGGCTGGGCAGGTCCGACGGATAGCGGATTGCCGGGCGGCCGTCGAGGTAGGCTGGCGAGGCCAGCAGCACCAGGTGCGCCGGGCTCAGCTTGCGCGCCACGACGCCGGGCGGCAGCTCGAAGCCGCCGCCGATGGCCGCGTCGAAGCCTTCGGCGATAAGGTCGACCTGGCGGTTGTCGAAGTGCCAGTCCGGGCGGATCGCCGGGTAGCGCCCGAGGAAGTCGCCCAGCAGCGGCAATATGTAGTCGCGGCCGAACACCAGCCCCATGCTCACCTTCAGCATGCCGCTGGGCTGGCCGTCGGCGCTGGCCAGATTGGCGATGGCGCTCTGCAGGCTGGCCAGGCCGCCGCTGGCTTCGTCGAGAAATCGCGCGCCGGATTCGGTCAGTGTCAGGCTGCGGGTACTACGCTGGAACAGCCGCACGCCCAGGTTGCTCTCCAGCCTTGCCACGTTCTTGCTCACCGCCGCGGGCGTCAGCCCCAGGTTTCTCGCGGCGGCGGCGAAGCTGCCGGCCTCGGCGCTGCGGACGAAGCATTCGATACTGATCAGGCTTTCCATGGGTGGTATTCCGGACGTTTGGTATCGACTGAATATAGCGATTGCTGGCTACCGAGTAACGAGTCCGCGAGGGAAACTGGCCCCGTCGAACTTACTCCCCCACTGGATTCCTGGAGACACGAAATGACCACCACGCAAACCCATCAACCTCTCGCCGGCAAAGTCGCTTTCGTACAGGGCGGCTCCCGCGGCATCGGCGCCGCCATCGTGCAGCGCCTGGCCCGCGAAGGCGCTGCTGTGGCCTTTACCTACGTCAGCTCGGCGCAGAAGGCCGAAGACCTCGCCGCCAGCATCGAAGCCGGCGGCGGCCGCGCCCTGGCGCTGAAGGCCGACAGCGGTGATGCAGCTTCGGTGCAACAGGCCATCGACACCGCAGCCCAGCGCCTGGGCGGCATCGACATCCTGGTGAACAACGCCGGCGTGCTGGCCATCGCCCCGGTGGAAGAATTCAGCCTGGAAGACCTCGATCGCACCCTGGCGGTGAACGTGCGCAGCGTCTTCGTCGCCACCCAGGCCGCCGCGCGGCACATGGGGCAGGGCGGGCGCATCATCACCATCGGCAGCACCAACGCCGACCGGATGCCCTTCGGCGGCGGCGCGGTCTACGCCATGAGCAAGTCGGCCATCGTCGGCCTGACCAAGGGCCTGGCCCGTGACCTCGGCCCGCGCGGCATCACCGTGAACAACGTGCAGCCCGGCCCGGTGGATACCGACATGAACCCGGCCGACAGCGACTTCGCGGCCTCCCTGATGGACCTGATGGCGGTGGGTCGTTATGGCCGCGCGGAAGAAATCGCCGCCTTCGTCGCCTACCTGGCCGGCCCGGAAGCGGGCTACATCACCGGTGCCAGCCTGACCATCGACGGTGGTTTCGGCGCCTGACGGGCAGTCGATGACAGCAGCGCGGCCGGGCTCAGGCCCGGTCGCGGCTCTGGATGTTCCAGTGCCCGGAGGTGGCGGCGAGCTTTTCCGAAAGCATCTCCACCTGTTCATAGAGACGCAGCGTGAGCCAGTAGAAGCCCTGCTTCTCGAAGGAGTCGGTCAGGTTGTGCGGCCGCACCGGGAGGTTTTCCAGACCCTGGCAGGCCTGCACCAGCTTGCTGGTGCGACTGAACTTGAGGGCATGGGCCGATTGCAGCAGCAGGCGGCCGATGATCTGCCGGTGGCTGTCGAGGCTGGCTGGCACCGGTTCTATCTCCCCGGCCTCGGCGGCGAACTGCCGTGAGGCGATCAGCGATTCCAGGGTGCCCATGATCGCGCGGTGGATGCGCTGGAGAATCTCCAGCTCGCGCAGCGGCATGCCGGTCTCCCGCGACACCGGCCCCAGGTGCGCACGCGATGCCACCAGACGGTGGTCCAGCTCCTCCAACTGGCGGGCGAAATGCTCGGGGGTGAAGTCGTGGTTGGACGACAGCTGCCCGTACATCCGCGCGCAGGCACGCAGGTTGTCCGAGAGCAGGTAGCGCCAGACGTAGACCGCCCGCAGCGGGTAGATCTGCGAGAACAGCAGGGCCACGGCGACGCCGATCAGCACGTTGGCCGAACGCCACAGCCCTTCGGTGAAGCCCGTCTCACCGGGACCGGCGACGATGCACATGGTTATCCCCGCCAGCAGCGCGACGTAGCCGGGCCGGCGGATCGCATAGAAGGCCGAGGCCGCGCCCAGCACCGACATGGCCAGGTAGGTGAGGGTGAGCGAACGGGTCTGGTCGTAGATCGCGATCACACACAGCCCCAGCGCCGCACCCACCAGGGTACCCATCACCCGCTCGTAGGACTTGCCGCGGATCGTCCCCTGGTGCACCAGCCCGCCCATCACCACCAGCACCGTCACCGAGGCCCAGAGACCGTGGGGCAATTTCAGCGCGCTGGTCAGCAGCATCGAGGCGAGCAGCGCGAGGCCGACGCGCACGCAGTGAATCCAGGCGGCGTAGCGGTAGCGGGTATAAGGGTTGGCCAGGCGGCGGAACGGCAGGGTGAGGATCGAGGGTTGCTTCGCCAAGGGAAGCGGCTCCGGTTGTGGGGGACTCTGCAAGGGTAGCCGGTTGCGCCGGCCAGAGCCTGCGGTGGATCATTCTGGCGAGCCGCCGAACGGGCTCAAGGCAGCTGCGGGCACGCCGATAGAAATTCCACCGGAAGCGCTGGTTCCTCTTCACCGGTCTTCGCTAGAATTCCGCACTTTTGCGCCCGCCCCACGGGCACCGAGATTTCCCATGCTTGCCGGTAGTTACGATCCCTCCCTTGTCCTGATTTCGCTGTGTGTCGCCATGCTGGCGTCCTACACGGCCCTGGACCTGGCCGGGCGCATCGCGACCACCCGTGGCTGGCCGGTGCTGCTGTGGATCGGCGGCGGCGGGGTGGCCATGGGCATCGGCGTGTGGTCGATGCACTTCATCGGCATGCTCGCCTTCAGCCTGCCCATCCCACTGGGTTACGACCTCACCCTGACGCTGTTGTCGCTGGCCATTGCCGTGCTCAGCTCGGGCTTCGCGCTGGCGCTGGTCAGCCAGGATCGCCTGCCGCTCTGGCAGCTGATCTGCGGCGCGCTGGCCATGGGCACCGGGATCAGCTGCATGCACTACCTGGGCATGTACGCGATGCTGATGCAGCCGGGTATCGATTACGACCCGGCGCTGTTCGGCCTGTCCCTGGCGATCGCCGTGGCGGCTTCCGGCGCAGCACTGTGGATTGCCTTCAAACTGCGGCAGAACACGCCCTACGTGCGCCTGGCCCGTGCTGGCGCGGCGCTGGTGATGGGTGTGGCCATAGTCGG
Source organism: Pseudomonas sp. PDM22 (assembly GCF_014851965.1). Taxonomy (NCBI): domain Bacteria; kingdom Pseudomonadati; phylum Pseudomonadota; class Gammaproteobacteria; order Pseudomonadales; family Pseudomonadaceae; genus Pseudomonas; species Pseudomonas sp. PDM22. The sequence goes on from NZ_JACVAR010000012.1 coordinate 50,777, forward strand.
CATGCACTACACCGGCATGGCGGCCGCGCGTTTCCCAGCGGACAGCTTCTGCGGCGCCTCCCCCAGCGGGTTGAACAGTGACTGGCTGGCGCTGCTGATCATCATCGTCACCCTGGCGGTGATCGGCATCGCGCTGCTCACCTCGGTGCTGGACGCACGGCTGGAGTCGCGCACGGCGCAGCTCACTTCGTCGCTGGCCCTGGCCAACCAGGAACTGACCCAGCTCGCCCTGCACGACAACCTCACGCGCCTGCCCAACCGCATCCTGCTGGAAGACCGCATCGAGCAGATGATCGGCAAGGTGCAGCGCGGCGGCGGGCACTTCGCGCTGATGTTCCTCGACCTCGACGGCTTCAAGCCGGTCAACGATGCCTTCGGCCACCATGTCGGCGACCTGCTGCTCAAGGCTGTGGCCCAGCGCCTGCGCGACAGCCTGCGCAGCGAAGACACCGTGGCGCGCATCGGCGGCGACGAGTTCGTGGTGCTCGCCGAACTGGCCGAGGCCGAGGACGCGGTGACCGTCGCCGGGCAGCAGATCAGCCTGCTGGCCCAGCCGTTCCAGGTCGCCGGGCAGGAGCTGCGCATCGCTGCCAGCATCGGCATCGTCGTCTATCCCGGCGACGGCGCCAGCCAGCACGAACTGCTGCGCAACGCCGACGCGGCGATGTACCACGCCAAGGGCAACGGCAAGAACGGCTACAGCTTCTTCGAGCAGTCGATGAACACCAATGCGCGCAACCACCTGCAGTTGCTGCACGACCTGCGCGCGGCCCTGGAGCGTCGCGAGTTCATCCTGCATTACCAGCCCAAGTTCGCCGCCAGCGGCGAGCCCATCGGCGCCGAGGCGCTGCTGCGCTGGCAGCATCCGCAGCGTGGCCTTCTGATGCCTGACACCTTCATCGCCCTGGCCGAGCGCACCGGGCTGATCATCCCCATCGGTGACTGGGTGCTGGACGAAGCCTGCCGGCAGATGCGCGAGTGGTACCTGCAGGGCCATGAAAGCTGGCGTGTGGCGGTGAATCTCTCGGCGCTGCAGTTCTGCCATGCGGCCCTGGTGCAGTCGGTGGCCGACGCACTGCAGCGCCACCAGCTGCCGGCGCGCTGCCTGACCCTGGAGATCACCGAGACCACCGCCATGCGCGACGCCGACTCCAGCCTGGAAATCCTCGGCAGGCTGTCGGACATGGGCGTCGACCTGTCCATCGACGACTTCGGCACCGGCTACTCCAGCCTGCTTTACCTCAAGCGCCTGCCGGCCAACGAGTTGAAGATCGACCGCGGCTTCGTCCGCGACCTGGAGCAGGACAGCGACGACGCCGCCATCGTCTCGGCCATCGTCGCCCTGGGCCAGGCGCTGGATTTGCGCATCGTCGCCGAGGGCGTGGAAACCTCGGGCCAGCAGAACTTCCTCACCCGCCTGGGCTGCGACTCGCTGCAGGGCTTCCTGCTCGGCAAGCCGGTGCCGGCCGAACAGTTTCTCGAGCGTCTCGGCACGCCGGCCTGAGCCCTTCAGTTTTCCGGCGCAGTCGCTGCGAGCTGCGCGCACAGTTCGCGCAGTTGCTCGCACAGGCTGCGCCCGGCGCTGCCCAGCTCCGGGCGCGCATAAAGCGCCAGTTCCAGCCCCTCGATGGGCGCGAAACCTTCCTCGGCGGTCAGCACGCGGTGGCCTTCGTGACGGCCGCGCAGGGGCAGCAGGCTGACCCCCATGCCCGCCGCCACCGCCGCTGAAAGGCTCGCCAGGCTGGCGCTGCTGTAGCTGATGCGCCAGCGCCGGCCGCTGGCTTCCAGGGCGTGGATCATCTCCTGGCGATACAGCGCCCCCAGCGGGAAGACCACCAGCGGCAGCGGATCACGGGCGGCGGCGGGGGTGGCGGCGCTGTCCTGCCAGGCCAGGGGTTCGGGCCAGTGGGCGAGGCAGTCGCTGTCCGCGCCCCATTGCTTGACCAGCGCCAGGTCCAGTTCGCCGCTGCGGTACTGGCGCAGCAGCTCCTGGCTGAGGCCGCTGGAGACTTCCAGGCGCAGCCTCGGGCGTTCTGCGCTGAAGGCCGCCAGCAGCGGCATCATCCGTTCGCCGGCGAAGTCCTCCGGCATGCCCAGGCGCAGCACGCCTTCGCTGTGCTCGCTGCTCAGCGCCTCGCGCGCCTCCGAGCCGAGTTCGAGGATGCGTCGCGCGTAGCCCAGCAGCTGCTCGCCCTGTTCGGTGGGCAGCACCTGGCGCTGGCTGCGGTCCAGCAGGCGGCAGTCCAGGCTCTGCTCCAGCCGCAGGATCTGCTGGCTGACGGTGGACTGAGTGAGGTGCAGCAACTCGGCGGCGCGGGTGAAGTTGCCGGCGTCCACCACCATCACGAAGCTGCGCAGCAGGTTGGGGTCAAGCATTGCGATTCCCACTGAAAGTCATGTTTCTATTTAATTTCAGCATAGAACATCCCTTCGTCATACTGGCTGCATTGATTAGAGGCACGACAGCCATCACGGGGGAGCGCCCATGGAAATGCCGATTGTTCAGACCGAGGACGTGCACAACCGTGCCGCCGCAGACTCGCTATTGGGCGCTGCCAGCGACGGTCGCGAAGCCGAGGTGGCGGCCCTGCTCAAACGCGGCGTACCGGTGGATGTGAGCGACGGGCAGGGCAACACGCCGCTGCTGCTGGCCACCGCCGGCAACCGTGTGGAAGTCGCGCGGCTGCTGATTGCCGCTGGCGCCGACGTCAACCGGCAGAACCGCATCCATGACAGCGCCTACCTGCTGGCCGGTGCGGCGGGACGCCTGGAGATCCTCCGGCTGACCCTGGCCCACGGCGCCGACCTGCGCAGCACCAACCGCTATGGCGGCACGGCACTGATCCCGGCCTGCGAGCGCGGCCATGTGGAGGTGGTAGCGACGCTGCTCAAGGCTGGCGTCGACCCCGATCACGTCAACAAGCTGGGCTGGACCGGGTTGCTCGAAGCCATCCTGCTCAGCGACGGCGGCCCGCGCCACCAGGCCATCGTGAAACAACTCATAGAAGCCGGGGCGAACCTGAACCTGGCCGACAACGACGGCGTCACGCCGCTGCAACACGCCCGCCAGCGCAACCAGACCACCATCGCCAGGATGCTGGAAGTCGCCGGCGCGCATTGATCGAACCGATTCGCTGGAAACTGCCATGTCACACGAAGTCTTCATGCGCGAGGCCCTGCAACTGGCCCGTGAGAACATCGAGGCCGGCGGCCGCCCGTTCGGCGCCGTGCTGGTCAAGGACGGCCGGGTGATCGCCCGCGCCGCCAACTCCATCCACCTGGATTTCGACCCCACCGCCCACGCCGAGCTGCTGGTGATCCGCCGTGCCTCGGCGGTGCTGGGCATGTCGCGGCTGGACGGCTGCGTGATCTACGCCAGCGGCCACCCATGCCCGATGTGCCTGGCGGCCATGCACCTGTGCGGCGTGGAGGGCGCGTACTTCGCCTATTCCAACGACGATGGCGAGCCGTTCGGGCTGTCGACCGCCGCCGTGTACCAGCAGGTGACCCAGCCGCCGCAGTGGCAGTCGGTACCGCTGCGCGCTCTGCGTCCGAGCGGTGAAGAGGGTCTTTACAACCATTGGCAGGAGCAGCGCTCGTGAGCCGCGGCATGAGCCTGCCGGCGCAGGGAGAGTCGGCGGAGCAGAGCAGCCACGCCGGCTGGATCGGCCTGCTGGTGATCGTCGCACTGGGCATCAACCTGCGGCCGATCCTCACCTCCATCGGCCCGTTGCTGGCCGATATCCACGATGCCACCGGCCTGGGCTTCCAGGGCCTGTCGATGCTGACGGTGTTGCCGGTGCTGTGCATGGGCCTGTTCGCCCTGGGCCTGCCGTGGGTCGGCCCGCGCCTGGGCGAGAGCCGCGGCATGGTGCTCGGCCTGCTGGCCATTGGCGCGGCCTGCTTCTGGCGGCTGCTGCTGGACAGCGGCTTCGCCCTGATCGCCAGCGCGGTGTTGGCGGGCTGCGGCGTGGCGGTTATCCAGGCGTTCGTGCCGGGCGTGATCAAGCGCTGGTTCCCGCACAAGGTGCCGTCCGCCATGGGCCTGTACTCGGCATCGCTGATGGCCGGCGGCGGCAGCGCGGCCGTACTGGCGCCGGTGGTATCGGAGCACTTCCACCGCTGGCAGGACGGCCTTGGCGCCTGGCTGCTGCTGGCTGTCGTCGGCCTGCTGCTGTGGTCCGTCGCCCGCCCGCGCGAGACGCCGGTGGCCGCGCCGCCCAGGCAGAAGGTGCAGCACTATTTCGGCAGCCGTCGCGCCTGGCTGTTGGCCTTGTACTTCGGCCTGATCAACGGCGGCTACACCAGCATGGTGGCCTGGCTGCCGGTGTATTACCGCCAGCTTGGCTGGACGGCCCAGGCCAGCGGCCAGCTGATCGGCCTGATGACCATCTTCCAGGTGATCGCCGCGCTGACCATCCCGCTGCTGATCCGCCGCTCGCTGGATCGCCGTGGCTGGCTGTGCCTGTGCCTGCTGATCCAACTCGCCGGCTTCGTCGGGCTGATCTGCGCGCCGCTGCACCTGCCGGGCATCTGGGTAGCGATGATCGGCTACGGCCTGGGCGCCTGCTTCGCCCTGAGCCTGACCCTGACCCTGGACCACCTTGCCGACGCCGGCGCAGCCGGGCGCCTGGCGGCCTTCGTGCAGGGCATTGGCTTCATCGTCACCGGCATCGTGCCTTACGTCACCGGCTGGCTGCGCGACAGTACCGGCAGCTTCCAGGCTTCCTGGGTCCTGCTGGCGGTGTCGGTGGTGCTGATGCTGGGCGTGACCCTGCGCTTCTCGCCCAAAGGCTATGCGCGGGCGATGCAGCACTGAGGCTGGCTGAAACGAAAATGGCGCCCCGAGGGCGCCATTTTTTTGCCTGCATCGTTACACCGAGGTAGCGATGTAGATGCGGTAGGCAATGATCGACAGCATGCTCAGCGTGCCGACCCACATCAGGAACACGCCCACTGGGCGCTGGCGGATGGTGAAGCCGATGCCCAGCATGAACATGCCGAAGACGATGATGCCGAGGGTGATGAAGAGAGACGTGGGGTCCAGCGGGATGAAATGGGCAGTGGCGTCCACGGCGTGTCCTTGTCTGAAATATCCGATATAGAGAGTCTAGGCCAGAGCAGGACCGAACTCCTTTGATCCCTGGCAAGTCGGTCCGGATCATAGCGGCCCGCGGCGCTCAGCCCAAGCTCAGGTCTCCAGCAGGAGCCGGCCCTTGCCCGTGAGGGCAAGCTGCAGGCCGCGCCGTTCGGCGAATCCGAGGTGTACCAGCAGCCACTTCAAACGAGGGTGGATGACCTCGCCGCGTCTGACGCCGAGGAGGAGCCGGCACAGCTCGCTGTCGCCGGAGGATGGTGGACTTCTCTCGACCTCGTTGTTGAGCACTGAGCGGCTTCCCTGATTCTTGATGTCAGTGAATTCTGAATTCGAACCGGCTTCAGCTTATTTTTATTTGCTATCGGAAAACACTGATCGACATCTGGGTTTCTGACAGATTCTCGAACCGGCGTCCTTGGGGCTTGCCTGCGTGGGGCAGAAAGTGACCGGCTGCGCGGGAACTGCCTGGCGGCGGGCATAAAAAAGCCCCGCGGTCCGGAGCGTCAGACCGCGGGGTCAGAAGGTCGGGAGATTCCCGACCGGGGAGGATCGATCAGGCTGCCGGCGTCGGCTGCCAGCCGCCGCCAAGGGCCTTGTAGATCGCCACGATGCCGCGATACACGTCGACTTCCGCCAGGGCCTGGGCGTCCTCTGCGGCCAGCTGTTCGCGCTCGGCGTCCAGCAGGTTGAGGAAGTCCACGGTGCCCTCGCGGTATTGCAGGCCGGCCTGTTGCGCGGCATTGCGGCTGGCTTCGGACTGGCGCACCAGCGACACTAGGCGCTGCTGGCGCTTGCCGTAGTCACTGAAGGCGTTCGACGACTCTTCCAGCGCCAGCAGGACCTGCTGCTCGTAGGTCGCCAGGGCGCCGTCGGCATCGGCCTTGGAGGCACGCAGGCGGGCCCGCACGCTGCCCAGGTCGAAGGCCGCCCAGGTGATGCTCGGGCCCACGCCCCAGGCGCTGGCGGCGGACGAGCCGATCTGCGAACCACGCCCGGCGGTGTAGCCGAGGAAGCCGCCGAGGCTGACTTTCGGGAACAGGTCGGCGGTGGCCACGCCCACGTCCGCGGTGGCGGCCGCCAGGCGGCGTTCGGCGGAGGCGACGTCCGGCCGGCGACGCAGCAGCTCGCCCGGATCACCAATGGGCAGGGCCTTGGCGATGGCCGGCAGTTTCTTCGGCGACAGGTCCACGCTCAGCGCGTCCGGGCGCTGGCCGAGGAGGGTGGCGATGCGGTTGCGCTGGCGTACTTCCTCGGCCTGCAGTTGCGGCACGCTGGCTTCGGTGGAAGCCAGGCGCGCTTCGGCACGCTGCACGTCCAGTTCGCTGCCGACGCCGGCGTCGCGCAGCTGGATGGTCAGATCACGGGACTCGCGCTGGTTGTCCAGGTTGCTCTTGGCGATGCTCTCGCGCAGTTGCGCACCGCGCAGCTGTCCATAGGCATCGGCCAGCTCGGCGATCAGGCTGACCTGCAACTGCTGCAGGTCGGCGACTATGGCTTCGCTCTGCGCGTCGCTGGATTCCAGCTGGCGACGCACGCGGCCGAACAGGTCGACTTCCCAGATCATGTCCAGGCCCAGGTCGTAGCGCTCCTGGTTCACCCGGTCCTCGGTCTGGCCGGGCACCTGGCCCTTGCCAACCTGGCCTTCGGCGCGGCTGGTGACCGTGGGGAAACGGTCATTGGCAACGTCGTCGCGGATCGCCCGCGAAGCCAGCACGCGGGCATAGGCCACGCGCAGCTCGCGGTTTTCCTTGAGGGCCTGGTCGACCAGCTGGGTCAGCACCGGGTCATCGAACTGTTTCCACCAGGCGTCTTCGAAGCGGGTGCGGTCGTAGTTCTGCGCCTGGGCGTTGCTGTCCAGTTGGGCCGGCGCAGTGTCCGGCTTCTGGTAGTCGGGGCCGACCATGCACGCGCTGAGGGCCAGCGCGAGCAGGGAAGGGACGAACAGTTTCACGGCACTCTTGCTCACAGCATTGATGGTCATGACGCTCATGCCTGGTGGGCCTCGTTATTGGTCGTGTGGCTCAGGGCGGCGCGTTCCTGTTTCTTCGCCTCACGAGCTTCCATGAAGCGGCGGATCAGCACATAGAAGACCGGGGTCAGCAGCAGGCCGAAGAAGGTCACGCCGAGCATCCCGGAGAACACCGCGACACCCATGGCATGGCGCATTTCGGCGCCGGCGCCGGACGACAGCACCAGGGGCACCACGCCCATGATGAAGGCGATGGAGGTCATCAGGATCGGCCGCAGACGCAGGCGGCAGGCTTCCAGTACCGCGCTCAGGCGGTCCATGCCTTCGTCCTGCTTGTCCTTGGCGAACTCGACGATCAGGATCGCGTTCTTGCACGCCAGACCCACCAGTACGATCAGGCCGATCTGGGTGAAGATGTTGTTGTCGCCACCGGACAGGATCACGCCCGCGATGGCCGACAGCAGGGTCATCGGCACGATCAGGATCACCGCCAGCGGCAGGCCCCAGCTCTCGTACAGCGCGGCCAGCACCAGGAAGGCGAGCAGCACGCAGAGCGGGAACACGTAGATCGCGGAGTTGCCGGCGAGGATCTGCTGGTAGGTCAGCTCGGTCCATTCGTAGGTCATGCCATTGGGCAGCTCCTGCTTGAGCAGGCGCTCGATGGCAGCCTCGGCCTGGCCGGAGCTGTAGCCCGGTGCGGCAGCGCCGTTGATCTCGGCGGTGATGAAGCCGTTGTAGTGCATCACGCGGTCGGGGCCGGAGGTGTCGCTGATCTTGATGAAGGTCGCCAGCGGAACCATTTCACCCAGGTTGTTGCGCACCTTCAGCTGGCCGATCTGCTCGGGTTCGAGACGGAACTGCTGCTCGCCCTGGACGTTCACCTGGTAGGTGCGGCCGAAGCGGTTGAAGTCGTTCGCGTACAGCGAGCCTAAGTAGACCTGCAGGGTGTCGAAGATGTCGCTGATCGCCACCCCGTGGGTCTTGGCCTTCTCGCGGTCGATGGCGGCATCCACCTGCGGCACGTTCACCTGGTAGCTGGTGAACACCGACATGGGGTTCAGCTCCGGCAGCGCGCGGGCCTTGTTGAGGATGTTCTGGGTCTGCGCGTAGAGCTCCTCGTAACCGGCGTTGCCACGGTCCTCGATCTGCAGGCGGAAGCCACCGATGGTGCCCAGCCCCTGTACCGGCGGCGGCGGGAAGATCGCGATGTAGGCGTCCTGGATATCGGCGAACTGCTTGTTCAGCTCGGCGGCGATCTCGTTGGCCGACATGCCCGGGCCTTTACGCTCGCTGAAGTCCTTGAGCGGGGTGAAGACGATGCCGCTGTTGGGGCTGTTGGTGAAGCCGTTGATCGACAGGCCGGGGAAGGACACGGTGTGCTCGATGCCCGGGTGCTTGCCGGCGATTTCCGACATGCGCTTGATCACAGCTTCCGTGCGGTCCAGCGTGGCGGCGTCGGGCAGTTGCGCGAAGGCCACCAGGTACTGCTTGTCCTGCTGCGGCACGAAGCCGGTCGGGGTGCTGGAGAAGCCCAGGTAGGTCAGGCCGATCAGCCCCGCATACAGCAGCAGCGCAATCGAGCTGCCACGCAGCACGCGGGTGACGGTGCCGACATAGCCGTGGCTGGCGCGGTCGAAGAAGCGGTTGAACGGACGGAACAGCCAGCCGCCCAGCAGCTTGTCCAGCAGCACCGAGAAGCGGTCCTTCGGCTCGTGGTGCCCCTTGAGCAGCACGGCGGACAGCGCTGGCGACAGGGTCAGCGAGTTGAACGCGGAGATCACCGTGGAGATCGCGATGGTCAAGGCGAACTGCCGGTAGAACTGCCCGGTGAGGCCGGAGATGAACGCGGTAGGGATGAACACGGCGCACAGTACCAGCGCGGTGGCGATGATCGGCCCGGTCACTTCCTTCATGGCGCGCTTGGTCGCCTCGATGGGGGTGAGGCCCAGCCCGATGTTCCGCTCGACGTTCTCCACCACCACGATGGCGTCGTCCACCACGATGCCGATGGCCAGTACCAGGCCGAACAGCGACAGCGCGTTGAGCGAGAAACCGAAGGCGTGCATCACCGCGAAGGTGCCGATCAGCGACACCGGCACGGCGGCCAGTGGGATGATCGAGGCGCGCCAGGTCTGCAGGAACAGCACGACCACCAGCACCACCAGGATCAGGGCTTCGAACAGGGTGTGCACCACTGCTTCGATGGAGCCGCGGACGAAGATGGTCGGGTCATAGACGATGGAGTAGTCCACGCCCTGGGGGAAGTCCTTCTTCAGCTCGGCCATCTTCTCGCGCACCAGGTTGGAGATGGCGATGGCGTTGGAACCGGGGCGCTGGAAGATCGGGATGGCGACCGCCGGCTGGTTGTCCAGCAGCGAGCGCAGGGCGTACTGGCTGGAGCCGAGTTCGACGCGGGCGATGTCCTTCAGGCGGGTGATCTCGCCGTCCGGGCCGCTGCGGATGATGATGTTCTCGAACTCTTCCTCGGTGACCAGGCGACCCTGGGTGTTGATCGACAGCTGGAAGCTGGTGTCGCTCGGCGAGGGCGGGGCGCCCAGCGAACCGGCGGCGACCTGGCGGTTCTGTTCGCGGATCGCGGCGACCACGTCGGTGGCGGTCAGGTTGCGCGAGGCGACCTTGTTCGGGTCCAGCCAGACACGCAGGGAGTAGTCGCCCATGCCGAAAAGCTGCACGTCGCCCACGCCGTCCAGGCGCGCCAGCTCATCCTTGATGTTGAGGATGGCGTAGTTGGACAGGTAGAGCATGTCGTAGCGGTTATCCGGCGAGGTCAGGTGCACGACCATGGTCAGGTCGGGCGAGGCCTTGTCGACGGTAATGCCGATCCGCGTGACTTCCTCGGGCAGCTTGGGCTGCGTACGGGTCACACGGTTCTGCACCTGCACCTGCGCGTTGTCCAGGTCGGTGCCCAGGGCGAAGGTGATGGTCAGGGTCATCTTGCCGTCGGCGGTGGACTGCGAGGACATGTAGAGCATGTTCTCGACGCCGGTGATGGCCTGTTCCAGCGGCGCGGCGACGGTCTCGCCGATCACCTTGGGGTTGGCGCCGGGGAAGTTGGCGCGCACCACCACGGTGGGCGGCACGACCTCGGGGTATTCGCTGATCGGTAGCTGGAACAGCGAGATGGCCCCGCCGATCAGGATGATCAGCGACAGCACGGCGGCGAAGATCGGCCGCTGGATGAAGAATTGCGAAAAGTTCATGGCTGGTTCCTGTCGCGAACGCTGCGGTTCGCCAAACCCGGGACAAAGGTCACCCAAGGCCCTGGTGGGACAGGGCCTGGTACATCAGTTCATGGATTACGGGTTGGGGTCAGCCGCGCGGCGCACCCGGCCTGGCCGATTTCTCGGCGACCTTCGGTGCCTCGAAGCTCTCCAGCGCACGACGCTGGCTTTCGAGGTTGGCGAGGGTTTCCTTGCTGGCCATCTCGACACCCTGGGCGTCGACCTGGGCGCCCGGGCGAACCCGTTGCAGGCCGTTGACCACGATGCGGTCGCCCTTCACCAGGCCGCTGCGGACGATACGCAGGCCTTCGAGTTTCGGGCCCAGCTCGATGCCGCGGTATTGCACCTTGCTGTCCTTGTCGAGCACCAGCACGAACTTCTTGCCCAGGTCCGTGCCGACCGCTTCGTCCTTGATCAGCGCGGCGGGGTAGGTGCCGCTGCCGACCAGCTTGATGCGGGCATACAGGCCGGGGGTGAACTGGTTGGCGTCGTTGTCGAACACGGCGCGGCCACGGATGGTGCCGGTCTTGGGGTTGACCTGGTTGTCGAGGAAGTCCAGGCGGCCCTGGTGGGGGAAGCCGTCCTCGCCGGTCAGGCCCAGGTACACCGGGCTGGTGCCGCGGGCGTCCGGGCCGCCCTTGCGGGCGAGGTCGACGTACTTCAGGTAGACGCGTTCGTCGGCGTCGAAGTAGGCGTAGACCTTGTCGGTGGAAACCAGGGTGGTCAGCACGCTTTCGCCGCTGTTCACCAGGTTGCCGGCGGTGACCTCGGCGCGCGAGACGCGGCCGTCGATGGGCGCGGTGACCTGGGTGAACGACAGGTTCAGGCGGGCGTTGTCCAGTTCCGCCTGGGTCGCGGCGACCACGGCTTTCGCCTCGGTGGCGGCGGCGGTGCGGGCGTCGGCGAGTTCCGCGGAAATGGCATTGGTGGCGCGCAGGCGATCGCCACGGGACGCTTCGTTGACGGTACGGGTCTGGTTGGCGCGAGCCTGTTGCAGCTGGGCTTCCAGGCGATGGACCTCGGCCTGGAACGGCCGCGGGTCGATCTGGAACAGCAGGTCGCCTTTCTTCACCAGCGCGCCTTCACGGAAGGCGACGCGGTCGATGTAGCCGGAGACGCGCGGACGCAGTTCGACGGACTCAGGAGCCTCCAGGCGGCCGGTGAACTCGTCCCATTCGTTGATCGGTTGTTCGATGACGTCCGCCACGCTGACCTTGGGGGCGGCCATGTTCTGCGCCGCTTCCTGGCCCTTGCCGCAGGCGCTGAGAACCAGCACGGCGGCCAACGCCAACGGAATACGCAAGGTGTTCAGATTTCGCTCCATGGAAATACTCCGGCGATCTAATTGGTTTTGGGATTTCTGATGGAGCGGAGTCTGCGCAAGGGGGCGCCCGGGAACTAATCGAACGAGCAGATTTTGATTATCACGCGCAGTGATAAATGCTTTTGCACTATGCGCAGGAATAGATAGAAGGAGTGGGCACGGGGATTGCCGCGAGCGCGCGTTCCCCTGTAGGAGCGGGCCATGCCCGCGATCGCGCGCATGGCGCGCTCCTGCAGGTTGAATCGGTTGTCGGGTGTCAGAGACTGTCCGGATCACCCACGAACATGGTGATGCGCGAGCGCAGCCAGCGCTCGGCCGGGTCCTGGTCCTGGGCGCCGCGCCAGACCATGGACAGCTCGGCCAGGCGGGTGGGGAAGGGCGGCTCCTCGGCGCGCAGGCCGCCGGCGGCGGTCAGCGCCAGGGCCACGTATTCGGGCACGGTGGCGATGATGTCGGTGCCGGCCAGCAACTGGGCGAGGCCGACGAACTGCGGCACGGCCAGCACCACCTGGCGCTTGCGGTCCATCTCGGCGAGGGTCTGGTCGACGAAGCCGTCCAGGTCGCCGGCGTAGGACACCAGCGCGTGGGGCCGCGCGCAGTAGTCATCGAGGGTCAGCGCACCGGGAATCGAGTCGGCACGGAGGATCTTCCAGGTGCTGCGGCGCAGGGTCTTGCGCTTGGCGTTGGCCGGCAGCTCGTCGGTGTAGCTCACGCCTACGGAAATTTCTCCGGACGACAGCAGTTGCGGCATCAGCAGGTAGTTGGCGCGGCGCACCACCAGGGTGATCCCCGGCGCCTCGGAGCGCAGGCGGCGCAGCAGCGGCGGCAGCAGGCCGAACTCCACGTCATCGGACAGGCCGATGCGGAACACCGCCTTGCTGGTGGCCGGGTCGAAGTCGGCGGCGCGGCTCAGGGCGGTGGAAATGGAGTCCAGCGCCGGCGAGAGGTGGCCGAAGATTTCCTGCGCCCGCGCGGTAGGCTCCATGCTGCGCCCGGTGCGGACGAACAGCGGATCGTCGAACAGACCGCGCAGGCGTGCCAGGGCCGCACTGATCGCCGGCTGGCCGAGGAACAGCTTCTCGGCGGCGCGGGTCACGCTGCGTTCATGCATCAGCGTCTCGAAAACGATCAACAGGTTGAGATCAACCTTGCGGAGGTCGTTGCGGTTCATAGGGACTCCCTGGCGATGGGGGAAAAGTGGGGCCGAGCGTGTCCTGAGTCAAGTCTGTCAGATAAGTCCTTGATCAATTTCCACTTTTTTAATGAGAATCTCGCCCCGGCAGTGTGGTCAGACTCTGTAGGAACAGAGCTGCCCCGTTCCCTCCCGCAGCCCCGTCGCAGAGCCTTGCAGCCGCGCCGGACAAGGCTTTCAACGCGGGCCGAATCATCGGCGTTTATGTCAATTATCAATGGTGAACGGTGGCGTCACCCCTAAAGCCCGGATAGAGTCCGTGGCTATGAGCACTACTAAGGCGAGGTATGTGATGTCCCGCATGATCCGTTTCCACCAGTTCGGTGACGCCTCGGTCCTGAAGATCGAGGAAATGCCGACCCCGCAGCCGGGGCCGGGTGAAGTGCTGGTCCGTACCCAGGCACTGGGCGTCAGTTGGCGCGACGTGCTCTGGCGGCAGAACCTCGCCCCGGATCAGGCCAAGCTGCCGGCGGGCATCGGCTATGAACTCTCCGGCATCGTCGAAGCCGTGGGCGAGGGCGTTGAAGACCTCGAGCCCGGCGTGGCGGTGGCCAGTTTCCCGGCGAACTCGCCGAACCTGTACCCGGCCTGGGGCGACCACGTCATCGTGCCGCGCACCTCGCTGACCCGTTATCCCGAGGTGCTGACCCCGGTCGAAGCCGCCGTGCACTACACCGGCCTGCTGTATTCCTACTTCGCTCTGGTGGAGTTGGCGCAGATCAAGCCCGGCCAGCGCGTGCTGATCACCGAGGCCGGTCATTGCCTAGCCCCGCAGGCGGTACAGTTGGCCAAGGCGCTCGGCGCCCAGGTGATCGCCACCACCAGCCATGAGGAAACCCGCGAGTTTCTGAAGGGCCTGGGTGCGGACAAGATCATCTACACCGAGGAGCAGGACCTGGTGCTGGAAGTCGAACGCTTCACCAAGGGTGAAGGCGTGGAGATCGTCCTCGACCAGTGCGCCGGCCCGCAGATGAAACTGCTGGGTGACGTCGCCGCGCCGCGCGGCAAGCTGATCCTCTACGGCATCAATGGCGGCAACGACGCAGCCTTCCCGGCCTGCGCGGCGTTCAAGAAGCACCTGCAGTTCTACCGCCACTGCGTGCTGGACTTCACCGGGCAACCGGAGATCGGCCTGACCCGCAACGACGAAGCCGTGCAACGGGCGCTGACCGCGATCAACCAGATGACCGCCGACCAGCTGCTCAAGCCGAGCATCGACCGGGTGTTCGATTTCGCCCAGTACCGCGACGCCAACTACTACATGGAAACCTGCCCGGGCGGCGGCCGTGTGGTGATGAAGATGCCGGAGTGATCCGTCATCGGTAGCTGAAAAAGCCACTCTTCGGAGTGGCTTTTTTGTGCGCGCCCATTATCGCTACCCCGGCGACGGTTAAAGGCTTGCTGAAATGTAGGATGGGTGGAGCCTAAGCGATACCCATGCTGTCGCCGCGCAGGATTGATGGGTATCGCTGCGCTCCACGCCATCCTACGAGAAGCAGCATGGGTTTTCCGAGTTGTACTCGTCCGCCGCAAAGCTTCGGAGTAGAGGCCTCTATACACCGCGATATCCCCCGCAGTATCAGGCAAGCCTCGGGAGAACCAGGCAAACCGCTCGGCGCCTTCCTCGCGTATCGTCGCGGCACCTGCCGGCCGCTGCGCCTAGGCTGAATCCATTGCGTGCCGGAGCCGCTGCGCTTGGCTCCCTTTCAAGACCCTGTTTTTTATCACCCAGTGAAAGAGGTGAAATTCCTGATGATTACCGTGAACCTGAACGGCAAGGACCACGAGCTCGACGCCCCCGGTGAGATGCCGCTGCTCTGGGCCATCCGCGACGTCGCCGGGCTGACCGGCACCAAGTACGGCTGCGGCATGGCGCTGTGCGGCGCCTGCACCGTGCACATCGACGGCCAGCCGACGCGCTCCTGCGTCACCCCGCTGGCGGCGGTGGCCGGCAAGAAAATCACCACCATCGAGGCGGTGGCCGAGCAAGCCGCCGGCAAGGCGGTGCAGGAGGCCTGGCGCAAGCTCGACGTGGTGCAGTGCGGCTACTGCCAGTCCGGGCAGATCATGTCGGCCACTGCGCTGCTGGCTTCGAACAAGAAGCCCAGCGACGCTGACATCGACGCCGCCATGAGCGGCAACATCTGCCGCTGCGCCACCTATGCGCGGATCCGCGCGGCCATCCACGACGCCGCCCAGACCCTGGCTTGAGGACCGAAGTCATGCTCGAACCCCGTACCGACGAACAGCCGGCGCAGCCCGGCAGCATCCTCAACGTCAGCCGCCGCGGCTTCCTGCGTGGCGCCGGCGGTCTGGCCCTGGGTATCTATTTCGCGCCGCTGCTGGGCAAGCTGGGCGACGCCCAGGCGGCCAGTGATTTCGAGGCCAACGCTTTCGTGCGCATCGCCCCGGACGGCACCGTCACCGTGATCGCCAAGCATGTGGAAATGGGCCAGGGTAGCTACACCGGCCTGGCCACGCTGGTGGCCGAGGAACTGGACGCCGACTGGAGCCACGTGCAGGTCGAAGGCGCACCGGCTGATGCCAAGCGCTACGCCAACCTGGCCTTCGGCAACCTGCAGGGCACCGGCGGCAGCAACGCCATGGCCAACTCCTTCGAGCAGATGCGCAAGGCCGGCGCCAGCGCCCGCGCCATGCTGGTCGGCGCAGCGGCGGAACAGTGGAAGGTGCCGGCGGCGCAGATCGAAGTGCACGACGGCGTCGTCACCCATCCGGCTTCCGGGCGCAAGGCCGGCTTCGGCGAACTGGCCGAGGCGGCGGCGAAGCAGCCGGTGCCGGCGGACGTGAAACTCAAGGACCCGAAGGACTTCAAGCTGATCGGCCAGGTCAAGCTGCCACGCAAGGACAGCCCCTCGAAGACCGATGGCACCGCGCAGTTCACCCAGGACGTACACCTGCCCGACATGCTGGTGGCCGTGGTTGCCCATCCGCCGCGCTTCGGTGGCGTGCCGGCGAAAGTCGATGCGAGCAAGGCCAAGGCCGTGCCCGGCGTGGTCGACGTGGTGCAGTTCCCCGGCAGCGAGCGGCGTTTCGCCGGCGTCGCGGTGCTGGCGAAGAACACCTGGGCCGCGCGCCAGGGCCGTGACGCGCTGCAGGTCGAGTGGGACGAGAGCAAGGCCTTCAAGATGGGCAGCAAGGAAATCTTCGCCCAGTACCGCGACATGGCCAGCAAGCCAGGCCTGGTGGCGCGCAACGAAGGTGACATCGGCAAGGCGCTGGAGAAACCGGCGCACCTGATCGAGGCGGAATACCAGTTCCCCTATCTTGCCCACGCGGCCATGGAGCCGCTGAACTGTGTGGTCTTCCTCAAGGAAGACGGCTGCCAGATCTGGAACGGCGAGCAGTGGCAGACCGGCGACCAGATGTCGGTGGCGCAGCTGCTGGGCATGCCGCCCGAGCAGGTGAGCATCACCCAGCTATACGCCGGCGGCAGCTTCGGCCGCCGTGCCAATCCGCATTCGGACTACGTGCTGGAGGCGGTCGCCATTGCCAAGGCGGCCCGCGAGCAGGGCGTGAAGGTGCCGATCAAGATGGTCTGGACCCGCGAGGACGACACCCGCGCCGGCTACTACCGTCCGGCCTTCCTGCACCGCGCGCGGCTGGCGGTGGATGCCCAGGGCAACCTGGTGGGCTGGGAGCAGCGGCTGGTGGGGCAATCCTTCATCGTCGGCACGCCGTTCGAGAAGTTCATGGTCAAGGACGGTGTCGACAAGATCGCCGTCGAGGGCGCCGCCGATCTGCCTTACGCCGTGCCGAATCTGCGCGTCGAACAGGCGCTGGCGGAGAACGTCACGGTGCCGACCCAGTGGTGGCGTTCGGTGGGCCATACCCACACGGCGTTCTCCACCGAGACCCTGGTCGACGAAGCGGCCATTGCTGCCAAGCAGGACCCGTACGAGTTCCGCCGCAAGCTGCTGGAAAAGCACCCGCGTCATCGTGGCGCGCTGGAGCTGGTGGCGCAGCGGGCGAACTGGCTGGCGCCGCTGGAAAAGGGCAAGGACGGCGAACAGCGCGGTCGCGGGATCGCCGTGCACGAGTCGTTCGGCAGCTTCGTCGCCCAGGTGGTCGAGGTGACTTACAAGGCCGACAAGAGCTTCAAGGTGGACCGCGTGGTCTGCGCGGTGGACTGCGGCCTGGCGATCAACCCGGACGTGATCAAGGCGCAGATGGAGGGAGGCATCGGCTTCGCCCTGTCGGCGGCGCTGCACAGCGCCATCACGCTGACCGACGGCAAGGTCGACCAGTCCAACTTCCACGACTTCCAGGTGCTGCGCATCAACGAGATGCCGGTAGTGGAGGTGCACATCGTGCCGTCCGCCGAACCGCCGACCGGTGTCGGTGAGCCGGGCGTGCCGCCCCTGGCGCCGGCGCTGGCCAACGCGCTGTTCGCGGCGACCGGCAAGCGTATCCGCACGCTACCGATCGGCAATCAGTTGCAGGCGTGAGGTTCGAAGCCTGAAGCAATAGCCCCGCGAATGCGGGGCTATTGCTTTGCAGGGTCTACGCTGAAAGAACCGCCGGGGCCTGCTCGCAGATCAGTTCGCGCAGCGCCCGGCGTTCGGCTGGCGGCGTGGCGGCACGGAGCAGGGCGAGGCCACCGTCCTCGTCGGGGATGGCGATTTCGGTCTCGAAGTGCAGTTGCACCTCGTCCAGGGTGATGTAGGTGATGCGGTAGGCCTCGGTGCTGTGCATGGTCGCAGGCTCGATGAGGGGAGGGCGCAGGCCCGATGAACACATCCTCGCGCCAGGCGGGCAAGCTCGGAAGTGAAACGCCGTGATGGTGAACATCACGAAAGGCGATGGTGCCGGCGAGATTTTCCGGCAGTTGTCATGCAGGACGGGTATCCTGCGCGGGCGTGCCCACACCGGGCACTTTGTAAATCGAACTGGAGCAGTGACATGAGCCGCGACAAGCAGCTTTTCCCGGAAGACGAAATCGGCGATGCCCTGTGGGCCCTGCAGGAAGACGGCGAAGACCTCTCCCTCGAGCATGAGGTGGAGTTCGCGGTGATCTTCCCGGACGAGCAGTCCGCCCTGGACTTCGCCATCATGCTGCTGCAGAACGGGCAGAAGGTGGCGTACTCCGAGTACGACGGCAACGACAAGCTGCCCTGGCAGGTCCTGGCCTACCCGGTGATGGAGCTCTCCCACGAGCACATCAGCGGCTACGCGGCGCTGCTGTCCGAGCACTCCGCTGACCTGGGCGGTCAGATGGACGGCTGGTCGGCGCTCTGATCGGCTGTTGCTGCACGAGAAACGGCGCTTTCGGGCGCCGTTTTTCTTGGGTGGCAAATGCAGGCGGGCGGCCCTTGTAGGGCGCATAACGCGCCAGCGTTATCCGCCGTGCGGGTGCCTGCGCATAACCTGTTCCAGGTTATGCGCCCTACGGTCCTGCAATCCTTCGCGGATAATGTCCGCTCCTGCAGGGGAGCACCGCGTTCGCAGGAAACGACCGTGCCAAATGAAAAGGCCCGCGCGAAGCGGGCCATTTCACTGCGGAGGAAGGCTCACTCCGGCAACGGTGCATTACGCGCCACCTGGCGCAGCGCCTGCTCGTAGTAGTCGGTGCTCTGCGCCCCGGAGATCAGCTGGCGACCATTGAGGATCACTGCCGGCACCGCGCGGATGCCATGGCTGGTGTAGAAATCCTCCTCGGCCACCACCTCGTCGGCGTAGGCGTCGCTGTCGAGGATTTCCCGCGCGCGCACCGCGTCCAGGCCGACGCTGACGGCCACTTCCAGCAGCACTTCCGGGTCGCTCGGGTCGCGCCCTTCGCCGAAGTAGGCGTGCAGCAGCGCCTGCTTCAGGGCGATGTCGCGGTGCGATTCACCCGCCCAGTGCAGCAGGCGGTGGGCGTCGAAGGTGTTGTAGATGCGGCTGCGCTTCTTCAGGTCGAAGTGCACGCCGACTTCCTCGCCCATGGAGCGCAGGTGCTCCTGATTGCGGGCGATGTCCTCGGCACTGCTGCCGTACTTGCGCTGCAGGTGCTCCACCAGGTCTTCCCCTTCGGCGGGCATGTCGGCATTCAGCTCGAAGGGCTTGATGCGCAGTTCCACGGTCAGTTCGCCGTCTACCCGGCGGATGGCGGCCAACAGGCCGTTGAGGCCGATGGCGCACCAGGGGCAGACCACATCAGAGACGAAATCGATGGTGATGGCGTCGCTCATGGGGCGAACTCCGGCAATTGGGCGAGCTTCCAGCATGGACCCGGAAGGGCGTTTCGATCCAGTGGCGAGACGGCCGGGAGTGCTTTTCGCCTGATTGCCGGGGGCCTGCACCGCCGGGCTGAAGCGCCGGCGGCGGGGGGATGGGGTGCGACTTCCTTGTCGCGATGGGGAAATCAGAAGTCGACGGTCATCGACAGCTTCAGGGTGCGCGGGTCGCCCTGGGTCAGGTAGCCGCCGATGGTGGAGGCCCAGTACGACTTGTTGGCGACGTTTTCCAGGTTGGCGCGCAGGGTCACGTCGCGCTCGTCCACCTTGAAGGCGTAGCGGGCGCCGAGGTCGAAGCGGGTCCAGGCCGGGATGCTCAGGTCGTTGGCCGCGTCCAGGTATTGACCGCCGGTGCGCAGCACGCGGCCGTTGAGGGCGGCGCCCTGGATGCCGGGGACGTCCCAGTCGGCGCCCAGGTTGTACTGGAAGGTCGGCACGCCCACGGCTCGGTTGCCGTCGGTCTTGCCGCCGGCAGTGTTCTTCAGCTCGGTGTCGATCCAGGTGCCACCGGCCAGCAGGCGCAGGCCGTCGACCGGTTCGCCGAAGACGTTCAGCTCGATGCCGCGGTTCTCCTGCTCACCGTCGACGCTGAAGATCTTCGAGTCCGGGTCGGTGGTGCTGAACGGCTGCTCGATGCGATAGAAGGCCAGGTTGCCGCCGTAGCTACCGAAGTCCAGCTTGGCACCCACTTCCACCTGCTTGGAGCGGTTCGGCGCGAAGACTTCGCCGAAGTTCGAAGCGCTGCTGGGTGCGGTCGGGCCGGCGGCCAGACCTTCGATGCGGTTGGCGTAGAGCGACAGGTACTCGGTGGGTTTCACCACCAGGCCGTAGACCGGCGTGGTGATGGATTCGTCGTAGCTGGCGGTGCGCTTGCCGACGTAGTTCCAGCCGTCGGTGCCGATGCTCTGGCGGCGCACGCCGACGGTCAGCAGCACGCGGTCATCGAGGAAGCCCAGGGTATCGGCGGCGGCCACGCTCCTGTTCAGCGTCTTGCCGACGATGCCAGGGTCGCTGTAGTCGCCGCCGGCCAGGGTCGGCGCGGGCTTGGGCGTCTGCACCGGGTTGTAGAGGTCGGTCGGATAGCGCTTGGTGGTCATGGTGTAGGCGCTGCGCTGTTCGGCCCAGATGCCGGCGACGCTGAGGTTCATCTGGTGGCTGACCGGGCCGGTGGCGAAGTGGCCGTTGAGGCCGGCCATGGCGCTCTTGTTGTCCTCGTCGTGGGTGGCGTCCATCATGCCGCCGCCCGCGTCGCCGCTGTTGTCGTTGAGGGTCAGCGCGGAGTAGGCGCCGTTCTCGCGGGTGTGCTTGGCGCCACCGGAGAGGTAGGCCGTCCAGTTGTCATTGAGGTCGTACTCGGCGCGGAACATGCCGAAGGTGTCTTCCAGCTGCGAGTAGCTCCAGGACTGGCCGTAGTTGTGGTCGGCATCCGGGGCGTGGGGGATGCTGGTGACACCGCTGCCGACGTAGACCACCGGGCGGCCCTGGTTGATGCGCTGCTTCTGGTAGCCGAAGTCGGTGTTCAGGCGCAGGCGCTCGCCACGGTAGTCGAGGTTGACGGTGGCCAGCTTGTAGCGCTGGTTCTCGTCGTCAACGCCGGTCTCGCCTTCGCGCTGGGCCAGGTTGACCCGCGCGCCGAAGCGGTTGTCCTCGCCGAAGCGCTGGCCGAGGTCGAGGTGCTCGCCGATCTGGTTGTCGCTGCCGTAGCCCAGGGTCACGCTGCGGGTGGGGGTGTCCTCGGCGCGCTTGGTCTGCAGGTTGACCGCGCCGCCGATGCCGCTGCCGCTGGGCGTCACGCCGTTGATGAAGGCGTTGGGGCCCTTGAACAGCTCGACGCGCTCCAGCGACTCGGTGCCGATGATCTGCCGCGGGGTGACGCCGTACAGGCCGTTGAGCGAGACATCGTCGGTGCTCAGCGGCAGGCCGCGGATGACGAAGATCTGCGAGAAGTTGCCGTAGCCGTTGCCCTGGCGCACCGAGGCGTCGTTGAGCAGTACGTCGCCGACGGTCTGCGCCTGGGTGTCCTGGATGGTCTTGGCGGTGTAGCTGGCGAAGCTGAAGGGCACGTCCTGGATATCCTGGTTGCCCATCATGCCCAGTTGCGCGCCCCGTGCGACCTGGCCGCCGGTATAGGCGGGCGGCAGGTCACCGGGTTGCCGGGCGGCGCCGCTGACGGTGGTGGCGTCCATTTCCAGGGCGCCGCTGTCATCGGGGGCGGCCTCCACGCCGTAGCCACTGCTCTTGCGCACCAGGCGGTAGCCGCTGCCTTCAAGCAACTGCTCCAGGCCCTGCTCGGGGGCGAAGCTGCCTTTCAGGCCCGCGCTCTGCTGGCGGTTCAGCGCCTGCGCCTCGAACGCCAGCGGCACGCCGGCCTGGGCGGCGAAGCGCGCCAGCACCTCGCCCAGCGGGCCGGGGGCGATGTCGTACTGGCGCTGCTGGCTGGCGGCTTCGGCGGCCAGGCTGGGCAGCACGACGCCGCCGGTCAGGGCCAGGCCGACGGCCAGGGCGAGGGAGTGCGGGCGGAGGCGGGAGCGGAGGAGCATGGAGTGTTCCTGTCGGCGAATGGAGGTTGTCTTCCTCTTCACCGGGCGAAGTCGAAAAAGGTGTCAGGGGTGGGCGAAAAAATTTCAGAGAGGCCATTTGTAGGATGGCGTGGAGCGCAGCGATACCCATCGGCTCGTGCGGAAACAGCAGGGGTATCGTTTAGGCTCCTCCCATCCTGCAAAGGTGCTGATGGCGAGGACGGTTGGCAGTCACGCCGGCTCCACCGTGACCCAATAGCGCGTCATCCGCCGCAGCTTCACCGGCAGCATGTCCGCCAGCAGCGCGAGGCCGGCGTCGCTGTCGCCCAGTGGGATCGCCCCGGTCACGCGCAGGTTCGCCAGGCGCGGGTCGCAGCGCAGGAAGCCGCTGCGGTAGCGGCCCAGCTCGCCCAGCAGGTCGTCCAGGCGCATGCCCTGAGCCAGCAGCATGCCGTTTTCCCAGGCGCTGGCGTTGGCATCCGCTGTCTGCAGCGGCTGGAAGCCCTGCGCGCCGAACACCAGTTGCTGGCCGGCGCCGACTGTCTGGCTTGCATAGCCCGGCAGCTCGACGCTGACCTCCTTGTCGAGCACCGCGACGCGGCATGCATCGCCCAGGTCGCGCAGGCTGAAACGTGCGGCCGGGGTGCGCAGCTGGCCGTGGCGGCTGTCGACGAGGAAGGGGCGCGGGTCGGGCAGGGCGTCGACGAGGATTTCGCCTTCGAGCAGGCTCAGGCGCCTTTCGCGGGCGTTGAAGGCCACGTTCACCGCGCTGTCGGTATTCAGGGTCAGCTGGCTGCCATCGGGCAGGCGCAGGTGCTTGCGCTCGCCCACGGCGGTGCGCAGGTCGGCGTTCCATTCCGCCCAGGGCAGCTGCCGCGCTGCCAGCCAGGCGGCCGGCGCCACGGCCATCAGCACGCCCAGGCGGTTGAGCATCTGCCGGCGGCTCAGGCCGCTGCGTTGCAGGCTCTGCCGGCCAAGGCCCGGCGGCAGCTGGCGCAGGCCCAGCAGGGCTTCGGCGCGGCGCCAGGCTTCGGCGTGTTGAGCGCTGCGCGCGCGCCATTGCTCGATGGCCTGCAGGTCGGCGCTACTGGCCGGGTGTTCGTTGAGGCGCACCAGCCAGTCGGCGGCTTCGCCGAGGATGCCGGGGTCCAGCGGTTGCTCGCGCATCAGGCGATGCTCAGGCAGGCGACGAAGCCGGCGCGCATGTAGCGCTTTACGCTGGCCAGGGAGATGCCCAGCTGCCCGGCGATCACCGGGTAGGTCAGGCCATCCAGTTGCGACAGCAGGAAGGCCTCGCGGGTCAGTGCCGGCAGCTCGCTCAGGGCGGCATCGATGCGCTCCAGCGCTTCGAGGATCAGCTCGCGGGTTTCCGGGCCGGGCGCCTGCTCTTCGGGCATCGCGGCGACGCTTTCCAGATAGGCGCGTTCGATCTCCTGACGCCGCCAGCGGTCCACCAGCAGGCCCTTGGCGATGTGGGTGAGGAGGGCGCGCGGGCGCTCGCCGAGGTCCTCCAGCGGCCGCCGCAGCAGGCGCAGGAAGGTGTCATGGGCGAGGTCGGCGGCATCCCAGGCGTTGCCCAGCCTGCCGCGCAGCCACTGCTGGAGCCAGCCGTTGTGCTCGTTGTAGAGGGTGTGCAGATGCTGCGGGGACGGGGTTTCGACGAGGGCCACAGTGTGTGCGTCAGATTTTCATTTGAGAATGCCTATCATTTTATGGTTTTCCCGCCGCATAGCGCAATGGCACGGCGGCGCAGCCGGTCGGACGACACCGCCCGCGACCCTCCGACACTGGAATTGCCACGAAGACGCGCTACCTTGAGCCTGTTGCGCTCAGAAATTTCTGACGCCGCACTTCCTCTCGCCGTCCCGCGCAGGCAACGGACCCGCAGCAGCAGGCCCGGCAGTCACCCAGCAGATACGGAGCACACCATGGCTCGCACCACGCCCATCGAGCTTTACCGCAACATCGGCATCGTCGCCCACGTCGACGCCGGCAAGACCACGACGACCGAGCGCATCCTTTTCTACACCGGTGTGAACCACAAGATGGGCGAGGTGCACGACGGCGCGGCGACCATGGACTGGATGGTGCAGGAACAGGAGCGCGGCATCACCATCACCTCGGCGGCCACCACGGCGTTCTGGCAGGGCTCCTCCAAGCAGTACCCCAACAAGTACCGCTTCAACATCATCGACACCCCCGGCCACGTGGACTTCACCATCGAGGTGGAACGCTCCCTGCGCGTGCTCGACGGCGCGGTGGTGGTGTTCAGCGGCGCCGATGGTGTCGAGCCGCAATCCGAGACGGTCTGGCGCCAGGCCAACAAGTACCACGTGCCGCGCCTGGCCTACGTCAACAAGATGGACCGCCAGGGCGCCGACTTCCTCCGCGTGGTGGCGCAGATCAAGCAGCGCCTGGGGCATACCCCGGTGCCGATCCAGCTGGCCATCGGCTCGGAGGAAACCTTCGCCGGGCAGATCGACCTGGTGAAGATGAAGGCCATCGTCTGGAACGACGCCGACCAGGGCACCAGCTACACCGAGGAACCCATCCCGGCCGAACTGCAGGCGCTGGCGGACGAGTGGCGCGCACACATGGTCGAGGCCGCGGCCGAAGCCAACGACGACCTGATGAACAAGTACCTCGAAGGCCAGGAACTGACCATCGAGGAGATCAAGGCCGGCCTGCGCCAGCGCACCCTGGCCAACCAGATCGTCCCGGCGGTGCTGGGTTCCTCGTTCAAGAACAAGGGTGTGCCGCTGGTGCTCGATGCGGTGATCGACTACCTGCCGGCGCCCACGGAAATCCCCGCGATCAACGGCACCGATCCGGACGACGAAGAGAAGCACCTGGAGCGCCACGCCGACGACAGCGAGCCGTTCTCCGCGCTCGCCTTCAAGATCGCCACCGACCCCTTCGTCGGCACCCTGACCTTCGCCCGTGTCTATTCCGGCGTACTGAGCAGCGGCGACGCTGTGCTCAACTCGGTGAAGATCAAGAAGGAGCGCGTCGGCCGCATGGTGCAGATGCACGCCAACCAGCGCGAAGAGATCAAGGAAGTGCGCGCCGGCGACATCGCCGCGCTGATCGGCATGAAGGACGTCACCACCGGCGACACCCTGTGCTCCATCGACAAGCCGATCATCCTCGAACGCATGGACTTCCCCGATCCGGTGATCTCCGTGGCCGTGGAACCCAAGACCAAGGCCGACCAGGAGAAGATGGGCATCGCCCTGTCCAAGCTGGCCCAGGAAGACCCCTCGTTCCGCGTGAAAACCGATGAGGAAACCGGGCAGACCATCATCTCCGGCATGGGCGAGTTGCACCTGGACATCATCGTCGACCGCATGCGCCGCGAGTTCAACGTCGAGGCCAACATCGGCAAGCCGCAGGTGGCCTACCGCGAGGCGATCCGCAGGAAGTGCGAGATCGAAGGCAAGTTCGTCCGCCAGTCCGGTGGCCGTGGCCAGTTCGGCCACTGCTGGATTCGCTTCGAGCCGGGCGACGAGGGCAAGGACGGGCTGGAGTTCGTCAACGAGGTGGTCGGCGGCGTGATCCCGCGCGAGTTCATCCCGGCGATCCAGAAGGGCATCGAGGAACAGATGCAGAACGGCGTGCTCGCCGGCTACCCGCTGATCGGCCTGAAGGCCTCGGTGTTCGACGGCTCCTACCACGACGTCGACTCCAGCGAGATGGCGTTCAAGATCGCCGCTTCCATGGCCACCAAGCAGCTCTCGCAGAAGGGCGGCGCGGTGCTGCTGGAGCCGGTGATGAAGGTCGAGGTGGTGACGCCGGAGGATTACATGGGCGACGTAATGGGCGACCTCAACCGCCGGCGCGGACTGATCCAGGGCATGGAAGACACCCCGGCGGGCAAGGTCATCCGCGCCGAGGTGCCGCTGGGCGAGATGTTCGGCTACGCCACGGACGTGCGTTCGATGTCCCAGGGGCGGGCGAGCTACTCGATGGAGTTCACCAAGTACGCCGAGGCGCCAGCGAACATCGCCGAGGCGATCATCAAGAAGTCCCAGGGGTGAGTTGTTTCTGAACCGATAACGGCGCCCACGGGCGCCGTTTCTTTTTTGCAGTTGTTGCGCAGCGGCCGGCTGAGCCTGCTCCTACAGGGGGGCATCACTCCGCCAACGGCAACTCGAAACAGAACATCGCGCCACACGGCTCGACATTCTCCGCCCAGATATCACCGCGATGCCGCGAGACGATGCTCTGGCACAGCGCCAAACCAATGCCGTTGCCGCTCACCTTCGAGGTGAAGAAGCCATCGAACAGCCGTTCCTTGGCGCCGGCATCGATGCCCCGGCCCTGGTCGAGGACTGACAATCGCGCGCTGTTCCCTTCGCTAGAAGTGCGAATGCGCAGCAGGCGGCGCTCTTCGGGGAGGTTGAGCATCTCCTCGATGGCGTTGAAGGCCAGGTTGAGGATCACCTGGCCGACCAGCACCTTCTCGCAGCTCACCCACAGCGGCTCCTCGCAGCGCTCCAGCTCCACGCGCACATTGCTCGGCTGGGCCTTGAGGCTGATGAAGTAGAGGGTTTCGCCGAGCAGTTCGTTGAGGTCGATGCGCTGCTCGGCCTGCTCCAGCTTCACCACGTATTCGCGCACGCTCTTGATGATCAGCGAGGCGTGCTCGATCTGTCGCACCGCGCTGTCCAGGCCCCAGGCGGCGGAGGCTTCGGTCTTCTGTTCGCGGTCCAGGCGGATCAGCGCGCCCTCGATGAAGTTGCGCGTGGCCGCCAGCGGTTGGCTGAGCTCGTGGGCAATCGCCAGGGCCATCTCGCCCATGGCGTTGTAGCGCGCCAGGTACTCCAGCTTCTGGTCGCTCTGGCGCTGCGCCTGGGCCGCGCGCACCTGGTCGGTGACGTCGCGGAACAGCAGCAGGTGGCCGACCAGGTCGTCCTCGATCTCGATGTAGCGGCAGGTCGCGTGGTGCCAGCGCCATTCGCCGTCCAGGCGCTGCAACTGGTAACTGACGGAATAGGGCTCGCGGCTCGGCGGCTGCATGGCGAGGTGGTGTTCCAGGCGCGGGCGCGTGGCGGTGTCGCAGCGGCCGAGGAAGTTGTGCGCCAGCCAGTCGTCCTGGCTGCCGCCCAGCAGGGGCAGGGCGGATTCGCTCAAGAAACGCAGGTTGCCGTCGGCATCCAGCACCGCCACGCCTTCGGCGAGGTCCTGCATGAAGGCCTTCAGCCGGCTCTCGAAACGCTGCAGGTCGCGCTCGACCTGCTTCTCCTTCGAGATATCGCGGAACTGCACCATCAGCACATCGCGCTCCTGCAGGTGGACGCGGGTGGCGACGGCTTCAGAGAGGATTTCCACGCCCTGCTTGGAGCGGTAGCACCACTCGATGGTGCGCTGCCCGGTGCGCGCGGCGCCTTCCAGCCAGCGCAGGCCGACCGAGCGGCGGTACTGCGGGGCCTTGGCGGTCATGTCCGGCGCCTTCAGCGGCACCAGTTCCTCCAGGGTGAAGCCGAGCACGGCCAGGGCTGCGTTGTTCGCCCAGAGGATTTCCTTGGTCTGCGCGTCGTGGAGGATCACGCACAGCGGCATGGCCTGGAGCAGGGCGAGGAAGTCGTCGGGCTTGGGTTGGAACATCGAGATCGCTCTTGATTGCAGGGACGGCAGGGCAGTGGCGTCTTTATACCGCGCAGCGTAGCGCGAAGGGACTGCGGAGTAACCCGGCGCCGACTAGGGGATTTCTTTAGGCATGGGGCTGCACGCACCAATAGTTGGGCGGGCAGGGCGGTTCATACACTGGCCCCAACGACGACCGACCCGCATCGAACGGGCCGGCCCTACAAGAACAACCGGAGATGACGCCATGCTGCGTGCCGCTGCTGCCAAACCGCTCGATGCGGACGGCCGTGCCCTCGAATTCCAGCGCGTACTGGATGAAGTCCGCCAGCGCCGCGAGGAGTTCGACACCCGCTCCCATGTGCCGCGCGACATGATCGAACGCTTCCGCGACGTCGGCATCTACCGCGCCGCCACGCCCAAGTGCTTCGGTGGCGACGCGCTGCCGCCCGCGCAGTTCCTCCGTCTGGTCGAGCGCATCGCCGAAGCCGACGGCTCCGCCGGCTGGGTTGCCAGCTTCGGCAGCGCCAGCACCTACCTCACCGCGCTGCCGCGCCACACCCTCGCCGAACTCTATGCCGACGGCCCGGACCTGGTGTTCGCCGGCGGCCTGTTCCCGATCCAGCCAGCCACCCAGGTGGAAGGCGGCTGGCGCGTCAGCGGCACCTGGAAGTTCGCCAGCGGCTGCAAGGGCGCCGACGTGCTCGGCGTCGGCATCGGTATCGGCGGGCCGGGCGGCAAGCCGCGCACCGCGCTGCTGCGGGCAAAGGATGTGGAGATCGTCGAGAACTGGAACGTGGTCGGCCTCAAGGGCACCGGCAGCCACGACCTGAAGCTGGACAACGCCTTCGTCGCGGACGACTGGACCTTCATCCGTGGCGGCCAATCGAACATCGACGAGCCGCTGTACCGCTACCCGACCATTGCCTACGCCGCCCAGGTACTCGCCGTGGTGAACCTCGGCCTGGCCCGCGCGGCGCTGGACGAGATCACCCGCATGGCGTCGTCCAGCGGCGTGACCGGTGCGCCCAAGCTGGGTGATCGGGCCTACGTGCGCATCGAGATCGGCAAGGCCGAAGCCGAACTTCAGGCCGCGCGCGGCTTCTTCTATGACGCCACCGAGGCCGTCTGGGCATCCATTCTTGCCGGCGATGCGGTCAGCCCGGAGCAGGTCAGCCAGCTGCGCCTGTCCGCCGTGCACGTGTCCCGCGCTGGCGCCGACGTGGTGCGCCGCGCCTACACCCTGGCCGGCACCACGGCGATCTACCTGCACCACCCGCTGCAGCGCTATCTGCGCGACGCCATGGTGGTCACCCAGCACGCTTTCCTCAGCGATGGCATGTACGACGGCGCCGGCGCGGTGCTGCTCGATGTGCCGCCGTTCCCCGGATACATCTGATTCGAACCCATAAGAACAAGGACCCAGAAACATGACCCGTCCGACCACCGAACCCTTGCGCGTACTGTTCTGCATCGGCATCGCCCAGCCGTTCTTCGACCTGCCCACCGGTGAAGGCATCACTGTGTGGAAGGGCTTCTCGCAGATGATGAGTGACCTTGGCGCGCTGCCGGGCATGAACGTGCTTGGCGTGCTGGATGACGACCGCCTGATGGTCGGCCCGTCCACCACCTCGCCCTGGACCGTCTACATCATGGCCGACGTGGACTGCCACCAGACCGTGATCGACGCCTGCAACCTGTTCCGCACCACTCCGGTGGGCGAGTACAGCCTGTGGAAGTACGCCAAGGTCGAGGCGCGCATCGGCCGCCCGCTGACCATTCCCGAAGCCGCGCGGACCTGAGCCATGAGCAGCCTGAGCATGGCCGAGCTGAACCGCCGCCTGGAGACCCTCGAAGGGGAAAGCCAGGTGCGCCGGTTGATGGCCCGCTACATGGACCTCTGCGACGTGCCGCACGCGCCGGTGGCGATGAGCGAGCTGGCCGAGCTGTTCAGCGAGGACGCGGTGTGGGAGGGCATCGGCTCTTCCACGGCGCAGACCTTCGGTCATCACCAGGGCCGCGAGGCGATTGCCGCGTTCGTCTTCGGCTACCTGCCGCCGT
This sequence comes from Pseudomonas sp. PDM22, assembly GCF_014851965.1. Lineage (NCBI taxonomy): Bacteria > Pseudomonadati > Pseudomonadota > Gammaproteobacteria > Pseudomonadales > Pseudomonadaceae > Pseudomonas > Pseudomonas sp. PDM22. The sequence goes on from NZ_JACVAR010000012.1 coordinate 80,001, forward strand.
CGCCGCACTTCACCCTGAACCTGCACTTCCTCACCAGCGAGTCGATCCGCGTCGACGGCCGCACCGCGCGCGGGCAATGGATCATGCAGCAGCTTTCGACCTACGCCGAGGGGCACACCGAGCTGTTCGGCACGCGCCTGGACATCGATTTCCGCGAGATCGACGGGCGCTGGCAGATCAGTCACTTCCGCACCCAGCGCCTGTCGCAGCGTCTGCTGGGTAGCGCAGAGGAGCGCCACGCATGAGCACCTTCGTCAGCGAATTCCTCCTGGGCAGCGGCGACAAGCGCGTCGCGGTCAAGGACAGCATCGACATCGCCGGCTACCCGACCCGTTGCGGCACCCGCGCGCTGGCCGACGCCGCGCCAGCCGAGCGCAACGCCTTCGTGGTCGACGCTGTGCTCAACGCCGGCTGGCAGATCGTCGGCAAGACCAACCTTCACGAACTGGCCTTCGGCGTCACCGGCATCAACGACTGGACCGGCACGCCGATCAACCCGATGGCGCCCGACCGCGTGCCGGGCGGCTCGTCCAGCGGTTCCGCGTCTGCCGTGGCGGCCGGGCTGGCGGATATCGCCCTGGGCACTGATACCGGCGGTTCGGTCCGCGTACCGGCGGCCTGCTGTGGCATCGCCGGGCTGAAGCCGACCTTCGGCCGGGTCAGCCGCGACGGCGTGCATCCGGCGCAGAGCAGCCTGGATTGCGTCGGCCCGTTCGCCGCCAACATGGCCGACCTGATCGCCGCCATGCAGGTCATCTGCCCCGGCTTCGGCGAGGTCCGGATGCCGGGCGAGGGTGCCCGCGTGGCCTTCCTCGAAGTGCCGGCGGCGCCGCACATCCAGGCTTGCCTGGGTGCCGCCGCCGACCGCGCCGGCTGGCGCCGCAGCCACCTGTTCCTCGGCGAGTTCGAGGCGGCTTTCCAGGCCGGGCTGGTGGTGATCAACCACGAGAACTGGGCCGCTTATGCGGCGCTGACCGGCAAGGGCCTGATCGGCGCCGATGTCGAGCAGCGCCTGCTGCTGGCCAGCCGCACCACCGACGCCGAGCGCGCCGAGGCCCAGAAGGTGCGCGACGGTTTCACCCGCGCTATCGACGCTGCGCTGGAGGACTTCGAAGTCCTGCTGTTGCCGACCATGCCCGACCTGCCGCCGCTGCTCAGCGATGCGCGCAACGGCAAGTCCGTGGCCGGCATGACGCCTCTGGTGCGGCCTTTCAACCTGAGCGGACACCCGGCGCTGACGGTGCCGGTGGACCTGGATTGCGGCGGGCTGAAAGTCGGCCTGCAGATCGTCGGCCGCAAGGGCGACGACGAACGTGTGTGTGCCTTCGGCGCGCAACTCGAACACAGCCTGGCTGCCACGCGGCCTGCGCAAAAACATAAGAAATCGGCATGAGGAGATGGGCATGAGCGCTCACGAATACCGGCTGATCGCCCGGTCGCGCAGCGTCGAAGAGCTGGTCGGCGACGACCGCGTCGATGTTTCGCTGTACAACGACCCGCAGCTGTTCGAAGTGGAGATGGACAAGATCTTCTACCGCACCTGGGTGTGGGTCGCCCACGAAAGCGAAGTGCGCAACGCCGGCGACTTCAAGACCACCAGCGTCGGTCGCCGCCCGGTGATCGTGGTGCGCGACAAGAAGGGCACTATCAACGTCCTGGAAAACCGCTGCCGCCACCGCGGCGCCACCGTGTGCGAGAAGCACAAGGGCAATGCCACCGGCTTCACCTGCCCGTACCACAGCTGGTCCTATGCGCTGGACGGCAAGCTGCGCGCGCTGCCGTACCCGGACGGCTACGAGGACATCCTCGACAAATCCGAGCTGCCGCTGACCAGCCTGCGGGTCGAGAGCTACGCCGGCATGGTGTTCGCCACCTACAACGACGAGATCGAACCGCTGGAAGACTTCCTCGGCGGCGCCAAGCACTGGATGGACCTGTTCATGAAGCAGGGCGCCGGCTACCCGATCAAGACCCAGGGCGAACACAAATTCACCTTCCGCGGCAACTGGAAGATCCAGCTGGAAAACACCACCGACGGCTACCACTTCCCCATCGTGCACAAGTCGTTCATGTCCTCGGTGGATGAAGAGACCGAAGAGATGCTCTCGTTCATGAGCGACGAGCAGGCAGTCACCCACGCCCTGGGCAACGGCCACAGCGTGATGGTGATGGTTCCCGAGCACGTCGACCTCGACCACGACGACGGCACCGAGCAGCTCCAGGAGCGCTTCGCCCACGTCACCGAGGAACTGTCGAAAACCATGCCGCCGGAACAGGTGCGCCGCATCGTCCGTTCGCTGCACGGCGCCGGCTTCAACCTCAACCTGTTCCCCAACGTGGCCATGTCCATGTCGTTCTTCCGCGTGCTGCGGCCGATCTCCGTCACCGAGACCGAGATTCGCCATGTCGCGCTGGGCATGGACGGCGGCCCGGAAATCGCCAACCGCGAGCGCATGCGCATCCACGAGCACTTCCAGGGCCCGTTCGGCTTCGGCAGCCCGGATGACGCCGAGGCCTGGGACCGCGTGCAGCGTGGCTCCTACGCCGGCGTCGACGCGCCGATCCTGGTCAACCGTGGCCTGAACCGCGAAGTGGTCGCCGAAAACGGCGACAAGGTCTCCCACGCCACCGACGAAGGCGGCATGCGCGAGGCATACCAGATGTGGAAAAGGATGATGAGCCAATGAGCAACGACACCCTGAACGGCTTCTCCGGCCCGCTGGCCAAGGCCATCGAGTTCGTCTGGCGCGAAGCCGAACTGCTGGACCGCAAGGACTACGCACAGTGGTCGCAGCTGTGGAGCGAGGACGGCGTCTACGTGGTGCCGATCGACGGCGAGGACGATGACTTCGCCTCGAGACTGAACTACGTCTTCGACGATGCGCGTATGCGCGCCCTGCGTATCGAACGCCTCACCGGCGGCCACTCGCCGTCGGCAGTGGATGCGGCGAAGACCGTGCGCACCATCTCGCGCTTTTCCCTGGTGGAAGCGGCGGGCGACCTGGTCGAGGTGAACTCGGCGCAGGTGCTCTACGCCTACAAGCGCGGCGTGGCGACGCCGTTCATTGCCGACCTGAACCACCGTATCCGCTTCGTCGACGGCCAGCCGCGACTGGAGCGCAAGGTGATCCGCCTGATCAACGCCGAAGACGCGCTCAACGCGCTCGGCTTCCTGCTCTGAGGGCCGCGCCATGCAACGAGTAGCCCTGGTAACCGGCGCCGCACGTGGGCTGGGTGAGGTCATTGCACGCCGACTGCACGCTGCCGGCCTGCGCGTGGCGCTGGCCGACCTGAACGAAGAAACGGTACAGCGCCTGGCCGACGAGCTTGACCCCGAGGGCCGCACGGCTGTCGGGTTGAAGCTGGACGCGCGGGAGAAAGCCGATTTCGAGCGTGCCCGTGACCTGCTCGCCGAGCGCTGGGGCGGCACCGACATCCTGGTGAACAACGCCGGGATGTCCAAGGTGGCCGCGCTCATGGACATCAGCCCGGAGGACTTCGACGCCTCCATGGCGGTGAACCTGCGCGGCACCTTCGTCGCCTGCCAGGTTTTCGGCACGCACTTCGCGGCGCGCGGTTATGGCCGCATCGTCAACATCGCCTCGCTGGCCGGGCAGAACGGCGGCACCGCCACCGGCGGCCACTACGCGGCAGCCAAGGGCGGCGTGGCGACCCTGACCAAGGTGTTCGCCCGCGAACTCTCGGGCCAGGGCGTGACCGTCAATGCCATCTCGCCGGGGCCGCTGGACTTGCCGGTGGTCTACGAGAGCGTGGCGCCCGAGCGCCTGGAACTGATCCTCAAGACCATCCCCACCGGCCGCCTGGGCGACCCGACCTTCATCGCCGACAGCGTGTTGCTGCTCTGCGCGGAGAACGCCGGATCGGTGACGGGCGCCTGCTGGGATATCAATGGCGGGTTGTTCATGCGCTGAGGCTTCGGGCTGAGTGATCGGCGGATAACGCTGCGCGTTATCCGCCCTGCGCTCGGTCCTGGCATGGGTGATGGGCTTCAAGCCCCCTCACCCTAACCCTCTCCCGAAGGGAGAGGGGACCGTCCGGAGCAGGATGAAACCGCATCGTCAGCCGGCACATTCTGCTCCCTCTCCCTCCGGGAGAGGGCTGGGGTGAGGGCAGTGCCCTTGCTCCGAAATCAATCAAACGGAGAGAGGAAACCTCTCTCCAGAGCAACATCGACAACCCGTCCGCTCGTGAAAAAGAGGCCGGAAAGGGGCCACAGAGCCCGCACTCAACGCCTTGCAGGTAACGCCATGATGAAGGTCAGAATCGAAAGGATCGTCGAGGAAGCGCAGGACATCCGTTCCTTGCGCCTCGTACGTTGTGATGGCCAGCCGTTCGACGCCTACGAGCCGGGCGCCCACGTCGACGTCACCGGCCCCACCGGGGTGACGCGCCAGTATTCGCTGTGCAGCCCGCCGGATGACCGCGCGGCCTATCTGGTAGCGATCAAGAAGGAAGGCGCCTCCCGTGGCGGCTCCAGCGCGCTGCACGAAGTGCGCGAAGGCATGGAGCTGGACATCGGCGCGCCGCGCAACCTGTTCCGCCTGGCGCCGGAAGCCCGCGAGCACGTGCTGTTCGCCGCCGGCATCGGCGTCACGCCGCTGCTGAGCATGGCCTACCGCCTGAACGCCATGGGCGAGTCCTATCGCCTGCATTACTTCGCCCGCTCCGCCGAACACGCGGCCTTCGTCGAGCTGCTGGCCAGCGAGGCCTTCGCCGGCAAGGTGGAGCTGCACTACGGCGTCGAACCCGCCGACCTCGACCGCGTGTTGGGCGAGTGCCTGGAGCGCGCGCCGCAACAGGCCCACGTCTACACCTGCGGCCCGGCGCCGTTCATGAACAAGGTGGTCGAAATCGCCGCGCGCAGCCGCCCGGAAGACGCCATCCACCTGGAACACTTCCAGGCCGACCCGGCTGCCAACGCGGCGCCGACCGGTTCCTTCGAAGTGGAACTGGCCAGCTCCGGCGTGGTGCTTCACGTACCGGCGGACTCGACGCTGGTGGATGTGCTGCAGGCCCATGGCTGCGACATCGACACCGAGTGCCGCGAGGGCATCTGCGGCACCTGCATCGTCGAAGTGCTGGAGGGCGAGCCGGAGCACCGCGACAACTGTCTGTCGAACAAGGAGAAGGCTGCCAACAAGCAGATCTGCGCTTGTGTGTCTCGCGCCAAATCGGCGCGGCTGGTGCTGGACCTGTAATCCGGACTGCTCTTCGTAGGATGGGTGGAGCGCAGCGATACCCATGCTGCTGGTGCGCGGATTGATGGGTATCGCTTCGCTCCACGCCATCCTGCGTGGTGTTTCCTGGTGTGCTACGGAGCCCAGCGCAGGAGCGGGCCATGGGGCGCTCCTACAGCGTGTGGCACAGGCGGCAATTCGTCTGGCAGGCAGCGACACTCGCGCGCCACCGGTGCTTGCTAGCCTCCGGTAATAGACCCGTGTTCGGAGTCCCCCATGCCTGCGCTGTTTGCGCGCCTGGCGCTCGGTTGCCTGCTGCCGGTCGCCATCCTGCTCGGCCTCGGCGCCATGCCGGGGCTCGGCTATGCCTGGGATTTCGCCAACGCCGCCGGGCTGCTCGGGGCCTGCCTGCTGGGGCTGTTGTTCGTCATCGGCGGTCGCCCGCAACCGCGCCCGCTCTATGAGGGCAAGTTCTTCCTGCGCCTGCACCGCGACCTGGGCTTTGCTGCCGTCGCATTGCTGCTGGTGCACATCATCGTGCTGCTGGTCGATGAGCCGCTGCTGATCGAGGACCTGTTGCCATCCGCCCCCGGCTACATGCTGGCCGGGCTGGCGTCGGCGATCCTGATGCTGGTGCTGGCGGTATCCAGCCTGAGCCGCGTCCGCCCGCGCTGGAGCAGCAGCGCCGCTTCGTTCCGCCGCTGGCATTACGGCGGCAGTCTGCTCGCCCTGTCGCTGATGGCTGTCCATGTGCTCGGCGCGGGCTACTACAGCGGCGGAGTCTGGAAGGGCGCGTTGCTGGTGGCGCTGATGCTGGCGGTGGCCCTCTGGCCGCGCCTGCCCAAGCCTGCCAACGGCGTCAGCGGTCGCAAGCGCAACACCGCGCAGCGCGCCACCTGGTTGGTGCTGGCGGCCAGCGGGTTGATCATCGGCCTGTCGGCGCTCTACAGCGTGCTGGCGAATCTGGAGCTGCCACTGTGAGGCGCATCTGGATCGGGTTTTCAGTTACCGCAGTCATCGTGCTGTCGGCAGGGGCGTGGTTCGCCCACGAGCACTGGCAGCGCAGCCGCCCGCTGATGCCGCTGGCGTTCCTCCATGAGCCGCACGCCTCGGTGAACTGCATTACCTGCCACCACGACTACCAGGACCAGTCGCCCTCGGTCTCTGGCAACCGCACCTGCATCCTCTGCCACAAGCAGAGCCCGGCGCTGGCCGCGCGCATCGAGGCGGATTTCCACCAGCTCTGCCAGAGCTGCCACCTGCAGCGCCTGCAGGCGCTTCACGCCAGCGGACCGGTGCGCAGCTGCCAGGCGTGCCACCGTGATACAGCCGGGAAGTCGTACCCGTAGCACCACGGAGAGCACACACCTGTAGGAGCGGGCCATGCCCGCGAACGGCGGACAAGGTCCGCCCTTCGCAGTTGGAAAAGGATGGCGCTGCTTTCGGGCCGGTCGCGGGCATGGTCCGCTCCTACAAAAGCTGGCCCGGCATCAAGCCGGGCCTTTTTTCAGCTGCGATACAGCACCGGCCGCCGCAGGTGCACATAGCTGTACCCCTCACGCGCCAGGGCGATGCGGTGCGGGTCCAGTTCGGCCACCAGCAATTCCTCGCCTTGCTTGGCCTTGGTCAGCACCTGGCCATCCGGGGCGACGATGCTGCTCAGGCCGCAGTACTCGATTTCGCCCTCGCTGCCGACGTAGTTGGCGTAGGCCAGGAACACCTGGTTCTCGTAGGCGCGGGTCGGCACCAGCACCTGGGCGACGAATTCGTAGGGGCGCATGTTCGCAGTGGGCACCAGCACGACATCCGCGCCGGCCAAAGCGAGCGTGCGCACGGCCTCGGGGAATTCCACGTCGAAACAGATCAGCAGGCCGACCTTCCAGCCGTCGAGCTCGAAGATCGCCGGCGGCTCATCGGAGGCGCTGAACTGGCTGCGGTCGAGGTCGCCGTAGAGGTGGGTCTTGCGGTAGTTGGCGCGGCGTTCGCCCTGCCGGTCGATCAGCTGCACGCTGTTGAAGATGGCGTCGCCGTCACGTTCGGGATAGCCGTAGAGGATGCCGAGCTTGTGCTCGCGGGCGATCTCGGCGATGCGCAGGGCAGACGGGCCGTCGCAGCTTTCCGCAAGCTCCGCGACACGCTTCGCGCCGATGTTGTAGCCGGACAGGTACATCTCCGGCAGCACCAGCAGGTCCGCACCGTTCTGCACCGCCTGTTGCGCGGCCTGCTCCAGGCGGCGCAGGTTGCCGGCGACGTCGTCGGGGCCGGGAGGGCACTGGTAGAGGGCGAGGTACATGGGGTTCTCCTTCGAAACGCGCGGGGCCGGGATCAGGCAGTTTGCACCCGATCCCGGCCCCGCGCGAGCCGCTGTTCAGTCAAGGCAGGGGAGTGGCGCGGATCAGTCCGGCAGTTCCATCGGGCCCAGTTCGGCGAAGCGGTCGCCGGGGCCGGGGTTTTCCGGATGGGTCGCGCCGCCGAAGTGCTTCATGATGCCCCACACGGCGTTCAGCGAGGTCTGCACCGCGCCTTCCACCCAGGCCGGGGTCCAGGACACATCGTCGCCTGCGATGAAGATGCCGCGCTGCTCGGCGGGCATGTCGTCCTGCATGAAGTGCGCGTACATGCGCTGGTTGTAGCGGTAGTGGCCCGGCAGCGCGCCCTTGAAGGCGCCGAGGAAGTGCGGGTCGGCCTCCCAGGACACGGTGATCGGGTTGCCGATGATGTGGCCGGCGATATCGACCTTCGGGTAGACCTTCTTCAATGCATCCAGCGCAAGCTGCACGCGCTTCTCCACCGGATGCGGGAGCATCTTCATGGCGTCGCTCATCCAGGAGTAGGACAGGCAGATCACCCCCGGCTTGTCGTCGCCGTTGTCGAACAGGTAGGTGCCGCGGGTGAGGCGGTCGGTGAGGGTCATGCTCATCACGTCGCGGCCGGTCTGCGGGTCCTTGTCCTTCCAGAACGGCCGGTCGACCATCACGAAGGTCTTCGAGGACTGCATGTAGCGGGTGCGGTCCAGGGCCATCCACATCTTCTGCGAGAACAGCGCTTCCTCGCATTCGATCTGGGTGGTCAGCAGCCAGGTCTGGCAGGTCGCCAGGACGGCCGCGTAGTGGCGGGTGTCACCCCAGTAGTCGGTGACGGCGAAGGTGCCGTCGGCGGCGCGGGCGATCTTCTTCACGCCCGGACGCGGCGCGCCGTTGTGCAGGGTGGCCAGGGAGGTGCCGGCCGGCCAGTGCGCGCATTGCTCCGGCACATGGCTCCAGATGCCGCGTGGCACCTGCTCGACGCCGCCCACGACCAGATGCTGGTGATCGTCGCAGTTGGTCATCACCACGCGGAAGATTTCCAGCATGGAGTTGGGGAAGTCCGAGTCCCAGCCGCCGGTGCCGAAGCCGACCTGGCCGAAGATTTCGCGGTGACGGTAGGACAGGCGCGAGAAGGCCTTGGAGGTGGCGACGAAGTCGTAGAAGGTGCGGTCGTCCCACTTGGGCACCAGCTCGTCCCACAGGGCCTTGAGCTTGACCGTGTCGCGCTCGCGCAGCGCGTCCTGGACCTCGGAGAAGCGCGCGCCGTCTTCCAGCGCTTCGGCCCAGGCCTGGGCGACTTCGCGGAAGATTTCCGGCAGGTCGGCCATCTTCTCGGCGTAGTGGCTGGTGCCTTCCAGGTCGATCACGGTGCTGCCCGAGGCCGGGGTCAGCGGGTTGGGGAAGGGCCGGGTTTCCAGGCCGAGCTTGTCGACGTAGTGGTAGAAGGCGGTGCTGGAGACCGGGAAGCGCATGCCGCCCAGCTCGGCGATGATGCCGTCGGCGCCTTCGAAGGTCTCCGAACGCAGCCGGCCGCCCATCTTCGAGGCCTCGTAGACCACGGGTTTGAGGCCCATCTTCATCAGCTCGTAGGCCGCCACCAGGCCGGAGATGCCGGCACCGACGATGGCCACTTCCTGGCCGTGCTTCTCGGCGGGGATGCTGCCCAGGCCGGCGGGGTGCTCGATCCAGTCGTCGAAGGCGAAGGGGAAGTCCGGGCCGAAGATGGTCACCGGTTTCTTGCCGGGGGTGTGGGGGTGGCGGTTCTTGTGCATTGGGGTATTTCCTTCTTGTTCGACGTGCCGGCTTGTAGCACCAGCTTGGCAAGGCTTTCTGCGACCCGCCGGGGCCAGTCGATGGATGGCGCGCGGGCAAAGAAATGGCGAGCTGTGAGGGCTCGCCGTGGCGTCCACTATTGCAAAGGACGTCGTTGAAATGAACCTGACAATCTGCAAGATTGTCGGGAGCTTTCAGGCAGATTGACCAATACCATGAGCAATATGACGAAAAATGCCGACACGGCCTTGCTGAACCTGCTGCGCGCCAATGCCCGCGAGTCGATCTCCGAGCTGGCGCGCAAGCTCGGGGTGTCGCGCTCCACGGTGCAGAGCCGTATCGAAAGGCTGGAGCAGCAGGGCGTCATCACCGGCTATTCGATCAAGGTGTCGGACAGCTACGCGCAGTCGCTGGTACGCGCCCACGTGCTGGTGACGGCGCTGCCCAAGCTGTCGCACCAGGTGGTGCAGGCACTGGAGAAGATCGCCGAGGTGAAGACACTGCATTCGGTGAGCGGCAACTTCGACATGATCGTGATTGTCGAGGCGCTGTCGATCCGCGACCTGGACGCGGTGCTGGACCGCATCGGCGCGCTGGACGGGGTGGAGCGGACGATGTCGTCGATCATTCTGTCGACGCGCATCGATCGGTGAGGGGCGGACGCTTCCGGCAGAGGGCGGGCTTTGCCCGCCTTTCGCGTGCAGGGCACGCTCCTACAGGTTGAGCGCTGACTGTAGGAGCGGGCCACGCCCGCGACCCGCCGGCAGGGCCGGCGGATCGTGACGGCGGGGATCAGCCCAGCTCTTCTTCCAGCGCCAGCAGCTCTTCCACGCGCTGGCGGCGGCGGATCAGCTTCGCGTCGGCGCCTTCGAGCAGCACCTCGGCAATCAGCGGGCGGCTGTTGTAGTTCGACGACATGGACGCGCCATAGGCGCCGGTGTCCTCGATCAGCAGCAGGTCGCCGACCTGGGCGCGCGGCAGGGCGCGGGGAATGACCACGCCGCCATCGCCCTGGGTGAACACGTCGCCGGACTCGCACAGCGGGCCGGCCACCACGGTATCGATCACCTCGCGGCTGGCGACGTCGCCGGCCAGCACGCGGATGCCGTGGTAGCTGCCGTACATGGACGGGCGCATCAGCTCGTTGAAGCCGGCGTCCACCAGCACGAAGTGGTTGCGGCCGGCGTCCTTGGTGGCGCGCACTTCGCTGAGCAGGCAGCCGGACTGGGCGACCAGGTAGCGGCCCGGTTCGATCTCCAGGTGCAGCTTGTGGCCGACCACGGCCTCGGCGGCCTTGCGCGCCTTGTCCCACAGCTGGAAGTAGTGCGCGGTGTCCACTTCCGGGTCGCCGGCGCGGTAGGGGATGGACAGGCCGCCGCCGGCAGAGATGCCGGACAGATCATGACCGGCGTCCTTCACCTGCTGCACCAGGCCGAGCATGGCTTCGCCGACCTGGGCCAGGTGGCCGTAGTCGACGCCCGAACCGATGTGCATGTGCAGGCCGACCAGACGCAGGCCGCGCTCGCGGATCACGTCCAGGGCGGCGCGCAGGTCGCTGTGCCAGATGCCGTGCTTGGAGTGTTCGCCGCCGGTGTTGGTCTTGTTGCTGTGGCCGTGACCGAAACCGGGGTTGATGCGCAGCCACACCGGATGACCGGGGGCGACCTCGCCCAGCTGGCGGAGCATGTCGATGGAGCCGGCGTTCACCGGGATGCCGTGCTCGACCACGGTTTCCAGGGTGGTGCGGTCCAGCAGGTCGGCGGTGAAGACGATCTCGGATTCATCCTCGCGGCACGAGTAGCCGGCGGCCAGGGCACGCAGCAGTTCGCCCTGGGATACCGCATCGACCTTCACCCCCTGTTCGCGCATCAGGCGCAGGATGTGCAGGTTGGAGCAGGCCTTCTGGGCGAAGCGGATGATGTCGAAGCTTTTCAGGCGCTCGATCTGGCCGCGGATGGTGGCTGCGTCGTAGATCCACAGCGGGGTGCCGAATTGCAGGGCGAGCTGTTCGGCGCGGGGCAGGGCGAGGAAAGTCATGAATGGGCTCCGAAGGTAGATGGCGCTAGTCTACCGGCCCTTTGCATGGCTGAATAATGCCGCTTGTTATCGGATCAATTCAATTTTGATATAGGGTGCAGCCCACGCCGGCTTCGCGCAGGCGTTGTACCAGCACGCCAGCCTCTGCCTGAAGTGCCGCCACGAAGCGCTCGCGCAGCGGCGTAGCGGGGCGGTACAGCGGTTTCGCCACGCTGACCTGGAACGGCAGCGAGAAAGCCAGCGGGCGCAGCTGGATGCCCTGGCCCTGGAACATCAGCGCGGTGATCGGGTTGACCACGGCCAGGCCCAGGCCGGCGCGGACCATGCTGCACACCGAGACGGCGCTGTGGGTTTCCACCTGCATCTGCCGCTGCACGCCAGCGCCGAGGAACACGGCGTCGATCAGGTGCCGGTAGCGGTCGCTGGTGGCCAGGCTGACGAAGGGCTGGCCGGCGAAATCTGCCGCCGCCAAGTGCTCGCGGGCCAGCAGCGGGTGGCCGTCCGGGAGGATGCACACCTCGTCCACCGCCAGCAGCGGCTGCAGCTCGGTGCCGCGCGGGGCGTCGTCGTTCTCGATCAGGCCGATGTCGTGGTGCTGGGCGCTGAGCGCCTCTTCCAGGTGCGGCGACTCCAGCGCCGCCACTTCCAGGCTGATGGCCGGGTTTTCCCGGCTGAAGCGCTTGCAGGCTTCCGGCAGCAGCGCCTGTGACAGCGCCGGCAGGCAGCCGATGGAGAACTTGCCCTCGGCGAACTGCCCGAGGCTGTCGGCGAAGGCGACGATGCGATCCAGCCCGGTGAAGGAACGCTCCACCTCCTCGAACAGCATCAGCGCCCGCGCCGTCGGCGCCAATCGCCCACGTTCGCGCAGGAACAACTCGAAGCCGACCAGTTGCTCCAGCCTCGCCAGCTCGCGGCTGACGGTAGGCTGGCTGGTATGCAGGAACGCCGCCGCGCGGGTGACGCTGCCGGTGGTCATGACCGCGCGGAAGACTTCGATGTGGCGGAGGGTGATCATGAAGGGCTCAAGTTACCGGGGGCGGAAGGGCAGGTTGCCAACCCGGTGCCTTCAAATCAATCCATCGGTGCGGCCCGTGAGGTCGGTTTGTCCCTCGTTCCGGCAGCAGGAGTTTACTTTCGCGAGTTATAAGCCGGCTCGGCAGAAGTTCTTCATGAAGTCTTCTTCGGGCTTGCTCAGTCGCGTCTTGAGCTCATTGCTGATCTGCTGGATATAGCTTTGCTCTTCTGAGGAGACAGTCGTCGGGATTGAGCGGTAGGTGGACTTGGTCAGACGTTTGAGTTTTGAAACAGCTATTGCATCGATTTTTAGCAGATCCACTATCAGGAATGGCGTTCCATCCATTCTTCCCGGGATTTTCAGGTCCGCAAAAAATTGATAAACCTGACCATCAGTTAGAACAGAGAACTGGGCGCCACTTGCATTGTGAATTCTGGCCAGTGCGCTCTTCTGAACCGCACCCAGGCGCGTGCCCTCTGGTACCTGCTTGACCAGGCCATATACGGCCTCGTCCCTGAAGATGACGTAATCGACCTTTTCAGTCTGGCCTGTCGCTGTCTGGCAGGCGTAGTCCGCGGCAATTTCATCAGGGTTTTCTGTACCGTATCCCAGCACGGTTTTGATGAAGGGGATAACGAGACGGCTTTTGGGGGCCTCGGAGCTTTCGATGGAGGTGCTTTCCAGGCGAACCTTCTCGGCGAAAGCGCTTAGTTTTTCGAAGAATTTCATGCCAAATCCCTTGCCGGCCGAGCGTCCCTTAGCCGTTGAGTCAAAAAGGTGGTGATCACCCGTCATGGATCGTTGAGCAAAAATGCCCGCGCGCCAGCGCTAATAGGGTGATGACTGGCTGAATGAGATTATCAGCCTTGAAGCTCAAGAGGAGTGAAGGGGTATTGTTCAATCCGTTTTTTCCTACCAATTCCCCTCTCATTTGGAATGATATCAAAATGACTCTCGATTTTGTTGGTGCAATGCCGATTGAGTTCTTCAATTCTTCTGGGAACACCGGACTAGCTGAGGGAGCAGGCATCTATCTGCTGCAATTTCCATGGAACACTCGGGGTGTTTCAATGGAAATCCCGACTCCGCACATCCAGCCCCTCCAGTAGCTCACTCAGGTCCGTCAGCCGTCCGGCGATCACATGGCGCACACCGTCCTTGGCTTCCAGGGTGCCGTCCACCTGCATCAGGCGGGCGCTGAGGAAGGGGCGGCGCTGCTGTTCGGCGAGGTCGCGCCAGACGATCACGTTGATCATGCCGAACTCGTCTTCCAGGGTGACGAAAGTGACGCCGCTGGCCGTGCCGGGGCGCTGGCGGCCGACCACCAGGCCGGCGACGCGCACCAGGCGGTCGGCTTCCAGGCTGGCCAGTTCCCTTGAACTGCGGCAGCGACGGGCCTTGAGGGCGCCGCGCAGCAGGGTCATGGGGTGCGGGCCGAGGGTAGTGCCGAGGGTCGCGTAGTCGGTGAGCAGGTCTTCGCCGCGGCTGGGCAGCGGCAGGCTGACCGGCGTTTCCTCGGTGGCCTGGCCGGCGAACAGCGGCAGCTGCGGCTCGACTCCGGCGATCGCCCAGCGCGCCTTGTGCCGGTGGCCGGCGAGGCCGCGCAGGGCGCCGGCGTCGGCCAGTTGTTCGCGGGCGCGGCCGTCGAGATGGGCACGCAGGCAGAGGTCAGCGACATCGGCGAAGGGGCTTTGTTCGCGCGCCCGGGCCACGGTGTTGGCGACGTCCTCACGCAGCCCGCGGACCATGCGCAGGCCGAGGCGGATCGCCGGCTGGCGTTCGGCGATGGGTTCCAGGGTGCAGTCCCAGTGGCTGTGGCGCACGTCCACCGGGCGAATCTCCAGGCCATGGCGGCGGGCGTCCTGCAGCAACTGGTCGGGGCTGTAGAAACCCATGGGCCAGCTGTTGATCAGCGCGCAGGTGAAGGCCGCCGGCTCGTGGCATTTCAGCCAGCAGCTGGCGTAGGTGAGCAGGGCGAAGCTGGCGGCATGGGATTCGGGGAAGCCGTAGCTGCCGAAACCCTTGATCTGCTCGAAGATGCGGTCGATGTATTCCTGCTTGTAGCCCTTGGCGCCCATGCGTTCGGACAATCTCTGGCGGTGCGGCTCCAGCCCGCCATGGCGTTTCCAGGCAGCCATGGAACGACGCAGTTGGTCGGCTTCGCCGGGCGTGTACTCGGCAGCAACCACCGCCAGCTCCATCACCTGTTCCTGGAACAGCGGCACGCCCAGGGTGCGTTCGAAGATCGGGATCAGCTCTTCGTGCGGGTACTCGACCTTTTCCTCCTTGTTCCGCCGGCGCAGGTAGGGATGGACCATGTCGCCCTGGATCGGGCCGGGACGGACGATGGCCACTTCGATCACCAGGTCGTAGAAGGTTTCGGGCCGCAGGCGCGGCAGCATGGCCATCTGCGCGCGGGACTCGATCTGGAACACGCCCACGGTGTCGGCGCGGCTGATCATTTCGTAGGTCTTCGCGCACTCCTGCGGCAGCGTCGCCAGGGTCCACTGCTGGCCACGATAGTCGGCGACGAGGTTGAAGCAGCGGCGCAGGGCGCTGAGCATGCCGAGGGCGAGGACGTCGACCTTGAGCAGGCCGACGGCGTCGAGGTCGTCCTTGTCCCACTGGATCAGGGTGCGCTCGGGCATTGCCGCGTTCTCCACCGGCACCAGGGTTTCCAGTGGCTGCTGGGAAATGACGAAGCCGCCGGGGTGCTGCGACAGGTGCCGGGGGAAGCCGACCAGTTGCCCGGTCAGGGCCAGCACGCGGCGCAGGATCGGGCTTTCCGGGTCGAAGCCGGCCTCCAGCAGGCGCTCGGGCGGCGGCGCCTCGCGGCTCCAGGCGCCACAGCAGTCGGCCAGCGCGCCGACCTGGTCCGGCGGCAGGCCCAGCGCCTTGGCCACGTCGCGTACCGCACCGGCGCCGCGGTAAGTGCTGGCCACGGCGGTGAGCGCGGCGCGGCTGCGGCCGTAGCGCTGGAACACGTACTGGATGACCTCCTCGCGGCGGTCGTGTTCGAAGTCGACGTCGATGTCCGGCGGCTCGTTGCGCTCGCGGGAGATGAAACGTTCGAACAGCAGCCTGGCCTTGGACGGGTCCAGCTCGGTGATGCCGAGGGCGAAGCAGACCACCGAGTTGGCCGCCGAGCCGCGCCCCTGGCAGAGGATGCTCTGGCGGCGGGCGAAGGCGACTATGTCGTGGACGGTGAGGAAGTAGCTGTCGTAGCCCAGCTCGGCGATCAGCTCCAGCTCGTATTCCACCTGTGCGCGCGCTTTTTCTGTCTCACCATCCGGCCAGCGGCGCCGGATGCCTTCCTCGGTCTTCTCGCGCAGCCAGGTAGTGGGTGTATGACCATCGGGCACCAGCTCGCGCGGGTACTGGTATTTCAAATCCTTGCCCAGGTCGAAGGTGCAGCGCCCGGCGATCTCCAGCGTTTCCGCTAGCAGCTCGGCCGGGTAGATCGACGCCAGCGTCTCCCTCGGCCGCAGATGCCGTTCGCCATTGGGATAGAGGTGCTGGCCGGCCTCGTGCACCGGCAGGTGCTGGCGGATGGCGGTCATGCAGTCCTGCAGGGCGCGGCGGCCGCGGGCGTGCATGTGTACGTCGCCGCAGGCCACGGCGGGAATCTCCAGGCGTGCGGCCTGTTCCTGTAGACGACGCAGCTTGCTGGTGTCGTCCGGGCCCTTGTGCAGTTCGACGCCCAGCCACAGGCGCTCGGGGAACAGTTCGCGGAGCCAGAATCCGTCGTCGTCCTGATCATCCCGAGGCAGCCAGATTGCCAGCAGGTGGTCGAGGTTGCCGTCGAAGTCCGTGCGCACCAGGCGATAGCTGCCTTTTTCGGCGCGACGGCGGGCGTGGGTGAGCAGGCGACAGAGGTTCTCGTAGCCGGCCAGGTTCTCGGCCAGCAGCACCAGCTTCGGGCCTTGCTCGATGCTCAGTTCGCTGCCGGTGATCAGCGGGATTTCCTTCTCCTTCGCCGCCTGCCAGGCGCGGACGATACCGGCCAGGCTACATTCGTCGGTGATCGCCAGTGCCTGGTAGCCGAGCGTCTTCGCCCGCTCGAACAGCTCGGCGGCGCTGGAGGCGCCGCGCTGGAAGCTGAAGTTGGACAGGCAGTGCAATTCGGCGTAGCCGATGCTTTCACTTTCCGCGCTCATGCGAACCAGCCGTGCAGCAGCAGGGGCCCGTCGTCACCCACCGGGCGGAACACCCAGGCGTGCTGGCCGCTGCGGGTGCGCACCTGGTAGTAGTCGCGGCGGATGTCCTCGCCGTCCCACCAGCCGGATTCGATGCGCTCGGGGCCGGCCAGCAGGGCCGGGGCGAACTCGCGCAGTGGCTGGGGCTCGGCCAGCAGCCAGCCGGGGCGCGGGGCTTCGATGATGGCCTGCAGCGGCGTCGGGCTGCCTTGCCAGGCGCGCTCCGGGCGATGGTCGGCGCGGCCGCCGAGACTGTGCACGGCGTCGTCGCCCAGCCGCGCGCGCAGGCGTTCGCGCAGCTGTTCCCAGGGCAGCGATTGCTGCGGGCGGTCGTCGAACAGCTCGCGGTGCTGCGGCACGAAGGCCGGCAGGTCGTCGGCCAGCAGCCGCACGCTGTGCACCGGGGCGCGCAGTTGCAGTTGCTCCAGGCGGCCACGGGTCAGCTCGAAGAGCATCGCCGCCTCGCGTTCGGCGCTGAGCAGACCGACCGGCATCAGCGTGTCGCTGCCTTCGTGGTGCTCCAGATGGAGGACGAAGCGCTGCACGCCGCTGTCGCGTCCGGCGAGGAAGGCGGCGAGATCGGCAGTCAGGCGGCGCAGCGGGAACAGCAGCGCCTGGGTGGACTCCACGTCGAAATTCAGCTCGATACGCGACTCGAAACAGTCCGGCGGCCGGTAGAACTCCAGGGCCAGCGGGCGTTGGCCGAGCAGGGTGTCGACCTGCCGCAGCACCTGTGGCGGGAAGCGCCGGGCCAGGCTTTCGCGCGGCAGGGCGAGCAGTTGCTGCAGGCTGCGCAGGCCCATGCGCCCCAGCGAGGTGGCGGCGTCGCGCTCCAGGCCCAGGCGCTCCAGCGGCATCTTCCCCAGGTACTGGCGCAGCTGCTGGTTGTCGTGGATCGCCAGGCCGTCGTGGCCGTTGGCGAGGATGCGCGCGGCGGCCGGGTTGGGCGCGGCGGTGATGCGGTGGCGGAAGCCCAGTCCGTTCAACTCGTCGCGCAGGCGTGCCTCGAAGCGCGGCCAGGGGCCGAACAGTTGCAGGCTGGACTGCACCTCCAGCAGCAGCGCGCGCGGGTAGTGCTGGCTGACCTGCGAGCTGAAGCCATAGGCCCAGGCGGCCAGCAGGTTCTGCCAGCGCTGCACGTCGCGCAGGTCGTACTCGGCGGTGGCGAAGTCGCGGCTCAAGGCCTGGGCGGCGGTGAGCGACTGGCCGGGCTTGAGCCCCAGCGCCCGCGCAGCCGGGTTCACCGCTTGCAGCACGCGGCGCTGGGTCGGCCCGGCGAGCAGCGCCAGGGCGGCGTCCGGCTCGGGACGGCCGCGCAGCACGCCGTCCATGGCCAGCTGTGGCAGGAGAATGCAGGCCCAGAGCATGGTCAGTGCCAGGGCAGCGGGATGGGCCGCGCCGGCGCCAGGCCACCCCGGCACTTGAGCACGCGCAGCTGCGCCGGGTTGGCGTCCAGCGCCAGGCGCAACGCGGCGGGCGAGGGGTTGAGCGCTTCGCGCTGCGAGCGGTAGGCGATGGCCAGGGTCTGCCCGGTTTCGGCGGCCACCTGCAGGCGGCGCAGGGCGCGGTCGTCGGCCTGCTGCGGCCAGCACAGCACGGCACCACAGCTGCCCGAGCGCAGGCACTGTTCGGCGGCCCAGAGCGCATCGCGCCCGCGCGCCTGGATGATGGCGAGCTGCTCCAGCGCCACGCCTGCTGCCTGCCAGGCGGCCGGGTAGGGCACGTGGGGCGGTGCGACCAGCACGATGCGCTCGCCCGCCGCGCTGAGCCGCGCGAGGGTCGGCCAGACCAGTTGCAGCTCGCCGGTGCCTTCGGCGGCCAGGAGGATTTCGCTGAGCGCCGCTTCCGGCCAGCCGCCGCTGGGCAGGGCAGCGTCCAGCAGCGCATGGCCGGTGGGCTGTTGGCTGGGCGGCAGGCCTTGCGGTTGGCCCTTCCAGACCTGCCGCTGGTGGAACAGGGTGTCGAGTGCGACCACGCTGCCCATCACGGCCTCCCGGCCGGCGAACGGCGACGGTCATGCGCCCGGCGAGAGGGCCGGGGGAGGGAACTGGCGTGGCGGGGCATGGGATGACTCGGATAATGCTGTATGGATATACAGTTTATCCGGTGGGAAGGCGCCGTCAATGGCGGTTGGACTGACGGACGTTGGGTGGCTCACTGTAGGAGCGGGCCATGCCCGCGACCAGAGTTTCCGCTCGCACCTGAATCACGGCGGAGCACGAACGTAGGATGGCGTGGAGCGCAGCGATACCCATCGATGCCGGCGCACCGACAGCATGGGTATCGCTGCGCTCCACCCATCCTACAAAAGAGCACTACAGCAGCAGATACCCCTGCGGCGCCTTGAACCGAGGCGGATCGGCGATGAACTTCAGTCGCTCCGGCTTCCACCACCCCGGCAGCAACTTCCGCACCGCCGGCTGGTTGAAACGGTCGTCGAGCAGATAGATCACCCCCGAATCCGTCGGCGTGCGAATCACCCGGCCCGCCGCCTGAACGACCTTCTGCAAGCCGGGGAACAGGAAGGTGTAGTCGTAGCCGTCGCCGAACATCCCCTGCATGCGCTGCTTGATCTCTTCGTTGACCTCGTTCACCTGCGGCAGCCCCAGCGTGGCGATGAAGGCGCCGATCAGGCGCTCGCCCGGCAGGTCGATACCTTCGCCGAAAGCACCGCCGAGCACGGCGAAACCGATGCCGCGCGAGCCGGTGGTGAAGCGGTCGAGGAAGGCCTGGCGCTCCAGTTCGTTCATGCTGCGCGACTGGGCCCAGTGCGGGATGTCCGGGTGCTCGGCGGTGAAGCGGTCCAGCGCCTGTTGCAGGTAGGCGTAGCTGCTGAAGAAGGCCAGGTAGTTGCCGGGGCGCGCACGGAACTGCCGGGCCATCAGCGTGCTGATCGGCGTGAGGCTGGCCTCGCGGTGCTGGTAGCGAGTAGAGAGGTTGCTCAGCGCGTGGACTTCCAGCTGCTGCGCGTGGAAGGGTGACTCCACCTCGCGCCAGCCGGTGTCTTCGGGTAGGCCGAGCAGGTCGGCGTAGTAGTGCGCCGGGGTCAGGGTGGCGGAGAACAGCGTGGTGCTGTGGGCCACCTTGAAGCGCTCGGCGAGGAAGGGCGCCGGCACCACGTTGCGCAGGCACAGGGTTGAGAGCACGCGGCGCGCGCTGACGTCGTGGCGGGTGATGTCGAACAGCGAGTGCGGCCCGTAGGCCTCGGCCAGCCGGCAGAACAGCATGGCGTTGAGATAGAAGCTCAACAGCTCGGCCTCGTTGCCGGTGGGCTGGTCGGTGAGGTGGTCGGTGATGGCGCTGACGGCCTTCTGCAACGCGGCGATGAACAGGTCGGGGATGGTCGGGTAGATCTGGTAATCGACGTCCTGGTCCTGGTGCAGCTGGTTCCAGTGCCGGCCGACGCGCTCCAGCGCGCTCTTCAGCTTGGCCGGGGCGACCTTGCGCAGGGCGTTGAACTCGCCCTGGTCCAGCTCGGCGCTGTACATGCCGCGGCCGCGCTCGATGAGGTTGTGCGCCTCGTCCACCAGCAGGGTGACCTTCCAGTCGTTGAGCACGGTGAGGCCGTAGAGCAGGGCGGTCATGTCGAAGTAGTAGTTGTAGTCGCCCACCACCACGTCGGACCAGCGGCACAGTTCCTGGCTCAGGTAGTAGGGGCAGACCTGGTGCTCCAGCGCCACCTTGCGCACCGCCTCCTGGGTCAGCCAGCACTGCTTGAGCGCGGCCTCGCGGGCGGCGGGCAGGCGGTCGTAGAACCCCTTGGCCAGCGGGCAGGATTCGCCGTGGCAGGCCTTGTCCGGGTGCTCGCAGGCCTTGTCGCGGGCGACGTGCTCGAGCACCCGCAGCGGCTGGGCGGCCTCCTGCTGGCGCAGGGTCGCCAGGGCGTCCAGCGCCAGGCGCCGGCCGGGGGTCTTGGCGGTGAGGAAGAACAGGCGGTCCAGCTGCTGGCCGGGGAAGGCCTTGAGCTGCGGGAACAGCGTGCCGAGGGTCTTGCCGATGCCGGTGGTGGCCTGCGCCATCAGCGTCTGGCCGTCGCGGGCGGCGCGGTACACCGATTCGGCGAGCATGCGCTGGCCCTGGCGGAAATCGGCGTAGGGGAAGCGCAGCGTCTCCAGCCCCTGGTCGCGTTCGACGCGGTGGGCGCTTTCCTGCTCGGCCCATTGCACGAAGCGCTGGCATTGCAGCTCGAAGAAGGCGCGCAGCTCGGCGGCGGCGAAGCGCTCGCGGAACTCGGTTTCCTTCTGGGTGATGACGTTGAAGTAGACGACGGCGAGATCGATGGCGTCGATCTCCAGGGTCTGGCACAGCAGCCAGCCATATACCTTCACCTGCGCCCAGTGCAGCAGCCGGTGGTTCTGCGGGATGCGCGCGACGTCGCCGCGGTGGGTCTTGATCTCTTCCAGCAGGTTTTCGTTCGGGTCGTAGCCGTCGGCGCGGCCGCTGACCACCAGCCCCGGATATTCGCCGCGCAGCGGCAGCTCGGCGATGTAGCCCAGCCCGCGGCGGGAGACCACCGTGGCGTGGCCGGCCATGCCTTCCTGGGCGGTGGGGGCGGGGGTGAAGCGCAGGTCGAGGTCACCTTCCTTGGCGGTGAATTCGCAGAGCGCGCGCACGGCGATGGCGTAGCTCATTCGACCTCGCCCTGCCAGCGCACGTAGCAGACTTCCACTGGCATGCCGTGCTCGGCGCAGAAGGCCAGCCAGCGCTTCTGGTTGTCCTGCAGGCGGTCACCGGGGCCTTTCACCTCGATCATCCGGTAGCGCGCCTCGGCGGGCCAGAACTGGATCAGGTCGGGCATGCCGGCGCGGTTGGCCTTCGGGTCGGCCAGCAGGCGCTCGAACCACAGCTTCAGGTGCGCCGCCGGCAGGCAGTGCAGGGCCTGCTCCAGCAGGTTTTCGTCGAGCAGCTCCCAGTGTACGAAGGGCGAGAGGATGCCGGTCTTGGCGGCCCAGGTTTCGCGGATCGCCTTCAGGTACGCATCGCTGTCTAGCAACGCCAGGCGTGCGGCGAAGGCTTCCGTGCGGCGGCTGACGAAGTCGCTGCGGTTGAGATCGCTGGGCCCGACCTGGAAGGG
Source organism: Pseudomonas sp. PDM22 (assembly GCF_014851965.1). Classification (NCBI taxonomy): domain Bacteria; kingdom Pseudomonadati; phylum Pseudomonadota; class Gammaproteobacteria; order Pseudomonadales; family Pseudomonadaceae; genus Pseudomonas; species Pseudomonas sp. PDM22. The sequence continues at coordinate 101,600 of NZ_JACVAR010000012.1, forward strand.
GTGGAAGAAGGCGCCGGGCAGCGGGGCGAAGATCACCTCCCAGCAGAGCAGGCCGAACAGGCTGCAGATCAGCGCGTTCTCCACGTAGTAAACCGGCGCTTTGTCTTCGTGAAGCACGGCCTGCACGGCGAATTCGACGTTGACGTCCGGGCGCGGCAGCTCCAGGTCGATGCGCAGCGGCGGCGCGGCCTTGGCGGTTTTTTCCTTTGGCAGCCCGAGCTGGCGGACCAGCCGGGTCAGCGCACGCTCGACCAACTGCAGCTCGCCGTCGCTTTCCGGCGCGGCCAGGGCGGCTTGCACCAGCGCATGGGCTTCCTCGAAGCGTTGCAGGCGTTCCAGCACGCGAATCTGCCGCTGCCGCGAGCCCCCGGCGGTGGTGCGTTGGTAAAGCGCCAGTGCGGCGTCCAGCTCACCTTCGCGCTCCAGCTGGTAGGCCATGCGGTACAGCAGGCGGTCGTGGCGGGCTTGCAGATAGCTGTTGTCGCTGTGGAAGTCACCCAGTTCGGCCAGCAGTTCGGCGATGGGTTCGCCGGTTTCGAAGCGCACCGCGCCGTTCCACAGGTGGATGTAGGCCTCAAGGTCATCGCGGCGGCGGAAGGCTCGGGAGTCGGCAGTGAAAGGGACGGTTTCGTAACGGAAGATGCCGAGGTCGGCAAGGACGAATTCGGACCAGTCCTGCTGCAGGTTGCCGAAGAACAGCAGACGCAGGCGATCGCACAACGGCGTCGCCATCAGCGTGTAGAGTTGGTCGAGCTCCGGGTACCAGCCGGCGAAGGGTTGTACCTGCTCGTGGTAGGCGTGCAGGTGCTCGTACAGCTCGGCCTTCTTCAGCGCGCCGCGCGGCAGGTCAGCGCGGAAGCGCGCGAGCAGTTCGTCCTTGAGCAGCAGTGGCAGCAACTCTTCCAGCGCGAGAGGGTAGGCATCGTCCAGCCAGCCCAGTTCCAGCAGCGGCGCGGCGGCGCTGGGGATGTCGCCGATCTCCGCGTAGCTCAGCTTGCCGGCGCGAAAGTGCGGCCCCTTGCGCATCACCAGCCGCACCAGCAGCGCCCGCGACGGCAGCGGCAGCGCGCGGAAATCGGCGATGAACCGGGCTTCCTCGGCGTCAAGCAGGTCGGCGTAGCGTTCGTCGATCCAGTCGAGGGCGCGGTGGAAGTTGGTCAGGTAATAGAGGTTGGGGTCGAGCGGCGCGGGCATCTGCAGGCACTGGTTTTACATACAGTGGCAAGGATGGCGTGATGGTGGCTTGGCCGCAAGGGTTGGTACGGCCTTTCATCGGGAGAAGTTGGGCTTTTCTGTAGGAGCGAGGGGGGCGCCCAGTTCTTGCGCGCGAACGCATTGCACCGGATAGGCCGGCGTGAAGCGGGGTTCGCGAGCAAGCTCGCTCCTACAGTGGACGCCGGGTTTGCGGTAGGGCGGCGGATAACGCTGTAGGCGTTATGCGCCCTACGGGTGACTCAGTCGGAGCGCTCGTTCGTAGGGCGAATAACCGTTCACGGTTATCCGCCGTTCAATGCCAGGCGTGGTGAAGTGGTGGATCAGTCCAACCGGAACACCAGCGCCTTGAGGCCGCTGTCTTCCTCGATGTCGGCGAACTCCGGCGGGTTTTCCAGGCGTTCGATGAAGCGCAGCTGCGGCGCCTCGGCGGCCATGCCCCGGAGCAGGAAGTCCACGCCGATGCCTGGGTCGTTCACGCAGGCCAGCACGGTGGTGCCGGCGCCATCCAGCAGTTCCGGCAGGCGGCGCAGGACGCGGGCGTAGTCCTTGTCGAGGACGAAGCTGCCTTTCTGGAAGCTCGGCGGGTCGATGATGATCAGGTCGTACGGGCCGGACTTCTTCACCTTGCCCCAGGACTTGAACAGGTCGTGGTCGAGGAAGCTCACCTTCGACAGGTCGTGGCCGTTCAGGCGGTGGTTGTCGCGGCCACGACTGAGCGCGGCGCGGGCCATGTCGAGGTTGACCACCTTCTGCGCGCCGCCGGCCATCGCCGCCACGGAGAAGCCGCAGGTGTAGGCGAACAGGTTGAGCACGCGCAACCCGGCGGAGTTAGCCTGCACCCACTGGCGGCCGTAGCGCATGTCGAGGAACAGGCCGTTGTTCTGCTTGCGGCCCAGGTCCAGCTGGTAGCGCAGGCCATGCTCGCTGATCTGCCAGCCGTCGAAGGCTTCGCCGTGGAGCACTTCCATGGTGCTTTCCAGGGTGTAGCGGTGCTGCAGCATCAGGCTGCGGGCGCCGGTAGCGCGCCAGACATCGCCTTGCGCCAGCTCCACCAGCATCGCCCGCAGCGCGCTCAGCTCGTCTTCGGCGGGCTCGCGGAACAGCGACACCAGCAGCACGCCTTCCAGCCAGTCGGCGGTGACCTGCTCCAGCCCCGGCCAGCGGCGGCCGCGGCCGTGGAACAGGCGGCGGGTTTCCGCAGGGGCGGGGTTCAGGGCGGTGAGCAGTTGCTCGCGCAGGGTAGCGATGGCTTCGGTGTTCATCTATCCGGTCTTTCTGAATTCAGGCGATTGGGGCAAATCGGGGCGGCGATTCTACGCGCTCAGGCGCCATGGCGCTGCACCTGCAGTTTTTCCTCCGGGCGCGGGGCGACGAAGTAGCGGTTGAGCGCCTCGTAACCGGCCGGGTCCAGCGGCGCGGCCAGTGGGGCGATGGCGTGGCGCGCCAGCAGGCGGCTGCGGCAGGTGGCCGGGTCGACGTCGAGAAAATGCAGGCAGTGCGCCGCACCGGCCTGCTGCGCCAGGTCGATCAGCCAGCGGCGGTCGGCCAGGGTGTTGGCGGGGATGTCCAGCACCACGCTGGTGCCGGCGCGGAGCAGGCCGACCACGTGCGGGCCCATGACCTTGCGCACGCGGCGGGCGTAGAGCTGGTAGTCGTCGGGGTTGCTGATGCCCCAGGGGAACAGCTCGGCCAGCCACTGCTCCTCGGCCAGCATCACGGTGCCCGGTGCCTCCGCCAGTTCGCGGGCGAGGCAGGATTTGCCCGACGCCGCCTTGCCGCACAGCAGGTGCAGCGTGCCTGTCTGTGTATTCATGTGGTGGCCTCCAGCAGGTCGGTGCCGTAGGAGTTGTCGACCGCGCAACGCCAGGCGCCGTCGGCTTCGCGGCGGAACACGTAGGTGGCGCGGCGGCTCAGCTTGCCGTGACTGGTATCCAGCAGGGTTTGCGCGACAACGAGCGCGGTGTCGCCGGTTTCGAGGATGTCCAGGCGCCCCTGGCGCACCCGCAGGTTGTGCCCGAAGTGCTCGGCGATGGCGACGAAGGCCTGGCGGATCTGCGCCTTGCCGCGTGCCAGCAGGCCGGGCTTGACCACCAGCAGGGCGTCTTCGGTGTAGAACCCGAGCAGCGCGTCGAAGTCCTCGCGACCGATGGCGTCGTCGGCGGCCTGGATGAGCGCTTGCAGGGGGTGCAGCTCCGGGGAAAGAGCGGGGGAAGGTGCCTGGTCCATCAGTGTCTCCTCGATCGGGAGCCTCGGACGGCGGGCATTAAAAAACCCGCCGGGAGGCGGGTTTGGTTGTTCGCGGAATGCGCTAACCCACCATCGGAGCGATGGTGGTAATAATCTGCTGGAAGGTGCGATTGGCGGCATTCATGGCTCAGAAGCTATCAGAAGTTTCATACGTCGCGCCAGCGCTCTTTTTTTGCTGGCGGCATGGCATGATCGCGCCGCGCCATGGTCTGAGCACCATGCCTTTCTCCACGTTGTAGCGGAGTCTTTTCATGCCATCCCCCCTCGCAACCCGCTTCCTGCACGCCCTGGCGCTGCTCGCCGGGTTGGCCGCGTCCGTCGATGCCCTTGCCGCGACCTGCCCGCCGGGGCAGCGCCAGGTCTGCCTGGATACCTGCACCTGCCTGCCGGACCTGGGCGCAGTGCTCGGCCCGGTGCTGTCGGATACCCGCAAGATGGCCGCCCAGGCGCTGGGCGTGTGGCTGCAGCAGTCCCGCGAACAGGCGGCGCAGGGCGGCACCGAGCCGATCCCGCTGGAGATCCGCGCCCAGTTGCAGCCGTATTTCTCTGACGACGTGCTGATGGCCGCGCGCTATTCCACCGGTGCGCTGGACGAGCTGAACGCTGCCCAGGCGATCATGCAGAATCCCGACACCGAGGCGGTCACCCTGGTGGACGTGATCGTCTTCCGCAGCGAGGACGACGCGCAGAATGACGTTGCCCTCTGGGCCCACGAACTGTGGCACGTGAAGCAGTACCAGGAGTGGGGCGTGCAGGGCTTTGCCACGCGCTACTCCGAGGACTTCGATGCCGTGGAGGCACCGGCCTACGAGATGCAGCGCCGGGTCGCCAAGGACCTGCGCGACGGCAAGGTCACCGCACAGCAGAACTGACCTCAGCGGCTGGCGCTGGCCACCGGCGCCGGCGTGCCGCCGCCGAGCGCCTTGCACAGGGCGATCAGCGTCAGGCGCAGCTGGGTATCGCTGTCCACCACATCGCGGCGCGACTGCAGGAATGCGCGCTGGGCGTCCAGCTCCACCAGGAAGTCGGTCATGCCGCCGGCATAGCGCGCCTTGGCCATGCCATAGGCGACGTCGCTGCTGTGCAGCTTCTCCTGCAGGCGCTGGTTGCGCTGGCGCTCGGCGCCGTAGTGGTTGAGGGCATCGTCCACTTCCTGCCAGGCCTTGAGCACGGTCTGCTGGTAGGACACCGCCGCTTCCTGCTGCTCCAGCTTGCGCAGGTTGATCTGCGAGCGCCGCCGGCCGTTGTCGAAGATCGGCAGCGACAGGCTCGGGCCAACGCTCCAGGTGCGGCTGCCCCAGTCGCTGAACTTGCCATCGTCGGCGGACTCGTAGCCGAAGCTCGCGCCCAGGCGAATGGACGGGTAGAGGTCTGCCACGGCCACGCCGATGTTGGCGGTGGCGGCGTGCAGCTGGGCCTCGGCGGCGCGGATATCCGGGCGACGGCGGGCCACTTCCGACGGCAGGCCGAGGCTCAGGTCGGGCGTTTGCGCAGTGGTCTGCGCGACGGGCTTCAGGTCATCGCGCAGGCTGCCGGGCTCGGCGCCGATCAGCACGCCGATCTGGTTGATCGCCGCGCTCTCGCTGGCGTGCAGCTGCGGCAGGCTGGAGCGCAGGTCGGCGAGCTGGCCGCGCTGGCGTTCGACGTCGAAGTCGTCCACCAGGCCGCCGTCGGCGCGCACCTGGATCAGTTGCAGGGACTGCTCGGTGGCGACTATGTCCTGATTGGCCACGACGATCTGCTGCTGTACGCCGCGCAGCTCGAAGTAGGCGCGGGCCAGTTCGGCCGAGACGCCCAGGCGGGTTTCCTCGAACATCGCCTGCTGCGCCGCCACGCTGGCATCGGCGGCTTCGATGGAGCGGCTCACGCGGCCCCACAGGTCGGGCTCCCAGGAGGCGTCGAAACCGGCCTGGTAAAGGGTGAAGGGCTGCGCCAGCACCTTGCTGATCTCGTCGCTGCTGGCGCCGGGGGCGATGCGCTGGATCATCAGCGCGTTGGCGCCGTTCTCGCTCATGCGCTGGCGGGTCACGCCGCCGGAAGCGTTGACATCCACGCCACGCTGGGCCGCCACCATTTGCCGCTGCATGCGGCTCTGGGCGAAGCGCAGCACGGCGCTGTTGAGGTCGGGGCTGGCCTTGTCGGCGCGGCGTTGCAGGTTGTTCAGCACCGGGTCGTTGAACAGCGTCCACCAGTCTTCGCTGAGGTGGACATCGCCCTGGGCGGGGTGCAACTGCGCATCGCCCGAGTGCGCGGCCTGCCAGCTGGCTGGCGCCTGGGTTCGCGGCGCTTCGTAGTCGGGGCCGACGGCGCAGCCGGCGAGGCCTGTGCCGAGCAGGGCGAGGGAGACGAGGCGAGACGTGCGGTTCATCGATGGCACCTTTTCAGAATTGCACCTTTTCAGATTCGCTGGGCGCTAGTCATCGGACGAGCCCTCGAAACGCCGTGCGACGTAACCCAGCAGCAGGCCTGCGGCAATGCCGGCGAGGCCCAGCGTCAGGCCCATGGAGCGGTTGCTGACCATGCCGACGTTTTTCACATGGGTCGGCAGACCGAGCAGGCCGATGAAGAACAGCATCGCCAGCGACAGGGCGATCAGGTAGATGCCGCCGGCTCGCCAGGTGTCGGTGGCGATGCCCTTGCGGCGGCAGTACAGGTAGCCCAGCCCGAACGGCAGGGCGAGCTGGGTGACGGCGAAGACGACGAATTGGCTGGTTTCGCTCATGGGTGGCGGCTTCTGAAGTGGGGTTCCGGGTGAGGGTATTGCATCGCGGGGCCATCTCCAGTGATCGACTACGCAAGCCGGTGGCGGAACAGCCACGAGGCGAGCGGGAGGGTGACGGCGGCCACCACCAGCATGGGAATCAGGTTGTGCCAGACATCGGCCAGGGTCGCGCCTTCGAGGTAGACGCGCTGGATCAGGTCGATGCCGAAGCGCAGCGGGTTGGCGTAGGTCACCACCTGCAGGAATTCGGGCATGTTGCGCACCGGCGTGGCAAGGCCGGAGAGCAGCGTCAGCGGCATGATCAGCACGAAGGTGTAGAGCATTGCCTGTTGCATGTTCAGCGACACCGCGCTGATCGACATGCCCAGCCCGACACAGGCGATGGTGAATACCGCCAGCCCGGCGTAGAGGTTGAACAGCGAACCGGCCATGGGTATTCGGAACCAGAACAGCGCCATCAGCAGCACCAGTGTGGCCTGCAGCATACCGATCAGCAGGGGCGGAATGGCCTTGCCGAGCATGATCTCCAGCGGCGTGTAGGGCGTCACCAGCAACTGGTCGAAGGTGCCCTGTTCGCGTTCGCGGGCCACCGAGAGCGCGGTGAGCATCAGCGTCTGCATCATGCTCAGGGTGGCGATCAGCGCCGGGATCAGCGGCCAGCGGGTCTCCAGGTTGGGGTTGTACCAGGAGCGGCTGACCACGCTGATGGGCGCCGAGGCCAGGCCCTGTTCCTGGTTGAACTGCCCGACCACCACGGCCAGCCCGGCAGCGGCGGAGCCGGCGGTGTTGGAGTTGCGCCCGTCGAGGATGACCTGGATCGGCGCCGGGTCGCCCTGCGCCAGGCGGGTCTGGAAATCCGACGGGATATGGATCACCAGCAGGGCCTTCTGCTCGTCGATCACCGTCTGGATTTCCTCCACGCGGGTCAGCGTCGCCACCCGGTGGAAGATACCGCTGCCGTCCAGGCGCGAGGCGAGGCGGGTGGAGGATTCGCTGTGGCTCAGGTCGAGGATGGCGTAGGGCGCATCGTTGAGGTCGAAGGTCACCGCGTAGCCGAACAGCACGCTCTGCATCAGCACCGGCGCCACCAGCACGATGCGGTTGGCCGGGTCCTTGAGGATCACCAGCAGTTCCTTGCGCCACAGGTTGAGGATGCGCCAGAGAAATTCCATGGGATTCAGTCCAGCCGCTTGCGCGTCACCATCCGCGCCAGGCCCAGCAGGGCGACGGCGTAGGCGGCGAGGATGGCGCAGTTCTTGAGGATCATCGGCCAGAAGTCGCCGGCCAGGAACAGGGATTTCACCAGCTCCATGAAGTAGGTTGCCGGCAGCAGGTTGCCGATCACCCGGATCGCGGTGGGCACGTTGCGCAGGTCGAAGATGAAGCCCGACAACATCATCGCCGGCAGGAAGCTGGCGAGCAGGGCGATCTGGCTGGCGAGGAACTGGTTCTTGGTCACCGCCGAGATCAGCAGGCCGATGCCCAGCGCCACCAGCATGTAGAGCATCGAGGCGATCACCAGCACGACGAAGGAGCCGTAGATCGGCACGTCGAACAGGAAACGCGCGGCGAGCAGGCACAGGGCGAGGCCGATCATGCCGATGCCGAAGCAGGGGATGATCTTCGCCAGGAGGATTTCCACTGGCCGCACCGGCGTGACGAACAGCGCCTCCAGCGTGCCGCGCTCCCATTCGCGAGCCATCACCAGCGCGGTGAGAAAGGCGCCGACCAGGGTCATGATCAGCACGATCAGCCCCGGCACCAGGTACCAGGTGCTGGTGTTGGCGGCGTTGAACCACATGCGCTGGACGATGGTGACCGCGCCGCGCTGATCCGTGGATTGGGCCGTGCTGCCGGCGCTGCGGTCGGCCTGCTTCTCGCCATAGCCGGCCAGGGCGCTGCTGACGTAGGTGGATACGCTGGCGGCGCGGGTGGCATCCGAGCCCTGCACAAGTACCTGGACCTGCGCGTTGCCGTCGTTCAGGCGGCGGGTGAAATCGGCAGGGAACTGCACCAGCGCGTCCACCTCGCGCGCCTTCATCAGCGCCTCGCCTTCGGCGAAGGAGCGCACCAGGTGAGGCTCCAGGTACTCGGTGCGGCTGATCCCGGCAGCCACGTCGCGGGCCACGGGGGACGGGTCGTCGAGGACGATGGCGACGATGGCGCGCTTCACGTCCAGCGACAGGCCGTAGCCGAAGATCAGGATCAGCGCGATGGGCAGGCCGATGCCGATCAGCAGGTTGCTGCGGTCGCGCACCAGCTGCCGCACTTCCTTGCGCGTCAGCGAGGCGAGGCGCCGCCAGAAACCGCCGGCGCTCATGCCGCGCCCGCCTTGGCCGGATGGCTGTTGCTTTCGACGCGATTGCTCTCAAGGCGATTGCTTTCAACGATCTGGATAAAAGCCTGCTCCATGTTCAGCGTGCTGCCCTTGCCGCCGGCCTGTTCGCGGACTTCCTGCGGGGTGCCCATGGCCAGCAGCTTGCCGGCATCCTGGATGACGATGCGGTCGCAGTACTCGGCCTCTTCCATGAAGTGGGTGGTGATGATGATGGTGGTGCCAGAGGCCGCCAGCGCCGTGATGCGCTGCCAGAAGCCCCGGCGGGCGAGGGGATCGGCGCCGCTGGTGGGTTCGTCGAGAAAGAGGATTTCCGGCTCGTGGAGCAGCCCGACCGCCATCGCCAGGCGCTGCTTGAAGCCGCCGGGCAGCTGGCCGCTGGGCGAGTCCTCCTGGCCGCTGAGGTCGAACTGCCGGGACACCGCGTCCATCCGCTGGCTCAGGCGCTTGCCGCCCAGGCCATAGGCGCCGCCGAAGAAGCGCAGGTTCTCGGCGACCGAGAGGTTGCCGTAGAGGGAGAACTTCTGCGACACGTAGCCGACTTTGCGCCGCGCCTGGGCCCGCGCGTGGCGCAGGTTGACCCCGGCGACCTGCAGAGTGCCGCTGGTGGCCGGCAGCAGCCCGCAGAGCATGCGGAAGGTGGTGGTCTTGCCGGCGCCGTTGGGCCCGAGCAGGCCGAAGATTTCCCCGCGGCGCACGCTGAAGCTGGTGCTGGCGACGGCGGTGAAGTCGCCGAACTTGCGCACCAGGTCCTTCACTTCGATCACTGCTTCGTTGCTGTCGTCATGACGGTGAGTACCGGCTTTCAGGGATTCCATGTCGACGGCTTCGGCATCGCTGCGGGCGCGCAGGAGGAACATGAAGCCGTCTTCCAGGCGCGCGTCCACCTGGCGTACCGGTGCGCCGTCGAGCATCTGCTCGAGCTTGCCCTGGTCGGCGTCCGGCTGACGGATGAAACGCACCTCGCCGGACTGCGGCACCGCGTCGACGATGTTCTGGTGGTCGTCCAGCAGCCGCGCCTGCAGGGTGCGTGCGGGCTCGTCGGCGGGCGGGGTGGCGATGAAACAGAGGTTGTCGGCGTGTTCGCGGATCGACGCCGGGTCGCCCTTGGCCATCAGCTGGCCCTGGTGCAGCAGGAAGACTTCGGCGCAGCGCTCGGCTTCGTCCATGTAGGAGGTGGAGACCAGCACGCTGAGCTGCTCCTGCTCGATCAGTTGCTGGATGATCTCCCACAGCTCGCGGCGCGACAGCGGATCGACGCCGACGGTGGGCTCGTCGAGCAGCAGCAGGTCCGGCGAGCGCACCAGGGTGCAGGCCAGGCCCAGCTTCTGTTTCATGCCGCCGGAGAGCTTGCCCGCCGGGCGATCGGTGAAACGTGCCAGGTCGGTCATCTCCAGCAGGCGCTGGTAGCGCTCCTGGCGCTCCTTGTGCGGCACGCCGTGGAGGTCGGCGTAGAGGTCGAGGTTCTCCTGCACGCTCAGGTCCTCGTAGAGGCCGAAGCGCTGCGGCATGTAGCTGATACGGTCCTGCACCTGCTGCGGGTGGGCGTGGACGTCCACGTCCAGCACCGTGAGCGTGCCGGCGTCGGCCTGCAGCAGCCCGGCGACCAGACGCAGGAAGGTGGTCTTGCCGGCGCCGTCCGGGCCCACCAGCGCGGTGAGCTGGCCGCGCGGGATGTCCAGACTGATGTCCTTGAGCGCCTGCACGGTCTTGCCCGACTCTTTCACCAGAAAGTGCTTGGCTAGGCCCTCGGCGCGAATTACTGGAGCGTCAGACATCAGCGCGGCTCGTCGGCGAAGCGCACCGTGGCCGGCATGCCCAGGCGCAGGCGGTTGTCCGGGTCGGCCACCAGCACGCGCACCTCGTAGACGAGGCTGGTGCGCAGTTCCTCGGTCTGCACCGACTTGGGTGTGAACTCGGCCACCGAGGAAATGAAGCCGACATGGCCGTCGATGGCCTGGTCCGGGTGGCTGTCGGTGAATACCTGGGCCTTCAGGCCGGGCTTGATGCGGCCCAGGTTGGTTTCGCTGACGTAGGCGCGGATCCATTTCGGATCGGTCAGCGCCAGGGAGTACACCGGGCGCTGCGGCGAGGCCATGTCGCCGGGCTCCAGCAGGCGCGAGCGCACGGTGGCGTTCTGCGGCGCCTTGAGGTCGGCTTCATCGAGGTTGTGCTGCAGCAGCGCCACGTCCGCACGGGCGGCGGCGAGCTGGGCGTCGGCCTGGGCGATGTCTTCCGCGCGCGGGCCGATCTGCGCCAGGCGCAGGGACTTCTGCCGGTCTTCCAGCTCGGCCTGGGCGACCTTCTGCTGCGAGGTGGCACTGTCGATGTCCTGCTGGCTGACGGCGCGGCCGCCGGGGCTGTTGGCGCGGATGCTCTCCAGCCGGCGCAACTGGGTGTTGGCAAGGTCGAGCTGGGCGCGGGCGGCCTTGTCCTGGGCTTTCGCCCGGTCGATGTCCTCGGGGCGCGAGCCGTTCTTCAGGCGCAGCAGGTTCTGCTCCTGGGCGGCAATCTGTGCCCGGGCCTTGTCGATCTGCAGGCGCAGGGCGCGGGTGTCCAGGCTGGCCAGCACGTCGCCGGCTTTCACCACGTCGCCTTCCTCGACATTCATCTTCGCGATGCGCTCGCTGCCGGTGAAGGCCAGCGACACCTGACGGATGTCCACGTTGCCGTAGAGCACCAGGCGTTTGTCATCACTTTCGCGGGACTGCAGGTACCACCACAGCCCGCCCCCCAGCAGCAGCGCAACGAGCGCCACCAGCACCAGCTTCTTAGGCATCGGCCCATCCCTGATTCATGACAGCCCGGAGAAGGATAGACAGTTATTCGCCCCAGGACTCTGACGCAGGCCGCTACCCCGCGTCGCAGAGCCTGCCCTTCGTCAGTTGCCGTGCCGCTGGGGGCGTCGCCTGTTAGCGTGGAGAGACATCCCGATGGAGATGCCGCCATGGGCAAAGACGAAAACACCACGAGCGCGCACCGGGCGTCCTTGTACCTGCGCGCCCAGCGGATTCAATGGTTCGGCCTGGTGCTGCTGTTCCTGGCCGTGGGGCTTGCGGCGTTGACCGACTTCCTGCAGCGCGATGGCGGTGTGGCGACCATTGTCGCCTTCGCTGTGGTCGGCGCGCTGGCGCTGGTGGTGGCGCGGTTCATCCTGATGCGGCCGAAGCCTGTGTAGGAGCCACCGGTACTGGGCCGATACGGCTCAGCGCCGCGGAATGGACTGCACCTGCGGCTGCATCTGCTGCTGCGGGATGTTCCGGTAGCCCATCTGGCCCTCTTCCATGGGCGGCGGGCGTGGTGCGTCGTGGTCGTTGTGGCTGCCGCAGGACGAGCCGCCCAGCAGCACGGCCAGCGCGCCGATCATGAGTAGAGCGGTGGTTTTTCCCATGGTGGTTGCTCCTGGTGAGCCGTCCTTCCAGTGAAAACGAAAACCCGCCGGTGAGCCGGCCGGTCGGACGAATGGGGGCGCCGCAACCGGCCCGCCGGTTTCCCTGGCAATCGCTTGAAATCCCGCTGTTTTCGCGCGGTTACGATCGTGCAGATTGCCATGGATCAACCATACTCAGGCGACTCGCTCCGGCGTTGTGCTCGGGGGAACAAGGAGGGCGGGATGCTCGACTATTTTGCGCTGGGGGTACTGATCTTTGTCGGATTGGTACTGTTCTACGGGATCATCGTGCTGCACGACATTCCTTATGAGATTGCGGTACACCGCAACCATCCCCACCAGGACGCGATCCACGCGGCCGGCTGGGTAAGCCTTTTCACGCTGCATGCGCTGTGGCCGTTCCTGTGGATCTGGGCCATGTTGTACCGCGAGGACCGGGGCTGGGGCTTCCATCACGGCAAGACGCCGGCGCAGGAGGCGCAATACCTGGAACAGCAGCTGGCCGAGCTGCGTCAGCGCCTGGATGCGCTGGAAGGCCGCCAGAGCTCGCCTGCCGCACCGGCAACCACTCAACCGGGCGGGGAGGGCTGAGCCATGGACCTGTTGCTGATCCTCACCTACACCGCCTTCTGCGTCGCCATCTTCAAGATCTTCCGCATCCCGCTGAACAAGTGGACGGTACCTACCGCCGCGCTCGGCGGCATCGTGCTGATCGGTACGCTGATCTTCCTGATGAATTACAACCACCCGTATTCCGAGGTGGCGCGCACCTACTTCGTCACCACGCCGGTGATCCCGGTGGTTACCGGGCAAGTGGTGGAGGTGCCGGTCAAGGGGAACGAGATCATCGAGAAGGGAGCCGTGCTGTTCCGCATCGATCCCAAACCCTTCCAGCTCAAGCTGGATTCGCTCAAGGCGCAACTGGTCTCGGCGCGCGCCGACCAGGCCCGCGCCCGTGAGCTGGCGCTGCGCAACGTCGGCAACAAACGCGACGTGGACCTGACCACCGCCCGCGTCGATGACCTCAACGCGCAGGTGGCCCTGGCTCAGTTCAACCTGGACAACACCGTGGTGCGCGCGCCCTCGCGGGGCTTCGTCAGCCACGTGTCGCTGCGTCCCGGGATGATGGCCAGCCGCTTGCCGCTGCGCCCCTCGATGGTCTTCGTGCCGGATGAAGGCCCGTATTTCACCGCCTGGATGCGCCAGAACAGCCAGCTGCGCCTGACCGTCGGCGACGAGGCCGAAGTCGCCTTCGACGGCATACCCGGCAGGGTCTTCGCCGGCACCGTGGACAAGGTCCTGCCGGTGATCGGCGAGGGCCAGGTGCAGCCTTCCGGCACCCTGATCAGCTACACCGGCTCCCCGCCGCCGGGGCGGGTACCGGTGTTGATCAAGATCACCGACCCGGATTTCACCCCGTACGCGAACATCATGCCCGGCGGCTCCTACGGCCAGGCGGCGCTCTACAGCGAGCATTTCCACCATGTGGCGATCATGCGCAAGATCCTCCTGCGCATGGCGGCCTGGATGAACTACATCTTCCCGTTCCACTGATTCGCGGCATTGCGGCGCCCCCACGGGGGCGCCTGCGCGTGGGCGTCCGTCTGCGCGTGAACAACACGGGGGAGGGGGTAGTGCAGTCTCCTGCCGTACAACCTGGCGACATCGATAGCTCAACCGGAGAACCCTATGAAGTCCTATGTCGCGTTGTTGTCCCTGCTGCTGTTGCCGTTTCTGCAAGGCTGCGCGGAAAAACAGGTCCAGCCGGAGGAATACTCCGGCTTCCTGTATGACTACTCCCGTCTCACCGAACAGGAAAACGCCGCGGGCACCAAGGTCCTGGCCTGGATCGACCCCAAGCTGAACCTGATGAACTACCGCAGCATCGTCATCGAGCGCTCGCAGTTCTACCCGGCGCCCAAGGCCACCGATCAGCTCTCGCAAGCGACCATGACGCAGATCACCGACTACTACGACAAGGCGCTGCGCCGCGAGCTGGGCCAGGTGCTGCAGGTCGTCGACAAGCCCGGCCCGGGCACCCTGGTGCTACGTCCGGCGATCACCGCGGTGAGCAGCCACACCCAGACGCTCAAACCCTATGAAGTCATCCCGATCGCCCTGATCGCCGCCGGGGTCAGCACCGCTACCGGCATCCGCGACCAGGACACCCAGATCGCCACCGAAGCGGCGATTCTCGACGGCCCCTCCAGCCGTGTGGTCGCCCAGGTAGTGCGCAAAGGCACCGGGCATGCGCTGGAGAACGACAGCCAGGCCATGGCCGCCAGCGACTTCAAGGGCGTGCTCGACGGCTGGGCCCGCGACATGCGCCTGACCTACAGCAAGTTGCGCGAACTCAAGTAGTTCTCGTCATTCAAGCAATCCCGCTCGTCCGCCAGGGCCTGCACCAGCACTGGCAAACCTGCTCTCCATGCGGCGCCCAGCGTGGCGTCGCATCGGCCTGTCATGAAATGAAAAGCCCCTGTCGCACGATGTGAAGCTTCCCGCCCGGCCCCTGCCTATTGTCCGCTCAAAGGGCGCTTGCCTGCTCCAAACGGGGCGCCCAAGACAACAAGACAACTGGAGATTCCGGCCATGGCCAAAGCCGTTCGTTTCTATGAAACAGGGGGACCCGAAGTCCTGCGTTACGAGGACGTGGAGGTCGGCGAGCCCGGCCCGGGGCAAGTGCGCATTCGCCATGTGGCGGTGGGCCTGAACTATGCGGACACCTATTTCCGCAATGGCACCTACGCCGTTCCGCTGCCCAGCGGCATGGGCGTGGAAGCCGCCGGCGTGGTGGTGGCGGTGGGCGAGGGCGTGACCAACGTCGTGCCCGGTGACCGAGTCACCTACACCGGCTTCATCAACACCCTCGGCGCCTACAGCACCGAGCGCCTGGTACCGGCGGCGCCGCTGATCCGTCTGCCGGAGAACATCGCCTTCGAGACCGCCGCCGCCATGACCATGCGCGGCCTGACCTCGGCCTACCTGCTGCGTCGCATACACGACTTCAAGCCGGGCCAGAGCATCCTGCTGCACGCCGCCGCCGGCGGTGTCGGTCTGATCGTCTCGCAGTGGGCCAAGCTGCTCGGCCTGCGGGTGATCGGCACCGTCTCCAGCGACGCCAAGGCCGAGATCGCCTTCGCCCACGGTTGCGAGCACGTCATCAACTACAGCCAGGAAGGCGTCGCCGAGCGCGTGCGCGAACTGACCGATGGCCGTGGTGTGGACGTGGTCTTCGACAGCGTCGGCAAGGACACCTTCATGACCTCCCTGGAGTCGCTCAAGCGTCGTGGCCTGATGGTCTGCGTCGGCACCGCGTCGGGCCCGATCCCGCCGTTCGATCCGGTGCTGCTGGCGATGAAGGGCTCGCTCTTCCTCACTCGCCCGGCCCTGGCCGACTACATCGCCGACCCGGCGGAAAAGGCGGCGCTGCTGGACGAGCTGTTCACCCATGTGGGCAACGGCGACATCCGCATCGAGATCAACCAGCACTATGCGCTGGAAGATGCCGTGCAGGCCCACCGCGACCTCGAGTCGCGCAAGACCACCGGCTCGTCGATCTTCGTCATCTGAGGGCGCCGCCATGCACGTAGAACGTCTGACCTGCAGCATCGGCGCCGAAATCTCCGGGGTGAACCTGGGCGACGCCTCCCGCGATGAAGGCCTGTTCGCCGAGCTGCGCGAGCTGCTGCTCAAGTACAAGGTGCTGTTCCTGCGCGACCAGGACATCACCCGTGCCGAGCACGTGGCATTTGCCCGCCGCTTCGGTGAACTGGAAGACCACCCGGTGGCCGGCAGTGACCCGGAGCACCCGGGCCTGGTGCGCATCTACAAGACTCCGGACCTGCCCAACGACCGCTACGAGAACGCCTGGCACACAGACGCCACCTGGCGCGAGGTGCCGCCCCTGGGCTGCGTCCTGCGCTGCGTGGAGTGCCCGCCGGTGGGCGGCGACACCATGTGGGCGAACATGGCCCTGGCCTACGACATGCTCCCGGCCGAGATCAAGGAGCGCATCGCCAAGCTGCGCGCGCGCCACAGCATCGAGGCCAGCTTCGGCGCGGCGATGCCGATCGAGAAGCGCCTGGCGCTCAAGGCCATGTACCCCGACGCCGAGCACCCGGTGGTGCGTACTCACCCGGAAACCGGCGAGAAGGTGCTGTTCGTCAATGCCTTCACCACCCACTTCAGCAACTACCACACGCCACAGAACGTGCGCTTCGGCCAGGACGCCAACCCCGGCGCAGCCGACCTGCTGCGCTACCTGGTGAGCCAGGTGTACATCCCCGAATTCCAGGTGCGCTGGCGCTGGAAGAAGAACGATGTGGCGATCTGGGACAACCGCTGTACCCAGCACTACGCGGTGATGGACTACCCGCCCTGCGTGCGCCGCATGGAACGCGCCGGAATCATCGGCGACAAGCCGTTCTGATCCCTGAAGAAAGACTTCTGACAAAAACAATTACGGAGACCGACATGCAATTCTTCGACGATTCGCTGCACCCCGAGAACCAGGACAAGGTGGTCATCACCACCGCTCCCTACGGCCCCGAATGGATGCCCGAGGACTTCCCCGAAGACATTCCGGTGACCATGGACGAGCAGGTCCAGAAGGCCGTTGACTGCTACGAGGCTGGCGCCACCGTGCTCCACCTGCACGTCCGCGAGCTGGACGGCAAGGGCTCCAAGCGCCTGTCCAAGTTCAACGAGCTGATCGCTGGCGTGCGCGAAGCCGTGCCGGACATGATCATCCAGGTCGGCGGCTCGATTTCCTTCGCCCCGGAAAGCGACGGCGAAGCGGCCAAGTGGCTGTCCGACGACACCCGCCACATGCTCGCCGAGCTGACTCCCAAGCCCGACCAGGTGACGGTGGCGATCAACACCACCCAGATGAACATCATGGAGCTGCTCTATCCGGAGTACCTGAAAGGTACCTCCCTGGAGAACCCGCTCTACCAGGCGGCCTACAGCGAGATGACCGTGCCGGCCGGCCCGGCCTGGGTCGAGGAGCACCTGAAGCGACTGCAGGCCGCCGGCATCCAGCCGCACTTCCAGCTGACCGGCATGCATGCCCTGGAAACCCTCGAGCGCCTGGTGCGCAAGGGCGTCTACAAGGGCCCGCTGAACCTGACCTGGATTGGCATCGGCGGCGGCTTCGACGGCCCCAACCCGTTCAACTTCATGAACTTCGTGCACCGCGCACCGGACGGCGCCACCGTCACCGCCGAGTCGCTGCTCAAGAACGTCCTGCCGTTCAACATGATGGCGATGGCCATGGGGCTGCACCCGCGTTGCGGCATCGAGGACACCATCATCGGCCAGCACGGCCAGCGCATGACCTCGGTGGAACAGATCCAGCAGTGCGTCCGCGTCGCCCATGAACTGGGCCGCGAGGTCGCCAGCGGCAAGGAAGCACGCGCCATCTACAAGATCGGCGTGCAGTACGACAGCGTGGAAGAAACCCTGCGCATGAACGGCATGGCGCCCAACCGCCAGCCGGGCCAGAAGTCCGTTCCGCTTCGCGCGTGACAGGCTCCGTGGCGCGGTCTGCCAGTACCGCGCCACGGCTTTTATCCCAGAACAACAAGAATCCATTGACCCACCTGGAGAGCTAGCACCATGGCCATCCACTCCGTCGCCCTGGGCGACATCCCTGCCACCGTGCCCAGCGTGCCGCGCCGCTATGCCTGGGTGGTGTTCGCTCTGACCTTCGGCCTGCTGATCTCCGATTACATGTCGCGTCAGGTGCTCAATGCCGTCTTCCCGCTGCTCAAGGTCGAATGGGCCCTGAGCGATGCGCAGCTGGGCCTGCTCAGCGGCATCGTCGCGGTGATGGTCGGCCTGCTGACTTTCCCGCTCTCGCTGCTCGCCGACCGCTGGGGGCGCGTACGCAGCCTGGCGCTGATGGCCATGCTGTGGAGCCTCGCAACGCTTGGCTGCGCCGTGGCTGAGACCTTCCCGCAGATGTTCGCCGCGCGCTTCTTCGTCGGCGTCGGCGAGGCCGCCTACGGCAGCGTCGGTATCGCCGTGGTCATCTCGGTATTCCCGGCGCACCTGCGCGCCACCCTGACCGGCGCCTTCATGGCCGGCGGCATGTTCGGCTCGGTGCTCGGCATGGGCCTGGGCGGCGTGCTCGCCGCGCACCTGGGCTGGCGCTGGGCGTTCGCCGGCATGGCGCTGTTCGGCCTGCTGCTGGCGCTGCTCTACCCGCTGGTGGTGAGCGAGAAGCGCATTGCCCCGGTGGCCGCTGCCGAAGCGCCGCGCCAGGCCGGCGGGCGCTCGCTGCGCAGCCTGTTCGGCAGCCGCTCGGTGATCGCCGCCTACCTGGGCAGCGGCCTGCAGCTGTTCGTCGCCGCCGCCGTGATGGTGTGGATTCCCAGCTACCTGAACCGCTACTACCACCTGGACACCGGCAAGGCCGGGATGATCTCCGCGGTGATCGTACTGGTCGGCGGCAGCGGCATGGTGCTCTGCGGCATCCTCTGCGACCGCCTGGGCCGCAGCAACCCGCCGCGCAAGATCATCCTCGCCATCGGCTTCTGCCTGGCCAGCTGCCTGCTGCTGTTGGTGGCCTTCCACCTGCCGCCGGGCACTGCGCAACTGAGCCTGATCGCCCTCGGCATGCTGGTCGCGGCCGGTACCTCCGGGCCGTCCGGCGCCATGGTCGCCAACCTCACCGCGCCGGCCGTGCATGGCACCGCCTTCGCCACCCTGACCCTGGCCAACAACCTGCTGGGCCTGGCGCCCGGCCCGCTGCTCACCGGTGTGCTGGCCGACCGCATCGGCCTGGACCGTGCCTTCCAGCTCATCCCCTTGCTGAGCATTCTCGCCGCGCTGGTCTTCCTCTACGCCCGGCGCCACTACCACAGCGATATCCGCCGCCTGCGCGGCGAAGAGGAGGGCGCCTGATGCCGACTCTCAATCTGGACATGACCTTTGACTTCATCTGCCCCTGGTGCCTGATCGGCAAGCGCAACCTTGACGTCGCGCTGCGCCTGCTGGCCCGCCAGCGTCCGGAACTGGACGTGCGGGTGAACTGGCTCGGCCTGCAGCTGCTGCCGCAGATTTCCATGGAAGGCGAACCCTTCGCCGAGTTCTACCAGCGCCGCCTGGGCGGCAAGCGCGCCGTGCGTGCGCGGATGGGTGAAGTGCGTCGCGCGGCCGAGGGCGCCAGGGTCGACCTGGACCTCGAACGCATCCTCACCATGCCCAATACCACCTATGCCCACCGGGTATTCCAGCGCGCCGTGCATGTGGGCAGCGAGAACCAGAAGGAGCAGTTGCTGGAGATGATCTTCCGCGCGCACTTCCAGCTGGGCCAGGATATCGGCAACCGCGAAACCCTCTGCCGCCTGCTGCGTGCCTGTGATTTCAACGTGGCCGACTTCGACGACGCCCTGGCCGACGGCGCGCGCCAGTTCATCGGCCGCCGCGTGGCCCTGGCCGATTCCAGCGTGCCGATGTTCCTCCTCGAAGGCCGCGCCTTCGCCCTCGGCGGGCAAAGCCCCGAGCAGTTGCTGGCGGCCCTCCATCGAGCGATTGATCGACAGCACCCCGAGGCGATCCCGGCATGAGCTGCTCGATCCGTATTCCCGCCGACCGCCTGCCGGCGCGCGGCGGCCGCAGCCTGCTGCATCACGAGAAGGGCATCATCCTGCTGTTCGATATCGACGGCGAACTGCATGCCATCGACGACCGTTGCCCCCATGCCGGCGCCTCGCTATTCAGCGGCCGCCTGGACGGCCGCTGGCTGCAGTGCCCGGCCCACGGCCTGCGCTTCGACCTGGCTACAGGCTGCCCGGCGGGCATCAAGGGCTTCGGCCTGCAGCGCTATGAGATCGAATGGCGCGCCAACGAGTGCTACGTGGTGCTGGCCCGGCAGGAGGTGCCGGCATGACCACGCTGACCCTTTCCGCCCTCGGCACCCGCAGCCGCACCCTGCTGCCGGGTCTGCTGGTCAGCGCCATGGTGGCGGCCGCCGCGACCTTCCTCTCCGAGCACTACGGCGCGCCGGTGATGCTCTTCGCGCTGCTGCTCGGCCTGGCGATGAACTTCCTTTCGGCCGACAGCGTGTGCAAGGCCGGCATCGAGTTCACTGCCCGCGAAATCCTCCGCCTGGGCGTGGCGCTGCTGGGCATCCGCATCACCTTCGGGCAGATCGCCGAGCTGGGCTGGCAGCCGGTGATCATGGTGGTGGTGCTGGTGACGGTGACCATCCTGGTCTCCATCGCCGCGGCCCGCGCCATGGGCTTCAACTTCCTCTTCGGCCTGCTCACCGGCGGCGCCACGGCCATCTGCGGCGCCTCTGCGGCGCTGGCACTGGCGGCGGCATTGCCGGCGCACACGCAGAAGGAAAAGGCCACGCTGTTCACCGTGCTCGGCGTATCGGCGCTGTCGACCCTGGCGATGATCCTCTACCCGATGATCGTCAAGTCGCTGGGCCTGCCGCCGTTGCAGGCGGGCATCTTCCTCGGCGGCACCATCCACGACGTGGCCCAGGTGGTCGGCGCCGGCTACAGCATCTCCAAGGAAGTCGGCGACAGCGCCACGGTGGTCAAGCTGATGCGCGTGGCGATGCTGCTGCCGGTGATCCTCTGCGCGGCGATGATCACCCGCGCCCGCGGTGTGGAACCGGGCGAGCAGCGTCCGCCGCTGCTGCCGTGGTTCGCCGTGGGCTTCGTGCTGCTGGCGGCGGTGAACAGCACAGGCTGGCTGCCGCCCTTGGTGCAGCAGGCGGGTGGCAGGCTGTCGCAGTGGTGCCTGGTGATCGCCATCGCGGCGCTGGGCATGAAGACCCAGTTGCGGGCACTAGCGACGGTGGGGATCAAGCCGATCCTGCTGATGCTGGGGGAGACCGCGTTCCTTGCGGTGCTGGTGTTGGGGATGTTGCGCCTGGCCGGTTGACGGCTCACTGCAGCTCGCCCAAACGCCCCTTTCTGCAGGGGCGTTTTTGCACACAGGTATTACGGAGAAATCCTACATTTGCCCGTCCCCGTCCGGCAGAAGCCTCGGCCCCATGAATCTTAAAATTTGGAGGTGAATTGATTTCTTAAAGGAAGTAAGTTGATGTCAATTGAAAAGGTGGTCTTGGTCTCTGTCACTGAGAACGCAGCCAAGAAGCAGGCAATCAAAGCTGGTGGCAAGATCAAAGCGCAAGCCGGTACCAAGTACCTGCTCCAGGTCGAAAACAGCGACGTCTCCCCCGAGAACATCACCGTCAAGCGTGACGGCAAGGACCTGCTGGTCAGCTTCGAGGGCAGTGACAAACCCGACCTGACCATCCAGGACTTCTTTGCCGAAGGCATGGACAGCCAGCTCTACGGCGTAGCCGAAGATGGCCAGCTGTACGCCTATGTGCGCACCGACGGCGAGACCTTCGGCGACAGCCAGTTGTTGCTGGCAGACG
>NZ_JACVAR010000013.1:0-105437 GCF_014851965.1 Pseudomonas sp. PDM22
TAGCCCCAGAAGACTCTGGCAGCGGCTAACAGCCTGTGGTCGATATCGTCGCATGCACCTTCGGGGCTCAATTCCAAATGCACCTCTGGTGTAAGCCCTTTGCTGTTTTCACACAGCCTGGACCCATAGCGGACGCACGCAGGCGGCTCGCCCAAGGCTGCGTCGGTATATGCCCGCTTCTGGCGGGAAACGGACGTCCGCAATGTGACCTGCTGTAGCCAGAGTTCACCTGCTCAGCCCAACTGCCCTAGTCTCCCTAATTCCACCAGCGTCTCGACAACGCACTTGACCTTCGGCCGCAAATGGGCCGCCCTTGGCCAGACCGCATGGACGTCGATCAGATCCTGGGTGAATTCATCCAGTACTGTCACCAGACGCCCTTCGGCGATGTGTTCTCGTACCAGTGACTCCGGAATCTGGCACAGCCCCAGACCGGCAAGCGTTGCGTCGACAATCGCATCTCCGTCACCGAGCTGGTGCGTCGCCGGAGGGCTGAATCGTTGTGCCGCCCCCTCGATTGAAACCCGCCAGGATAAGGGCTGGTCGCGCCGATACCCTACGATACCCTGATGAAGCTCGAGGTCATCGAGAGTGACCGGGGTGCCGCGCTTATCGAGGTACTTCGGCGCGCCGCAGATCACCCAACGCTGACTGGTCAAGCGGCGTGCGATCAATTCAGTCGAGTCCTTCGGCTCCCCGAAACGGATCGCCAGGTCAACGCCTTCCTCGATCGGATCAATGAGGTGATCGGCAAATGTCATCGTGAAATGCAGATCGGGATACCGACACCCGATCTCCAGCAGAATCGGCATCATGACCTTGCGTCCGAAGACCACCGGCATGTCGATGCGCAGGCGACCGGATGGACTCATGGCACGGGCCCCCAGGCTGTTCTCGGCGGCGCCTATTTCCTCCAGGGCAGCGGAGCAGGCCGCGAAGTAAGCCTGACCGTCGGCAGACAATGTCACTCGCCGCGTCGTACGGAGAAACAGCTTTACCCCCAACCGCTCTTCCAGGCGGGCAATCGACTTGCCGACCGCAGATTTGGACACGCCCAACTGCGCAGCGGCGTCCGTGAAGCTGTGTGCGCGAGCCGCCACCACGAAGGTGGTGATTCCGCTCAACGATTCGATGGGGAGCATGGGAAGTCTCTGTAGACCTGAAGTCTACATAGTGACAATAAGTAGCGCGTTTATCGAGCTGAAAGTCATCCATAGAATCTCGAGCACGCGCTGGCCGGCTCTCCATCACCTGGTCGGCTCTCACTCGTTTATGGAGACACTATCAATGCCCCTCGCTATCTGGGCCCTCGCGATCGGAACGTTCGGGATCGGCACCACCGAGTTCGTCATCGCCGGGTTGTTGCCGGAAATGGCGGCCGAATATGGCATCACCATCCCACAAGCCGGGTACCTGGCGACCTCCTATGCACTGGGCGTCTTTCTCGGCGCACCGTTGTTGATCATTCTGGGCGGACAGCTGCCGCGTAAACGGATGCTCGCGATCCTGATGGTTCTCTTCGTCCTGGGAAATCTCATGACGGCCGCCGCGACGAGTTTCCCAATGGCACTGCTCGGCCGAGTGATTACCTCGCTGACCCACGGGGCCTTCATTGGCATAGGTTCGATCCTCGCCGCTGAACTGGTAGCTCCCAACAAACGGGTCAGCGCGATTGCCTTCATGTTTTCGGGTATGGCGCTGGCCACCCTGCTCGGTGTGCCTGCCGGCACCTGGTTGAGCCAGTTCATTTCCTGGCGGGCGACGTTCTACGCTATCACCGCTATCGGCATCATCGGCTTGCTAGCGGTGGTCTACATGATTCCCGATGTCGGCGGGAGCAAAGGTGCAAACGTTCGTCAGGAGCTGGCAGCGTTCAAGAACTCCAGGGTACTGCTGGCAATGGGTATCACCGTTCTCGGCCCAGCTTCGTTCTTCACCTCAATCACCTACATTGCGCCCATGATGACGGAAGTCGCCGGCTTCTCTGAGTCCGCAGTTGTATGGCTGATGATGGCCTTCGGCATCGGTCTGTTTGCCGGGAATTCTCTCGGCGGGCGCTTTGCCGATCGCTCACTGATGCCGCTGCTCTACATCACACTGCTCGCTCAGGCGATCGTCCTGTTCGTATTCGCTTTTACCGCTCACAGCCAGTGGATGTCCGTTTTGTGCATTGCGCTGATGGCGGGCTTTGGCTTCGCCACCGTGTCGCCGATTCAGAAGCTGGTTCTGGATAAGGCAGCGGCTGCGGGAGCTCCCACCCTTGCCGCCGCCGTGAACATCGGCCTCTTCAACCTGGGCAATGCCATCGGCGCCTGGGTAGGGGGCAGGGTGATTAGCGCGGGTTTCGGCCTGGTTGCCCCGAATTGGGCCGGCGGACTGTTGTCCCTCGGCGCTCTGGCACTGGCCCTGGTATCTGGCGTACTCGACAGGCGCGAAGCCATGGGCCTTCCGCAGCAGGCTTGATCGAGGATTGGCGAGGGCCTTCGACAGAGGGGGAGTGCCCTTTACTGCTGAACAAGTGTTCAGCTATAAGGGTATTTCTGAGCTCATGGCGCGCCGAGCGTCGGCGGAACACCACAGCTTTCTTCCCCAAGGGCGGTTAACTCCGCCTTTCCCAGCTCTTCGCTGAACCGGAGTGCCCATGCGTAACCAGCTCTTCAGAACTCGCATTACCGAGATGCTCGGGATCCCTCATCCCATTCTTTGTGGCGGTATGGGGCCTGGGGTGTCAGACGCCAACTATGTCGCGTCGGTGGTCAACGCAGGCGGGATGGGATTTGTGGTTGCTGCCGGCTTCCCCGATCTGGAGGAATTCCGCGAACAGCTTCGTCGGTGTCGCAGCCTCACCTCGGGCAAAGGGTTCGGGGTGAATCTCTACCTTTCTGGCCAGGCCGGCGCAACCGAGCGCTTGCGTCAGCAGATGAGGATTCTTGCCGAGGAAGAAGTCCTCTGTGTCGAGACATCGGGTGGTAGCCCGGAAGCTGTTCTACCGGCGCTGCAGGAAGCGGGCATCAAGGTTCTGCACAAGGTTCCGGCGGTTCGCTACGCGCGCTCAGCCGCGCGTCTTGGCGTGGATGCGGTGATCGTCGTTGGCAACGACTGCGGCGGCCATCCAGGAACCTACGGCATCAGCAGCATGGTTCAAGCCGCCCATGCACCGAAAGAGGTTTCCATCCCGGTGGTTATCGGTGGAGGGATCGGCACCGGAAGCCAACTGGCGGCGACGCTGTTGATGGGAGCCGAGGCCGTCCTGATGGGGTCGCGGATGCTGGTAGCCGAGGAGCTGTGGATTCACCGCCAGTACAAGGAGCGACTGGTGCAAAGCGATGGCACAGAAAGCATCATCGTGAAGACCGGCCTGCGGCAACATCACCGAGTCCTCAACAATGACAGCGCCAAGGCTGTTGCAGCATTGGACGCAGCGGGAGCGAGCGATTTCGAAAGCTATCGCCCTCACGTCATGGGAGCGCTGACCACTCAAGCCTACAAGACCGGGGATAGCCGCCAAGGCATGCTCGATTACGGCCCGTCGATCGTATTTGCCGACGCTGTGCAAAGCGTGGAAGCCATTTTTGACTCGGTGCTCGATGATGCGCGCCATGCGATGCGGCGCCTTGAAGGTCTGCGTTGCAATGGGTGAGCGAACACATCTCCAATCTGGGGTTTCAAGCTGCCAAGGAGTGGCGGGAGAATCCGACCCATAGCGGACACTGGCAGCTCAGACCGGAAGCCCCATTTTTGGGATTGGCCCGAAGCGGTCAGTGCTTCTGCTCTACAAAATGGTTTGACTGCCACGCAAATCGGCGCTGGACCGAACGTGTATCTCCGTCCGGACAACTCTGTTCAGTGAGTTTGAACTCGAGCGTTGTCTTGGAAGTACCTTCGTTCTCCACGTTGACGGAGTCGATGTTAGCTGCCACACCGTTAAGCACACGTTCACCACACATGCCGACCCCTGGGTCTTGCTTCACGTAGAACAATTCTTCCAGCTCAAACGCTTTCCCTTCCTTTTTGGGCTTGAGGTAGAGCACTTCGTAGATGGCGTCCCAATCTCCTCCATGCAGGCTATCGGTCCGAAGGAGTGCAAAATGTTTCTTGTTAGGGCCGTCAAACTCAAGCGGAACTGAAAGATTTTCCCTGCGATACCGATCTGCGAAGGCGTATGTACCATTGCTGGCGTTGAAATAGTACAAGCCCTGCAAGACCCGGCCGGTGTCGATTAGCGTGACCAGAAACTCTCTATCGTTGAGACGGAAGCAGAGCGTGGGTTGGCGCTCGTCCGAATGGGGGAGGTAGAAGTCATTCAATTTGCGGAAGGGGGGCGTGGTCAGGGCCGTTTCGCACGGTTGAAACCAGGAGCCGGCATTAGCGGTACTTGAAAGCAGCAGCATTGATACGACTACTGCGCGAGTAAATCCCTTCATGGTCGTTATCCTTTCTGACCTAAAGTCCCAAGAAGCAGAACATCGACTTCCGCACAGCAAGACGCGTAGCAAGAGATCATAGCCGTGAAAAGGGGGAATCAGTTCCATCTCCGAGCGTCCGCTTCTGGCCGTTATCTGCCTGCTGAACCGGCTATGTATTGTCAGATCAGGACTCTGGAAAGCGCAGCCATGAAGCTCGGTTACTGACATGGACATGCTTCTGTCTGGCCGGTTCGAAGGTGCTGTCCAGCGTGCCAAGGGCTATGGAAATCCAATCGGAAAACTCCCCTTGGCTCGTTGACCAGAACAGCGAAGAACCACAGTTGGAGCAGAACTGACGCAGCGTACCGACCGACGACGAATAGGATCGGATGCCCTCCGCACCAGCCAGAATTCGCAGATCCCCGCGCGGCACGCTGCCGTAGCTGGCAAAGGCCGCTCCGTGGCTTTTTCGGCATTGGCTGCAATGGCAATGGCTGACAGCCTTGGGTGCCGTGGTCGCTGCATACCTGACCGAGCCGCACAGGCAGCTCCCCTGGAAAGTTTCATCCATGTTGTTCGTCGTTCCTTGATGAAGGCGGCAGCTGGACTGCGCCCTGGGTGCAACAGATGGAATGCCGGTCTGTCGAGGGGCGGCCATACGGGCAGCAGAGGGCACTCAGTGGAGGGTGGGGAAGCGCACCTTCACCAGCTCCTGCGCCTGCCAGGTCATCTGGTCGAGCAGGCGGTCGCGTTTCTTCTCGGCCTCGCGCATCGCCTTGCTGCCGTTCTGCTTTACCAGGTAGGTGTGGATCTGCCGCACTTCCTTGGACTGGTAGATCGGCGCCAGGTCCTGCACGGCGACCATGCCGTCGGAGCGGTGGGCGCGGGTGTTCATCAGCACATGCGGCCCCTGAGCGGCGAGGACCTGGAAGCCCATCGCCTCGAAGACCGGCACCTTGCCCGCCGCGCAGGCCAGTTCGGCGTGGGGGCGGTGTGCGGTCATCTTCTGCAGCATGGCGCGGGCCATGCCCCGGCGGCGGTGGCTGGCCTGGACGGCGAGGTAGGCCAGGGTGCAGGCCCCGGCGTCGTCCTGGCTCGGCAGGTAGAGGGCGAAGCCGAGCACCTGCGACGGGTCTTCGTCGTCGAGGGCGAGGATCAGGCGTGCGGGACTTTCCGGGGAACCGTCCATGGCCTGCAGGTACAGGTGTACCTCGAAGCCGATCACATACTGGTACAGCTGGAACAGCGGGTTGCTCGGCGTCAGCGGCACCGGACTGATGTCGCTGAAATAGTCCACCACCATCTGCAGCACCTGGCTCTTCAGGGATTCGGGAGGAGAGGTGTCGAGGATGGCGAGGGTGAACATCTGCAGCGGGCTCCGGGAAATCGGTGTGGGCGCCATTGTAACCTCCGCAGGCGCCGACCGATTCATCCGCCCGGCATTCAGCCCTGCCAGCCGCCACCGAGGGTCTTGTACAGGGTCACCCGGTTGACCTGCTCGGACAGCTCCAGGGTGATCTGCGTCTGCTGCGCCGAGTACAGCGAGCGTTGTGCATCGAGCACCTCGAGGAAGCTCTGCGAGCCCTGCTTGTACAGCGCCAGCGACAGGTCGTAGCTCTTCCTGGTGGCCTGGGTCAGGCTGCGCTGGGCGTTGAGGCGTTCGCTGATGTGGCCGCGTACCGAGAGGGCGTCGGCGACTTCGCTGAAGGCGGTCTGCAGGGTCTTCTCGTACTTGGCAACGTCGATGTCGCGGGTGATCTTTGCCGCGTCGAGGCTGGCGCGGTTGCTGCCGGCGTTGAAGATCGGCAGGTTGATCGACGGGGCGAAGCTCCAGGCGCGGCTGCCGGACTTGAACAGCCCTGACAGCTCGCTGCTGGCACTGCCGCCGCTGGCGGTCAGGGTCACGCTGGGGAAGAACGCCGCACGCGCGGCGCCGATGTCGGCGTTGGCGGCCTTGAGCGTGTGCTCGGCGGCCAGTACGTCGGGGCGGCGTTGCAGCAATGTCGAGGGCAGGCCGGCGGGAACATTGACCAGCAGCGCGGCGTCGAGTTTCGCATCGCCCGGCAGCAGGCTGTCGTCGAGGCGCTCGCCCACCAGCAGCTCCAGTGCGTTGCGGTCCTGCTCGACCTGGCTCGCGTAGTTGGCCGCGTCGGCGCGCGCCGACTCCACGGTGCTCAGCGACTGCGCCAGGCTCAGTCCGGACTGGCCGCCCAGGCCGTGGCTCTGCTGTGTCAGCTCGTAGGTCTTCTGCTGGCTGGCGTAGGTTTCTTTCGCCAGGCTCAGCAGTTGCTGGTCGGCGGCCAGGGTCATCCAGGCGCTGGCGACTTCGGCCACCAGGCTGATCTGCGTGCTGCGCCGGGTCTGCTCCAGGGACAGGTAGTCCTCCAGCGCGGCGTCCTTCAGGTTGCCCAGGCGACCGAACAGGTCCAGCTCGTAGCTGCTCACGCCGAGGCCGACGCTGTACTGACTGCTGACCGCGTTGCTGCCATCGGACACCGAGCGCTGGCGGGTGCCGTCGGCGGTGGCGGAGACCGCCGGGAACAGCGCCGAACGCTGGATGCGGTACTGCGCCTGCTGGTACTCGACGTTCAGCGCTGCGACGCGCAGGTCGCGGTTGTTGGCCAGGGCGCGGGCGACGGTGTCGCGCAGGCGGGCATCGACGAACAGCTCGCGCCAGGCGATATCGGCGCTGGCCTGGCCGGCCGGGGTAGCGGTGGACCACTGGCTGGCCACCGGGGCGTTCGGGCGTTGATAGTCGGGCGCGAGGTTCACGCAGCCGCCGAGCAACATCGCCAGGACCAGGGGAATCGGGGAAAGACGCATCAGGCTTCTCCTGCAGCGGTGACGTCGCGGGTGGCATTGCGGCGCGAGGCCACGCGCTGCACCAGCACATAGAACAGGGGGATGAAGAACAGGCCGAGCAGGGTGGCGGCGAGCATCCCGCCGAGCACGCCGGTGCCGATGGCCTGGCGTCCGCCGGCACCGGCACCGCTGGAGAGAGCCAGCGGCAACACGCCGAGGATGAAGGCCAGGGAGGTCATCAGCACCGGGCGCAGGCGCACCCGCACCGCCTCCAGTGTGGCCGCCAGCAGGTCCTGGCCGCGCTCGTGGTTCTCCTTGGCGAACTCGACGATGAGGATGGCGTTCTTCGCCGCCAGGCCCACGGTGGTCAGCAGGCCGACCTGGAAGTAGACATCGTTGGACAGCCCGCGCAAGCCGGTCAGCAGCAGCGCGCCGAGGATGCCCAGCGGCACCACCAGCATCACCGCGAAGGGTACCGACCAGCTCTCGTACAGCGCGGCCAGGCAGAGGAACACGAAGAGGATGGAGATGGCGTAGAGCAGCGGCGCCTGGTTGCCGGCGAGGCGTTCCTGGTAGGACTGGCCGGTCCAGGCGTAGCCGATGCCTTCGGGCAGCTGGGTCATGATCTGCTCCACCGCCGCCATGGCGTCGCCGGAGCTGACGCCGGCTGCCGGTTCGCCCACCAGCTCGTAGGAGCCGAAGCCGTTGTAGCGCTCCAGCAGCGGCGAGGCGGTGCTCCAGCGGGTGCTGGTGAAGGCCGACAGCGGCACCATGGCACTGCTGGAGTTGCGCACGTACCAGTCGCCGATGTCCTCGGCCTGCATGCGCTTGTCGGCATCGCCCTGGAGGTAGACCTTCTTCACCCGGCCGGCGTCGAGGAAGTCGTTGACGTAGCTGCCGCCCATGACTGCGCTCAGGGTGTCGTTGATGTCACCGGAGGCCACGCCCATGGCGCCGGCCTTGCGGTCGTCGATGTCGACGTTGAGCTGCGGGGTGTCCTCCAGGCCCTGGGCGCGCACGTTGGCCAGGCGCGGGTCCTTGGCCGCCAGTTGCAGGAAGGTATCTCGGGCCTTGAGCAGCTCGGCGTGGCCGAGGCCGGCGAGGTCCTGCAGCTGGATGTCGAAGCCGGAGCTTTCGCCCAGGCCCTGGATCGCCGGCGGCGAGATGACGAAGACGTTGGCGTCGAGGATCTTCGACAGCGCCATGTTGGCTCGACGGGCCACGGCAGCGGCGCTGTGTTCGTCGCCCTGGCGCTCGCTCCAGTCCTTGAGCTTGATGAAGCCGCGCCCGGAGTTCTGCGCGTTGCCGCCGTTGCCCAGGCCGCGCACGGTGAGCACCGAGGCGACTTCCGGCTGCTGCAGCATGTACTGCTGCACCTCGCGGGTGACGTCCTGCAGGCGCTCGTCGGTGCCGCCCACCGGCAGGGTCATCATCATCATGAGCATGCCCTGGTCCTCGTCGGGGAGGAACGCGGTGGGCAGCTTGTGGAACATCACACCCACGCCGCCCAGCACCAGCGCATAGATCACCAGCGCACGCAGCGGCCGCGCCAGCACGGCGCCGACGCCGCGCTGGTAGTCACGCGAGCCGCGCTCGAAGGTGCGGTTGAACCAGCCGAAGAAGCCACGGCGTGGTTCGCCGTGCTTCGCATCGGGCTTGAGCAGGGTGGCGCACAGCGCCGGGGTGAGGGTCATGGCGACCAGCACCGAGAGCGCCATGGCGGCTACCATGGTCACCGAGAACTGCCGGTAGATCACGCCGGTGGAGCCGCCGAAAAAGGCCATCGGCACGAACACCGCCGAGAGCACCACGGCGATGCCGATCAGCGCGCCGCTGATCTCGCCCATGGACTGGCGAGTCGCTTCGCGGGGCGACAGACCTTTCTCGGCGATGATCCGCTCGACGTTCTCCACCACCACGATGGCGTCGTCCACCAGCAAGCCGATGGCCAGGACCATGCCGAACATGGTCAGTGTGTTGATCGAGTAGCCCATCAGTGCGAGCACGCCGAAGGTGCCCAGCAGCACCACCGGCACGGCGATGGCCGGGATCAGGGTGGCGCGGATGTTCTGCAGGAACAGGTACATGATGAGCACGACGAGGGCGATGGCCTCGAACAGCGTCTTGACCACTTCCTCGATGGAAATCTTCACGAAGGGCGCGGTGTTGTAAGCCACTTCGCTGCGCAGTTGCAGCTTGCTGGGGAAGAATTTCGCAAGCTCCTCGAGCTTGGCCTGCACGGCTTCGGAGACGTCCAGCGCGTTGGCGCCGGTGGCCAGGCTCACTGCCAGGCCGCCTGAGGGCCGGCCGTTGTGTTCGGCGACCACGTCGTAGCTTTCGCTGCCTAGCTCCACGCGCGCCACGTCCGCCAGGGTCACCACCGCGCCATTGCTGGAGTACTTGAGCACCAGGTCGCGGAACTGCGCGGCGGTCTGCAGTTTGCTGCGCGCGCTGATGGTCGCGTTGAGCTGCTGGCCGGGGCGGGCGGGCAGGGCGCCGAGCTGGCCGGCGGAGGTGTCGACGTTCTGCGCGGTGAGCGCGCTGCTGACGTCCGAGGGCATCAGCGAGTACTGCTTGAGCTTGTCCGGGTCGAGCCAGATGCGCATGGCGTAGCTGGAGCCCAGGGTGGTGACTTCACCCACGCCGTTGACCCGGCTGATCTGGTCGTACAGCGTGCTGGAGATGAAGTCGCTGATGTCGGTGGCGCTGACCTCGGGGTTGTCCGAGACCAGCGAGACGATGATCAGGAAGTCGCTGGCCGAGTTGCGGATCTCGATGCCCTGTTGCTGCACGGTTTCCGGCAGGCGCGCCTTGGCCTGCTCCAGCTTGGTCTGCACCAGCATCTGCGCGGTGTTGACGTCGGTGCCGGCCTCGAAGGTCAGGGTGATGGTGGCGCTGCCCGCCGAGCTGCTGCTGGATGACATATAGGTCAGGCCGTTGAGCCCGGTCATCTGCTGCTCGATGACCTGGGTCACCGAGTCTTCCATGGTCTTGGCCGAGGCGCCGGTGTAGGTGGCGTTGAGGCTGATCTGCGGCGGCGCGATGTTGGGGTACTGCGCCAGCGGCAGCTGGTAGATGGCGAGGATACCGCCGAGCATCACCAGGATGGCGATGACCCAGGCGAAGATCGGCCGGTCGATGAAGAAGCGTGCCATGGCTTGGGCCTCAGTCGGTGCTGTCGTTGCGGGCGGTCAGGCTGGTGTCGCCGGCCTTGCCGTTCTTCCAGTCAATGGCCTGCACCGGCTGGCCGACGCGGACCTTCTGCAGACCCTGGACGATCAGCTGGTCGCCATCCTCCAGGCCCTTGCTCACCCACCAGCGGTTGCCCACGGCACGGTCCAGGGTCAGCTCGCGCTGCTCCACCTTGCCGTCCACCACGACCAGCGCGGTAGCGCCGCCGCGTTCGTCACGACTGACGCCCTGCTGCGGCACCAGGATAGCGTCCGGTTGCACGCCCTCCTGCAACGTCGCCTTGATGTACATGCCCGGAAGCAGCAGGCCGTCGGGGTTGGGCACCAGGGCGCGCAGGGTCACGCTGCCGGTGCTCTCATCCACGCTCACGCCGTTGAAGGTGAGGGTGCCGTCGTGGGCATAGGTGCTGCCGTCCTCCAGCTGCAGGCTGATGCGCGCGGCGTCTTTCTCCTCGGCGCGCGTAAGCTTGCCTTCGGCCAGCTCGCGCTTGAGGCGCAGCAGGGTGGTGCTGGGCTGGGTGAAGTCGACGTAGATCGGGTCGAGCTGCTGCACGGTGGTCAGCGCGGTGGTCTGCTCGGCGGTGACCAGCGCACCGGCGGTGACCGACGAGGTGGACGTGCGACCGGCGATGGGCGCATTGATCTTCGTGTAGCCGAGGTTGATCCGCGCGGTGCGCAGCGCGGCTTGCGCCGATTGCAGGCTGGCGCGGGCTTCGAGCAGCGAGGCCTGGGCGCTTTCGTTGTCCTCGGCGCTGATGGCGTCGATCTTCACCAGCTGCGCGTCGCGCTTGGCTTTCAGCTCGGCCGCCTTGAGCGTGGCGCGTGCCGAAGTGACGCTGGCCTCGGCCTGGGCGAGGGCGGCCTCGTAGGTCTGCGGGTCGATCTGGTAGAGCGCCTGGCCGGCCTTCACCGTCGCGCCTTCCTCGAACAGGCGCTTGAGCAGGATGCCGCCCACCTGCGGGCGAATCTCGGCGACCAGGTGCGCGCTGGCGCGGCCGGGCAGGGTGGTGCTCAGGGCCTGGGGCGCGCTGGCGACGTGGTACACCGCGACTTCCTGCACGGGCAGGGTGGGGGCGGCGCTCTCATCGCGGCAACCGCCGAGGACGAACAGGCCGGTGCCCAGCAACAGGGCACGCGACAAGGGGGAAAACGAGGGGAAGAAGGAGGACATCCGTGGGACTCCGGACCGGAATGATTTTCACGATCCAGGCTGCTCGGCAAATGTGCAGCCATTGTGCAGAAAAGTGGGAGATTGCCCGTGCTGCCTTGCCCCATGCGGGGTGCCGCGCTTCAATGACGGCAGTTTCGATTGCCCCGGCGGTGCCATGAAAGTCAGTCTTTCCAGCAAGTTCTTCCTGGCCATGCTCGCGGTGTGCGCCTTCGCCGTGCTGGGCATGGTGTTCGCCGCCTACCTGAGCCTGAAGTACGGTTTCCTCGGCTACCTCAACCAGCAGGCCGAGGAACGCATGGAGCGTATCGTCCCGCGCATCGAGCAGGCCTACGCGCAGAACGGCAGCTGGGACTTCATCCGCCGCGACCAGGACCAGTGGTTCGAACTGCTGCGCCCGGACGACATCAAGGACGACAAGACCTTCGACCCCAGCCTGCTGACCGTCTCCGACCTCACCGGTGCCTTCGTCCGCTTCGCCCTGCTGGACGAGCAGCGCAAACCGATCATCGGCTACCGCGCCGCCGCCGGCGACATGCTGCTGCGGCCGATCAACTTTGAAGGGCGCGTGGTCGGCTGGATGGCCCTGGCACCGCTGCAATCGGTGACCAGCGTCGGTGACCGGCGCTTCCAGCTCAACCAGCTGCGCTCCAGCCTGCTGGTCGGCCTGGCCTGCCTGCTGGGCACCGCGATCATCGCCTGGTGGCTGAGCCGCGCGCTGCTGCGGCCGATCCGCGAGGTAGCGCGCGCCACGCACCAACTGGCCGCCGGCGACTATGCGATCCAGGTGCCGGTGCGTTCGCAGGACGAAGCCGGGCAACTGGCCGGCGACTTCAACCGCATGGCCACGACCCTGGCCGGCAACGAGCGCATGCGCCGCGATTTCATGGCCGACATCTCCCACGAACTGCGCACGCCGCTGGCGGTGATGCGCGCCGAACTGGAGGCGATGGAGGACGGCATCCGCCCGCTGGACGCCACCGCGTTGCGCTCGCTGCAGGGCGAGGTGGGCGCGCTGACCAAGCTGGTGGATGACCTGTTCGACCTGTCCCTGGCCGAGGTCGGCGGGCCGACCTACCGCCGCGAGCGCATCGACCTGCGCGTGCTGCTGCCGGTGGTGGCCGAGGCCTTCCAGGCGAGCTTCGCCGAGCGCGGCCTGACGTTGCGCGTGGAACTGCCGGAGCAGCCGTTGTGGGTGCTGGGCGACGAATCGCGCCTTGGTCAGCTGCTGCACAACCTGCTGGAAAACAGCCGCCGCTACACTGACAGCGGCGGCCAGACGGTGCTGCGCGCGGTGCACGACGGCGAGCGGGTGCTGGTGCAGTGCGAGGACAGCGCGCCAGGTGTGGACGCGGCTTCGCTGGAGCGCCTGTTCGAGCGCTTCTACCGTGCCGAACGGTCGCGCAACCGCGCCAGCGGTGGCACCGGGCTCGGGCTGGCGATCTGCCGGGGCATCGCCGAGGTGCATGGCGGCAAACTGAGCGCCAGGGCCTCGGCGCTGGGCGGTTTGCTGCTGACACTGGAACTCCCGGTCGCCGGAGGTGAAGCGTGAGCCAGGGACAGATCCTGCTGGTGGAAGACGAACCCAAGCTGGCCGCGCTGGTGGGCGACTACCTGCGTGCCGCGAGCTTCGAGGTGGAACATATCGCCGACGGCCAGGAGGTGGTCCCGGCGGTCCGTGGCAAGCACTACGACCTGATGCTGCTCGACCTGATGCTGCCGGGCCGCGACGGCCTCGACATCTGCCGCGAGCTGCGCGGCTTCAGTCGCCTGCCGATCATCATGATGACCGCCCGTGTCGACGAGATCGACCGTCTGCTCGGCCTGGAGCTGGGCGCCGACGACTACATCTGCAAACCCTTCTCGCCGCGCGAGCTGGTGGCGCGGGTCAAGGCCGTGCTGCGGCGTACCGGCACCCAGGCGTCGAGCTTCGGGCTGGAGCTGGATGCGCGCACCTTCCACGCGCGCTACCAGGGCATCGCGCTGGACCTCACGCCGGTGGAGTTTCGCATGCTTGCCGCGCTGGCGGCGCGGCCGGGGCAGGTGCTGTCGCGCGACCAGCTGATGAACCACATCTACCAGGACCACCGGGTGGTCGCCGACCGCACCGTGGACAGCCACGTGAAGAACCTGCGGCGCAAGCTGACCGCCATCACCCCGGCGGTCGATCCGATCCGCTCGGTGTACGGCGTCGGCTACAGCCTGGAGTGCGAGTAGACCGGCGGGCAGATCGCGACTTGTTTTCCGGCCATCCGGGTCAATGCTCCATCGGGTCGCCAGCGGCCAATCGCCTGGCGGCAGGCAGGCCGATGGGCGAGCTTCCCTGCGCTTGATATGCATCAACCGGACTTCGCCCCGGCCGAGCACACTGGTCGGGTCGGCCGGTTGCCGCGATCCAGCGGTCCGCGCCGTCTCCGGCCATGTGCACCCATGGCGCATTCCGAGCAAGGAGAAAGAGCGATGGCAATGATGAAAGCGGCGATCTTCGTGGAACCCGGGCGAATCGAACTGGCGGACAAGCCCATCCCGGAAATCGGCCCCAACGACGCGCTGATCCGCATCACCACGACCACCATCTGCGGCACCGACGTGCACATCCTCAAAGGTGAATACCCGGTGGCGAAGGGGCTGACCGTCGGCCACGAACCGGTGGGGATCATCGAGAAGCTCGGCAGTGCCGTCAAAGGCTACCGCGAAGGCCAGCGGGTCATCGCCGGGGCGATCTGCCCGAACTTCAACTCCTATGCCGCACAGGACGGCGTGCCCTCGCAGGACGGCAGCTACCTGATCGAGAGCGGCCGCTGCGCCTGCCACGGCTACAAGGCCACCGCCGGCTGGCGCTTCGGCAACCTGATCGATGGTACCCAGGCCGAGTACGTGCTGGTGCCGGATGCCGAAGGCAACCTCGCGCCGATCCCGGACAGCCTCACCGACGAACAGGTACTGATGTGCCCCGACATCATGTCGACCGGCTTCAAGGGGGCCGAGAACGCCAACATCCGCATCGGTGACACCGTGGTCATCTTCGCCCAGGGGCCGATCGGCCTGTGCGCGACGGCTGGCGCACGCCTGCTGGGGGCCTCGACCATCATCGCGGTGGATGGCAACGCACACCGGCTGGATATCTCCCGCAACATGGGCGCCGACGTCACCCTGGACTTCACGCAGTGCGACGTAGTGGAAGAGGTGATGAAGCTCACCGGCGGCCGCGGCGCGGATTCATCCATCGAGTGCCTGGGCCTGCCGAGTACCTTCGAACAGGCGATGAAAGTGCTCAAGCCGGGCGGGACCCTGTCGAGCCTGGGCGTTTATTCCAAGGACGTGCAGATTCCGCTGTCCGCCTTCGCCGCCGGCCTGGGCGACCACCGCATCAACACCGCGCTGTGTCCCGGCGGCAAGGAGCGCATGCGCCGGCTGATGAGCATCATCGAGTCGAACCGCGCCGACTTCGGCTCGCTGGTGACGCACCACTACGCGCTCGACAACATCGTCGAGGCCTACGACCTGTTCGCCCACCAGCGCGACGGCGTGCTGAAGATCGCCATCAAGCCCTGAAGGGGACACGGGGATGAACTTCTGCACGCAGAGGTCATCCCCTCGGCGTTCAGCCCGAATTGCGCAGGGCAGGGCAAATCCAGTATTGTTGAGAACGATTATCATGTTTAACAAAACTGGACGTTCATGGACAGCGAGCGGGCATTCGAAAGGGATGTTGAGCGGCTTTACATTGCCCACCATGGCTGGCTGAAAGGCTGGCTGCGTCGCCGCCTGGGCGAGCAAGCCGATGCCGAGGACCTGGCCCAGGACACCTTCGTGCGCGTGATGCGTTCGCGCAGCGCCATCGCCGACCTGCGCCAGCCGCTGGCCTACCTCGCCACCATCGCCAACAGCCTGCTGATCAACCGCTGGCGCCGCCAGGCGGTCGAGCGTGCCTATCTGGAAGCGCTGGCCGCGCGGCCTGAGGCGGTGGCCCCTTCGGAGGAAGAGCGCCTGCTGCTGATCGAAGCGCTGGTGGAGATCGACGAACTCCTGCAGGGCCTCGCGCCGCAAGTGCGGGAAATCTTCCTGATGTCGCAACTGGACGGCCTGACCTACCCGCAGATCGCCCTGCGCCTGGAGCTGAGCGTCAACCAGGTGCAGAAGGCGATGAGCAAGGCCTTCACCGCCTGCTACGCGTGCCGGTTCGAATGAGCGCCATGTCCCGCGACGGCGATTCCCGGCCGATTTCCGATGTCATCCGCGACCAGGCGATTGCCTGGTTCACCCTGGCTCAGTCGGGCTGCATGAGCGAGGCCGAGCAGCGCCAGTTGCTGCTCTGGCGTGAGGCCGACAGCGAGCACGAGCGTGCCTGGCAGCGCCTGAGCAGCATCCCGCTGGGCCTGCAGCGCCACGCCGGGCGGCTGGCCGACCCGCTGCTGCGGCAACTGGCCGGGCGCCGGCACTACGACGAAATGGACCGGCGCAAGGCGCTCAAGGTGCTGGTCGGCTTCGGCCTGCTCGGTGGCCTGGCCTGGCAGGGGCGCGATACGCCCTGGGTGCAGGGCGCCATGGCGGATTACCACACCGCAACCGGCGAACGTACGCAGCGCACGCTGCCTGATGGTACGCAGCTGTGGCTCAACACGGCCACGGCGGTCGATCTGCATTACACCGACCGCGTTCGTGAGCTGCGCCTGCGTTACGGCGAGATCGAGATTCTCACCGCCCGCGACAGCGCCGGGCGGCCGTTGCGGGTCGTCAGCGGCGACGCCGTGCTGCAACCGCTGGGCACGCGCTTTCGCGTCCGTCGCGAGAACGACGGGCGCGGCACTCTGCTGGCGGTGACCCAGGGCCGTGTAGCCGCCAGTTCCCTGGCCGGCGGCGAGGCGAGGGTGATCGAGGCTGGCTCGCAAGCCCGCATTGGCGCGGCCGGCGTCAGCGCTCCGCAGGCGCTGGATGTGAACGACGGCGCCTGGGTCGACGGCTACCTGGTGGCCGAGCGCATGCGCCTGGCGGACTTTCTCGCCGAGCTGGATCGCTATCGCCCCGGCCTGCTGCGCTGCGACCCCGCCGTTGCGGGCATTCGCCTGAGCGGCTCCTACCCGCTGGGCGACACCGACCAGGTGCTGGCGATGCTGCAGGACAGCCTGCCGGTGCGCATCCAGCGCCGCACGCGTTACTGGGTGACGGTGGGCCCGCGTTAAAGCGGTGAAGACCGCCAGATCGCGCCAATGAAAATAATTCTCGAAAAGTCGGCAGGTTTTTGTTTCTCGCTTGGCCTAGGGAGAAATCCCTGCTCGCACCTGCGGGCCAACAACGAGAAACGGACCCCCTGCCCATGACGCTTCACCCCATTACCCGCGCCCTGCGCCAGTCGCTTGGTCTGGCCCTGCTGTCCTGCTCCACGCTCACCCTGCTGCCGGCCATGCCGGTGCAGGCCGAATCCACCGCTACCCGCACCCAGCAGTACGCCATCCCCGCCGGCCCGCTGGACCAGGTGCTCGGCGAGTTCGGGCGCCGCGCCGGCATCCCGATCTCGGTGAATGCGGGCCTGACCGAAGGCAAGCGCAGTGGCGGGTTGAACGGAGAGTACGGCGTCGAGGACGGCTTCGCCCGCATCCTGTCGGGGACGAATCTGACGGTGCGGCGCCTGGACAACGGTGGCTACGGCCTGGTGCCGGCGCCGTCGGACGCGGTGCTGGAGATGGATGCCACCACCGTCTCCAGCCAACTGCTGGACCCGACCACCGAGGGCACCAACTCCTACAGCGCCCGCGCGGTGAGCATCGGCAAGGGCGCGCACAGCCTGCGCGAGACGCCGCAGTCGGTCACCGTCCTGACCCGCCGCTACATGGATGACCAGAACATCACCACCATCGATCAGGCGATGGAGAAGACGCCGGGAATCGCCGTGTACGAGTCGCCCATGGGCGGCAAGTATTTCTATTCCCGTGGCTTCATGATGCAGGGGCAGTACCAGTACGACGGCGTGCCGCTGGATGTCGGTGGCGAGTACGTGCAGGCCAACAGCTTTTCCGGGGACATGGCCTTCTACGATCGCGTTGAAGTACTCAAGGGCGCGGCGGGCATGATGAAGGGTTCGGGAAGCTCCACCGGCGGGGTGAACTTCGTCCGCAAGCGTGGCCAGGGTGTGCCGCAAACCAGGCTGTCGCTCTCGGCCGGCTCGTGGGACAACTATCGTGGCCAGGTGGATGTCGGTGGGCCGCTCAACGAGTCCGGTACGCTGCGCGGTCGCACCGTGGTGGCGTTGCAGGATCGCCAGTATTTCTACGATGTCGGCAAGCGCAACGACCAGATTCTCTATGGCGCGCTGGATTACGACGTCAGCCCCGACACGACGCTGGGCCTGGGCGTCGCCTACGAAAAGCTCGACGCGACGCCCTGCTGGCACGGCCTGCCGCGCTACAGCAATGGCAAGGACCTGAAGCTCAGTCGCTCGACCTGCCTGGGCGCATCCTGGAACAACTGGGAGAGCGAGCGCACCACGCTGTTCGCCGATCTGTCCCAGCAGCTGAATGAGGACTGGGCCTTCAAGTTCGCTGGCGTCTGGACGCACAACGACCAGAACATGAAATACGCTCTGTCCGAGACCTCAGGCGGCGTTGCGCCGGGCGCGACCTCGGCGCCTTCCTCGGTGTATTCCGGGCTGTTCGACTACGACCAGACCGACTATGGCTTCGATGCCTACCTGGATGGCAAATTCGATGCCTTCGGCCTGCAGCACGAACTGACAGTCGGCGCCAACGCCAGCCGCGCCAAGACCCATGACCGCTGGGCATTGATCAACATGTCGAGCCTCTTGGGCGCTACCCAGGACCCGTTCCACCCCAACCCGCACATTCCCGAGCCGGCGGATGATTTCTATGCCCCCAACTCCTACCGTGGCGGCCCGATTCCCACCGAGTCGGACACGAGGCAGTTCGGCACCTACGCCACCCTGCGCCTGAAGCTCGCCGAGCCGCTGACCTTCGTCCTTGGCTCGCGTGTCAGCTGGTATCGCAACAGCCGCGATTCCTACACCCAGGCCTGGGACTACTGGCAGCACGACCGCAGCCAGGAAAACGGCCAGGTCACGCCGTTTGCGGCGCTGATCTACGACCTCAACGACCAGTGGTCCGTCTACACCAGCTACGCGGATATCTTCCAGCCGCAGAGCACCTACACCGACGAGTCCGGCAGCCCGCTGCAACCCAAGACCGGGGCCAGCTACGAACTTGGTATCAAGGGGGAGTTGCTGGACGGCCGCGTCAACACGGCACTCAACCTCTTCCGCACGGTCGAGGAGCATCGCGCGGAAGCCAACTACGACACCACCTGCCTCGGCTCCTCCGACGGCTACTGCTACACCGACGTAGGCAAGGTCCGGGCGCAAGGCTTCGAGGCGGAAGTCAGTGGCGAGGTCATCGACCGGCTGCAACTGCTGGCCGGCTACACCTACACCCAGACCAAGTACCTCAACAGCGCTGAAGAAAACCCGCAGGAACCGACCTTCACCACCACCTATTTTCCGCGCCACCTGTTCCGCGCCTGGGCTGACTACCAGCTGGCCGGGGAACTGGATCGCTGGAACGTGGGCGCGGGTGTGACGGCCCAGAGCGACGTATCCGTGCGCAGTGGGAACGTCACGTCGGTGCAGTCGGACTACGCCATCTGGAATGGCCGCCTGGGCTATCGCATCGACGACCACTGGACCGTCGCGCTCAACGGCAACAACCTGTTCGACAAGAAGTACTACCAGAGCGTGGGGGCCGTTTCCTGGGGCAACTTCTACGGCGAGCCGCGCAACTTCATGGTCACGCTGCAGGGTGCTTTCTGACGCGGGGGCTGAACCCGGGTCATGCGCTGTATTGACCTCAACCTAGGTTGAGGTCCTAGAGTCCGTCCGGGCCTGCCTGCCGCCGCTGTTTCCGGCGGCGGGCCGGCGCATTCGGCACATGACCGCACAAGGACCCGGTATGGACACCCACACTTCACTGATGATTTTCCAGGCCACCTGCTTCCTGGGTTTCAGTCTCTGGCTGAGCATCGCACTGATCAACAACCTGCACGCCTTCTCCAGCTCGGTCGCAGCGGTCGGCGCGACCATGGCGATGGCGCCGCTGCGCCAGCCTCCCGCCATCGACTTCCCCTTGCTCGCGCGCGCACTGGCCTCGCCGGCGCTGCATCGCCTGGCGCTGATCGTCGTCGTCCTGCTGCAGGCGGTTGCGGTGCTGGCTGCCTGGGCTGGCTGCTACGAGCTGCTGCTGGGCGACGGCGTCGACGCCGCCAGGCCCTGGCTGAACCTCGGCCTCAGCGCGGCGCTGGCCTTCCTCTTCGCTATGCTGCTGGGCGGCCTCTGGTTCGGCTACTGGATCCGCCAGGAGGGGCTGCAGCTGACGCACCTGGTGCTGGTCGTCTGGGTGCTGCTGAACTTTCTCGTCCTCAACCTTCGCTGGAACTAGCCGGGACGGCTGCTACGCGAAAGCCCCCTCGACGCGATTGCGCCCGGCAGTCTTGCCACGGTAGAGCGCGCGGTCAGCCTGCTGCAGGTACTCGTCGAGCGCCTGCGTGCCGGTGAAGGCTTCCGAGACGCCGATGGTGGCGGTGCAGCGGATCGGCTGGTCCGGCGTCGCGCCCGGTACTTCGCTTTTTTCGATGGCCGCGCGGGCGCGTTCGGCCAGTTGCAGGGCGCCTGTCCTGTCCATGTCCAGGCCGACGAGGACGAACTCCTCGCCGCCCAGCCGGCACGTCAGGTCGCCTTTGCGAGCGGTGGCCTTGAGCACCTGGGCCACATGAGACAGCACGAGATCGCCGACCTTGTGGCCGTGGTTGTCGTTGATCTGCTTGAAGTGATCGATGTCCACGATCAGCAGGTAGGCAGGCCCGGCGTTGCGGGAGCGGAAGTGCGCTTCCAGCCCCTCGACCAGCCCGCGGCGGTTCAGTAATTGCGTCAGCGGGTCATGGGCGGCCATGGTGCGCAGCTCATCCGTCAGGCGCCGCAGCACCAGCCAGACGGCGCAGGGCGGCAGCACGGTGCCGAGGAATGACATGTAGAGGTAGAAGACTTTCTGGAAGCCGCTGTTCATGTCCAGCGCCGCCAGCCCGTCTTGGAGGATCATCACGAACTTCGCGGCGTTCAGCGCACAGATGCCGCCAATCAGTACGGCGAACACGATCATCTCGACGCGCAGGTCCCGGGCGACGTTCTGCCGGGCATAGAGCACTGCCACGGCCATGCCCAGGAACAGCAGGGCGCACGAGCCCGCCAGCAGCGCGTGCCGCGCTTCGCTTCCGAGGGTGGATTGCACCGTGAGCTGCAGCGCCGTGTAGAGGGCAGCCAGCGTGAGCAATGGCCGCCACACGGCGGTCGGTCGATCGAAGAAGCGCAGGGCGCCAAGGACGTAGGCGACAGGGGCGCAGAGGGTCATCGTGTGGTTGACGACACTCATCGCCCCCCAGTGCGCCGGGCCGCCGAGCAACTGCAGGATGTAGGCGAGCCCCAGCAGGAAATTGCCCAGGGCGAAGACTTCCATGCCCATTTTCTTGCCGTTCAGCCGGGTGCTGATCAGCAGGAACATGACGCTGAAACAAAGCAGGTGCACGCAGAGCATGCTGAGGATGACAGTGGTGACCATGGGTTCGCGTCAGTGAAGGCGTAGCAAAGGGAGCCGGGCAGCGGAGCTGTGGCGGGCGCGGACCCGGCACTCCAGGCCGCCTCTGGCGTACTCGGCGGAGTCGTTCGGGGCCAGGGCACCTAACCATATGTGTAGCGGGAAGGCAATCCGCCAGCACGGTATGCCAATGGAGGTGGTTCTCACGAGTCTGTCGACAGTCCGGACCGGGGGCTACAGTTCACTGTCGAGGGCGATACCGGGGGATGGGCCAGGAACCGGGACGTTCCGAGCAGTCAGAGCCACTGACCCTGGAGAAAGGGCATGCCCAAGAAAATCATCATTTCCTTTGACGGGACCTGGAATACCCCGGACGCGAAGTCCGAGATCAAGGGCAGTAAAAGTACCAACGTCTGGAAGCTGCATGCTTCCATCCTTCCCGCGGACAGCAACGGCACCCAGCAGGCCAAGTGGTACGACAAGGGCGTCGGCACCGCGTGGTACGACCGCCTGGCCGGCGGGGCATTCGGCGTGGGGCTTTCAGAGAATATCCTCGACGGCTACCGGCAACTGGTCAGTACCTACGAGGCCGGCGATCAGGTCTATGTGTTCGGCTTCAGCCGGGGCGCCTACACGGCCCGCAGCCTGGTGGGGCTGATCCGGAACGCCGGGCTGCTCAAGCCCGAGCACATCAACCTGACGAACGAGGCCTACGGGCTCTACCGCACCCGCGACGAGGGCGCCGACTCCGAGCGCGCCAGGCTGTTCAGGGGCAGCTTCTCGCGGGAGATCACCATCCACATGCTCGGCATCTGGGACACCGTGGGCGCGCTGGGCGTGCCGCTGGAGTCGTTCGACTGGTTC
Organism: Pseudomonas sp. PDM22; assembly: GCF_014851965.1. NCBI lineage: Bacteria > Pseudomonadati > Pseudomonadota > Gammaproteobacteria > Pseudomonadales > Pseudomonadaceae > Pseudomonas > Pseudomonas sp. PDM22. The sequence goes on from NZ_JACVAR010000013.1 coordinate 22,022, forward strand.
AACAAGGCCTACTACGAATTCCATGACACCGAGCTCAGCTCGATCGTGCACAACGCCTTCCACGCATTGGCCATCGACGAGTGGCGCAAGAATTACCAGTGCACGCTGTGGGACCCCAAGAGCAAGCCCAACCAGCGGGTGGAACAGGTGTGGTTCTCCGGCGCCCATGCCAACGTCGGCGGCGGCTATGCGGACAACAGCCTGTCGGATATCGCGCTGGTGTGGATGATCAACAAGGCCATCGAGTGCGGGCTGGCGGTGGACACCGGCAAGACCCCGAGCCTGCCCACCACGACCCTCCCCATCACCAACTCCTACAAGGAGTTCCTCGGCGGCGCCTACAGCCAGTTCACCCAGCCGCATTACCGGGATATCGGCAACACCTCGTTCGGCCAGGAGGCGATCGACCCGAGCGTGGAGGAACGCCTCAAGCACGACGCCCAGTACAAGCCGAAGAACACCGTGGGTGGACATCTCACCGGCAATTTCACGCCGGTGGGCAAGATTCGCTGAGGGAGAGGGCGTACCGGGAGGGTCGCCTCAGCGCTTTACGCAGACGAACAATGCGTTGCCCGAGGTGCCCTCCCAGGGCGTGATGCGCTCGTAGTCGTGCTCGAAGACCTGCACCTCGAAGAGCGGCTCCAGCAGGTGCTGCAGCTCGGCGAAAGTCAGGGCGACCATGGCGTGTTCGTCCTGCCAGGCCTGGGTCTCGCCGGCGCTGGTCTTCTCGATGCTCAGGCGTAGCGCCTGGCGCTCGCCCGCGCCGCCGTAGTACCAGCCCGAGCCGAAGATGAACTGGCTACCCTCGTGGTCGACCGAGTGGCGCACGAAGGAGCTGTTGTCGATCAGCGCCTTGTCCACGCTGTTGAAGCAGAACACGCCGCCGTCCGCCAGTGCCTGGTGCACGCTCGCCAGGCACGCCTGCAGCTCTGCCACGCCGGGGTTGTAGTGGATCGAGTAGAGGAAGCAGGTGATCAGGTCCAGCGGCTCGTCGACGCGGAAACTCGCCATGTCGTGGCAGCTGAAGCTTGCCTCGGGGCAGCGTTGCTGGGCGATGTCCAGCATCGGCTGGTTGATGTCCAGCCCGGCGCTCTGGTAGCCGAAGTCGAGGAAGTGGCGCACGTGCGGCCCGGTCCCGCAGGCGAGGTCCAGGTGCCGGCGCCCCTGGTTGCCGAACAACCGGTGCAGGCGGCGCACGCAGTGGCTCTGCGCCTGGTAGTCGATGTCGGCGCACATCAGGTCGTAGTAGGAGGACAGGTCGGTGTACAGCGCGTTGGAGGACATAGGCAGCCAGACAGGGAGTTCGCCGGAGGTTTCGGCGCGGCATGGTACATCAGCCGTGGGTCTTCTCCGCTGAAATCGGACTGACGCGAAAGCCCCGTCCCGCACGAGCGGGGCGGGGCTGTCCGGCGCTGGCTGTCAGTAATCCCAGAAGCCGGCGATCCAGCGGAAGGCTTCACCGTCGATGGCCACGCGCCCCACCGAGGGGAAGGGCAGGTGGGTGGCGACGAACAGTTCGCCACTGGCCGCCGCCTCGCGCAGCAGGCGCACCCGCACGTGGACCGACTCTTCCGGGTCGTGTTCGAAGCCGTTGTGCCATTCCGGATGGTCGAAGGCCACCGGGAACAGTGCATCACCGGCAAAGGTCAGGCGCTCGCCGGCAGAGTCGACGTAGACGATGCAGTGGCCGGGGGTGTGGCCGCCGGTGAGCTTCGCCACCACGCCCGGCGCTACCTGGAGCTCGTCCTCGAAGATGTGCAGGCGGCTCTCGTAGTGGGCCATGAACTCGTTGGCGGTGCGCCGCAGGACGTCCGGTACCGGCTGCGGCATCTCGGTCAGGCTGAAGTCGGGGATCTTCCAGAAATCGACTTCGGTGGCCGTGACGTGGATACGCACCTCGGGGCTCAGGCCGTTCTTCACGGTGTCGGTGAGCAGCCCGCCGATGTGGTCCATGTGCATGTGGGTGATCACGATATCGGTGATCGACGACAGCTCGATGCCGGCATCCTTCAGGCGCTTGGGGAACTGCCCGGCGCGGGGGAAACCGGGGAACTGGTTGCCCAGGCCGGCGTCGACCAGGATGGTCTGCTCACCGCTGCGCACCACCAGCACGTTCAGTGCCCAGTCGAACATGTCCGGGCCCAGGTACATTTCCTTGAACCACGCCGCGCGCTCTTCCGGCGTGGCGTTGGTCGACATGGTTTCGGTCGGCAGCGGCAGCACGCCATCGCTGACCACCAGCACGTCGATCTCGCCCACGCGCAAGGCGTAGCGCGAAGGCACCAGTTCCTGGGCCGGGGTGGTGGCATCGGGCTGGGCGAAGGTATTCAGGTGCATGGTCATGGTGGTTCTCCTGTTGCTTGTTAGGTCGAGTCCATCAGGCGAGTGGCACTCCCTCGGAGCGAGGGAGTGCGGGCAGAGCAGCGATCAGGCCACCGGGATCAGCGGGTCGGCGGCGGCCAGGGCGGCGCGGCGGTCGGCGGCCGGCGGGTAGATCCAGACAGTGTTGATCTGCGTCTTGAGTTCCTTGGCCTCGGCCTTCACCAGCTTCAGCTGGCGGTCCCAGCCTTCGGTGTACACGGCGCCCCAGGCGCCCAGGTCGAGGCAGGTGACGTACTTGGGCTGGCGGTACTGGGTCGGGGCGACGCCCAGCAGGTCGGCGGCGGCGTTGTTGCCGGCGTGGCGTCCGAGGCTGATGGCGTGCTGGCAGGACATCGCGGCGAAGTTGCCGATGTCGTCGGTGGCGGCGTAGGCGACGTCGCCGGCGGCGAAGACGTTCTGCAGTCCGCGCACCTTGAGGTTGCCGTCCACGTGCAGGCGGCCCTGGCCGTCACGTTGGGCAGTCAGCTGTTCGGTCAACGGGCTGGCGCGGAAACCCACCGTCCAGATCACCGTGTGGCTCTCGATGTGGCGGCCGTCGGCGAGGGTCACGCCGTTGGCGTCCACGGAGGCGACCGTGGCGCCGGTGATCCATTCGATGCCCAGGCTGTCGGAGGCCTCGATGATCGATGGGCGGATGCCTTCGCCCATCACCGCGCCGATGCGCTCGCCGCGATCGACGATGACCACGCGGACGTCCTGGTCCTCACCCAGTACCGCACGCAGGCGGGCCGGCATTTCGGTACCGGTCTCGATACCGGTGAAGCCGCCGCCGGCGATCACCACGGTGTTGCGTGCGCGGCTGGCCGGCTGGTTGCGCAGCGACATCAGGTGGCTTTCCAGGTGCGCCGCCGATTCGATCTGGTCGACGTCGAAGGCATGTTCCTTCAGGCCCGGCACCGGCGGGCGGGACAGCTGGCTGCCGCTGGCCAGTACCAGGCGGTCGTAGCTCAGCTCGCCAGTGCGGCCGGTTTCGTCGCGGTAGCCGACCTTGCGGGACTGCTCGTCGATGCTCTCGGCGGTGCCCTTGACGAAGCGCACGCCCACGGCCTCGAACAGCTCGGTCAGCGGAGCGAACATGCTGTGCACATCGGGCTCGTAGAAGCGCGGGCGGATGCGCAGTTCGGCCTGCGGCGCGAGCAGGGTGATCTCCACATCGTTGTTGCCGTGCATGTCCAGCAGGCGGGCGGCGCTCAGAGCGCTCCACAGTCCACCGAAGCCCGCGCCAATAACCAGAAGTTGCTGTTTCATCATGTGCTCCTGACTCGAATGGATGAATTGCCTTGAAGTCACTGCTTCAAGTTCGGCGTGACGCTGACGGGTAGTTGCAAACTTCGGTTTGCGTTGTTCCGTCTGCAGTCGTCCGCTGTGAATCCATGCTAGGGAGGAGAACTTCCGGGCGCACTTCTACATCGGTGTGCGGGAATTACGCATGTGTGGAAGAGAACTATACGAAGGTATCGAGGGGGAGCCGCGCGAAGTACTTTGCAGGGCAGTAATCAGGGGGTGGGCAGTAACTTGGCGGGGGAGTTGCGCGTTCAGGATTTCAGCAGCAGGGCAGTCTCGATGCAGTCCAGCAATTGTTCGGCTTCGAACGGCTTGGGCAGGCAGGCGATCACGCCAGGCATGTCCGTGCTGATGCGCGGCCGCTCGCCGGGGTAGGCGGTCATGAAGATCACCGGAAGGTCCAGGCCACGGCTGCGCAGCGCTTCATAGAGTTCCACGCCGCACATGCCCGGCATCTGGATATCGGAGATCAGGCAGCTGGCCAGTTCCGGGCCGTCGGAGCCCAGGAACTCGCGGGCTCCGCCATAGGTGCGCGCCAGGTAGCCGGTGGCGCGCAGCAGGCCTTCCAGCGCGGTGCGAAGGGATTCATCGTCGTCGACTACTGCAATGACAGCCTTGTTGCGCATTTGCGTCTTTTGCATCCTCTGGGGCGCTCGTGGCGGCGCCTGCCGTACTTGCAAGATACGCCCTCGGACAAGGTGGAGAAGTATACCTAGGTATAGTCGGGCAACACCTGGGTATGGATATTCCGGCTGGCAGTCTGATCTCGATGATATTTGCGTCGACAAGTTTGTCGGAGCAATACCCAGGTATCGGTCCGGATAACCAACGGATGGTGATAGTGCACCCATGTACAACTGACTCAGCGGTTACGCCTGAATAATCTGCAATCACATCGCAAGCCTGGAGAAGTGAACGGGCCCAGCGAAAGGCTGTTCGAGAGCAACTTCACCAGGCGGGCTAACCCATGAACAGAAATGACCTGCGGCATGCCGATATCAACTTGCTGGTTGTCTTCGAAACCATGATGCGCGAGCGCAACGTGACCCGGGCGGGTGAACGCCTGTTCCTCTGCCAGACCACCGTCAGCAGTGCGCTGAACCGCTTGCGGACGATGTTCGACGACCCGCTGTTCATCCGCAGCGGGCGGGCGATGGAGCCCACCGCGCGGGCCGAGGAAATCCACGTGCGCCTGGGGCCTGCCCTGGAAGGTATCGCGCTGGCCCTGAGCTGCGCGCGGGAGTTCGACCCGCGCACCAGCGAAGAGACCTTCCACGTCGGGCTGTGCGATGAAGTCGAGTACGCGTTGTTGCCCCGGCTGATGCAGCAACTGCGCGCCGAAGCGCCGAACATCACCCTGGTGGTGCGCCGGGTGGACTCCTGGCAGCTGCCGCAACTGCTCGTCGCCGGGGACATCTCCCTGGGCATCGGCCAGGCCCAGGAGCTGCCGGCCAGCGCCCATTGCCGCAGCCTGCGCCCGGTGCAGCCGATGCTGCTGCGCGCGGATTCGGCGGCCGGGCCGGTGAGTCTCGACGAGTTCTGCCGCCGGCCCCATGTGGCGGTGTCCGCGCTGGGCAAGGTGACCGACGACGTCGACCGCGCGCTGGCGCGTCATGACCGGCAGCGCCGGGTGGTGCTGGCAGTGCCGCAGTTCAGCGCCTTGCCGGCGCTGCTGGCCGGTAGCGACATGCTCGCGATTGTGCCCGACTACGTGGCCCAGGCGATGGCGCGGGTGGAAGGCCTGCGTGCCGAGTACGCGCCGCTGCCGCTGTCGAGCCCGGACCTTTCCATGGCCTGGCGCGGCACCAGCCATGCCGACCCGCGTGAACGCTGGCTGCGTGGCTGCTTTGCCCGCTACCTGGAGCAGCAGCCGGAACGTTCGCTGGCGCTGGCCGTGGCTTGAGCGAGGCTCAGCGGCTGAAGCGGCTGCGGTAGTCGCGCGGGGAGATCGACAGGTGGCGCTGGAAGGTGCTGCGCAGCCGTTCCTCGTCGCTGAAACCGCAGGCGCGGGCGATCTGCCCGATGTTGCGCGAGGAGTTTTCCAGCAGGCGTTTCGCCGCTTCCAGGCGGAACAGTTCGATGGCTTTGGCCGGTGTGCGCCCGGTGCGTTCCTTGTACACGCGGGAGAAGTTGCGCAGGCTCATCTTCGCCTGCTCGGCGAGGCGTTCCACGGTCAGTTCCGGATCCCCCAGATTCTCCGCCAGCCACAGGTGCAGCTCGTCGAAGGCCGGGCTGTCCTGGGTCTGCAATTGCAGCAGGGTGCTGTACTGCGCCTGCCCGCCGGGGCGCTTGAGGTAGACCACCAGCTCGCGCGCCGCCTGCATGCTGACCTCGCGGCCGCAGTCGGCTTCCACCAGCGCCAGTGCGAGGTCGATGCCGGCGGTGACCCCTGCCGAAGTCCAGACCGCGCCCTGCTGGATGAAGATTGCGTCGGCGTCCACCTCCAGGGCCGGGAAGCGCTGTTGCAGGGTGTCGCACAGGGCCCAGTGGGTCGCCGCACGGCAGCCGTCGAGCAGCCCGGCCTTGGCCAGCAGGAAGGCGCCGCTGCACACGGAGGCCACCCGCCGCACTTTGGGCCCCGCGTGGCTCAGCCAGGCGGCCAGTTCACCGTGGCTGTCGAGGGTTTCGCCGATCTCCGGGGCGCCCGGGACGACCAGGGTGTCGACCTCGGCGAGGTCGAGTTCTGCCAGCGCGCTGGTGTCCACCGACAGTCCCTCGACGGTGCTCACCAGCCCGCCGCGCAGGCTTGCCGTCAGCAAGTGATAGCCGGGAAGGCCGCGCTGGGCCAATGCCTTGCTGGCGGCCCAGAACACGGTCTGGGCGCCGCTCAGGTCGAGCAGGCCCATCTGCGGGTAGGCGACGAAGGCGACGGTGATCGGCGTCGTTGCGGGGAGCGGGTAAGGAGGAGTGGAGGCACTTGCCATCGGGGTTCTGCCTGTTCGAGTGGCCGGGTTTCAGCGTTGCGCAGGTGTGGCCGATATTCAGGGGTTTCTGGCCTGGCGGCGCTTCGCTTGGCCAGGCTAGCCTTGCTCGCAGCAGCGTCATGGCGTACGCCATGGTGCGCGTTATGGCCAATATCCCGAAGGTACTGTTCCGGCCCCATGACCATTGGGCTGGCATTTTGCCGCGGGCCCCATCATGGACTAGATTTTTTGACCTGCACACCGCGAGTGTCGCGGTCCCCCAAGGAGGCAAGATGAGCTCGTCGGCGCATTCCAATCCGCCGCAAGGCCCGAAGGAGCCGGTGGTCTATGTGGTCGATGACGACGAGTCCATGCGCCTCGCCCTCGATGGCCTGCTGCGCTCCATCGGCCTGCAGGTGCAGACCTTCGATTCCACCCAGGCCTTTCTGTCCTTTGCCCGGCGTGACGTTCCCAGCTGCCTGGTTCTCGACGTGCGCCTGCGCGGCGAGAGCGGCCTGGCGTTCCAGGAGCAGATGGAGAAGAGCGGGGTGCGCATGCCCATCGTGTTCATGACCGGCCACGGCGATATCGCCATGACGGTCAAGGCCATGAAGGCCGGCGCCGTGGACTTCCTCGCCAAGCCCTTCCGCGACCAGGACATGCTCGACGCAGTGGCCAGCGCCCTGGCCCGCGATGGCGAGCGGTTGCAGGCCGAGCAGTCCGGCGCGGCGCTGCGCCAGGCGTTCGAGGCGCTGACCCTGCGCGAGCGCGAAGTGCTGCGCTTCGTCGTCGCGGGGTTGATGAACAAGCAGATCGCCGCCGAGCTCAACCTCAGCGAAGTGACCGTGAAGGTGCACCGTGGCCAGGTGATGAAGAAGCTGGCCGCGCGCTCGGTCGCCGATCTGGTGCGCATGGCCGAGGCGTTGGGCGTCGAGCCGTTGCAGCGGACGACCTGAAGGCCGTCTGCAATACAGTCGCTGACCGCCACTCGGGGGCAGCAGAATCCCTTCAGAGGTTGCCGAGCCGATGGCCAGCAAACAGAAGATCCTGTGGGACGACGGTGAGCGGGTGTTCTGCCGCGCTCGCCCATCCGGCGACGAAGGCGCCAGCGTGCTGCTGGTGCGCCCGGCCGCCGAACATCCGTTGCCCGCCACGCTGGAACGGCTGGCCCACGAGTACAGCCTGCGCGATGAACTGCACAGCGCCTGGGCACTGCGCCCGCAGGCGCTGCACCGCGAAGGCGGCAAGACCCGCCTGCTGCTCGATGACCCCGGCGGCGAGCCGCTGTCGCGCCTGCTGCGCCAACCGCTGGAAACCGGCACCTGCCTGCGCCTGGCCGTGGACATCGCCGTGGCGCTACGCCACCTGCACCAGCGCGGTTTGGTACACAAGGACCTCAAGCCCAACCACATCCAGGTCAACTGCACTGATGGCCAGGCACGCCTGACCGGCTTCGGCCTGGCCTCGCGGCTGCCGCGCGAGCGCCAGGCGCCCGAACCGCCGGAGACCATCGCCGGCACCCTGGCCTACATGGCGCCGGAACAGACCGGGCGGATGAACCGCTCCATCGACTCGCGCAGCGACCTCTATGCCTTTGGCGTGGTGCTCTACCAGATGCTCACCGGCACGCTGCCGTTCACCGCCAGCGACCCGATGGAATGGGTGCACTGCCACATCGCGCGCAAGCCGCTGCCGCCCGGCGAACGGGTTGCCGGCGTGCCACCGATGCTCTCGCAGATCGTCCTCAAGCTGCTCGCCAAGACCGCCGAGGAGCGTTACCAGAGCGCCGCCGGCGTCGAGCACGACCTGCGTCGCTGCCTGGACGACTGGCAGCGGAGCGGGCGCATCGAAGCCTTCAGCCTGGACGAGCAGGGCACGCCAGATCGCCTGCTGGTGCCCGAGAAGCTCTATGGCCGCGAGCGTGAGGTGGAGGTGCTGGTCGAGGCCTTCGCGCGCATCGTCGCCAGCAGCACGCCGGAGCTGGTGCTGGTGTCGGGCTATTCCGGGATCGGCAAGTCCTCGGTGGTCAACGAGCTGCACAAGGTGCTGGTGCCGCCGCGCGGGTTGTTCGCTTCCGGCAAGTTCGACCAGTACAAGCGCGACATTCCCTACTCGACGCTGGTGCAGGCCTTCCAAGGGCTGGTGCGCACGCTGCTGGGCAAGAGCGGCGACGTGCTGGAGGGCTGGCGCAGCGCGCTGCTGGAAGCGCTGGAGCCCAATGCCCGGCTGATTACTGACCTGATTCCCGAGCTGCGGCTGATCATCGGCGACCCGCCGCCGGTGCCCGAGCTGGAGCCGCAACAGGCGCAGCGCCGCTTCCTGCTGGTGTTCCGCCGCTTCATCGGCGTGTTCGCCCGCGCCGATCACCCGTTGGCGCTGTTCCTCGACGACCTGCAATGGCTGGATGCAGCGACCCTCGACCTGCTGGAAGACCTGCTCACCCATTCGGAACTGCGCCACCTGATGCTGGTGGGCGCCTACCGCGACAATGAGGTGGATGCCAGCCATCCACTGACGCGCAAGCTGCAGGCCATCCGCCAGGCCGGTGTGCGCATCGACGAGATACGCCTGGCGCCGCTGGCTCGCGCGCATATCGAGCAACTGATCGCCGAGGCCCTGCGCTGCCCGCCGCCGAGCATCGTCGCGCTGGCCCGGCTGGTGCAGGACAAGACCGCCGGCAACCCGTTCTTCGTCATCCAGTTCCTCCAGGCACTGGCCGAGGAAGAGCTGCTGACCTACGACCACGAGGCGCGGCGCTGGCGCTGGGAACCGGAGCGCATCCACGCCAAGGGCTTCACCGACAACGTCGTAGACCTGATGGTCGGCAAGCTCGCGCGGCTGCCGCTGGAGACCCGCCAGGCCCTGCAGCAGCTCGCCTGTCTGGGCAACGTGGCGCAGATCGATACCCTGGCGACCGTCCTCGACCTGCCGCCGGCGAAGGTCCACGCGATACTCTGGTCGGCGGTGCGCCAGGAACTGGTGGAGCGCCTGGAAGGCGCCTGCGCGTTCGCTCACGACCGCATCCACGAGGCAGCGTACTCGCTGATCGCCGAAACGGCCCGTGCCGAGGCGCACCTGCGCATCGGTCGACTGCTGGCCGAGCAGACGCCGGCGGAGCGGCGCGAAGAAGCGATCTTCGAGATCGTCGGCCAGCTCAACCGCGGCGCCCGGCTGATCGAAGCCCGCGCCGAGCGCGAACAGCTGGCCGAGTACAACCTGCTGGCCGGGCAGCGCGCCAAGGCTTCCAGCGCCTACAGCTCGGCGCTGGCCTATCTGCGCGCCGGCATCGAACTGCTCGACGGTGATTGCTGGCAGCGCCGCCACGACCTGTGCTTCGCCCTGGAGCTCAACCGCGCCGAGTGCGAATTCCTCACCGGCCAGCTGGTGCAGGCCGACGAGCGCCTCACCGCGCTGACGCCACGCGCAGCCACCACGGTGGAGCAGGCGGCGGTGGCCTGCCTGCAGATGGACGTGTGCCTGTTGCAGGACCGCAGCGACAGGGCGGTCGCCGTGTGCCTGGCCTACCTGGAGGCGGTCGGCATCCACTGGTCGGCGCACCCGGACGACGAGCAGGTGCGCGAGGAATACCAGCAGATCTGGACGCAGCTGGGCGAGCGCAGCATCGAACAGCTGATCGACCTGCCGCTGATGGAGGACGCCGCCTCCCTGGCGACCCTCGATGCCCTCGGCAAACTGTTCGCCCCGGCGCTGCAGAGCGACGCCAACCTGGCCAGCCTGACCATCTGCAAGGCCGTCAGCCTGAGCCTGGAACGGGGCAACTGCGACGCCTCCTGCATGCTCTATGCGAATGTCGGGCGCGTCGCCGGCCGCCGCTTTGGTGACTACGAAGCCGGCTACCGCTTCGGCCGCCTGGGCTGCGACCTGGTTGACCGGCGCGGGCTGAATCGCCATGAAGCGCGCACCTACCTGTGCTTCTCGATGTTCGTGGCGCGCTGGATGCGCCCGGTGCGCGAGTGCCGGGAGCTGCTGCGCCGGGCGTTCGTCGCGGCCAATCGCGTCGGCGACCTGGCCTACGCCGCCTACGCCGGCAACGGCCATATCGCTGATGTGCTGTTCCTCGGCGAGCCGCTGGCGCAGGTGCATGAGGAGGCCGGGCAGGGCCTGGCCTATGCGCAGAAGGTGCGCTTCGGCCTGGTGGTGGATTTCATCAGCACGCAGCTGGCGCTGATCCGTACACTGCGCGGGCAGACCCCGACCTTCGGCAGTTTCGACGATGAGCTGTTCGACGAGGCGCGTTTCGAAGCGCACCTGGACAGCACGCCGGGCCTGGCTCTGGCAGCGGCCAAGTACTGGATACGCAAGCTGCAGGCGCGCTGCATGGCGGGCGATCACGCGGCGGCCATGCACTGCGTGGCGCGGGCGAAGGCGCTGTTGTGGGTGGTGGAGACCTTTACCGAGGAGTCCGAGTACCACTTCCACGCGGCGCTGACGCTGGCTGCCACTTTCGATTCCGTGGCTGTCGATGAGCAACCTGAGCGCCTGCGAGAACTGGCCGTGCATCACGCGCAGTTGCAGGAGTGGGCCCGGCAGTGCGGCGAATCCTTCGCCTGTCGGGTGGCGCTGGTGGGCGCGGAAATCGCACGGGTCGAAGGGCGGCTGGTCGATGCCGAGCTGCTTTACGAAGAGGCCATCCGCCAGGCGCAGGACAACGGCTTCGTGCAGATCGAGGCGCTGGCTAACGAGCTGGCGGGGCGCTTCTACGGTGCACGCGGCCTGGCCAAGATCGCTCGCGTCTACCTGCAGGACGCGCGTTACGGCTACCTGCGCTGGGGCGCCGATGGCAAGGTGCGGCAACTGGAGGGGCGCCATCGCTACCTGCGCAACGAGGAGCCCGCGCCCGGCCCGACCGCGACCATCGCCACCCCGGTGGAACACCTGGATCTGGCCACGGTGCTCAAGGTTTCCCAGGCCGCCTCGGGGGAGATCGTCCTCGAGAAGCTGATCGGCATGGTGATGCGCACGGCCATCGAGCAGGCCGGCGCCGAGCGCGGTGTGCTGGTCCTCGCCGAAGCGGGCGAGCCGCGCATAGCGGCGCTGGCGACTGTCGGTGACGGCGCGATGCTGTTGTGCAACGAACCGATCAGCGCCGCCGCGCTGGCGGAAACGGTGCTCTACCAGGTGCTGCGCACCGGCGAGAGCCTGTGCCTGGAAGACGCCACGGTCGATCCGGGATTCACCACCGATCCCTATGTCAGCCAGCACGGCGCGCGTTCGATCCTCTGCATGCCGCTGATGAACCAGGCCAAGCTCACCGGTGCGCTGTACCTGGAGAACAACCTCTCGGCCGGCGTGTTCAGCCCGGCGCGGATCGCCGTGCTGCGACTGCTGGCCTCGCAGGCGGCGATCTCGCTGGAGAACGCGCGCCTGTATCGCGATGCCGCCGAGCGCGAGGCGAAGATTCGCCGGCTGGTGGACGCCAACATCATCGGCATCATCGTCTGGAGCGCCGGAGGCGAGATAGCCGAAGCCAACGACGCCTTCCTGCGCATGGTCGGCTACGAGCGTGACGACCTGCTTTCCGGCCGCGTGCGCTGGCACGACATGACCCCGCCCGAATCCCTGGCACTGAGCCAGGCGCACCTTGCCACGGCCATTCGGACCGGGCATGCGCAGCCCTTCGAGAAGGAGTACATCCGCAAGGACGGCAGCCGCGTGCCGGTGATCGTCGGCCTGGCGGCCTTCGAGGCCAGCCTGCAGGAGGGCGTGGCCTTCGTGCTCGACCTCACCGAGCGCAAGCAGGCCGAGGAGCGCGTGCGCGAGGGCGAACGGCGCTATCGCGAGGTGCAGACGGAACTGGCCCACGCCAACCGTGTGGCGACCATGGGCCAACTGGCGGCGTCCATCGCCCACGAGGTGAACCAGCCGATTGCCGCCACGGTGACCAATGCCAATGCCGCCTTGCGCTGGCTGGGTGCGCAGCCGCCGGAGCTGGGCGAGGTCAGCCAGGTGCTGGGGCGCATCATCAAGGACGCCAACCGCGCCGCCGAGGTGCTGGGGCGCATCCGCCAGCTGATCCGCAAGACCCCGCCGCAGAAGCAGCCGGTGGACGTCAGTGCGGCGCTGCGCGAGATGGTCGAGTTCACCCGTGGCGAGGCGGCCAAGTGCGGCGCCGTGGTGCGCGTCAGACTCGCTGACGGCCTGCCGGAAGTGGAGGGCGACCGGGTCGAGTTGCAGCAGGTGATGCTCAACCTGATCGTCAATGCCCTGGAAGCCATGGGCAGTGTGCCCGCCGGCGAGCGCCACCTGCTGGTCAGCTCCGAGTACGACGAGGGTGGCGTGCGGGTGAGAGTCTGCGACAACGGACCGGGGTTCGCCGAGAACAACGCGGACCTGATCTTCGCGCCGTTCTACACCACCAAGGCCACCGGCATGGGCATGGGCCTGTCGATCTGCCGCTCGATCATCGACAGCCATGGCGGTCGTCTCTGGGCCAGCGCCAACCAGCCTCGCGGCGCGGTGGTGCAGTTCACCTTGCCGGCGCATCCCGCAACGGACGCCTGAAAAAGCGAAAGGGGGCTTGACCTTGACACTAGCGTCAAGCCCCCAGAGTGCTCCCCATCGGAGGTCGACATGCAAATCGGAGAGCTGGCCTTGCGCGCCGGCGTCAGTACACGCGCGCTTCGCCACTACGAGTCGAAGCAGCTGATCGAGTCGTCGCGGCTGGACAATGGCTATCGCGACTACGCCGCGTCCATGGTGCAACGCGTGCTCTGGGTTCGCGAGCTGCTCGAGTGCGGCTTCAGCACCCGGCAGATCCATGGCTTGCTGCAGTACCTGGAGGAGGAAGAGGACAGCGAAGGCTTCCTCGCCTGCCTGCAGCAGCACCTGGAAAAGCTGGTGGCCCTGGATGCACTCCAGGCTCAGCTGGCCGAGCGCCGCGAACGTCTGGCAGAGAAGATCGAACGCTATCTGCCGCTGCAGGACGGCCTGCTGCGCGCTCCCGATCTGCGACCTCCTGAACGAGCCGATTCACAAGCCACGTTGGAGAGATGATGGGAAAGCTAAGCAACAAGGTCGCCCTGGTCACGGGCGGCAACAGCGGTATCGGCCTGGCCACCGCGCAACGGTTCGCCCTGGAAGGCGCCAAGGTGGTCATCACCGGGCGCCGTCGGCAAGTGGTGGAGGAGGCGGTCGGGCTCATCGGTGAAAACGCCGTGGGCATCTGCGCCGACGCCAGCCGGCTGGAGGACCTGGACGCCCTGTACCGGCAGATCGGCGAACGCTTCGGCCGCCTCGATGTGCTGGTCGCCAATGCCGGCGTCATCCGTCCGGCACCGGGCGATCAGGTCGATGAGCAGCAGTTCGACGAGCAGTTCGATATCAACGTCAAGGGCGTCTTCTACACCATCCAGAAAGCGCTGCCGCTGCTGCGTGACGGAGGCTCCATCGTGCTGGTGTCGTCCATCGCCCACCTGAAGGCGCTGGAGGCCCACGTGGTCTACGCGGCGACCAAGGCGGCGGTGCGCTCCTTTGCCCGCAGCTGGGCGGCGGAACTCAAGGGCCGCAACATCCGCGTCAACTGCCTGAGCCCCGGCCCGGTGCTGACCCCGATCATCGGCAAGATGGGTATCGGTGAGGCGCAGTTCGGTGAGTTCGAAAAGCAACTGGCGGGGTTGATTCCGCTGGGTCGGCTCGGTCGCCCGGAAGAGCTGGCAAACGCTGCGCTGTTCCTCGCTTCGGACGACAGCAGCTTCATCACCGGCGTCGACCTGTGCGTCGATGGCGGGCTGTCGCAGCTCTGAATGGAAAAAGCCCCGGGGCTCTGTGCCCCGGGGCTTTTCCTTGCAGCGGTGTCAGCCCTTGATGAAGGCCAGCAGGTCTGCGTTGATGGTGTCGGCGTGGGTGGTGCACATGCCGTGGGGCAGGCCGGGATAGGTCTTCAGGGTGCCGTGGCGCAGCAGCTTGATCGAAAGGCGCGCGGAGTCGTCGATGGGGACGATCTGGTCGTCTTCACCATGCAGCACCAGGGTCGGCACGGCGATCTGCTTGAGGTCCTCGGTGAAGTCGGTTTCCGAGAAGGCCTTGATGCAGTCGTAATGGGCCTTGGCGCCGCCATTCATGCCCTGGCGCCACCAGTTGTCGATCACCGCTTCGGAGACCTTGGCGCCCGGCCGGTTGAAACCGTAGAAGGGGCCCGCCGCGACGTCGCGGTAGAAGTTCGAACGGCTGGCGGCGAGTGCCTCGCGGAAGCCGTCGAAGACTTTCAGCGGCAGGCCGCCGGGGTTCTTCGCGGTTTGCAGCATGAGCGGCGGCACCGCGCCGATCAGCACCGCCTTGGCGACACGGCCGGCACCATGGCGCGCGACGTAGCGGGCAACCTCGCCACCGCCGGTGGAGTGGCCGATGTGCACGGCGTTCTTCAGGTCCAGGTGCGCCGCCAGTTCCGCCAGGTCAGCGGCGTAGGTGTCCATGTCATTGCCTTCGGCCGTCTGCGTGGAGCGACCGTGGCCGCGGCGGTCATGGGCAATCACGCGGTAGCCCCTGGCGAGGAAGAACAACATCTGGTTGTCCCAGTCATCCCCCGAGAGCGGCCAGCCGTGGTGGAACACGATGGGCTGCCCGCTGCCCCAGTCCTTGTAGAACAGCTCGGTGCCGTCGCGCAGGGTGAGGTAGCCCGAGCCTTGTTCCTTGCGGCGCGCGCCCGTTGCGGCCGGGGCCTGGGCAGCGCTCGCCTGGCCCGCCAGCAGGGGGACGGCCACTGCCAGGGTGGCGGCGGCTACACCGGCGCTCATCAGGGCGCGGCGGGTGGTTCCTTGGGTCTCGTCGGTCATGGTGAAAGCTCTCGTCAGGGGACCGCTCGCGCGGCGAATGGGGACCGGTCCGATCCGGGTTCGAAGCGACTTTTCCGATCGCCAGGAAGGCCGGATTGCCGGTAGGCAAACCCTATTCGCTGGCCGGTGGCCCTCACCATCGTCCATCGGTATCGCGCCACCATACTTAGGGTTCGCGGGACTGCACCGGAGTGTGTCGGAGCCGATCCGAGCGCCTGTTTCGAGAGGTGGCGATAGGGGTTGAGGCAATCTCGCGCGACAGCCGACCGGGTCGTCGGGTGCGTTCCGCACGGCCATTTTTTTCATTGGGCTCGAAGATATTTTTACTAATTTTCCTCGGCGACGAGCTCAAGCACCATGCGCCCCCATTCGAACAACAACGTCCTTCGAGGCGGCCAGCAGGAGTGCCCAGGTGCAAGCGTTCAACGAGTGGCGGCAGTGTTTTGCAGCGCAGACTTTCATCGACGACGCAGTGAACGGCGACTCCGGTTCTGCCGCGCGGGAGGGCCTGCGTTCGGCGCAACGCCTCCCGGTTTGCCCGGCCCCGCAAACCTGCCGGGTCGCCCCGAACGACCTCCGCTGAATTCCTCCCGCAGCGGCTGCCCGAAGCTTCGCTCCGGCTGAATCGCCGGGCGCCCGTCCGCTGCCCAGGAAGCCTCGGCCGGCATCACGCCGTTCCAGTCCAACGAGCGCCCGTCGCTCGCCGTCCATGAGTCAGCCATGAAAAAAACAACAAGCACGTCCGCTACTTCCTTGCCTGCCCATCAACCTCACGAGCCGTCTGCACGGTCCTTCCGCAAATCGCTGGGCATCCCGGCGCTGGTGCTCTTCGGCCTGGCCTACATGGTGCCGCTGGCGGTGTTCACCACCTATGGCCTGGTCACCCGCATGAGCCAGGGCCACCTGCCGACGGCCTATCTCTTCACGCTCGCCGCGATGCTGCTGACGGCCTACAGCTACGGGCGCATGGTGCAGGCGCACCCTTATTCGGGTTCGGTCTACAGCTACACGCGCAAGACCTTCGGCGCGGCATTCGGCTTTCTCGCTGGGTGGACGCTGCTGCTGGACTACATCTTCCTGCCGCTCTTGAGCTATCTGCTGATCGGCATCTACATGACCGACTATTTCCCCTCGGTGCCGCTGTCGGTATGGATTCTCGGGTCCATCGTCCTGGTGACCCTGCTCAACCTCGTCGGCATCGAATCCATCACCCGCGTCAACTGGGTGCTGATCGTCGCGCAGATGGTCTTCGTGGTGGTCTTCATCGCGTTGTCGCTGAGCCACCTGGAGGCTCAGGCAGAGCCCGTGCCGCTGGTCCAGCCCTTCTATGACGAGCACTTCAGCCTGCCGCTGGTGATGTCCGGCGCGGCCGTGTTGTGCCTGTCGTTCCTCGGCTTCGACGCCGTGTCGACCATGGCCGAGGAGACCCCCGAACCGCGCCGGCAGATTCCCGCGGCGATCATGCTGGTGACCCTGATCGGCGGCGTGCTGTTCATCGTCATGGCTTACTTCGGCCAGCTGGTATTCCCCGAGTGGCAGGCGCTCACCGATGCCGACTCGGCTTCGCTGGACGTGCTGCGCCGCATCGGCGGCGAATGGCTGGTGACCTTCTTCACCGCTACCTATGTGGCCGGCTGCTTTGCCTCGGCGATGGTGTCCCAGGCCAGCGTTTCCCGCGTGCTGTTCGCCATGGGCCGGGACGGTGCGCTGCCCCGCGTGTTCGGCAAGCTGGTGACGAAGAAGCGCGTGCCGGCCACGGCGATCCTGCTGATCAGCCTGCTGTCGCTGATCGCCCTGTTCGTCACCCTGGATACGGTCGCCAACATGATCAGCTTCGGCGCGCTGTTCGCCTTCTCCGCGGTGAACCTGGCCGTGATCAAGCACTATCTGGTCGACGAGCGCCTCACCGGCAAGGGCAACTACCTGCGCTACGGCGCGCTGCCGGCGGTGGGCTTCCTCAGCACCATCTGGCTCTGGTCGAGCCTGTCGGGCATGTCCTTCATGATCGGCTTCGCCTGGATGTGCCTGGGCCTCGTCTGCCTGGCCAGCGCCACGCGGATGTTCCAGCAGCCGCTGCCGGACCTGAACATGGCGGAGTGACCGCTGGCCTGCGCGAAGCCGGGTTTGCCCGGCTTCTTTCAAGCCAGCCCGATACTGGTTAAGGTGGCGCGACTTCGAGGAACCGTCCGGATCTCGCCATGAAACTGCATCAATTGCGCGCCCTGCGCACCATCGCCGAGAGCGGCAGCATCCAGGAAGCCTCGCGGCTGCTCGACGTCACCCAGCCGTCGCTGTCCAAGGCGGTGAAAGAGCTGGAAGGTGAGCTGGGCGTGCCGCTGCTGGTCCGCTCCAATCGTGGGGTGACGGTCACGCCTTATGGCGAGCGGCTGGTGAGCATGGCCCGGCTGGTCACCGAAGAAGTGCGCCGCGCGCGGGACGAGATCGATACCCTGAAGGGCGAGATGGCCGGCCGCGTGGCCATCGGCGTGTCGCCGGTGACGCCCAATCGCGCCTTCGCCAACTGCTTCCGGCGCTACCGCGAGCTGTACCCCAACGTGCAGCTGCAGATATTCGAGCTGCGTTCGGTGCAGCTGTTCGAAGGGCTGAAGGAAGGCCGGCTGGACCTGGTGCTGACCACCCAGCCGGAGGCGGAAGCTGGCGACGGGCAGGTCTGGCGCGAGTTGGCACCGCAGCCCTCGGCACTGGCCGTGCGCAAGGGGCATCCGCTGGCGGGGGCGCAATCGCTGCACGAGCTGCTGGACCTCGAATGGCTGCTTTCCGACCCGCTGGAAGTGGCCCTGGCCGGGCAGTTCTTCCGTGAGCGCGAGGTAGCGCCACCCAAGCGCATCACCGAATGCTCCTCGTCGCTGCTCTACCTGGAGCTGGCGGCCAGCACCGATGCGGTGAGCTTCTGGTCGCAGCGCATGCTCGGCCTGCCGATGGTGGCCCAGGTGCTGGAGCCCTTGCAGATCGCCGAGGCCACGCCAGTGGCGAGCATCTCTCTGGTTACCCGGCCGCAGGAGCTGATGACCCGCGAAGCCCTGTTGCTGGCCGAGGAAATGGTCGCCGCTTTCCGTGCGGAGCAGGCATAACCAGCCTCAATGCTCATGTGCAGAGATCATTACTCCGCGCTTTCGCGCTGATGCATCCTGCCGGCCGCCATCTGCCCCAGGAAACGGCCGGAGTCCCCATGAATGCATCGTCGTATTTCTCCCAGAGCTACGCCCAGGCGCGCAGCAAGTTCCTCGACGCCTGCGCGGCCGCCGGCCTGCTGGTGGAGTCCCACGTCCACCCGCTCACCGGGCGCGACGGCGAGACACTGGCGGTGGACGTCGCCCGTGAAGGACCGCTGGATGCCAAGCGCCTGCTGATCATCAGCAGCGGTTGCCACGGCGTCGAAGGCTTCTGCGGCTCGGGCGTGCAGAGCGCCCTGCTCGCTGACCCGGCATGGCGCGAGCACGCGCGCCGCAACGACTGCGCGGTGCTCTACCTGCATGCCGCCAACCCCTACGGGTTTTCCTGGTGGCGCCGCTGGACCCAGGAGAACGTCGACCTCAACCGCAACTTCCGTGACTTCACCCAGGCCGCGCCGCAGAACCCCGGCTACGCGCAGCTGGACCCGGTGCTCGCGCCCCGTCGCTGGCCCAGCCCGCTGGGGCGCCTGCGTCTGCTCGGCTACGCGCTGCGCCATGGTCGCTGGGAGTTGCAGAAGGCCATCTCGTCGGGCCAGGCCAGCCATCCCGATGGGCTGTTCTTCTCCGGCTCGCAGCCGACCTGGAGCAACCGCACCGTGCGTGAAGTGCTGCGCCAGCATGGCCGGCAATGCCGCGAAATGGCCTGGATCGATGTGCACACCGGCCTCGGCCCGAGCGGCTACGGCGAGTACATCTACTCGGGCGACCCGCGCCCGGAAGCGCTGGTCCGCGCTCGCGCTTGGTGGGGCGATGAAGTACGCTCGACGGAGGAGGGCAACAGCGTCTCGGTGAAGCTCAGCGGCAAGCTGGTGCATGCGGCGTTCGAGGAATGCCCGCAGGCGCTGCTGATTTCCATGAGCCTGGAGTTCGGCACCGTGCCCGGCCCGCAGGTCCTCGAAGCGCTGCGCGCGGACCAGTGGCTGCACCGCACGCCCGATGCGCCGGCGGCCAAGGTGCGGCGGATCAAGCAGCAGCTGCGCGATGCCTTCTATATCGACACGGACCAATGGAAGAGCGCGGTGCTGAGGCGCGCTCGGGACACGGCCTGGCGCGCGGTGGAAGGGTTGCGCAGTGAAATTCCGGCGGAGTTGCGTTCCCACCCTGCAGGTGGGAACGCCAGCGCTCAATAGGTGCCGCGCAGGGTCAGCATCAGGTTGCGCGGCTCGCCGTAGAAGTTCGAACCCCAGGCACTGTCTACTCGCTCGTAGTACTTGCGGTCGAAGAGGTTGTTGGCGGTGAGCGTAGAGCTCAGGTGCTCGTTGAACCGGTAACCGAGCTGGGCGGTGGAGACCGCATAGCCGGGCTGCACGAAGTCGGTGTCGTTGCGGGTGTAGAGCGTCTCGCTGACCACGCGGGTGCCGCCGGCCACATGGAAGCCCTTCAGCGTGCCGTCGAGGAATTCGTACTTCGACCACAGGTTGAAGTTGTGCTTCGGCGTGATGGTGCTGAAGGTGTCGCCGGAGCTCAGGCCGTTGTTCGGATCGTCGTCCAGCAGGCGGGTCATGGTGAAGGCATAGCCGGTGACGATGCTCCAGTTGTCGGTCAGGTTGCCGGTCAGCTCGGCTTCCCAGCCCTGGCTGCGCACCTTGCCCTGCGCCTCGTAGGCGTTCACCGGGCTGCCGGACCACTGGGCGCGGTTCTCGTCGTAGATGCGGAACAGGGCGACCGAGGCATTCAGGCGGCCGTCCATCAGCTCCTGTTTCAGGCCGACTTCGTACTGCTTGCCCTTGTGCGGCGCGATCATCTTCTCGCCGCTGGCGTCCGTCTCGCTCTGTGGCTTGAACACGCTGGTGTAGCTGGCGTAGGCGGCCAGGGTCGGGGTGAGCTTGTAGATCAGCGCGCCGTAGGGAATGACCTTGGCGTTGGTCTGGGTCGAGGGCGAACCGAAGTTGTTGAAGAAGGTGTTGGCGTTCTTCGCATCGGCGTCGTACCAGGTCACGCGGGAGCCGAGGATCACGTCCAGCTCGTCGGTCACGCTGAGCTTGGTGCGGCCGTAGAGGCCGTATTGGCGGCTCTTGGTGTAGTTGAAGTTGGTGTGCGGCATGTCCAGGCGCGGTAGGTCGTTGGCGCCGTCGATGCCGATCGGTACCTCGTCGGCATAGCCATCGTTGTCCAGGTCCACCGAGCCATAGGTGAAGGCCTTGTCCAGGTGCTGGTACTCGCCGCCGAGGGTGAGTTCGTGGGTGCGGCCGGCCAGGCTGAAGGGCTTGGTGACGAAGCTGTCCAGGCCCAGCGTCTTGATCCGCTCGTAGTACGAATAACGTGCCGCGTCGGCGGTCTGGGTATCGGGATTGACCACCCAGGTGGTCCAGCTGAATTCGCGCTGGGGCAGGCGTGCGTCGCGATAGGTCAGTGAGGTCTTCCACTGGCCACCGTTGTCAAGGGTGTGGTCGAGCTCGGAGAAGGCCTCCCAGGTCTCTTCCTTCATGCGGTTCCACTTCGCATCGACGTAGGTGGAGCGCGGCACGTCGAGCAGGGTGCCGTCGGCATAGGCCGGCAGGCCGAAGGCCGGAGTGGAATTGTTCTTCTGGTAGGCACCGCCCAGCGACAGGGTGGTGCTTGGGTCCAGGTCCATTTCCAGGCGCCCGTAGAACATCGGGCGTTCGTTCTGCACGTAGTCGACGAAGGACTTGTTGTGCTCATAGGCCATGACCGAGCGACCACGGATCGTGCCTTCGTCGTTCAGCGGACCGGTGACGTCGACCATGCTGCGGTAGCGGTCCCAGGAGCCGGCGGCCATTTCCCCGCTCAGGCCGAACGTTCCCAGCGCGCGCTTGCGCACCAGGTTGATGGTGCCGGCCGGCTCGCCGGACCCGGCGTACAGGCCACCCGGACCACGCAGCACTTCGACGCGGTCGTACATGGCCAGGTCGAAGCTGGTTGCCATGTCGCCCTGGCCGGTGATCTGCGACACCCCGTCGACCTGCACCTGATCGACCAGGAAGCCGCGCATGTACACGTCGTTGAGGCTGGAGCCGGTGTTGTAGGTCTTCACCGTGGCGCCGGTGACCTGACGCATCGCGTCCTGCAGGTTGTTCATGTTCTGGTCATCCATGCGCTGGCGCGTGATGACGGTGACCGACTGCGGGGTTTCCAGCAGCGACTGCTCGCCCTTGCCGATGGTGATGGCCCGGGTGGCATAGGAGTGCGAGCCTTCGGTGGTTGAGCCCAGGCTGCGACCGCTGACGGTAGTGGAGGAGAGGTCCAGTACGTCGGAGGAACCGCGGCGGACGATCAGCCATGCACCGCCCTGCTGACGGACGCCCAGGCCTGAGCCAGCGAGCAATTCGTCCAGTGCGCTGCTGAATTCGTAGTCGCCCTTGATGGCGGGGGCGGTGCGCTCCGCCACCAACTGGTCATCCATCGCCAGGGTCACGCCGGCGAGGTTCGCCAGTTGCTTGAGCGACGTCGCCAGGGACTGCCGGGGAAGGTCCAGCGCTACCGGCGCGGCGAACGCATTGAGGGAGATTGCCAGGGCGCTGGAGACCGCCAGGGACTTGAGGGAAATGGGCTTCATGGAAAAGCTCGTCAGGGACTGGGATAACCAATGACGGAGCTGCGCGAAGAAACCCCTACCTGGTGCGGATGAAAATCAGCGAGGAAGTAGCAGCGTGGCGCCGCCGCTTTGCTCGATGCGGATATCGGCCAGCTCGGGCAGCAAGGCGAGGAAGCTCTCCACATCGGCCAACTGGACCACCGCAGTGATCGATTGCGTGGCCGGCTGCAGTGCCTTCACCGGTGTTTCCCGGTAGCGCGACAGCGTGATGGCGATCTCGCCCAGGCTGGCTCGCTCGAACTGCAGATTGCCTTTGGCGAAGCTGAAGGCACTGATGGCCGAACGCTGCAGGGGATGCAGTTTTCCCCCAGCATCGAGCTCACCCACCTGGTCACGCTCGAGCACCATGCGCTGGCCGGCACTGGAGAACTCGACCCGTCCCTCGGCGACGCTGACGCGCACCTGCGGCTCCAGCCGCTCGACGACGAATCGCGTGCCGAGTACGCGTACCTGGGCGGCGCCGGCATCGACTACGAAGGGGCGCGAGGGGGCATGCTGCACGCTGAATATCGCGCGGCCTCGCAGCAGGAAAACCTGGCGGGTCGATTCGCTGAACAGGACATGTAGCCGGGTGTCGGCGTCGAGGAAGACGTCGCTGCCATCCTCCAGCGTGATGTGGCGTTGCTCGCCGATGCCGGTCATCAGCATCTGTTCACCCTGGCGGCTGCGCATCGACACCAGCCAACCGGCGGCGACGGCCAGCAGCAGGCCGCCCATTGCACCGTTGCGCACGAAGCGCCGGCGGCTCAGGTTCTCCATGGCGCCGGCCAGCGCCTGGGTTTGCGGGGTGCTCGAGAAGTTGCCCCAGAGCTCGCTGAAGGCCTGGTACTCACGGGCGTTCTGCGGGTCGGCGGCAAGCCAGCGGGTGAAGGCCTGGCGCTCGGGATGGTCGCCGGGCAGGTCCAGCAGACGGGTGAACCAGCGCGCAGCCTGGTGTCGGCTGCTGGTCATGAGGCCAGTTGCTCGCGGGCATCGCGCAGATTCAGCAAGGCACGAACGAGGTGGCGCTCCACCATGGAAATATTGATGCCCAGCATGCGGGCGACTTCCACCTGGCGGTGACCTTCGATCCGCACCAGCCAGAAGACTTCCCGGCAGCGCGACGGCAGGCACTCGAGAATGCGCTGGATGGCTACCAGACGCTGCTGCAGATCGGCCAGGTGTTCGGCGGAAGGCGCGAACTCGGCATCCTCACGGGTATCCATCCAGGGCTCGAGGTCCCCCTCCGGCAGGGGGTAGAAGCGCGAGGCGTCACGGTAGTGATCGATCAGGACGGAATGTGCGACTCGCCGCAGGTAGGCATTGGGCTGGTCGATGGCGGTGCGTTGGCTGGCAAGGACGAAACGGATGAAGGCGTCGTGCAGCACGTCATAGGCGAGCTGCATGCATTGGGTCTTGCGGCTCAGGCCCAGCAGGAGGTCGGTATAGGCCCAGCGCAGATTGATTCCGTTCCATTCCATGCTGCAGGCCTCATCAACCGTGGCTTCCAGTGTCTGGCGGCGGAGTCTACTGATTCATCCTGAGGCTGTAAATGCAATTGATTAGCATTTGATGTGATCGCGGCAGGCGGTCTGTGTCTCGCACCCGGTTACTTCTGGCAGGCGCAGGGCTGAGTTGGCTGCGTCCGCAGTGACAGCGACCCCGCCCCTGGCGCAGGTCGGGATGGAAAATCGGGCGCAAGCCAAAGGAGCTGGGGAACGCTTGCGCCCTGGCGGCATCAGGCGCCGCCGACCTTGTAAACGCTGATCAGCACTTCATGTTCGCTGACGCCGTCGATGGTGCCGACGAACACGTAGTCGTTGAGCCAGGCGTGGGCGCCGGGCTGGGTCCTGAACCTGGGCGAGGTGCGGCAGTAGAAGTCGCTTTCCTTCATATCGCGCAACTCCAGGCCCTTGGCCTTTTTCGCCAGTCCCGATTCGTTGAGGCGCCAGATGCCGCCGTTGTCGATGATGATGATCTGGCCGTCGTCGGTCTTCAGGCGGTACAGCGCGTTGATCAGCGTTACGCCGTCCTCGCGGGTCACCGACATGTCGGCGCCGCCGGGCACCACGCTGCCCTGCATACCCTGGCCGTTGAAGGTGCCGCCGATGATCGGGTAGTTGATGCGCTGGCCGTCCGGACCCTTGCCCATGTCCTCGCGCGGGCCGAGCTGGACGTCGATCTGCATGACCAGTTCGTGGGTCAGTCGATTGGGGATCTTTTCCTTGAGCTCGGCGGCCTGGGCGAGGGGCAGGGCGACGGTCAGCACCGCCAGGAAGAGGGCTTTCTGCAGACGTGAAGCGGCGTGTCGAATGGTCATCGATTCGAATCCTTTACGTGAGTGGTGCCGCCCCCGCCGGGCAGGGGCGGCGTGTCAATCAGAAGGGCGGGAAGGACGACAGCGGGTCATGTCGGCAGGGCTGCTTGAGCAGCGTGCCGCACTGGGGCAGGTCTTCCGGGATCTTCACGCCGCTCAGCTCGCCCAGGACCAGGCGCGAGGGATGCTGGGCGTCGTGGTAGACGCTGTTGCGGCTGGCCAGCGAGTAGTAGACGAAGCCGTAGCCGCCGGTGTTGGACGGGGCGTCGATCCAGATGCGCAGCTTCGAGCCCTTGCGGAACGGGTGGGAGAACGGTGGGATCTCCACCCGGCCCAGCGCCGGCACGTTGGGCAGCATCGGCTGGATGCCGTCCGGGTCGTTGAGTTGCTGCGGGCGCAGTTCGCTGGACTTGCTCTCGTCCAGCTGGCGGTTGGACATGCGCAGCCAGCCGCGCTGGACGAAGACTTCCTGCTCGTCCGGGCGGACCTCGGTGATGGTCACCTGCAGGTCGGTATCCGGGGCGAGGAAGGTGGACAGCCAGATGTCCGCGCTGGCGCTGCCATAGCTGAGGAAATCGCGCTCGAACTCGTCGCTGGTATAGGCAACGCTGCCTTGCTTCCACAGCGGGTGCTGCCAGCCCCAGGCGTGGTCCTTGAGGTAGGTGTTCACCTCCGGGCCGGGGATCGGGTAGATATACGCATCCGGCGCACCGGTTCCTTTGCCACCCTCGATCAGCTTGCCGTCTTCGCTCAGGGCGAAGCTCACCGGTTTCACCGGCAGCGGGTAGTGGTCACGGGCGATGCTCCAACCCGGACGCGCGGTCTCGTTGGGCTGGTGGCGGCCCTCGCGGTTGTCGGCGACGGTTTCCTGCCAGATCTCCAGGTGTTTGCTCTGTTCGAAGCCGTTCTGCTCGCCCTTCACGAAGTGGTCGAGGAAGGGGTAGAGCTTCTCCTGGCGGAAGCGCTCGGACTCATACAGGTTGTGCCCGCCGCTGGTCTGCAGCATCCACAGCTGCTTCGGGTCCAGGCGTTCCTGGTAGAAGCCTTCGCGCGCCAGTACGGCCTCGTCCTGCCAGGCCTGCATGGACAGCACCGGGACCTGCACCAGCTGCGCACGGTCGCGCGGTGCGCGCTGCTTCATCCACTCGTCATGCTGGGGGTGGCGGATCAGGTTGTACATCAGCGAGGACTTGACCACCTTGGCCTTGTTTTCCTCGACCTGCGCCAGGCAGCGCTGGTCACCTTCGCTCTGCGCGCTGGCCTTTACCGCGTCCCAGCGCATGTCGACGAACCAGTGCCACGACGTGGTGAAGCCCTGGTTGGGGACGCCGCCGAGGGACCAGCTGTCGGTGTAGGCGTCACCCAGGATCATGCCGGGGGCGATGGCCTTGAGGCCCTGTGGGCGCTCCGAGGCGGTCATCAGTTGCGACATGCCCGCCCAGGACCAGCCGAACATGCCGACGCTGCCGTTGGACCAGTTCTGCTGCGCGGCGAATTCCACGGCGCTGCGGCCGTCGGTGCCGTATTCCGGGCCGAGGAAATCGAAGCTGCCCTGGGAGCATCCGGTGCCGCGGGCCTGTACGCCCATCACGGCGTAGCCGCGCTCGACCAGGTCCTTGTCCATGGCGACCGAGAAGGTCTCGTTGTCGGCCAGGTAGGCCGAGCCGCCGATGCTGCCGGAGTCGTAGCCGCTGTAGCGGACCAGCACCGGGAACTTGCCGTCGCCCTTGGGCAGCAGCACGGAGTAGCGCAGTTCGGTGCCGTCGGCGGTCTTGATGTAGCCGGTCAGGCGTTTGCCCCAGAAGGGCTGGAAACTGCGGTCCGACGGTGGCGGGCCGTCGCCCATGGGCGGCTGGGTGCTGCAGCCGGCCACCAGCAGGGCCAGGCTCAGGACGCCCAGGCTCAGGGGGCGTACGAGGGCTTTCTTGTACATGTCTAACCTCGGATCGTGGTTCGCGTCGGGGCGTGCCGTGGCACGCCGGGTTCAGTCGGGTTCAGTCGGGTTCAGAAGCGCTTGCTGGCGGAGAAGACTACGGTGGCCTGGCAGTCGCCGCCCTTGCCGAAGTTGTTCTTGCACTCGGCTTCGGAGAGATCGGTGTCGATGTAGGCGGCCTTCCACTCCAGGCCGTAGGCGCGTTTGATCAGTGCCACGCCCCAGTCGCTGTAGCCACTGCGGTAGTCGCCGCTGCCCGAGCGCCAGGCCTGTTCGTCCGACGTCCAGGTGTGGCCATAGCGTACGTTGAGCTTGGTCTGCCAGGGCAGGTAGAAGTCGTACTCGGCCCAGCCGATGGTGCGCTCCTTCGGCCGCGTGGTGATGGCTGCGGTCCTGGGCAGCACGCCCCAGTCGATCAGCTGGTCCACCTGCTTCGCAGCGGCGGCGCGGGCGGGTGGGTTCTGCAGGTCGTCGGCGTATTTGATGCCGATGGTGGCGTTGCGGTAACCCAGGGTGCCGATCCACTCGCTGAAGTTGATCCAGCTGTCGCCGGGGTATTCGTAATTCACCCAGGTCAGCGAGAAACGCGTGTTCTCAGTGATCGGCCGGGCGATGCCGACGTAGTAGTCCCACTCGCGGTTGCTCTGGGTGCCCATCTCGACGTTGGTGGTGAAGACGCCGGCATACAGGCCGCTGATCTTGTGCACCAGGGTCGCGGAGGTCAGCAGGACGGGGCCTTCGTCCTGATCCAGGGACAGGCCGCCGACGCGGTAGTCGCTGGCCAGGCCGACGTTGACGTCGAGGAAGGTTTCCGGGGTCAGGTCGATCGCCTGGGCCTGCAGGGCCAGGGCCAGCAAGGCGATGCCGGACAGGCCCGATACGACGGGGTGGTTCATGGCTGGTTCTGCTCCGTTGTTGTGATTGAAATGGCAGAAGTAAGCGGTGCTCTGCTTTGTTGTTCTTGTGGGGAGCACCCGCGCGGTGGCGCTTTCTCCGGGCCGCACGAAGCCGCTGGCGCGAACGATACGGTTCGGCCCGGGAGCGTCGTGGTTGGGGAGGGGGTGACTCGGCGTCGCTTTTTTACGGGGTCACGCTCGGGTTTTCGGTTCTCCTGTTCGGGTGCCTTGTGTGGAATGGGTCAGTGGATACGGAAACACTCGATCTGTACGCGGTTGGCCGCCGGGTAGCTGACCTGCCCGACAAACAGGTGGCGACTCATCCAGGCGTAGCGCGCATCCTTGCTGTGAAAGCGCGGCGCGCAATGACAGCGGTAGTGCTGCGGGTCGATCGGCCAGTGTTGCGCGGCCAGTTGCACGCCGGCTTCGCTCAGCACCAGCAGGCCGGTGTTGTGCACCTCGATGAGCGTGCCGTCGTTGCACAGCAGGCTGTAGCGGGCGTCCAGTTCGCCGCAGCCGTCGTGGCGCTCCAGGTAGTAATCGGCGCCGCCGGGCGGGATGCATCCGGCGAAGCCTTTGCCATCCGGATTGCTGCCGGTGAAGCGGCCGCCCAGTATCGGATAGTCGATGCGCCGGCCCTGCGCGGTCGCACCGCGCAGCAGCTCGTCGCCGATCTCCACGTCCAGATGCAGCGTCGGGTGCAGTCCTGGTTCAGACACTGGAGCGAATCCGGTTCCAGATCCGCGTCAGCTGGCGCAGCGCCTGCTTGTGCGGCGGCTCGGCCTGGAACAGCAGGTGGCGCTGGTCATCGGGCACGAACAGGTCGTGGTCACCGAGCAGCTTCGGGTCCACCAGCGGCAGGCTCGCCGGAGTCGGGTTGGGATAGCCGATCTGGTTGGTGACCCGGGCGATCACCTCCGGGCGCAGCAGGAAGTCGATGAAGGCGTGGGCCTGGGCAACGTTCTTCGCCCCCTTGGGGATCACCATGTCGTCGGACCACATCAGCGTGCCCTGGCGCGGCAGGGCCAGGCGGATGTCGTTGCCGTTGTCCGCCGCGTGGGCCATGTTGCGCGCCGCGAGCATGCCGCCGGACCAGCCCAGGGCCACGCAGATGTCGCCGTTGGCGAGGTCCTGCGGGTACTTGGCGGAGTTGAAGTAGCGCACGTAGGGGCGGATCGACTGCAGCACCTTCTCGGCCCTGGCGTAGTCCTCGGGGTTGCTGCTGTTCGGGTCCAGGCCCAGGTAGTGCAGGACGATGGGGATGACCTCGTTGGCGCTGTCGAGGAAGGCCACGCCGCACTTGGACAGCCTGGCGATGTTCTCCGGCTTGAACAGCAGGTCGTAGTCGCGCATGTCACTGTCGCTGCCCAGGGCGGCGTCCACCTTCGCCTTGTTGAAGCCGATCAGCGTGGTGCCCCAGAGGTAGGGCACCGAATAGCGGCTGCCCGGGTCCAGGGGTTCGCGCTGGCGCATGAAGCTGGCGTCGAGGCCGGAAAAGTGCGGCAGGCTCTGGCGCTTGAGCGGCTCCAGGGCGCCGGCGGTGATCAGCTGCGGCACCTGGCTGCTGCTGGGGAAGGCCAGGTCGTAGCCGGCGGTGCCGGTGAGCAGGCGCGCCTCGAGGGTCTGCGGGCTGTCGAAGACGTCGTAGATGATCTCCACGCCGGTCTCGTCCCTGAACTGCTGCAGCACGTCCTTGGGCAGGTATTCGATCCAGTTGTAGATGCGTAGCTGGCCGCCCAGTTTTTCGGCTGTCTCCTGGGCATGGGTCCCGGCGGCGAGGCTGCCGAGCAGCAGGGCGGCGGCGCAGTTCTTCAGCAGGCGGTGCATGGTGGTCTTCCGTGTGAGCTGGGTTGGGCGCATGGCGTCGGGCCTCAGAGAGCAGCGGCGAGGGCGCGGATCAGGCGCAGGCTGTCGAGGTCCAGCACGCTCTCTGCTTCGGGAAGCGAGGACTGCTTGACGATTACCACCTGGCGCTCGAAGTCGATATACAGGGACTGGCCGTGGATGCCTACCGCCAGCAGCGCTTCGCCCGGATACACGTACCACTGGCTCTTGTAGGTGGCGCCGGGGCTCCACTGCGAGAACACCTCGTTGGCGGCGTAGATGGCCGGGTCGCCACCGGCCAGCACGGCCTCGATGGCCTTCCCGGAGAGCAGCTGGCGGCCGTTGGCGCGGCCGCCGCGCAGCACCATCTCGCCGTAGCGCGCCATGTCGCGCAGGGTCGCGTTGAAGCCAGCGCCGGCAACGTTGCGGCCCCAGGGGTCGGCGACGA
Source organism: Pseudomonas sp. PDM22 (assembly GCF_014851965.1). Lineage (NCBI taxonomy): Bacteria > Pseudomonadati > Pseudomonadota > Gammaproteobacteria > Pseudomonadales > Pseudomonadaceae > Pseudomonas > Pseudomonas sp. PDM22. The sequence goes on from NZ_JACVAR010000013.1 coordinate 51,530, forward strand.
AGAAACCGTCGCGTTCGCAGCCCAGGCCCTGCCACACATCGCGCAACTGCTCGGCGCAACTGCTCCCGCTGGCCCGCTCCATCACCCAGGCCAGCGCCTCGGTGGTGGCGGTCACATAGTGGAAGAAGCCGCCGTGCTCGCCGCTCTTGCGGGTGGCGGGGAGGTATTCGTAGAGCGAACCGAAAGCCTGCACGCCGAGCGGCGGCGGGGTCAGGCCGCAGGCGTAGCCGAACTGCGAGCTGCCGGATGCGGGGTCGTCGTAAACCTCCTGGTAATCGATGGCCACGGCCATGTCGAGCAGCTGGCGCACGGTCGCGTCGCCGAAGGCGCTGCCGCGCAGTTCGGGCACGTAGTCCAGCGCCAGGCGACGATCGTCGAGGCGGCCGTCTTCCACCAACTCCTGGGCCAGCAGGCCGACCAGCGACTTGGTGACCGAGAACATGATGTGTCGTTTGTGCGCTTCGTGGCCGTTGAAATAGCGCTCCTGCACGACCTCGCCGTCCTTCATCACCAGCCAGCCATCGGTGCAGGTGGCCTGCAGATGTTCCTCCAGGCTCACACGGCGGCCGCTGGCGCCTTCGAAGTGGAAGTCATCGAGGCGTACCGCGCCGCGCTGCAACGCAGAGGGTGCCTGATCCCCGCGCTCCACACTGACGCTCGGGCGGATGCGCCCCAGGTTGTGGAAGGCCCAGCGGTTGTACGGCGGGCGCATGAAGTTGTGCCAGGTGACGAGTTGCTCCGGCGCCGGCGGAAAGCCCTGCATCAGCGTGGGTTGCGCAGGATCGGCGGCGGCGTAGGCGCTGGCCAGTGCCTGGTCGAGTTCGGCGGTCATGGACTGATCTCTTGTTGTCGTGGTGCGGTGTGGTGGTACAAGTTTTTATCGATGTAAAAACTTATAGTCAAATAAAATATTTGATCGGAATTGAAAATATCCTAGAATCAGCCACTTGCAGCGTGACGGTCACCGACAGAGGGAGGAGGGCAGTTGAGCGGATTGCGGGAAAGGCAGAAGGAACAGCGGCGCGATGCGATCACCGCAGCGGCGCTGGCGCTGTTCGAGGCACAGGGATTCGCGGCCACTACCGTGGAGCAGATCGCCGGTCAGGCCGGGGTGTCGACGCCTACGGTGTTCAACTACTTCGGCAGCAAGCAGGACATCCTCCTGGCCGTTGTCGAGCGCGCCGACCGCCAGGCGGTGACCGAGGCCCGGCTGCAGATGCCGGCCTTCGACAATGCAGTGGACGCCATGTGCCACCTGGAGTCGCTGATCGTCCGCCACGAGCTGCAGGTGCTGCCGATCTCCATCTGGCGCGAATTGCCTCCGCTGGGGCTGATGGCCACGCGGCCGGAGGCGGTGGCTACGCTCAATGCCCATCTCGCCGGCGAGATCGCCGTGCTGCTGCGTGACTTGCAGGCGCGCGGCCTGCTCAGTGCGAAGGTGGACGTGGAGTTCGTCGCCTGGTTCCTCAACGACTACTCCTCGATGCTGTTCATGCGCCTGGTGCAGGACGAGAAGCCCGACCTCGCCGCCCACAGCGCACGGGTGCGCCAGCTGACCCAGACCCTGTTCGACGGCCTGGCACCCTGATTCGACGTTGACGCTGTCGTGACTCGTCCATATCGTTAATCGTGTTAATCAATTATCACGCGGAACGAGACTGAACATATGGCCAGCGTCATCCACCTCGAAGTCAGCTGGGGCGATTGCGACCCGGCGGGCATCGTCTTCTATCCGAACTATTTCGCCTACTTCAACCGTGCCACCGATGCCTTCTTCGGCGGCCTCGGCGTGCCCCTGGGCGAAGCCATGAAGCGCCACGGTATACTCGGCTGGCCGATGCTGGAAACTCGCTCGAAGTTCCTCAAGCCCAGTAGATTCGCTGATCTTCTGTCCATCGAAACCGACCTGGTGCGCCTCGGGCGCAGCAGTTTCGCGTTGCGCCACCGGCTGCGCGGCGCCGATGGCGAACTGCGTGTGGAAGGGCATGACGAGCGTGTCTGGGCGCGGGACGAAGCGGGCGTACTGCGCGCTGAACCGATTGCTCCCGCCGTCCGCGAACGGCTCATGGCGGTGTTGGCGGTTTGTGAAAATAGTTAATTGACATAACTATATTTCCCGCATAGCTTGTTTTCCACCAAGCACAACAAGAGCAAAAGGTGAGACATGAACAAGTACGAAGGCCGCTGGCAGACCGTCACCGTTGAAGTGGATGCCGGCATCGCCTGGGTCACCCTGAACCGTCCGGAGAAGCGCAACGCCATGAGCCCCACGCTCAACCGCGAGATGCGCGACGTACTGGAGACCGTCGAGCAGGACGCCGATGCCCGTGTGCTGGTGCTGACCGGCGCCGGCAGCGCGTGGACTGCGGGGATGGACCTCAAGGAGTACTTCCGCGAAGTGGACGCCGGCCCGGAAATCCTCCAGGAACGCATTCGTCGCGACGCCTCCGAATGGCAGTGGAAGCTGCTGCGCCTGTATTCCAAGCCGACCATCGCCATGGTCAACGGCTGGTGCTTCGGCGGTGGCTTCAGCCCGCTGGTGGCGTGCGACCTGGCCATCGCCGCGGACGAGGCGGTGTTCGGCCTGTCGGAAATCAACTGGGGCATCCCGCCGGGCAACCTGGTGAGCAAGGCCATGGCCGACACCGTGGGCCACCGCGAGTCGCTGTACTACATCATGACCGGCAAGACCTTCGACGGCCGCAAGGCAGCGCAGATGGGCCTGGTCAACCGCAGCGTGCCGCTGGCTGAATTGCGCGACGCGGTGCTGGAATTGGCCGCCGACCTGCTGGACAAGAACCCGGTGGTGCTGCGCGCGGCGAAGAACGGCTTCAAGCGTTGCCGTGAGCTGACCTGGGAGCAGAGCGAGGACTACCTTTACGCCAAGCTCGACCAGGCCCAGCTGCGTGATCCGGAGCATGGCCGCGAGCAGGGGCTCAAGCAGTTCCTCGACGACAAGAGCATCAAGCCGGGCCTGCAAGCCTACCGCCGCTGAGCAGCCGCCGCGGGGCCCGTGCCCCGCGGCCAGAACAACGACAAGAGGAACGCTGCATGAACCAAGTCTCGCTGTTGATCGGCGGCCGCGCCTTGCCGGCCAGCGATGGTCGCACCTTCACCCGGCTCGACCCGCTTAGCGGCACCCCCGCCAGCGTCGCTGCCGCTGCCACCGTCGAAGACGCCGATGCCGCCGTGGCCGCCGCCGCTGCGGCCTTCCCCGCCTGGTCGGCGCTCGGCCCCGGCGAGCGCCGCACGCGCCTGCTGGAAGCCGCGCGGCTGATGGAGTCGCGCAGCGCCGAGTTCATCGCCGCGGGCGCACGGGAGACCGGCGCCATGGCCAACTGGTATGGCTTCAATGTGCACCTGGCGGCTGGCATCCTGCGCGAGGCCGCTGGCATGACCACGCAGATTCTCGGCGAGGTGATCCCCTCCGATGTGCCCGGCTCGCTGTCCATGGCCATGCGCCAACCGGCCGGCGTGGTGCTCGGCATCGCCCCCTGGAACGCCCCGGTGATCCTTGCCACGCGTGCCCTGGCAATGGCGCTGGCCTGTGGCAACACCGTGGTGCTCAAGGCTTCAGAGCAGTGCCCTGCGGTTCACCGGCTGATAGGCCAGGTGCTGCACGACGCGGGACTGGGCGACGGCGTGGTCAACGTCCTGAGCAACGCCCCGGCAGACGCCGCCGTGCTGGTGGAAAGACTGATCGCCAACCCGGCGGTGAAGCGCGTCAACTTCACCGGCTCGACCCGCGTCGGCCGAGTCATCGGCGAGCTGTGTGCGCGCCATCTCAAGCCGGCGCTGCTGGAGCTGGGCGGCAAGGCGCCGCTGCTGGTGCTGGACGACGCCGACCTGGACGCAGCCGTCGAGGCAGCGGCATTCGGCGGCTACTTCAACCAGGGGCAGATCTGCATGTCCACCGAGCGGCTGATCGTCGACCGGAGCGTCGCCGACGACTTCGTCGCGCGCCTGGCGAAGAAGGCCGCCAGCCTGCGCGCCGGCCATCCCGCCGACCCGGCTTCGGTGCTCGGCAGCCTGGTGGACGGCGCATCCGCGTTGCGCATTCGCGGGCTGATCGACGATGCCGTGGAGAAGGGCGCACGCCTGCTCTGCGGTGGCGACTTCGAAGGCGCGGTGATGCAACCGGCGCTGCTCGATGGCGTGACCGCGCAGATGCGCCTGTATGCCGAGGAATCCTTCGGCCCGGTGCTCTCGGTAATTCGTGTGGACGGCGACGAAGAGGCCCTGCGGGTGGCCAACGACAGCGAGTATGGCCTGTCGGCGGCGATCTTCAGCCGTGACCAGGCGCGTGCGCTGAACCTGGCGCGGCGCGTCGAGTCGGGCATCTGCCACATCAACGGGCCGACCGTGCACGACGAGGCGCAGATTCCGTTCGGCGGGGTCAAGGCCAGCGGCTACGGCAGCTTCGGCTCCCGTGCCGCCATCGACCACTTCACCCAGTTGCGCTGGATCACCCTGCAGACCGCGCCGCGCCACTATCCCATCTGACCGGCTGATTCGGGCTGCGGATACCAATGCCCGGCAGGACGCCGGGCAGAACAAGAACAATATTCCCGCCACCGCGCCGTTGGGCGCGGTGGCGTGCCTTTACGGAAGACGCTCTCATGAATGTCGCATCCAACTCCCCTGTGGGCTACCGGCGGGTCGCCATCGGCCATCCGCAGGTGGAGGTCCGCCGCAAGGCTGACGGCACCCTCTACCTGCGTGCCCGCGAAGCCCTCGCGCCGCTGCCCGAACGCCTGCTGGAACGCCTGCAGCACTGGGCTGCCGAGCGCCCGCAACAGACTTTTGTTGCGGCCCGTGATGACGCTGGCCAGTGGCGCCGCATCAGCTATGCGCAGATGCTCGACAGCACCCGGCGCATCGCCCAGAACCTGCTGGCATACGGGCTTGGCCCGGAGCGGCCGCTGCTGATCCTCTCGGGCAACGACCTGGAACACCTGCAACTGGCCTTCGCCGCGATGTACGCCGGGATTCCCTATTGCCCGGTGTCGCCGGCCTATTCGCTGGTGTCCCAGGACTTCGCCAAGCTGCGCCACATCGTCCAGTTGCTGCAGCCGGGGCTGGTGTTCGCCGCCGATGCCGGGCCCTACGCCCGCGCTATCGAAGCGGTGCTGGATGCCGAACTGCCGCTGCTGTTCGGTCGCGGTGATGTGCCGGGAAGGCGTTGCCGTCCTTTCGCCGAGCTTCTGGACGCGGACGATTGCAGCGCGGCGGATGCCGCGTTCGCGGCCACCGAAGGCGAAACCATCGCCAAGTTCCTCTTCACCTCCGGTTCGACCAAGCTGCCCAAGGCGGTGCCGACCACCCAGCGCATGCTCTGCGCCAACCAGCAGATGCTGCTGCAGACCTTCCCCGAGTTCGGCCGGCAGCCGCCGGTGCTGGTGGACTGGCTGCCGTGGAACCACACCTTCGGTGGCAGCCACAACCTGGGGATCGCGCTGTACAACGGCGGCAGCTTCTACATCGACGGCGGCCGGCCAACGCCGCAGGGCTTTGCCGAGACCCTGCGCAACCTCAAGGACATCTCGCCGACGGCCTACCTCACCGTGCCGCGCGGCTGGGAGGAGCTGGCCAGTGCGCTGGAGCGTGACGCTGACCTGCGCGAGCGCTTCTTCGCCGATATCCGGCTGTTCTTCTTCGCCGCTGCCGGGCTGTCCCAGGACATCTGGGATCGCCTCGACCGGCTGGCCGAAGCCCACTGTGGCGAGCGCATCCGCATGATGGCCGGCCTGGGCATGACCGAGGCCGCGCCGTCCTGCACCTTCACCACCGGGCCGCTGTCGGTGGCCGGTTATGTCGGCCTGCCGGCGCCCGGTTGCGAGGTCAAGCTGGTGCCGGTGGAGGGCAAGCTGGAAGCGCGCTATCGCGGGCCGAACCTGATGCGCGGCTACTGGCGCAACCCCGAGCAGAATGCCGAAGCCTTCGACGAGGAGGGTTACTACTGCTCCGGCGATGCGTTGCGTCTGGCGGATGAAAGCAACCCGCAGCTGGGGCTGATGTTCGACGGCCGCCTGGCCGAGGACTTCAAGCTGTCTTCCGGGGTATTCGTCAATGTCGGGCCGCTGCGTACCCGCGCTGTGCTGGCCGGGTCGCGCTATGTTCAGGACGTGGTGGTGCTGGCGCCGGACCGACCGGGCCTGGCGCTGCTGGTGTTTCCGCGTCTGGCCGAGTGTCGTTCGCTGTCCGGTCTGGGTCGGGAGGCCAGCGATGCCGAGGTGCTGGGCAGCGCGCGGGTGCGTGCCTGGTTCGCCGACTGGCTGGCGCAGCTCAACCTGCAGGCCACCGGCAACGCCAACTACTTCGGCTGGGTGGCGCTGCTGGACGAGGCGCCCTCGATCGACAAGGGTGAAATCACCGACAAGGGCTCGCTCAACCAGCGCGCGATCCTCGCTTCGCGTGCGGAGCTGATCGAGCATCTGTACCGCGGCGAAGACCCGAGGGCGATCAGCGCTTCCTGAGCCGGCGACAATCGAACGGGCCACCCTGTGCAAGCAGGGTGGCCCGTTGTCGTTTCGGGGAGAAAACCGCCGCGCCATGGGGCCCGACGGTTGGGGTTGCGGGTCAGTTGAACGCGGCGGGGCGCGGGTTTTCCAGCAGCACGGCCATACCCTGGCCACCGCCGATGCAGGCCGAGGCGATGCCGTAGCGCTGGCCGCTGGCGGCCATCTGGCGGGCCACGGTGTGTGCCAGGCGCAGGCCGGTAGCGGCCAGCGGATGGCCCAGGGCAATGGCGCCGCCGTGCCGGTTCAGGCGCTCGTCGTCCAGTTCCAGTTCGCGCTGCACGGCGAGCACCTGGGCGGCCTGGGCCTCGTTTATCTCGATGTAGCCGATCTGATCCAGGCGCAGCCCGCTGCCCTGCAGCAGGAGGCGAATCGCCGGGGCCGGGCCGATGCCCATCACCGCCGGGTCGACACCGATCACCGCTGCCGCGCGCAGGTGTGCCAGCACGGGGCGGCCCGCTGCGGCGCTGGTCGACATCAGCAATGCGGCCGCCGCGCCATCGACCACCGCGCAGCTGTTGCCGGCGGTCTGCACGCCTTCGGGATAGATCGCGCCCAGGCGCGCCAGGGCCTCGGCGGAGGTTTCGCGGATATGACTGTCCTGGGCGGCTTCAGCGTTGCGTCCGGACAGCTTCAAGTGGCGCGGCGCCAGGCCCGCCTGCTCGAAGGTCTGCTCGCGCACCTCCTCGATCTCCCCGGCGAACCAGCCGTCCGCCTGCGCCTGCAGGGCGCGCTGGAAGCTGCGCAGGGCGTAGGCGTCCACCTCCTCGCGGCGCAGGCCATGGCGGCGAGCGAGGTTCTCGGCGGTCTGCATCATGCTCAGGCTGACGGCCGGGTCGAACAGGGCTTCCCAGAGGAAGTCCTTGAACTCCACCGGCTGGCCGAGAGTGAAACCGCCGCGATGGCTGTAACTGGCGATGGGGTTGCGCGACATGGATTCGCTGGCCACGCAGAGCACACTGGCGGCCTGGCCGCGCTGGATCTGCTCGGCGCCCTGGCGCAGCAGTTCGAGCCCGGTACCGCAGATGCGCTGCACACCCAGCGCCGGCACCTGCTGCGGCACGCCGCAGTACAGGCCGATGTGACGCGGCAGCATGTAGGCGTCGAAGCTGGCCTGGGCCATGTTGCCAGCCAGCACGCTGTCGATGCCGGTCGGGTCAACTGCGCTGCGGCGCAACAGGCTGCGCCCGGCGAAGATGCCCAGGTCGGTGGGCGAAACGGCGGCGAGGGCGCCGCGATAGTCGATCCAGGGAGTGCGTACGGCTTCGACGAGCAGGGCATCGTCGAAGGCGCTGAAAAGTCCGGGCAGGTTCATGGTTTTCCTTGGGCAATGTGGCCCGTGGGCTCGCCCACGGAGGGAAGGGTTATTCGTGGGGCGGTCGGTGGCGCAGCAGCAGAATGATTCCCGCTGCGGCGATCAGCACGCCGGGCGCGGCGAGGCCCATCAGACCGGCAGTGCCGCTACCGCTGGCGAGCATCTGCCCGGCCAGCAACGGGCCGCCGATGGAGCCCAGGCGGCCGACGGCAACCGCCGAGCCGACGCCGGTGGCGCGGATGCCGGCGGGGTAAAACTGCGGCGCCAGGGCATAAAGCACCAGCTGCGCGGCCAGCACGAAGAAGCCGGCGGCGAAGCCCGCCAGCAGCATGCCGGCGAAGCCTTCGAAGGAACCCAGCGCGGCCAGGGTCAGCAGGATGCCGCCATAGATCAGCGCCACCAGCAGGGCCGGTCGCCAGCGATCCAGCAGCACGCCGGCCAGCACCGAGCCCAGCGCCATGCCCAGGTTCAGCAGCAGTTGTACGCTGCCGGCCTGGGGGCGGCTGAAGCCCTGGCCGATCAGCAGCGAGGGCAGCCAGTTGAGCAGCAGATAGACCACCATCAGGGTGAAGAAGCAGCTCAGCCACAGCAGCAGTGTCGGCACTGCCTGCCCGTTACCGAACAGGCCCTGTGCCATGCCCGTGCGTTGCCCCTCATCGACCTGATGCTGGTAAGCCGCCGATTCCGGCAGCCGCAAGTGGAGCAGCGGCGCTACCAACAAGGGCGCCCAGCCGCCAAGGTGGAACACCAGTTGCCAGCGCTCCGGCGTGGCGAACATGCCTGCCAGCGAGGCCAGCGCACCTCCCAGCGGCACGCCGCAATACATCAGGCTCACCGCCGTGGCCCGGCGGTCATTGCTGGCGGACTCGGAGGTGAGGGCGATCAGGTTGGGCAGCGCGGCGCCCAGCCCCAGGCCGGTCATGAAGCGCGCCAGCAGCAGGCTGTCGAGGTTCCAGCTCTGGGTGGTGAGTAGCGAGAACAGCCCGAACAGTGCGACGGCAACGGTCAGTACACGCTTGCGGCCGATGCGGTCGGCCAGCCAGCCGCCGGCGAAGGCGCCGGGCAAAAGGCCGAGGATGCTGGCGCTGAACACCCAGCCGAGCTGCGCCTTGTCCAGCCCGAAGTGGGCGGCGATGCCCGGGCCGGCAATGCCCGCCGACTGGATGTCCATGCCCTCGAGCAGGGCGACGATGAAGCACAGCAGGATGGTGAGTGGTGTGGCGGCGCTCGGGCGCGCTGCGGAAGCGGGTGTGGTATCGCTCATGCCGGGGATGCTCTTCTAGTTGTTGTTCGGCGGAAACTAGTTAATGCAATTAACTAGTTTTGCGATGCTAGGAGGCTTGGCGACATTCGTCAACGGCACGCTCCGCCCTCCGGCAGGGCCGGTGAACGGAGTCGGGCAAATAGAGGCGGGGAGTAGAGTGCCGGCTGGATCAGTCGGCGCCGTGGATCTTCTGCAGCAGAGCGAGCAGCTGTTCGCGCTCGGACTCGGAGAGGCGGGAGGTGGCGGCGAAGTCGCTTTGCAGGGCGACTTCCTTGAGCTGCCTGAGCAGCGTTTCGCCGGCCTTGCTGAGGAACAGGCCGTAGGAGCGCTTGTCCGGCTTGCAGCGCACGCGCACCGCGAGGGCCAGGGTTTCCAGCTTGTTCAGCAGCGGCACCAGTTGCGGTGGCTCCACGCCCAGCGCGCGCGCCAGGTCGGCCTGCATCAGCCCCGGGTTGCTGTCGATTATGGCCAGGGCGGTGAACTGCGCCGGGCGCAGGTCGAACCTTGCCAGCTCGTCCACCAGGTGCTGGAAGACGATCAGCTGCGCACGACGCAGGGCGTAGCCGACGTAGTTGTCCAGCGGAGAGGCCGGCGCGACGGCGCCTGCGCCCTGATCTTCGTCGCCCTCGGGGGCGCGGCTCTTCTTCGTCATGGCAATAAGGTTTCTTCTATTAACTAATTTGGGCGATTGTCGCACCACTTCTGCCGGCAGGCCAGAGCGCTTCAGTATTCCAGTTGATTGCGCTGCTCCTCGAACCAGTCGAGCACCGGCTGGCAGGCCGGGTGGGCGGCGCCGCTGTCGCGCAGCCAGAGGGCATAACGGCCGCCGGTTTTCAGCGCCTCGCCGAAGGGCACGATGAGGTCGCCGCGCTGCAGGGCGTCGTGGGCCAGCAGGCGGTCGGTCATGGCGACGCCCAGTCCGCGGGTGGCGGCGTCCAGCGCGAGGTCGTCGAGGTTGAACAGCATGTGCTTGAACGAAGTCGGCGGCAGTGCGGCCTGGGCGCGCAGCCACTGCGGCCATTCAAGGCCGCCGCTGGAGGCGTGGATAAGCGGGTGGCGCGCCAGCTCTTCCAGCGAGCGCGGCGGCGCCTGGCCGTCATCCAGGCGTGGGGCGCAGACCGGGATCAGGTATTCGTCATACAGCGGCATCAGCGTGCGGCCCTGCGGGTCGCTGCCGCTGGGCAGGTAGAGCACGTAGGCGTCGCAGTCGCCGCCGTCGTCCACCACTTCGCCGCCCACCGTCTCGATGGACAGGCACAGCTCCGGGTGCCGCGAGTAGAAGGAGCTCAGGCGCGGCAGCAGCCAGCGTACCGCCAGCGAAACGAAGATGCGGATGCGGAAGGGCCGCTCCGCCGAGGCAGGGGCGAGGCGCTCCTCCAGGCGCAGCAATTGCTGGAGCATGCCTTCGGCCACCGCGTGCACCTCGCGGCCGGCGTCGGTCAGCGCCACCTTGCGGCTGGTGCGATCGAACAGCGGCACGCGGTAGTACTCCTCCAGTTGCTGCACCTGTCGGCTGATGGCGCTCTGGGTCAGGTGCAGCTGTTTCGCGGCGGCCGTGAAGCTGCCGGAGTCGGCGACCTGTACCAGCGCCTGCAGGGCCTGCAGAGAGGGAACGCGAAGCAGTTTGTCCATGACCCTTCCGTGCGCGATCTATGCGAGATAGGAATACGAGGATGAAAAATGAGCGTTGGTGCGTCCAGCGCAACTGCCCGTAGATTCTGACCATGACGCGCCATCGGGGAAATCGCTTGGATACGCCCGGCGCATGGATTGTGAAGGAGTGCCTGGCAATGAACAATCACTGTGGCTGGATCGCCCTGGCGGGCGAATTGCCCGCGCGGCCGACGCTGAGCGGCACCCAGCGGGCGGACTGGCTGATCATCGGTGGCGGCATCACCGGATTGTCCGCGGCCCATGCGTTGGCGGCGCGATTCCCGCAGCAGCGCGTGGTGTTGCTGGAGCGCCAGCGCATCGCCCAGGGCGCCTCGGCGCGCAATTCCGGGTTCGTCGTGGCCCATGAACTGCCTGCCGCCAGCGAACGCCTCGGGCAACCCGGCCACGCCGCGTACCAGGTCGCCTCGCGCATCGGCATCGCAGCGGCGCAGGAAGTCCGCCAGCGCATCGCCGGGCTGGGCATCGACTGTGAGCTTTTCGAAGACGGCTATCACTTCGCCGCACACCGGCCCGAGCACCTGGGCGATGTCGACGGTATCCTCGCCACGCTGGCCTCGGTCGGCGCCAGCGCTCGCTACTACGAAGGCGCGGCGCTGGAGCAGCGGCTCGGCAGTGGCTTCTACGCGCGGGCCATTCACTGCGCCGGTGGTAACGCGCTGCTGCAACCGGGGCGCTATGTGAAAGGCCTGGCGGAGAACCTGCCGGAGTCGGTGGAAGTCTTCGAGCAGAGCGGCGTGACCGACCTGCGCCGCAGCGGCCAGGGCTGGGTGGCGGGTACCGGGCAGGGCGAAGTCCATGCGCCGCAGGTGCTGGTCTGCCTCGGCGCCTTCATTGCCCGCGCCGGCCTGCACGACAGCGGCGCCTTCCCGCTGGAACTGAGCGCGAGCATTACCCGCCCGCTGGACGAGCCGCGCTGGCAGTCGCTGTTCGGCGAGCGCCAGTGGGGCGTGCTCGCGCCGTTGCCGGGCGGCGGTACCGTGCGCCTGCTGCCGGGCCGCCGGCTGCTGATCCGCAACACCGTCGAATACCGCCATCGCGACCTCGACAACCACGCGCTGGCCGAGCGCCGTCGCCGTCATCTGAGCGGTTTGCGGAAGCGTTTCCCCGGCATCGTCGAAGCCGACATCGCCTACAGCTGGACCGGCCACCTCAGCGGCACCCGTTCTGGCGAGCCGTACTTCGCCCGCGTCGACCAGGGCTTGCACGCGGTGGCCGGCTGCAACGGCTCGGGCGTGGCGCGCGGCTCCCTGTGGGGCCGCCTGCTGGTGGAAATGGCCGCGGACGACAGCTCGCCCGTGCTGGCCGACGTGCTGGCGCAGGCCAGCCCCGGCTACCTGCCGCCCAGCCCGTTCTTCGATATCGGCGCCTCGTTGCGCATGGCCTGGGAAGTGCGCCGCGCACGCGCCGAGGCCTGATCCATCGCTTTACCCACGCACGCAATCCATGAAGACCATCTCCAGAAAACTATTCCCAAGAACAAAAAAACCGAGGGCAGCATGATCAATCGTTCCAAGACTCTGGCCAGCTTCACCCTGGCAGGCCTCGCACTCGCAGCAGTGACCGGCACCACCCAGGCGGCGCAGACCGTCACCATCGCCAACTGGAGCGGCTACATCGCCGAAGACACCCTGGCGAACTTCACCAGACAGACCGGCATCCAGACCACCTACGACCTCGTCGACAGCAACGAGACCACCGAAGCCAAGCTGATGACGGGAGCCAGCGGCTACGACCTGGCCAGTCCGTCCAACCACTTCCTGCCGCGCCTGATCAAGGCCGGCGCCATCCAGGAACTGGACAAGAGCAAGCTGCCCAACTGGAAGAACCTCGACCCCAAGCTGATGAAGATCCTCGAGGCCAACGATCCGGGTAACCGCTATGCCATTCCCTACCTCTGGGTGACCGTCGGCATCGGCTACAACGAGGACAAGATCAAGGCCATCTTCGGCAATACCGACGTCACCCACAGCTGGCAGCTGCTGTTCGATCCGAAGAACGCGGAGAAGCTCGCCCAGTGCGGCATCGCGGTGATCGACAACGCCACCCAGATGGTGCCCATCACCCTCAAGGTGCTCGGCCGCGACCCGGCGAGCCAGAACCCGGACGACTTCAAGGCCGCCGAAGCCGCGCTGCAGGCGGTGCGCCCGTCGATCCGCTACTTCCACCAGTCCAAGTACGTCAGCGACCTCGCCAACGGCAACATCTGCGTCGCCATCGGCTTCAGCGGCGACGTGCTGCAGGCCATGACCACCGCCAGGCAGGCCGGCAACAACGTGAAGATCGGCTACAGCCTGCCGCGCGAAGGCAGCACCATCGCCGTGGACACCGTGACCATTCCCAAGGGCGCGCCACACCTGGACAACGCCTACGCCTACATGAACTACCTGCTGCAACCGGAAGTGATCGCCAACATCAGCAATGCCGTGCAGTACCCCAACGGCAACGCCGCCGCGACCCAGTACGTCGACGCGGAGCTGCGCAGCAACCCGGCCGTCTACCCGCCGCAGGAAGTGCTCGACACCCTGTTCCCGATCAAGACCCTGTCGCCGTCCGGGATGCGCATGAGCACCCGCCTGTGGACCCGCGTGATGAGCGGCAAATGACCCAGCCCAAGGACCTGCGCCGCCACGCCCTGGTGGTCGGCGCCGGCGTGGTCGGCCTGGCCACCGCGCTGCAACTGCAACGCCGCGACCTGCGCGTGACCCTGCTGGACCGCAATCCGCCGGGCCTGGCCACCTCGTTCGGCAATGCCTGCACCTTCGCCACCTACTCGGTGGAACCGGTGGCCACCCCCGGCATCTGGCGCAAGGCGCCGGGCATGCTGCTGCGCCCGGACAGCCCGCTGGCGATCCGCCCGGCCTACCTGCCGCGCATTGCGCCCTGGCTGCTGCAGTTCCTGGCGGCCTCGCGGCGTGACCGGGTGGAAGCCATCGGCCACGACCTCAACACCCTGCTGCGCCCCTGCATGGGCGCATGGCAGGGGCTGTTCGACGAGGCAGGCGCCAACGACCTGATCCGCCACGACGGCTCGCTGTACATCTTCGAAGCCCACGAGCGCAGCGATGCGCAAGCCATGGTGGATTACCACCGGCGCTTCGAGGTGCCGATCCGCTTCGTCGAGGGCTCCGAACTGCGCGAGCTGGAACCGGCGCTCAACGCCCGCGCGAGCTGCGCGGTGGAGCTGCCCGGCGTGAGCCGCACGCTCGATCCCTATGCGCTGAGCCTGCGTCTGTTCGAGCGCTTCCTCGCCAGGGGCGGCGAGTTCCGCCGTGGCGAATTGCTGGGCCTGGAACCGGCCGGGCAGGGCAGGGATGCGGTGAGCGCGCAGCTGACGAGCGGGGAACAGCTGGCCGCCGACCGCGTGGCGCTGTGCACCGGCGCCTGGTCGCGGACTTTGGTGGACCAGTTGGGAGACAGCGTGCCGCAGGACACCGAGCGCGGTTACCACGTGCTCTTCGGTCACGCCGGGCAGGTGCTCAATCGCCCGGTGTGCTGGGGTGCCGGCGGCTTCTACATGACGCCCATGGCGCAGGGCCTGCGCGTGGCCGGTACGGTGGAATTCGCCGGGCTGGAAGCGTTGCCGAGCCCGGCGCGCTACCGCTACCTGACCCGTGGCGCGCGGCGCTTCCTGCGCCTGCAGCACGAGTCGGTGTCGCAGTGGATGGGCTTCCGTTCCTCGGTGCCGGACAGCATGCCGGTACTCGGCCCGTCCCGGCGCCTGCCGCAGGTCTTCTACAACTTCGGCCATGGCCACATCGGCCTGACCCTCGGCGCTATCACCGGCCAGCTGCTCGCCGAGCAGGCCAGTGACGTCGTCACCAGCGTACCGGTGACGCCCTTCCTCGCCAGCCGCTTCGGCTCTCGCTGAAGCACTGGCATTCACCCCGGACAACAGGAGATCACGACATGCCCCAGCTGACCCTTGTCGCCCCCCGCGGCCATGCCATGCGCAGCGTGGGCCTGATGCTGTTGTCGATGTTCTGTTTCGCGGTGGTGGATGCGCTGGCCAAGGTGGTGGCGCTGAAGTATCCGGCCAACGAGGTGACCTTCTTCCGCATGGCCTTCGGCGTGCTGCCGGCGTTTCTCCTCTGCCTGCGCGGCCGGCCGCTGGTGCAGCGCTGGCGGCAACTGGACGTGCGCGGCCAGAGCATCCGCGCGGTGACCCTGCTGGGCTCCTCGGCACTCTTCTTCGCCGGGCTGCCTTACGTGGCGCTGAGCGAGGCCATCTCCATCGCCTATTCCGAGGCACTGCTGGTGATCGTGCTGGCGCCGCTGCTGCTGGGCGAACGCCTGCTGCCGCGCAATGCGCTGGCGGCTGTGCTGGGTTTCGTCGGTGTGCTGATGGTGGTCAAGCCGGACAACGCCGAGGCCAGTCTGGTCGGGCCGGGCCTGCTGGTGGCCAGCGCCTTCTTCGGCGCACTGTCGATGATCCAGATCCGCCGCATCCGCGAGACCGACGATTCCACCACCACGGTGCTGTACTTCACCGTGGTCGGCACCCTGGTCACCGGCGCCACGCTGCCGTTTTCCTGGAGCACGCCAAGCCTGCCGGACCTCGGCTTCATGCTCGCCCTCGGCCTGCTCGCGACCCTCGGCCAGCTGCTGTTCACCATCGCCGTGCGCCGCGCCCATGCCGCCACGCTGGCGCCGTACACCTACACCAGCATCATCTGGGCGAGCCTGTTCGGCTACGTGATCTGGGGCGAGGTGCTCAGCCTGCTGTCGCTGGTCGGTATCGTGCTGATCGTCGGCAGCGCAGTGGTCGTGGCGGTGCTGGAGCAGCCACCGGAAGGCTCGGTGGTCTGATTTTCCTGCTTCCCACCCGGCGCGATGCGCCGTTTCACGAGAGAGATTGCATGCAACACAAAGCCGTACTCGACCAGACCGACGTCACCCGCATCGTCGCCGCCGCTACCGATGAAGCCCGGCGCCAGGGGTGGGCGGTGTGCATCGCCGTGGCCGACGATGGCGGCCACCCGCTGGCGCTGGTGCGCCTGGACGGCTGCGCCCAGGCCAGCGCCTACATCGCCACCGAGAAGGCGCGCAGCGCGGCGATCGGCCGGCGCGAAACCCGCGAGTACGAGAACATGGTCAATGGCGGCCGCACGGCCTTCCTCAGCGCGCCGTTGCTGACCTCCCTCGAAGGCGGCGTGCCGATCCTGGTGGGCGGGCAGGTAGTGGGCGCGGTCGGCGTTTCCGGCGTCCGCGCGGAACAGGACGCGCAGGTTGCCAGAGCGGGAATCGCCGGGCTCTGAGGTACACCATGGATTTCCCCTGTAGGAAGGGCGGGGGCGCCTAGACCATGCTCGCGAGCGCGGACAAAGTCCGCGTCCACTACAGGACGCCATTGCCAACCCCTGTGTGGGAGCGGGCTTCGTCCGTGATGCTGTTGCGCTCGGGCTGTCGCAGGCATGGCCAGCTCCTACACCCGGCGCCGAACGCCAGCGCCCCTGTAGAAGCGGACTGCCATCCGGCGCGATGCGAGACCAGGGCACCGCCTCGACTACCGGTCAGAATCCGGCCTGCCAGTCTGGTACCATGCCGCGCCGGTATGCCAGCTGGCGCGTGATGCCCCCGCGTCTGGCGATGCCCGCTTCCTTTCGTTCCCACTCTGCTGCAAACAGGCCGCATCGATCGGAAAGCTCCCCTGCACGGCAGGAGCGATGCGCTTTCCACCGGGTCGATGGGGACCTTCTGGAATCCCGATGCACGATCCGATCAAACTCAAGGACCACCAGCAGGAGGCGACGCTGGTCAACCGCCGCCTGATCGCCTGCGGCGCGTTCGTGGCCCTGATGAGCGTGACCCTGGTGGCAAGGATGTACTTCCTCCAGGTCACCGACTACGCGACCAACGCCACCGTCTCCGAGAACAACCGCATCCACGTCCTGCCGATCCCCCCGGAGCGTGGGCTGATCTTCGACCGCAACGGCAAGGTGCTCGCCGAGAACCTGCCCAGCTTCAACCTCACCCTGACCCGCGAGCGCGCCGGCAATTCCCAGGTGGTGCTGGACCAGGTGACCGATATCCTCCACCTGAGCCCCGAGCAGCGCCTGCAGTGCGACAAGGCGCTGAAGAAGAGCCGCCATCCCTTCGAGCCGGTCGCCATCCTGCATGATCTGAGCGAGGAGCAGATCGCCCTCATCGAGGTCAATCGCTACAAGCTGCCGGGTATCGATGTGGATGCCGAGTTCGTCCGCCACTATCCCTACGGCGAGCACTTCGCCCATTCGGTCGGCTTCGTCGGGCGGATCAACGAGCGCGAGGCGGCGCGGCTCGACAGCACCGAATACCGGGGCACCGAGTACGTCGGCAAGACCGGTGTCGAACACTTCTACGAGCCGCAGCTGCACGGCCACGTCGGCTACGAGGAAGTCGAGACCAATGCGCAGGGCCGCGTCATGCGCGTGCTGAAGAAGGTGCCCCCGGTGGCCGGCGAGAACATCGTGCTGGGCCTGGACGTGGACCTGCAGGTGGCCGCCGAAAAGGCCCTGGGCGATCGCCGTGGCTCGGTGGTGGCGCTGGACCCGAACACCGGCCAGGTGTTGGCGATGGTCAGCAACCCGAGCTTCGACCCGAACCTGTTCGTCAACGGCATCAGCTCGGCGCAGTACGCGCAGCTGCGCGACTCCATCGACCGGCCGCTGTTCAACCGGGCGCTGCGCGGGCTGTATTCGCCGGGCTCGACCATCAAGCCGGTGGTGGCCATCGCCGGGCTGGATACCGGCACCATTACACCGGCCACGCGGGTGTTTGATCCGGGCTACTTCCAGCTGCCCAACTACGACCACAAGTACCGCAACTGGAACCACAGCGGCGATGGCTGGGTGGACCTGGACACGGCCATCAAACGCTCCAACGACACCTACTTCTACGACGTTGCGCACAAGCTCGGCATCGACCGCATGCACGACTACCTGACCCGCTTCGGGTTGGGCAGCAAGGTGTCCATCGACATGGCCGAGGAATCCCCGGTGCTGATGCCGTCCCGCGAGTGGAAACGCGCCACCCGGCGCCAGGCCTGGTTCCCCGGCGAGACGGTGATCCTCGGTATCGGCCAGGGCTACATGCAGGTGACGCCGCTGCAGCTAGCCGAAGCGACCTCGCTGATCGCCAGCAAGGGCGCCTGGCATCGTCCGCGGCTGGCCGAGTCGGTGGGCGGTGAAGACGTGGTCGACAACAACCCCATGCCCGACATCCACCTGGGCAATCCCCACGACTGGGATGCGGTGAACTACGGCATGCAGCTGGTGATGCACGATCCGGGTGGCGGCGCGCGGGCCGCAGGGCAGGGCGCGCAGTACCGCATTGCTGGCAAGAGCGGCACCGCGCAGATCGTCGCGATCCGCCAGGGCGAGCGCTACAACCGCCTGAAGACCAAGGAGCGCCACCGCGACAACGCGCTGTTCGTCGGCTTCGCCCCGGCGGCCGAGCCTTCCATCGTGGTCTCGGTGACCATCGAGAACGGCGAGGCCGGCGGGCGCGTAGCCGGGCCGGTGGTGCGCGAGATCATGGATGCCTGGCTGCTCGATGCGGACGGCAAGCTCAAGCCGCAGTACGCGGTGCCGGCCGAGACGGCTTCGGGCAAGCACGCCTGAGGTCTGCCGCACCCGACCCGGCGCACGGGCCGGGTGCGGTGTGGTCGGTCAGGCTTGCGCCGTTTCCGTCAGCGCCGCCTGCACCAGGGCATGCAACTCGGTGCCCGGATGATCGGCGTGCCAGTCCTTCAGCTCGCGGCGCATGGCCGGCGTCCAGAAGTTCTGCAGGTGCTGCTGCACGCCGTGGACCGCCAGGGCATGGTCCGATTCGGTGGAGAAGTACTGGCCGATCTGGTTGGCCATCTTGATCAGGTTCTCGACGCTCATCGACGGACCTCGGCTCTTTCCTGGTGACGGCGCTCCTTGAGCAGGCGCCGCTGTTCGTCACTGAACGCCTGGTAGCGCTTCTGCCATTCCGAAGGCTGGAACACGCGCACCACCTCCACCGCCGTGACCTTGTATTCCGGGCAGTTGGTGGCCCAGTCGGAGTTGTCGGTGGTGATCACGTTGGCGCCCGATTCAGGGAAGTGGAAGGTCGTGTAGACCACTCCCGGCGCCACGCGCTCGCTGACCCTGGCGCGCAGCACCGTCTGCCCGGCGCGGCTGCCCACGCCGACCCAGTCGCCATCGCTGATGCCACGGCTCTCGGCGTCGCTGGCGTGGATTTCCAGGCGGTCTTCCTCGTGCCAGGCGACGTTGTCGGTGCGCCGGGTCTGCGCGCCGACGTTGTACTGGCTGAGGATGCGCCCGGTGGTGAGCAGCAGCGGGTAGCGGGCGTTGACCTTCTCCTCGGTGGGCACGTAGCCGGTGAGCATGAAGCGCCCCTTGCCGCGCACGAACTGCTCGATGTGCATGGTCGGGGTACCGTCCGGTGCGGCATCGTTGCACGGCCACTGCAGGCTGCCATGGCGGTCCAGTTCGGCGTAGCTGACGCGGGTGAAGGTCGGCGTCAGGCGGGCGATCTCGTCCATGATCTGCGAAGGATGGGTGTAGTTCATCGGGTAGCCCAGGGCATTGGCCAGGGCCACGGTGCCTTCCCAGTCGGCCTTGCCGCCGAGGGGCTCCATCACCTTGCGCACGCGGGAGATGCGCCGCTCGGCGTTGGTGAAGGTGCCGTCCTTCTCGAGGAAGGAGCTGCCCGGCAGGAATACGTGGGCGAACTTGGCGGTTTCGTTGAGGAAGATGTCCTGCACCACCACGCATTCCATGGCGGAGAGGGCGGCGGTGACGTGCTGGGTGTTGGGGTCGCTCTGGGCGATGTCCTCGCCCTGGCAGTACAGCGCCTTGAAGGTGCCGCCCAGCGCCGCTTCGAACATGTTGGGGATGCGCAGGCCGGGATCGGGCTGCAAGGTCACGCCCCAGGCCTGTTCGAACTGGCTGCGCACGGTCTCGTTGGAAATGTGCCGGTAGCCGGGCAGCTCGTGGGGGAAAGAGCCCATGTCGCACGAGCCCTGCACGTTGTTCTGGCCGCGCAGCGGGTTCACCCCGACGCCCTCGCGGCCGACGTTGCCGGTGGCCATCGCGAGGTTGGCGATGCCCATCACCGCGGTGCTGCCCTGGCTGTGCTCGGTGACGCCCAGGCCGTAGTAGATCGCCGCGTTGCCGCCGGTGGCGTAGAGGCGCGCGGCGGCGCGGATTTCTTCGGCAGGTACGCCGCACACCGGGCCGAGCACTTCCGGGGCGTTCTCCGGCAGGCTGACGAAATCGCGCCAGCGGATGAAGTCGCCGGCCTCGCAGCGCGCGTCGACGAAGTCCTGCCTGACCAGGCCTTCGCTGACGATGACGTGGGCCAGGGCATTGAGCATGGCGACGTTGGTGCCGGGGCGCAGTTGCAGGTGCAGCTCGGCGCGGGCGTGGGGCGAGTCGACCAGGTCGATGCGCCGCGGGTCGATGACGATCAGCCGGGCGCCCTGGCGCAGGCGGCGCTTGAGCTGCGAGCCGAACACCGGGTGCGCATCGGTGGGGTTGGCGCCCATCACCAGCACCACGTCGGACTGCATCACCGAGTCGAAGCTCTGGGTGCCGGCGGACTCGCCCAGGGTCTGCTTGAGGCCGTAGCCGGTAGGCGAGTGGCAGACCCGCGCACAAGTATCGACGTTGTTGTTGCCGAACGCCGCGCGCACCAGTTTCTGCACCAGGTAGGTTTCTTCGTTGGTGCAGCGGCTGGAAGTGATGCCGCCGATGGAGTCGCGGCCGTATTTCGTCTGGATACGCCGGAACTCGCTGGCGGCGTAGGTGACGGCCTCGTCCCAGCTGACTTCCTGCCACGGGTCGCTGATGTGCTGGCGGATCATCGGCTTGGTGATGCGATCCGGGTGCGTGGCGTAGCCCCAGGCGAAGCGGCCCTTGACGCAGGAGTGGCCGTGGTTGGCCTGGCCGTTCTTGTCCGGGACCATGCGCACCAGCTGGTTGCCCTTCATCTCGGCGCGGAAGGAGCAGCCCACGCCGCAGTAGGCGCAGGTGGTAATGACGGCACGCTCCGGCTGGCCGATCTCGACCACGCTCTTTTCCATCAGCGTGGCGGTGGGGCAGGCCTGTACGCAGGCGCCGCAGGACACGCATTCGGAGTCGAGGAAGTTGTCGCCGCCGGCCGCCGCCACGCGGGACTCGAAGCCGCGCCCTTCGATGGTCAGGGCGAAGGTGCCCTGGGTTTCCTCGCAGGCGCGCACGCAGCGGTTGCAGACGATGCACTTGCTCGGGTCATAGTCGAAGTAGGGGTTGGAGACGTCCTTCTGGTCCTTCAGGTGGTTGGCGCCGTCGTAGCCGTAGCGCACCTCGCGCAGGCCGACCTGGCCGGCGACGGTCTGCAGTTCGCAGTTGCCGTTGGCCGAGCAGGTCAGGCAGTCCAGCGGGTGGTCGGAGATGTACAGTTCCATCACGTTGCGCCGCAGGTCCGCCAGCTTCGACGTCTGCGTGCGCACCACCATGCCTTCGCTCACCGGCGTGGTGCAGGAGGCCGGGTAGCCGCGCATGCCGTCGATTTCCACCAGGCACATGCGGCACGAACCGAAGGCCTCCAGGCTGTCGGTGGCGCAGAGTTTCGGGATGGTCGTGCCGAGCAGGGCGGCGGCGCGCATCACCGAAGTGCCGGCGGGCACGCTGATCTCGCGGCTGTCGATGCTCAGGCTGACCTGCACGTCGCTGTCGCGCGCCGGTGTGCCGAAGTCGATGTCGCTGGCGCTGCCAGCAGACGAGGAGGGATCGAAGTAGTTGATCACTGGTCGGCCTCCGAAGTCGCCAGACCGAAGTCGGCGGGGAAGTGCTTGAGGGCGCTGGCCACGGGGAAGGCGGTCATCCCGCCGAGGGCGCAGAGCGAACCGTATTGCAGGGTGTCGCAGAGGTCGGTGAGCAGTCGCGCCTGTTCTTCGCGCGCGCTGATGTCGGTGGCGGCGATCAGCCGCTCCACCACCTCCACGCCACGGGTCGAACCGATGCGGCAGGGCGTGCACTTGCCGCAGGATTCCTCGGCGCAGAACTGCAGGGCGAAGCGTGCCATGCGCGCCATGTCCAGGCTGTCGTCGGCCACCACCACACCGCCGTGGCCGAGCATGGCGCCAACCGCGGTGAAGGCTTCGTAATCCAGCGGGGTGTCGAACTGCGCCGGGGGCACCCAGGCGCCCAGCGGGCCGCCGACCTGCGCGGCCTTCAGCGGGCGGCCGCTGGCGGTGCCGCCGCCGTAGCCTTCCACCAGCTCGCGCAGGGTCAGGCCGAAGGCGCGCTCCACCAGCCCGCCGTGACGGACGTTGCCGGCCAGCTGGAAGGGCATGGTGCCCAGCGAACGGCCCATGCCGAAGTCGCGGTAGAACGCTGCGCCCTTCGCCAGGATGATCGGCACCGAGGCCAGGGTGAGCACGTTGTGCACCAGCGTCGGCAGGCCGAACAGGCCCTGCAGCGCGGGCAGCGGCGGCTTGGCGCGGACCACGCCGCGCTTGCCTTCCAGGGAGTCCAGCAGGGCGGTTTCCTCGCCGCAGATATAGGCGCCGGCGCCGACGCGCACCTCCAGTTCGAACGCGCGGCCGCTGCCGCAGACGTCTTCGCCGAGGTAGCCGGCGTCGCGGGCGAGCTTCAGCGCCTGGTTGAGGGTGGCGATGGAGTCCGGGTATTCCGAACGCACGTAGAGGTAGCCCATGGTTGCGCCGACGGCGAGGCCGGCGATGGCCATGCCCTCGATCAGCAGGAAGGGGTCGCCCTCCATCAGCATGCGGTCGGCGAAGGTCCCGGAATCACCTTCGTCGGCGTTGCATACCACGTACTTCTGGCTGCCGGCCGCCTCGCGCACCGTGCGCCACTTGATGCCGGCGGGGAAGGCCGCGCCGCCGCGGCCGCGCAGGCCGGAGTCGAGCACCGCGGCGACGACGTCGGCGCCGTCCATGCCGATGGCGCGGGCCAGGCCTGCGAAGCCGCCGTGGGCGCGATAGTCGTCCAGCGACAGCGGCCGGGTGATGCCGGCGCGGGCGAAGAGCAGGCGCTGCTGGCTCTTCAGGTAGGGCAGTTGTTCCACCAACCCGAGAGCCAGCGGATGGCTGGCCGGGTCGCCGGAAAGCGCGTCGAGCAGGGCCGGCACGTCGTCGACCGTGAGCGGGCCGAAGCCCAGCCGGCCGACGTCGCTGTCCAGCTCCAGCAGCGGCTCCAGCCAGTAGAGGCCACGCGAGCTGGTGCGCTGGATGTCCAGCGGCAGCTGGCGGCGCTCGGCCTCGGCGACCAGGGCGTCGGTCACTTCGTCGGCGCCCACTGCGCGGGCCACCGAATCGCAGGAAACGAACAGCTTCAGCATGCGGCGTCCTCCCGGCAACCGTTCACCAGTTCGCGCAGGCGTTCGGCGGTGAGGCGGGCATGCACTCGGCCGTCCAGTTCCAGCGCCGGCGAGCAGGCGCAGGCGCCCAGGCAGTAGACCGGGCGCAGGGCGATGCGGCCGTCGGCGCTGGTGCCGTGGTCGTCCAGTTCGAGCTGCTCGCGCAGCTGCGCGGCCAGGGCTTCGGCGCCCCGGCTCTGGCACGACTCGGCGCGGCACAGGCGCAGCGTATGGCGGGCCGGCGGCGCGCTGCGGAAGTCGTGGTAGAAGCTGATCACCCCACGCACCTCGGCGACGCTGAGGTTCAGGGCGTGGGCAATTTCCGGAAGGGCATCGTCGGGGATGTAGCCGACGCAGTCCTGGATGGCGTGCAGCACCGGCAGCAGGGCGCCGGGCATGGCCTTGAGACGTTCCAGCACATCGTGGATCAGGGGCAGGTGAAGCGAATCATCAGGCATACAGCGCACCTCGACATCGCGGGCGCCTGCGATGGGCGGCGGCCCGGAATCCTTCGGCGGCGGCGTACCGGCGGGTCTGCGTGGTCCTCCGGGGCGCCATCGTTCTTATGGGGTGTTGCCGTCCGGCCAGGCATCTTTGCGTGCCTGGTCCTCGACAGTAGGAAAGATTGCCATCCCTCTGGATTAGGGATAGCACTCGAACGACCCTGCGCATCCTGAAACCGACAAGGGACCCAAACCGCCACCTTGTCCGCTCAGAGCCCCCTTGTTGGCCGGTAATGCCCTCGGGCGTGGCCGCTGCCCGGCTTAACCTGCCAGCTACCCATGACAACAAGAATCCGCGCCGTCGCCGCGCGCGGGAAGAAAAGGGGAGCACCATGCATAAACCCGCAACACCCTGGCTTGCGCTTGCCTTGCTGGCCCTGACCGGCCTGCTCGGCGGCTGTGGCGACGATGCCGCGCCGCCGGTGGCCCGCAACGCTGCCGTCCTGTCGCCCGCTGATCCCGCGCTGGCGAAGATCTATGACAGCAGCTGCAAGCTCTGCCACGCCAACCCGGCCTCCGGAGCGCCGCAGACCGGTGACGCGAAGGCCTGGCAACCGCGTGTCGCCCAGGGCGCCGACAGCCTGCTGGACCACAGCATCAACGGCTTCAAGGGCATGCCGCCGATGGGCATGTGCATGCAGTGCTCGGAGGAGGAGTTCCTCGCGCTGATTTCCTTCATGTCCGGCCAGTCGGTCCAATAAGCGCGGGGTTCCTTCGATGCCAATTCATCTCACCCGCCGTCAACTGCTGCAGAACGCGGGCATTGCCGGCGCATTCATGGCGCTGTCGAGCAGCCCGCTGGCGGCCGAGCTGGCCCGTGCGCCGCGACTGATTCCCTGGCGCAACTGGTCCGGCGGGCAGAGCTGCCTGCCGGCGGCGCGCCTGGCGCCACAGAGCCTGGACGAACTGGTCCAGGTCATCCGCCAGGCCCAGGGCAAGGTCCGCCCGGTGGGCTCGGCGCATTCCTTCAGCGCCCTGGTGCCCACCGACGGTACGCTGGTTTCGCTGGCCTATTTCAACGGCCTGCTCGGCCACGATGCCGACACGCTGCAGGCGGAATTCGCCGCCGGCACGCCGATGTCGCTCATGGGAACGGCGCTGAAGGAGATCGGCCAGGCGCTGCCGAACATGTCGGACATCGACTACCAGACCCTGGCCGGGGCGATCTCCACCTCGACCCACGGCACCGGGGTTGGCTTCGGTTCCTATTCCTCCCACGTCGCCGGCTTGCAACTGGTGACCGCCAGCGGCGAGGTGCTGGACTGCGACGCCCAGCGCCATCCCGAGGTGTTCAACGCCGCACGGGTGTCCCTCGGCGCCTTCGGCATCGCCACCCGCGTGCGTCTGCAGAATCGCGCGGCCTTCCGCCTGCACGAGCGGCAGTGGATCGCCAGCACCGAAGAGCTGCTGGAGGACGTGGAAAAGAACACCCGCGAGAACCAGCACTGGGAAATGCAGGTGCTGACCCATTCCGACTACGCGCTGTCCATCGCCCTCAACGAGACCACCGACCCGGCAACGCCGCCGCTGGACCCGGCCAAGGAGGGCGGCAACGAGTACGTGAGCATCATCGAGGGCCTGGACAAGTACGGCAGCGATTTCCCCGCCGCGCGACGCTTCCTGCTCAACAGCCTGCGCCACATCGCCAGCTTCGACGACCGCATCGGCGACTCCTACGACGTCTTTGCCAACGTGCGCAACGTGCGCTTCAACGAGATGGAGTATTCGGTCCCGGCCGAACACGGCCCGGCCTGCCTGCGCGAGATCCTCAAGCTGATCAACGACAAGGACCTGCGCACGTGGTTCCCCATCGAGTACCGCTACGTGAAGGCCGACGACATTCCCCTGAGCATGTTCGAGGGCCGCGACAGCTGCTCCATCTCCGTGCACCAGCACTACAGCATGGATCACCACAACTTCTTCGCCGCCGTCGAGCCGATCTTCTGGAAGTACGCCGGCCGGCCGCACTGGGGCAAGCTGCACACGCTGAACGCGCGCACGCTGCAACCGCTGTATCCGCGCTGGAAGGAGTTCACCGAGGTGCGCCGCGAACTGGACCCGCAGGGCAAGTTCCTCAATGCCCACCTGTCATCGATCCTGGGCGTGGCCTGACAAGGAAGAAAAATCCATGAAACGACGCAACTTCATCGTCGGCGCGGCGGGGGCGGGCGTCCTGCTCGCCGGTGCCGGCGCCTGGCTGCGCCCGAGCGACCACGGCGCGCCCTATGACGACTACTTCGCCCGGCTCAACCGCGAGCTGCGCGAGCACGGGCCGATGCGCCCGGTGATGCTGATCGACCTCGATCGTCTGGATCACAACGTCGACGTGGTGATGCAGTCGGTGGCCCGCACCGGCAAGCACCTGCGTGTGGTGGAGAAGTCCCTGCCGTCGCCGCAACTGCTCGACTACATTGCCAGGCGCGCCGGCACCCGGCGGATGATGTCCTTCCACCAGCCCTTCCTCAACCACGACGCCGAGCGCTTCCCCGATTCCGACCTGCTGCTGGGCAAGCCACTGCCGGTGGGCTCGGCGCAGCAGTTCTACGAGAACCTGCGCGGCCCCTTCGACCCGACCACCCAGCTGCAATGGCTGCTCGATACCCCTGAGCGCCTGCAGCAGTACCTGGCGCTGGCACAGGGACGCAATACCCGGCTGCGGATCAACATCGAACTGGACGTCGGCCTGCACCGGGGTGGCGTGGCCGATCATGAAACCCTGGGCAGGATGCTCAGGATCATCGGCGCCAACCCGCAGCACCTGGAGTTCGCCGGCTTCATGGGCTACGACCCCTTTGTCGGCATGGGCGTGCCCGAGGTCCTCGGCTCCTCGGAGGAGCTCTTCGCCAAGGTGATGACCCTCTACGACGGCTTCGTCGACTACGCCCGCACCCAGCACCCGACGCTGTGGAAGCCGGGCCTGACGCTCAATACCGCCGGCAGCCCGAGCTACAGGATGCACGAGAACGAACGCACCAGCACCGAGGTATCGGTGGGCTCGGCGCTGGTCAAACCGACCCACTACGACCTGCCTTCGCTGGTGGACCACCAGCCCGCTGCGTTCATCGCCACACCGGTGATCAAGAGCACCGGCCCGGTGCAGATTCCGGCGCTGGATGACAAGTCAAAGCTGTTCTCCTGGTGGGACCCGAACCTGCGCGAGACCTTCTTCGTCTATGGCGGCAACTGGATGGCCGAGCCCGAATCGCCCCGTGGCCTGCAGTTCAACGGCCTGTACGGACGCAGTTCGAACCAGGAGATGGTCAACGGCTCCAGCGCCGTGGGCCTGAAGGTGGACGACCAGATGTTCCTGCGGCCGACCCAGTCCGAGTCGATCCTGCTGCAATTCGGCGACCTGCTGGCGGTGCGGGGAGGGCGCATCGTCGAGCAGTGGCCGGTCTATAGCTGACTGGCGCAGCGCCGGCGCAAGATGGGGAGTCTTGCGCCGGCAGCTGTTTCAACGGCTGCCTGTAATATTCTGTTACGCCCGCTCTTGGCGGGCCTGCGAACGCGTTATGATGCGGCCATCGTGCGCCAGCCACATAACAAGAATCGCCGGCGCCCCCGATCGAGAGCAGCCTGCATGCCCAGTACAAGCATCGATGCGCAATACGACCTGGCCCTGGTTTCGCCCTTCCTGCTGCAGACCCTGGCCGAGGTCGCCGGTGACGAAGGCGTCAGCGGCGAGCGCCTGTGTCGTGGGCTCGGCTTCACCGCCGAGGAGCTGCAGGACCCGGACCAGCGCGTTACCTACCGGCAGACGGTGGCGATGATCCAGCGTGCCCTCGCGGCACTGCCTGAGCGTGGCCTGGGGCTCTGGGTCGGCCACCGCAACGTGCTGGGCACCCTCGGTTTGCTGGGCCATGTGCTCTCCCTCTGCAAGAACCTGCGCGATGCCTTCGAGCTGGGCCGCCGTTTTCAGCACACCACCGGCGGCATCGCGGTCTGCAACCTGATCGAGGGGCCGCAGGAGAGCTTCATCGAAGTGGAATGCCGGCTGCCCTTCGCCGACATCCAGGTGTTCGCCGTGGAGGAGTTCTTCGCCAGCCTGCTGGTCTACAACCGCACCCTGATCGGGCCCCAGTTCCAGCCCCTGCGCTTCGAGTTCACCCACGCCGCGCCGGCCTATGCAGCCGAGTACCGCCGCCTGCTCGGGCCGAACCTGCAGTTCGGCTGCCTGCACAACCGCGTGGCCATCGCCAGCCACTGGCTGGATGTGCAATTGCCCAGCCATCATCCCGTCGCCCTGCGCCAGGCGCTCAGCCTGCTGGAGGCGGAGTCCGCTCCGGTACAGCAGAAGACCGGCCTGCTGGAAACAGTGGAACGCGCCATCGCCCGCGACCTGGCCCACGGCAGCCCGATCGACAAGGTCGCCAGCGAGCTGAACATGAGCAGCCGGACCTTGCGTCGTCGCCTGAGCGAGCACGGCATCACCTTCGATGCGTTGCAGGACCAGGTGCGCCACGCCCGCGCAATGAGCCTGCTGAACAACCCGGAAATGCCCATCGAGCGTATCGCCGAGGCGCTTGGCTACAGTGACGTGCGCGGCTTCCGCCGCGCCTTCAAACGCTGGACCGGGCTGAGCCCGTCCGCCTGCCGTGACGAGGTCGCTCCGGCGCACTGATGCGCCATGGGGTGATTACATTGACACGGCACAAGGGCGTTCCTGGCCCGGGCAGTTAAGGTCGAACTGCCCAAACAACGAGGAGCACAGCATGTACGAGCACGTACTGGCCGCCGTCGACGGCAGCCCCGTTTCGTTCCGAGCCCTGGCCGAAGGCGCACGGCTGGTCCGCATGAGTGGCGGTGAACTGCACGTCATCACCATCGTCGACCGTCCGCTGGGACACCTGCCTTATTACGCCAAGTACTATGACGCCGAGGCGCTGCAGGCCGCCGCGCTCAAGGCTGCCGACGACATCCTGAGCAAGGCTCGGGAGGTGGTCAGCGAGTACGCCGCACCCGCTAGTTACCAGCGCGTCACGATGGAGACCACCGGTGAGGAAGTGGCTGACCGCATCGAGGCCGAGGCCGATGCCGTCAAGGCCGACGCCATCGTCATGGGCACCCACAGCCGCCGTGGTGTGCATCGTCTGATGCTGGGCAGCGTGGCCGAAGGCGTGCTGCAGTCGAGCAAGCGCCCGGTGCTGCTGGTACGCGATCAGTAGGCGCGGCTGGGGCCGGCTGCGGGTAGCCGGCATTGCCTTTCGTCGTCCAGTGCGGCGAAGCCTTCGCCGTCCCCGGCAAGCCCTCGGGAAATCGGCTGTACTGGATAGTCCCGATCCCTGCGCGACAGGAGGTGCTGCCATGACCCGTTCCCTGTTCACCGCGATGCTCGCGGCGACCTTCCTCTTCGCCTCGGTCGGGACCGCCTGGGCCACCGAGCAGGGCAACCAGCGCCGCCAGGCGCGGGATGTGCGCCAGGAAACCCGCCAGGATGCCCGCCAGACCAAGCAGAACTGCCGTGCCGCGGACCAGCAGTACAACGCCCAGTGTCGGCAGGACAAACGCCAGACCAAGCAGCAGGGGCGTGAGACCGCGCGGGACATCAAGTACTGAAAGCGCCAGAGCGCGAAGTGCCGCACGGTGGATGGCCGGGCGGCTGCTACGCTCGGTGTAGCCACGCAGCCATGAAGGAGCGGCATGCGTGTTCCTGTACTTGCCCGCAAACCCCGAACGCAAACACCCTGACGCAAGGAGTCGCCTGATGAGTGTGTCCCG
Organism: Pseudomonas sp. PDM22; assembly: GCF_014851965.1. Taxonomy (NCBI): domain Bacteria; kingdom Pseudomonadati; phylum Pseudomonadota; class Gammaproteobacteria; order Pseudomonadales; family Pseudomonadaceae; genus Pseudomonas; species Pseudomonas sp. PDM22. Next base: position 80,852 of record NZ_JACVAR010000013.1, read on the forward strand.
TTGGATCTGCCTGTCCCTCGCCGCTGGCGTGCTGGTCGGCTGCCAGAGCCAGAAGAACGATGAGCTGAGTTACCAGTACGACAGCACCGAGTCGGTTGCCAAGGGTGTGCCGGGCGGCGCGATGACCGAGACGGAGGAGATGCAGGCCAGCGTCACTGCCATCGATCGCAGCAAGCGGACCTTCACCCTCAAGGATGACCACGGCAACAGCCGCACCCTCCAGGCGCCGCCGGAGATGCGCAACTTCGACCAGCTCAAGGTGGGTGACAAGGTCCGCGCCATCGTTGCGCTGGAGCGCCTCGTCTTCCTGCGCGAGCCGGGCCAGGAAACCGGCAGCGGCGGCGCCGGGCTGCTGGCTACGGCGCAGCCGGGCAGCAAGCCGGGCATGCTCGCGGCCGACACGGTGGAAATCACCGCCACCGTCAAATCCATGGACACCGCCAAGCGCACTGCCACCCTGCAGTTCGCCGACGGCAGCCAGCACACGGTCAAGGTCCGCCCCGACGTGGTGATGAAGCCCGAGTACCTCGGCCGCCAGCTGGTGATGCGGGTGACCTCCGCCGTCGCCGTCAGCGTCCAGCCGCAGTAGGGCGTCCGTTCAGGGCTGGCTCTCCAGCGGCGAGGGCAGGTGGAGCACGATCTGCGCATCCTTGACCACGTCCAGGCGCAGGATGCGCGCCGCGCCCAGGCCATCGAGCAACTGGCTCAGCGGCCCGCCGTTGCGGGCAAGCCGGACGTTGCCGGGCAGCAGCTTCTGCGCGTAGGCCAGGGTGTTGCTCTGCACGCGCGTCTGGTGCCAGCGGCCATCGACCTGATGGACCATGGTGGCAGTGCCCAGGCGCGATTGCGGGGTGGCGATCTCCAGCGCCGGCAGCGGCGCCTGCAGGACGAGGTCGGCTTTGCCGTCGGGCCCCTGGATGCTGGCCGACACTTCGCTGCCGATCTTCACTTCGATACCGGTGCGCCATTTCGGCAACTGGTAGCCATGCACGCCGCGCACCCGCGCGATCTCGGTGGAAACCGGCAGGGCCAGCACATGGGCGACGAAGCTGCGGCGGCGCACGGCGTCGAACAGTTCCAGGGCATGGCTGCCCCTGGCGCCCGGCCGGCGGATGACGATGGCGACCGAGACTTCATCGTACGGGTCGTTGTCGCACACCGAGTAGGAGAAGAAGGTCAGCGCCACCAGCCCCTGGCCGGGCAGGGCGCGCAGCGGTTCCAGCGGCACCGGCAGTGTGGCGCGCAGGCGGTCGATGGGCGCCAGGAACAGCAGCTGGATGCTGCTGGTGCGGTAGTAGAAATTCGGCGCCCAGGTTTGCCCGACGCGCGAGGCGACCATCTGCTTGGGAATGCGCCGGAAGTAGTCGATGTTGCCGGCGGCGGGGTCCTTCGCTACCTCGTTCAGGTCCGGGTTCATCCGGTAGCGGTCGTAATAGCCGCCCTCGATCACTTCAACGCTCTGGGTGCCGAACTCGACTTCCTTGAACCGCGCCTTCATCTGCTGACCTCTGCTTGACCCTGGTGGGAGCCGCCCAGTGTTACGAGCCGGGCGGCGGATGGGCTTACCCTAAGTTTAAAGTTAACTTTAATGTCAAGCGGGTTGCTGCGGGGCCGGTGGGTTGCGTATCGGGGGCACTGCAGATAGCTCGCGTCTGCTTCACCGGCTGGCATGGACGTTCCATTGTAGGAGCGCGCCATGCCCGCGATCGCGCGCATGGCGCGCTCCTACAGGCACGTCGTCAGTGGGCGCAGGCCTCAAGGCATTGCTGTGCTCTGCGCTGGTCCGGTGAGTCGAATCCCTCGGTAAAGCGCTGGTAGACCGGCTCCAGCAGTTGCCGCGCGGCCTGCTGTTTGCCCTGCGCGCTCCACAGCTTCGCCAGGCCGGTGGCCGATCGCAGTTCCCAGGCCTGTGCGCCTTGCTCCTGTGCCAGCGTCAGGGCGCGGGTCAGCAGGGTTTCGCCGCCGAGCAGGGATTCGCGGTCGCCGCGCGCCAGCAGGGCGACCGCTTCGTTGCGCAGGATTTCCGGTGCGCACCAGCCGGCCGCGCCGGTGCGTGCGCGCATCAGCTGGGCCTGATCGGCAGGCAGGGGGCGACCGCCGAGGGTCTGCACGATGTCGCGCACCAGGCCGACGGCAGGTGCCATGGCGCCGGCTGTTTCATCGAGTTGCATGGCCCACGCATAGTGCCGCGCCCAGTCGGTGAACAACGGCACGCGGTGGCGCTCGGCAACCTCGATCATCTGCCGCACGCGGCTGCGGGCCTTGTCGAACTCGCCGTTGTAGAAGGCGATGACGCAGCCGGCCACCGCAAGGCTGTAGGCGATGGAGGCGCTGTGGTCGATCTCGCAGGCCAGCTCGATGGCCTGTGTCGCCATGCGCTCTGCCTGCTCGGGAAAACCGCGTAACCAGAGCGTGCGCGCTTGTGTCGCCAGGGAGGCAACCTGCTGGTCGTACTGCACGCCCAGGCAGGGGGCGAAGCGGTTGGCCCGGCGCTGCTCCTCCAGACGCCGCAGCACTTCATCGCCGACGGCCTGGGCGCGTACCTGGTTGCCCGAATAATGCAACGCCAGCACCTTCAGGCGCAGGGCGCTGGTGGCAAGCATTTCGCCCTGGCCATCGCTCAGCCGGTCGAAGTGCCGGCTCTGCTCGGCCGCCTGCTGGTACTGGCCGGCCCACAGCAGCACGGCCAGGCCGCCGGACAGCGCGGTGAGTTCACCGTTGAGGTCGCCGATCTGCTGGGCGAGGTAGCGGGCGTTCTGGAAGGCTTCGTCCGCCTGGCTATTGCGCACGTCGTGGTAGGTCGTGTTGCCCAGCGCCAGTTCCAGGCGCATGGCCAGTGGCAACGATGAAGCGGATTCGGCGCTGAGCAGGCCGAGTGCCGCGCTCACATAGGGGCCGTATTCGTGCAGCAGTGACAGCTCCTGCCAGAGCGGCGCCGAGCAGGCCGCGAGGTGAATGGCCTGGGTGTGCCGGACCTCCGCGTGCAGCCCCCAGTCGAGGGCCGCGCGAACCTCGGCGAGCCATGGCGAATGTTGCTTGAGCCAGCCCAGCGAGGCGGACCTTTCCCAGTCGTTCTGCGCGGCCTGCATCGCGCTCTGGCACAGCTGCAGGTGGCGTTCGCGGGCCTCGTGCAGCTCGCCGGCGGCCTGGAGTTTCTCCAGCGCATGCAGGCGGGTCGGTTCGAGCAACCGGTAGGTGACTTCGTCGCTGCGAATCTCGGTGGTCAGCAGCGACTTGGCGGTCAGCTGGTTCACCAGCACGAAAGCCGCACCCAGGTCCGCCGGCTGGCCGAGGACGGCGGCGATGGAGTCCAGGGTGAAGCTGCCGCGGAACACGCTCAGGCGACGCAGGCAGTATTGCTCCGCAGGGCGCAGCAGTGTGTAGCTCCAGTCGAGCATCGCGCGCAGGTGTTCGTGGCGGCTGGGCGATTCATCGGACTGCAGCGGCAGGTCCAGGTAGCCGTCCTGCAGCAGCGCGTCGATGCCGCCGTCGGCTTGGCCCAGGTGGCCGGCGGCCAGTTCCAGCGCCAGCGGAATGCCCTCCAGGCGTCGGCAGATTTCGCCGACGCGGGGGAGGTCTTCGGGGCGGAATTCGAAGTCCTCGTGGGTCCCCTTGGTCCGCTCGATGAGCAGTGCGACGGCGGGGTAGGCGAGGGCGTCCTCGACGCTGCCGACCTGCGCCGGCGGGCATCCGAGCGGCCGTAGCGGCAGAATGTATTCGCCGGTGGCGCGCAGGCTCTCGCGGCTGGTGGCGAGGATGTGGATCTGCGGCGCGTGGCGCAGCAGGCACTCGACCAGGTGCGCGGCTGCCTCGATCAGGTGCTCGCAGTTGTCGATGAGCAGCAGCATCTGCCGGTCGGCGACCTGGCGGCAGAGATGTTCCAGCGATTCGCCGGCCAGTCCCGGAATGCCCAGCGCGCCGGCCAGCGTGCTGTTCAGCGGCCGCGCATCCTGCAGTTGGGTGAGGTCGAGCATGCGGATGCCGTGGGGATACCGGCCGATGAAACGCTCCGCGGCCTGCAGGGCGAGGCTGGTCTTGCCGATGCCGCCACAGCCCACCAGGCTGACGCAGCGACGTCGCGGCAGCTCGGCGACCAGGCGCTCCAGTTCGGCCTCGCGGCCCAGCAGGCGGTTGCGCCGGGGCGGCAGGTTGTGATCCGCCGACTGGCTGTCATCGGGGGCGGGCGTCGCCTGCGCCGACGCCGTCAGTGGCTCGACGAAGCTGTAGCCGCGCAGGGCGATCGTGACGATGAAGCGCCGACCGTTCTGGCCGTCGCCCAGCGCCTTGCGCAGGGCGGTCATGTGGACCCGCAGGTTGCCTTCGTCGATGTCCTGGCCGGGCCAGGCGCGGGCCAGCAGCTCGCGCTTGCTGACCACCTGGCCGGCGCGCTCCAGCAGTGCCAGCAGGATGTCCAGCGCGCGTTGCCCCAGGCGCAGCGGGCGGCCGGCTTCGAGGATCACGCGGGATGCGGGATAGATCTGGTAAGGGCCGAAATGAAGCACGGTTTCGACCGTGGCCGCGGGCTCGGGAGTCATCGTCTGGTAGTCGCTTTCGCACGCTGGGGGCAGATTGCGTGCCGGCCCGGGCGTCAGCCCTGGTGGCACAGGTCCATCGACTCTGCGGTCGATTGGCCATTCTTCTGTGAACGGTAATCAGGGTAAACGACGGCTCGGCGTTGAGCCATCCTGCGCCGGGCGTGGCGTTCTGCCGGCGGGCTTAATAACGATTAACGCCGGGCCAGCTGCCCCGCTGCCCAACGAGACCAGCCCGGCGCAACGCGTCGTTCGGACTTTTGCCCTACAGGCCCCGCTGGGCGAGGCCCGGCGGCTGATCACAGGTACTTCCACGGGGGTGGCGAGCGACAGGGCAGCCCCTGGAAACCTTTGCTCGCGAGCGTCGAACCGCTGCTTTTGTTCTGCTGCGGATTAATGCGGTTTAACCAGCTTTAACTCGCCGGTACCCCTGCACCCACAAAGAATGGTTCGCAGACCGCAGGGGAGAGACCAGCATGCTTCAGAGACTCATCAGCCAGATTCCAGTGGACGCCCCCAAGCGCGACCTGGCCCCCTGGCAGAAGGAGCGTGCCCAGGCGCTGCTGCTCAAGCATCTGGACAGCGGCATCACGGTCAGCGACCTGGCCGCCGCCTGCGCACTGTCACGCAGCGACTTCACCCGCAAGTTCAAGGTCACCACCGGCCATTCGCCCCAGGCCTGGATGCGAATCCAGCGGGTGGAGAAGGCCAAGCAACTGATGCGTGAATCGACCTTCCCGCTGGCGGAGATCGGCCTGCAATGCGGCTTCTGCGACCAGGCGCATTTCTGCCGGATCTTCTACCGCATCGAAGGCGTCACGCCGCTGAGCTGGCAGCGACGCTTCTTCGATGGAGTGCGCGAATCCACCTGGCGGCACGCGGGTTAGCCCGATCACCCGGCGGCATCTTTGTGATAGATCGTTCTGTAAATGGAACGCTTGAAGCGAATTTTGCCATCTGGTGGATCAAGGGTGTCGAATTTAATCTTTGTTCCATGCAGTGACGCACTGCAAACGAGTCCAAACCTTCCCGGCCCAGCCGGCACCCACTGAAAGCAAATCGAGGATTTCACCATGACCAACGCCACCTACAACCGCCTGGACAAAGACAACGCCGCCGTACTGCTGGTTGACCACCAGGCCGGTCTGCTCTCGCTGGTCCGCGACATCGATCCGGACAAGTTCAAGAACAACGTGCTGGCGCTGGGCGACCTGGCCAAATTCTTCAACCTGCCGACCATCCTCACCACCAGCTTCGAAACCGGCCCCAACGGCCCGCTGGTTCCCGAGCTGAAGGCACAGTTCCCGGACGCGCCGTACATCGCCCGCCCTGGCCAGATCAACGCCTGGGACAACGAGGACTTCGTGAAAGCGGTGAAGGCCACTGGCAAGAAGCAGCTGATCATCGCCGGCGTGGTGACCGAGGTCTGCGTGGCGTTCCCGGCGCTGTCGGCCCTGGCGGAAGGCTTTGACGTCTTCGTGGTGGCGGACGCGTCCGGCACCTTCAACGAGATGACCCGCGACGCCGCCTGGCGCCGGATGGAAGCGGCTGGCGCCCAGCTGATGACCTGGTTCGGCGTAGCCTGTGAGCTGCACCGCGACTGGCGCAACGACATCGAAGGCCTGGCTGCACTGTGCTCCAACCACATCCCGGATTACCGCAACCTGATCACTGCCTACAGCACCCTGACTGCTGGCAAGTAATCGCACGCTGAAATGAAAAAACCGGAGCCCTGGAAGGGGCTCCGGTTTTTTATTGGCGTTCGTACGGTGCTCTCCTGCGGAGGCGGAGCCTCTCCGTGACCGTAGATTCCATTCACATCGAGGCCGCGGCGAGGCACGACCGTAGGATGGGTGGAGCGCAGCGATACCCATGCTGGCGGCGCACCGGATTTGATGGGTATCGCTGCGCTCCACGCCATCCTGCGAGAACGTTCGCCGGGAGGGGCGGCAGAGTGCGGGACGCGATCCAGCTCACGCCCCAGGGCTAATGAATCACTTGCTGAAGTCGTCGGCGCTGTGTCGCTCCGGCAGGGCGTCGTCGCCCCAGGTGCGGTTGACCCGGCGGCCACGCTGCACCGCCGGGCGAGCGGCGATCTCGTCGGTCCAGCGGCGCACATGGGTGTAGCTTTCCACGTCGAGGAATTCAGCCGCCTCGTACACCTGGTTGTTCAGCAGTGCGCCGTACCAGGGCCAGATCGCCATGTCGGCGATGCTGTATTCGTCGCCAGCGATGTAGCGGTTCTCGGCGAGCTGGCGGTCGAGCACGTCGAGCTGGCGCTTGACCTCCATGGCGTAGCGGTTGATCGGGTACTCGTACTTCTCCGGCGCGTAGGCGTAGAAGTGGCCGAAGCCGCCGCCGAGGAAGGGCGCGCTGCCCATCTGCCAGAACAGCCAGTTCAGCGTTTCGGTGCGCTTGGCCAGGTCCCTGGGCAGGAAGTGGCCGAACTTCTCCGCGAGGTACACCAGGATCGAGCCGGATTCGAAGATGCGCAGCGCCGGCTCGACGCTGGTGTCCAGCAGGGCGGGGATCTTCGAGTTCGGGTTGATCTCGACGAAGCCGCTGCCGAACTGGTCGCCGTCGCCGATCTTGATCAGCCAAGCGTCGTACTCGGCGGCGCTCACGCCCAGCTCCAGCAGTTCCTCCAGGAGGATGGTGACTTTCACGCCATTGGGCGTAGCCAGCGAATACAGCTGCAGCGGGTGCTTGCCGCGCGGCAGTTCCTTGTCGTGGGTCGGGCCGGCGATGGGCCGGTTGATGCTGGCGAAGGCGCCGCCGTTGCCCTTGTCCCAGGTCCAGACGCGGGGTGGAGTGTAGGTATCGTTCGCCATCGTGAGTTCTCACCTTGTGGGTTGAATGCCATGGATGCTAACCGCCGGGTCTGCGTTGCGTCAGCCGATTTTCGGGCGGCTGTTGCTGGGCGAACAGTACGCCTGTGCATGCGCAGCCGGTTGTTAGCATATGCATAAACGATATTAAAAATTAGTTGATGCATGGTTTGAGATTATAAAAGAATCGCCGCTCAGTCCAACGGCGAAGCTCTGAAACGGCGCTTTCGCTCTGCCGCGTCGTATCGAGAGCCCGATGTCCGTCCAAGCTGCTTGTGTCCCGTTCCTCCGCCTCGAAGGTGTCGGCAAATCCTTTGCCGAAAACTGCGTGCTGGTCGATCTGGGCCTGGAAATTCGCCCCGGCGAGGTCCTTGCCCTGCTCGGCGCCAACGGTGCGGGCAAGTCGACGCTGGTGAAGATCATCGCCGGCTCCCATGGCCACGACGCCGGGCAGTTGCTGATCGACGGCCATGAGGTTCATTTCACCTCGCCCCACGACGCCCGTCGCCACGGCATAGTTGCCGTGCATCAGCAGGTGGAGCAGGGTGTGGTGCCCGGCCTGAGCGTCGCCGAAAACCTCCTGCTGGACGAGCTCTGCGGCGCCGCCGGCTCCCTGATCTTCCGTCCGCGCGAGGCACTAAGGCGCGCAGCTGAAATCGCCGCCGGCCTGCAACTGCACCTGCCACTGCAGGCGCCCATCGAAACCCTCGGCACCGCCGAACGGCAACTGGTGATCCTGTCCCGCGCGCTGGCGCTGAAACCGCGCCTGCTGATTCTCGACGAGCCCACTGCATCGCTGTCGACCGTCGAGGCCGAGCGTCTGTTCCATCTCATCGACCACCTGCGCGAACGCGGCGTGGCGATCCTCTACATCTCCCATCGGCTGTCGGACCTGCAGCGCGTGGCGGACCGCGCGCTGGTCCTGCGTGACGGCCGCCTGGTGGGCGAGTTCAGTGCACCGCTGGATCTCGGCTCTGCCGTGGAATCCATGCTCGGCGCCGCGCTGGGTGCAGTGCAGTTGCAGCCGCTGGAGCGCGGCGAGACGGTGTTGTCCCTGCGCGACTGGCAGCTGGAAGCTCACAGCGCAGCATTCGACCTGGACCTGCACGAAGGCGAAGTGGTCGCCCTGACCGGCCTGCTCGGCGCCGGCAAGAGCGAGATCGCCGAAGTGCTGTTCGGCCTGCGCCGCCATCACGCCGGATCGATCCGCCTGGATGGCCGCGACTGGCTGCCCCGCACGCCGCGCGAAGCGATTGCCGCCGGCGTGTTCTTCGCCGCCGAGGACCGCGCGCGCAACTCGCGGGTACCGGGCTTCTCGGTGCGAGCCAGCATGACATTGCCGTTCCTGCGCAGTTTTACGCGCTTCGGCTTCGTCGATCGCACGGCCGAGCGCGCCAAAGTCGCCGAGCAGATCGAAGCGCTCGGCATCAAGGGGCCCGGCCCCGAGCATCCGCTCGAACTGCTCTCCGGCGGCAACCAGCAGAAGGTCATCCTCGCCCGCTGGCTGCTGGGGCAGGGCCGCGTGCTGATCCTCGACGAGCCCTTCCAGGGCGTCGACGTGCGCGCCCGCCGCGACATCGGCCAGCGCATCCGCGCCAGCGCCACCGGCCGCGCCACGCTGGTGATCTGCAGCGACCCGGACGAAGCCCTGGAAATCGCTGACCGCATCCTCGTCGTGCGCGACGGCGCGGTGGTCGCCGAGCTGCCCCGGCACGACCTGCAACGCAGCGAAATCGTCGCCCATTTCACCCCATCCAACCCTTCACGCCAGGAAGCTGCGCGTATCTAGAAAGGAGCCGTGCGTGTCCAGAACTGCCGTGGGCAGCCCAGCGACGTCGCCCGTCGCACGCTTGCTCGACTTCCTCATCCATTACGCGCTGCTCTTGCTGCTGGCCCTGCTGGTGCTGGTGTTCGCGCTGCTGGAGCCGGCCTTCCTGCGGGTCGGCAACCTGTTCCTGGTGCTGCAGTCGGTGTCCATCGTTGCGCTGCTCGCGCTGGGTGTGACCCTGAGCATGGCCGTGGGCGGGCTGGACCTGTCCATCGGTGCGGTCGCCGCGCTGAGCCTGATGAGCGCCAGCTACGTGATGGTGGTGCTGGACTGGGGCCCGCTCGCGGCGATCCTCATCAGCCTAGGCCTCGGCACCCTGGTGGGGCTGCTCAATGGCTGGCTGATCGTGCGCATGCGCGTGCCGGATATTCTCGCGACCCTTGGCAGCATGTTCCTGGTAGTCGGCGTGCAACTGATCCCCACCGGCGGCCGCTCCATCGCCGTCGGCATGACCCTGCCCAACGGTGACGAAGCGCCGGGCGCCTTCGCCGGCTGGTTCATCGCCCTCGGCCGCGCGCAGTTGTGGGACCGCGTGCCGGTGCCCGTGGTGATCATGCTCGGCTGCGCGCTGCTGGTCTGGCTGTTCCTCGAGCGCACGCGGCCGGGCCGGCTGTTCTACGCCATCGGCGGCAACGAGCAGGCCGCGCGCCTCGCTGGTGCGGCGGTGGAGCGCTACAAGCTGCTCGCCTACGTGCTCTCGGCGCTGCTCGCTTCACTGGGCGGATTGCTGCTGGCGGCGCGCCTCGGACGTGGCGACGTCAGCTCCGGCAACGGGCTGGTGCTCGATGCCCTTGGCGCTGCGCTGATCGGTTTCGCCGTGCTCGGCGCGCAGAAGCCCAACGCCTTCGGAACCCTGGTGGGCGCGGTGCTGGTCGCGACCCTGCTCAATGGCCTGACCATGCTCAACGCGCCGTATTACGCCCAGGATTTCGTCAAGGGCGCCGTGCTGGTCTCGGCCCTGATGTTCACTTTCGGTCTGGCCCGGCGTGGGCGCTGATCGCACTTTCTCGGAGATTCAACGGATGAAATTCACCCCCGCCAAAACCCTGCGCGCGCTGTTCGCCGCCGGGCTGTTGTTGTCCGGCGCAGCCAGCGCCGTCGCCGCCGGGCTACCCGGTGCGCCCGCACCCTTCGACAAGGGCGGCGTGCAGATCGCCCTGGTCGGCTACCTGTTCTCTGGCGACTTCCCCGAGGCCTATCTGCGTGGCGTCGAGAAGCAGGCCAACGCGCTGGACGTGAAGCTGCGCGTGTTCGACGCGCGCCAGCAGGCGGCCACCCAGCGCGAGATGCTGGAGCAGGCCATCGACCTGGGCGTGGACGGCATCATCGTCCAGCTCGGTCTCGCCGAAACGCTCAAGGACTCCATCGACAAGGCACTGGCCAAGGGCATCAAGGTGGTGACCTTCGACGTCGACGTGAACGACCCGCGCATCACCCGCGTCGAGCAGGACCACCGCGAGCTGGCGCGCCTGGCGCTCAAGCAGGTACTGCAGGATAACGGCAACCAGTTTGACGCTGGCTACGTGTACATCGACGGCTTCACCCCCATGGAGCGCCGCGATGAAATCTGGCGCCAGGTGAAAGCCGAGAACCCCGGCATCGTCGAGAAGGCGCGCTTCGGCACGCTCAACGCGCCGATCGCCAACTCGGTGGCCGACCAGGCCAGCGCGGTGCTGCGCGCCAACCCGGATATCACGGTGTTCTTCGCACCCTTCGACGAGTTCGCCAAGGGCGTGAAGATCGCCGTGGACGAAGCCGGGCTGGGTAAGCAGGTAAAAATCTACAGCGCCGATATTTCCACTGCCGATATCCAGATCATGAAGGAGCAGGGCAGCGCCTGGAGCGCCACCGCCGCGGTCAACCCGGAAGTGGCCGGCGCCATCAGCGTGCGCAGCCTGGCGCTGCGCATCGCCGGGGAGAATCCGGGCGAGCAGGTGCTGGTGCCGCCGACCCTGATCACCCGCCAGCAATTGCTCGACCTCGACGTGAAGAACGTCCGTGACCTGGCGCGCAAGGTGCCCGCCTTCGGCGAGGCGCAGAAGGTGGCGCAGGCGCCGTGGATTCCGCTGGCGAACTGAAGCATGAGCCTGCACGACAAGGCCCGGCGCCTGAAGAAGGCGCGCTCGCCGGCTGGCGACCCGCGTTATGGCGAGCGCCTGCCTCCGGGTCAGGTGCTGACCGAGCGCTTCCCGATCCTCCACGAAGGCGAGGTACCCGAATACGACCGCGTGACCTGGCGCCTGCGCCTGTCCGGGGCACTGTCCAGAACGCTGGAACTGAGCCTGGACGACCTGCTGGCGCTGCCGCAGCGCGAGCTGGTCTGCGATATCCATTGCGTCACGCGCTGGTCCAAGTTCGACACCGCGTGGCGCGGTGTGCACCTGTCTGACCTGCTCGCGCACTACGGCGTGGAACCGGCCGGGCAGTTCGTCATGGCCTACGCCGACCATGACTACGAGACCAACCTGCCTCTGGAACACCTGCTGCGCCCTGACAGCCTGCTCGCCACGCATTACGCCGGCGAGCCGCTGACCCCGGTGCACGGCTGGCCGCTGCGGCTGGTGATCGCCGGGCGCTATTTCTGGAAGAGTGCGAAATGGCTGCGCGAGCTGGCATTCAGCGACAGCGACCGCCTCGGATTCTGGGAGCGCAATGGCTTCCACAACGAGGCTGATCCGTTCCGCGAGGAGCGTTTTTCCGGCGAGACGCTGGATATTCCCGAGGACGAATGGGAGCGCAAGGCCTTTGATTGACGGGCGTCGCTGTTGCTGGGCAAACACTTTGAGCTGTTGCTCGGCGAACACCGTAACCAGTTATAAACAAAGCATTTTTTATTCGTTTGAAAGCATTCTGCCACTGGCTAGGATGACGCCTTCCCCATCTGGTCAGGGATGACCGGCGATACCGAGAGCCGCGCCTTTTCGCTCATCACGAAGAGAGACCGGCCGTGACACCTGGAGCGCTTTCCCGAGCACTGTTTTCTCCATCCTGAGGGGAACAGTCGCTCGCGGTTTCCGGACTTCCGACACCAACCGCTCGAGCCCATCAGAAAAACACATCAGCGGAGTTCCGGACTCGCCGCCAACGGCGAGTGGCGCTCTTTAAGCGAGACAGGAGTACTTCGCGTGTTATCCCGTTCCCTCATTGCCGTTGCGGTGGCCTCGGTCATCGCCCAGTCTGCCGCGCACGCCGACGAAACACCGTCGACCTCCGAGGCCACCACCAAACTCGAAACCGTGCTGGTCACCGGCACCCGCGGCAACAACCGCACCCTGCTGGATTCCCCGGTGCCGGTGGACGTGCTCACCGCGCAGGACCTCAAGTCCACCGGCGCTGTCGGTGGCGAGCTGGGCCAGGCCCTGGCGACGCTGCTGCCGTCCTTCAACTTCCCACGGCAGTCCAACTCCGGCGGCGCCGACCACGTGCGCGCCGCCCAACTGCGCGGCATGAGCCCGGACCAGGTGCTGGTGCTGATCAATGGCAAGCGCCAGCACACCTCGGCGCTGGTCAATGATTCCTCGAAGATCGGCCGTGGCACCGCGCCGGTGGACTTCAACTCGATCCCCATCAGCGCCATCAAGCGCATCGAAGTGCTGCGTGACGGCGCCGGCGCGCAGTACGGCTCCGACGCCATCGCCGGGGTGATCAACATCATCCTCGACGACGCCCCCGAAGGCGGCGAGGTGACCACCAGCTACGGCGCCTACCACACCCACCAGGACGCCATCGACAAGACCACCACTGACGGGCAGAACTCCTACACCGCCGCCAAGGCCGGCACGCGCCTGGGCGAAGACGGCTTCGTCCGTGGCGGCGCCGAGTTCATCAACCGCGAGCCGACCAACCGCGCCGGCTACGACGGCTTCGCCGATACCCCCGGTCAGCGCAACTACGTGATGGGCGATGGCCTGGCGCGCGACGTCAATGCCTGGTTCAACGGCGACCTCGCGCTGGGCGGCGGCAAGCTCTACTCCTTCGGCCTGTACAACGAGCGCCACACCACTGGCGCGGAATTCTACCGCTACCCGGACGAGCACCCGGAGATCTACCCCAACGGCTACCTGCCGCAGTCCCTGGGCGACAACACCGACCTTTCCGCCACTCTCGGCTACAAGGGCCTGATCGCCGACACCTGGGACTACGACGCCAGCGTCACCCACGGCCGCAACCGTTTCGAATCCTCGACCCGGCGCACCCTCAACGCATCGCTCGGCGAGGACACGCCAACGCGCTTCGATACCGGCGACTACGAGCTGCGCCAGAGCGTCGCCAACCTCGACCTCAGCCGCGAGCTGAGCCTCGCCGGGCGACCCTTCGTGCTCGCGGTCGGTGGCGAGTACCGCTACGAAAACTACATCACCACCGCCGGCGACGAAGCCTCCTACTACGGCGTTGGCGCGGACGGCGCCAACGGCCTGCGCCCGAGCGAAGAGGTGGACATCGATCGCAACGTCTTCGGCACCTACGTGGACCTGTCGGGCGATCTCACCGACAAGTTCTTCGTCGACGCCGCCGCGCGCTGGGAACGCTACGACGACGCCGGCAGCAAGCTCACCGGCAAGCTCAGCGGGCGCTACCAGCTGACCCCGGTGCTGGCCCTGCGCGGGGCGGCCTCCACCAACTTCCGCGCGCCCTCGCTGGCCCAGGTGGGCTTCCAGAACACCACCAGCAACTTCGGCGACGGCGGCACGCTTACCGATATCCGCGTGCTCTCGGTGAACGACCCGATCGCCCGCGCGCTGGGCGCCGAGAAGCTCGACCCGGAGACCTCGAAGAACTTCAGCCTGGGCCTGACCGCGCAGCTGAACGAGCGCTTCGACCTGTCCTTCGACGTGTTCCGCATCGACGTCGATGACCGCATCACCCTGTCCCAGCGCATCGGCAGCGACGCCATGGAGCAGTTCATCCAGGACAACTTCGGCGTGGCCGGCGTGCATGACGTGAACTTCTTCACCAACGCCGCCGACACCCGCACCGATGGCGCCGAGCTGGTGCTCAACTACCACCAGCCCTTCGTCGGCGGGCAACTGGGCGTGACCACCGCGTACACCTACAACCACACCAAGGTACGCAGCACCAAGGGCACGCCGCAGCAGCTCTCCAACCTCGGCATCGGCGAGGACGCACTGGTGGGCGTGGAGGAGCGCAACACCCTCACCGATGCCGCGCCCAGGGACCGCTTCATCCTCACCACCACCTGGAGCGATGCGCAGTGGAACCTGCTCGGCCGTCTGACCCGACAGGGCGAGACCACCCGCGTGTTCGACTTCGGCGACGGTTACCACCCGGAGCAGACCTACGGCGCGGTCTGGCAGCTGGATGCCGAGGTGGCCTACAAGTTCACCCCGCAGTTCAGCCTGGCGGTGGGCGGCAACAACCTCACCGACAACTACCCGGAACGCTCCAGCTCGGAGATCAACTACGGCGGCAACCTGCCGTATGACGTGCTCTCGCCGATCGGCTCCAACGGCGCGTACTACTACGCCCGCGCGAGCTATTCGTTCTAGAGGCAGTCGTTCTGGTAGCTGGCGTTCTGACCGGGCCGCCTTGCGGCCCGCTTACTTTTGCGGAGCCGACTCATGGCTGACAATTTTGCCGCTGACAGGCCAGCCGGCCCGCGCCGGCACCTGGGCGCCGTCCACGCGCTGCTGCTGACGCTGGGCATGGTGATCACCAGCGACATCCTGAAAACCGCGCCCACCGTGGCGCTCAACGTCGGCCAGGAACATTTCTACCTGGTGTGGGTGCTCGGCGGCGTGCTGTCGATGGTCGGTGCGCTGTGCTACGTGGAGATGGCCTCGGCCTTCGCCCATCCCGGCGGCGACTACCACTTCCTCGAGCGCGCCTACGGGCAGCGGGTGGGCTTCCTGTTCGCCTGGTCGCGCTTCGCCATCCTGCACACCGGCTGGATTGCGCTGATGGCCTTCCTCTTCGCCGATCACTTCAGCGCCTTGCTCGGCCTCGGCCGGCTGGGCAACGTGCTGCTGGCGGGCGGGCTGGTCAGCGCGTTGGTGGCGCTCAACCTGATTGGCTGGCGGGTCAGCCTCGGCACCCAGGCGGGGTTGGTGGCGCTGGTGGCGGCGGGTTTCCTCGGCATCTTCGGCGCCGGCCTGTGGCTGGAGTGGCGCGGCTTCGTGCCGCCCGCTGTAGTGCCGGTAGAGCCGGAGCAGGTGGGTGTTGCCGGTTTCTCCGCCGCGTTGATCTACGTCTTCCTCGCCTTCGGTGGCTGGAGCGATGCAGCCACGCTGTCGGCGGAGCTGCGCGACAACCGCCGGGGCATCTTCACCGCCATGCTCGGCGCGCTCGCCGCCTTGCTGCTGATCTACCTGGCGCTGAACTGGGCGTTCATTCGCGGGCTGGGCTTCGATGGCCTGGCCGCCAGCGGCGCGCCGGCACTGGAACTGCTCGGGTTGGCCTTCGGTGCGCCGGGCATCGGCCTGATCATGGCGGTGGTGGTGGTGTCCGCCGTCGCCAGCATCAACTCCACGCTGATCGTCGGTAGCCGCACGACCTACGCCGCCGCGAGGGATGTACCGGCACTGGCCGTGCTCGGTCGTTGGGACGTGCGCCACGGTGTGCCACGCGCCGCGCTGCTGGCGGAGGGCGTGGTAGCGCTGCTGCTGATCGCGGTCGGCGGCTGGAGTGGCCATGGCTTCAACACCATGGTCGAGTACATGACCCCGGTGTACTGGCTGTTCCTCAGCCTGAGCAGCGTGGCGCTGATCGTCCTGCGCCGCCGTCACCCGGAAGTGCCGCGGCCGATCCGCGTCCCGCTGTACCCGTGGCTGCCGCTGGGCTTCCTCGCGGTGTGCCTGTACATGCTGTATTCCAGCGTCGCCTATGTCGGCTGGGGCGCGTTGCTCGGCGTGGGCGTGCTGGCGCTGGGCGCGGTGCTGCAACTGCTCCTGCGCCCACGGGTGGCGCAGGCGGAAGGCTGGTCGGAGGAGGGCGTGTGATGCGCGCAAAAGCACTCTGGCGCAATGCCGCCGTGGCTGTACTGTTGGCCGCGCTGGTCGGCCTGTGGCTCAACGAGCCGTCAGCCAGCGCCAGTGGTGAAGCCAGCGGCCGACGCATGCTGCGCACCGAGTTGTACCTGGAAGCGGTGGAGCTGGCGCAGTGGGAAGACTTCCTCGCCCGCGAGGTGACGCCGCGCTTCCCCGACGGCCTGAGCTGGCTCGACCTGCACGGCCAGTGGCGCGGCCCCAGCGGCGGGCCGGAGAAGCTGCCGTCGCGGATGCTGATCCTCATCCACGCCGACAACCCCTACACGCGCCAGGCACTCACGGATATCGGCGCGCACTTCAAGCAGCGCTTCGGCACGGCGGTGCTGCAGGTCAGCAGCCCGGTTCGCGCCCGCGACCCGGACTGGACGCCGCAGCGCCTGGACAACCCTCAGCTGTCGCGCTGAAGCCCGGCCTCGATCAGGTCGAGCATGTAGCGCGGCAGGGCGAACGCTGCCTGGTGCACCTCGGGGGTGTAGTAGCGGGTCACCAGGCCACTTTTCGCGAAGCGCTGGCGCAGGGTTTCCAGGTCGGTGCGGCGCACCTTCTCGCTGTTGGACGCCCAGCCGAAGGCCATGCTGCCGCCGATGTAGGTCGGTACCGCCGCGTGGAAGAAGCCCCAGTCGGCGAAGGTATCGGCCAGCCGCCGCGCCGTACCGCCCAGTTCCTCCGGCTGGAGGAAGGGCACGCCGTTCTGCGTGGCGAGGATGCCGCCGCTGCCCAGGCGCAGCTGGCAGTTGCGGTAGAAGGCGTCGGTGAACAGGCTGGCCGCCGGGCCGCCCGGATCGGTGGAATCGCAGAGGATCAGGTCGAAGGTCTCGCGGCTCTGCGCGAGGTACTCCAGGCCGTCGGCGTAGATCAGCTGCAGGCGCGGATCGTCCAGCGCGCCAGCGCAATGCAGCGGCAGCAGCTCGCGGCACAGTTCGACCACCTGCGGGTCGATCTCCACTGCGACTATCTCCTCGATGCCGGCGTGACGGACGATCTCCCGCAGGATGCCGCCGTCGCCCACGCCGATCACCAGCACGCGGCGCACCGCGCCATGGGCGAGGATCGGCACATGGGCGAGCATCTCGTGGTAGACGAACTCGTCCGCCTCGGTGGTCTGCACCACGCCGTCCAGCGTCAGCACGCGGCCGAAGCGCCGGTTGCGGAACACCTGCACCTCCTGCTGGCCGGTGTTGCCCTGGTAGATCGGCTCGTCGACGGTCAGCGCCTGCGCGTAACCGTCATGCAGCGACTCGCGGAATTCGCCCATCAGAAGGAAACCTGCGCCGGTTGCGACAGACGCAGCACGGAGAGGTCCCCGGTGATGCGCTTCCACGCCAGGCGGATCGCCTCGATGTCCTTGCCGCGCGCGGCAGTGTCTTCATGCAGGATCACGATCACCTTGGTGCTCAGCCGCTCCGGTTCCGGCGCGCCGTGGTCGCGCCACTGGCCGTAGGCATCGTAGGCGGTGAAGCCATCCGGGAAGCGCGGCGTCACCTCCTGGTCGAGGAACTGCCGCCAGCGCTGCTCGCTGATTTTCTCCTTGCCGCTCTCCTGGCCCAACGCGAAGTACAACTCGGTGCGCAGCCACTGCGCCTGCGCCGGCCGGGTCGGGTCGCCCTGCAGGGTCGAGGTCGCGGGGTCGGTGGTATGGACGGAAGAAGCGGGCGGGGTGGCACAGCCGAACAGCGCCAGTGCGAGGCTGGCGGCGAGCAGATGGCGGAGCATGGGACTTCCTTGCGGTGATGAGGGTTGAACCAGATCGCCACTATAGGATGTCGGCTGTTATTTCCTTAAATACTGAAAAAGCATTCTCATATGCTTATTTAAGAGTCTTGTCGAGAAGGCAGCGAGCTCTCTAGGACGGGCTTCAGCGCCAGGAATGGTTTTTTCAGGGGCTGGTTAGATTCAATATTCACTACGGTTCTTTGCTCAGCACTGGATGAGATATCCATGTTGCTGAAATAGCGGCTTTCAGTTCGAGCGTGTTCGCTATAGCGCCAGTTTTGAAAGCATTGCGAACAACATCTCCGACATCGAATCCTAATCGCGGGTCGACACTGCAAAACCCGCCGTTCCCTCGCCATCTTGTCCCTCCGCCGCGCCTTCCTAGAATCGGCCCCATTCGCAGCACTTCATTCCAATCGATTCAGGGAGCCCCACCATGATGAACGCCATGCAGATGCCGATGAACACCAACGCCATGATGCCGATGATGGGCATGCCCATGATGATGGCGACCATGGAATGCGAGATGCTCGACGACGGCATGATGTGCCGGATGAAGCCGGCCATGGGCATGGAAATGGCCATGTTCCGCAACAGCGCCGAGATGATGGCGATGATGATGAACTGCGGCATGCCGATGATGATGCACTGCGGCAACATGATGATGATGGGCATGTCCCAGTCCGCCATGGCCATGATGCCGATGATGGGCATGATGAACCCGATGATGCAGATGCCGATGATGGGTATGAACATGGGCATGCCCGGCATGAAGTGCATGATGGAATGCTCCATGCAGGGCGACATGATGATGTGCAAGATGATGCCGATGCAGGGCATGAACATGGAGATGTTCAAGAACTGCTGCATGCTGATGAACAAGATGATGGAATGCGGCATGCCGATGATGATGAGCTGCAACGGCATGCCCATGATGTGCTGCACCTGCTGATCGCAGGGCGCTGAAACGAGAAGGCCCGGCGGGGGAACATGCCGGGCCTTTTTTATTGCCTGGATTCAGTGACTGGGGCGGGCTCAGTCCAACCGCTCCGCATATGGCGTCACCAGGTACGCCACCGCCTCGCTGTCTGCGGTTATGGGAAAAATTAATTTATTAATATGGAGAAGGTTTAGCGGGCAGGAGGCTGAAAAATATATCTATCTGGCCTCAAGCTGTCAGTGCAAAAAAAACGGTGGTTATTCATATTAACCCGCAAATCCCCCAAAGCCTGCATTGCGAATTGGTAGTTCTCTTCTTAAGCGACCGGTCTGCTGATTCCGGAAGGTCAGACTAATTCTGAATATCTTCTGCCGGAATCAAAGGCAGCTTCATATATTGTTGTACTTCCTTTTCCAGTATCTCATAGGGGGTTCTGACTTGCGTCATTAGCTCAGACGATAGCTTTTGACACTCCTTTGCTTTGCAGTCGCCCTGAGAATCATTCTCCCAAACTCTTTGATTTTCAGAGAATAAAGCGCTAGCGCTGAGCATTAAAGGCTTTTCATGGCCATTCCCCTGGTAATAAAGTTCCGTAGAATATTTGACCAGTTCGTCATTGAATAACCACCATCTCTCAGTTCGGTTTGGGAGTTTAGAGCCTATAGGGTATGTTGTGTCCTTTCGCAGTCGGATGGCAAATTCTTTATATGATCCATACTGAGTCAAGGATGCATAAGCGCCCTCAGCATTACGTTGATACCAGCGACTCATTCCTTTTGTAACAGGTAATGCCCCCCACTGGCTTTCTACCGAAGCTGTTGTGCTGAAATCGATGCTTGCCTGTGCAGCGGCAATACTGGCTTTAGTCACGTGGTCAGGATTTGCTTTAGACCCTTTCGTGAAGTTCTGATAAATAACTGGGCAATACTGATGAGCAAGGCGAGTCAAAATAAACCTTGAATCGTTTGTCACCCGGACTGCCACAGGAATTGATACGTCAGGAAACCCATAAGGTGTTGATAAAAATAAACAATCCTGCTGGGTGGTTTCCGGATTTTTTTGAGTTGAACTATTAGGGTGCGCCAGATATTCGAACATCAGATCATTTTTAGTATGATCTCCTGTTTTCTCGGGAGCCAAATTTTTGACAATATCCAAATATCCTTGCTGGTGATAAATAACATTAGGTGAGATGAAGACAGATATCCTACTTAATAGATAGCCGCCTGCGAGCGCTTGTGGAATATCCGCACCTATCACACCAACTCTTTCTGGTTCCGGGAGCAACGGCAAGGTGACAGAGTCGTTGATCGAGTCATAATCAAATCCTGGGCTAAAGACTGGCGCAACACCCGGTATATTTTCAACCAGCCTGAATTTTGATGTTGTTTTTGTATAAGTGGCGACCACTTTTGCGCCAGCAGAGATATTATCTAAAACTGATTTGTTTTCTTGTGTGCTGAGGAATGAGATGTAGATATCCTTAATGGAGAAGGTGAAGTGAAACGAATTGCCGTGCACTTCTGCATAGGTGTCCCTTCCCATAAATGTCAAGATTATTGAAAGCGAAGCAAATGCGCCAATAACAAATCTACCAAGTAAGTCGGCTGAATTTAAATAGATTTTCACTTGTGGTCTCGATCGCTGATTCAATATGAGAATTCTTAAATTCGCCCTGGGAGGTAAAGGGGGTATATTTATTTCTCTACTCTAAAATTAGTTCTGTTTAGGAGTGGAGTTTGAAAAATAAAGCTGTCCCCTTTTCTCTGGTAAAGGCGAGGTTGACCTTGGTCTGGGAAAGCGAATCCAGCGGTGCCGGGTGCGCGGCGGGGTACCCACCGTAACCAGTCACCTCCAAGCAAAACGTCCAGACCACAACTCCCTTATGCATCGCCGTAGAAACTCCACTCCACGGTTTCATTAGTCAGGGTGGTTTTGTCCTTCAGCGGCCAGGGGCGGATGATGAAACGCTTGACGTCCCAGGTGGGGAAGATGTCGCCCTCCTTGAACAGGCGGACGGTATCGGTCTTGACGATGCTGCGCTCGGCGGACCAGAGCACACGCCAGTAGCCGGCGCGTGGGCACGGCTGGCCGCTGTGGCAGATATGGAAATCGGTGGCGCGGATAAACGCCTGGGAACCGGGTAGTGGCTTGCCGGTAGCGGGGTCGAGGCCCTTGGCCTTGGCCAACTGCTCGATCAGCGCTTCGCTGGGCTTGGGGGGCGGGATATTGGCCTCGCGCTCTTCCAGCCATTTCAGCTTGCCATCCCAGGGCGGGAGCTTGGCCGGCGGCAGAGGAACGATCTCGTTGATCTCGGGAACCTTTGGAGAGGCGTACGAGTAGTCACCCAAGATTTTTCCGATTTTTTCGTAACGTGTTGCTCGTTCTAGGTCTTCTTTTAGACCAAGATAATAAAGCTCATTTGAAGAGAGCGGACTGCGAAAACCATTTTCCAAATAAGATGCCGAGCTTTCATTTCCAGCAGCCACACCAAGCTGGAATGAATCAAGTGCAGCAGGATAGTTACCATCTTCTTGAAAATATATACCTAAGGCAGAAGCAGCCTTGCCTTGCCCTTGCTCAGCAGCACAGCGATACATCTGCATTGCGATAGCAGGAGCTATATCGCTCGGCTCCAACTTCTCGCCAACATAGTATTGTGCGTCAGCACTCCCCTCGTCAGCAGCTTTTCGATAGTACCGTAACGCCATCTCCGGGTCCCTCTTCAGACCCGCGGCGCCCCTTTGCAGAAAGAGACCAACGAAAAAATATCCACTGGCAACTTGCACGTCGATCAGTTGTTGGCTCATGCGTAGATGCTCATCGCCGCTGATTTGGTAGTGATTACGTAATGCGCCATTTTGTAGGTTTACGTTGGCCTTGCTGTGGCCATTCTCCGAAGCTATGCGATAGAGCCGTTCGATCTGTGCGTCCACCATCTTGTTCTGCTTGAGTTGATTGTTTCTCTCCAGCCAACGGGCATATTGGAAAACTACATCGCTATCGGCTGAAGGGTCTGGAAGCTTCTCACGCTTACAACTGAACGCCAGGTTTGCCTTTATATTCGAGAGTGAATCCATAGCATTCCCCTTAATCGACGAAATTACGGTATTATTTGCCCCGCCACAGGCGACCAGCACCAGGCTGGTCATCAGAAGAATCTGGCGCATCAATCTTTATTGCTCAGTGTGGGTTCGTCGTAACGAAACTCAATGAGAGAGGAAATAGGTCCAACCATCTTTCTCTTGTTCTTTTGACGCCTATTATTCTTTCCAATTATGTCTTCCCAAGACTTGAACGCCTTAGCCGGATCATCCTGCGCACCTTTTTTATCTGTATGTAAATCCCACAACTCCCGCCGCATCCGCTTACTCACGTCATACCGCTCATGGGCAATATTCAATTCACTGTCCACCTGCATGCTGCGGGTATTGATATTGGCCGAGCCGTGGGTGGTGAAGACGTCGTTGACGATCATCAGCTTGGAGTGGATGTACACCGGCATCCAGGGTTTGCCCGGCGGAGAGTCCGGGGCCACCAGGGAGCAGACGTGGATTTTCAGGCCGGGGCGCTCTTCGAATCCGTAGGGCTTGGCGGCGTCCTCGCCGGGTAACGGATCGTCGTCGGTGATGGTGGGTTCAAGCGGCGTCTGTGCGTCCGAATCAGCCTTTCGCGGTTTGGCTCGCTCATCCACCACGGGCTCACCCCGCATCAGCTTGGTGACCTTGGGAATGGTGTCGGCCCGGCCCAGGGCGTCGAGCATGCGCTGGGTATTGACGGTGCCAGGGCCGATGCCCTCTTCGTTGGCGTTGGTGACGACGAACAGGTGCAGGGCGCCATGCTTGCCGGGGTCGCGTCCATCGGCTGTCTGCCGCGCGGCCGTCTGGAGGATGGCGTCGGCCAATGGCGGGCAGCGGAAGTACTGGTTTTCGATGTAGATGTACTGGGTGGCGTTGTTGATCGCCCGCAGGTAGAGGCGCTCTATGTCACGCTTGTTTTCCTGGGCCTGGGTTCGCAGAAGCTGCGCCATGACCAGATCGCTGCCTTCTTCGCAGCGGTCGAAGGGAAGCTGCTCTGCAACCTGCATCGCCTGCCGCGCTTCGATCAGGTCCTCGCCGGTTTCCTTTTCCCACGCGGTGGCGAAGTTGTGATGCAGGTGTTCCAGTATCGGGCCGCGGACCTTGCTGGAAATATCCTGGCGGGGCCATTTGCCACGCGGTCCCTCGTTTGGCTCGTGGGGCTTGCCGTTGGGGTCCTTGGGGTCGACAGGGCTCTTGAGGTCGCCGCTGGGGCGCCGCTTGGAGGAGTGCGCACTGGTGTCCCAGTAGGCATCGAGCATGTTGTGGCCCATGACGAAGCCGACGGCCTTGTCGGGCAGTTCGTAGTCGACCAGTACGGTTTTCTGGTGGTGAGTGGGCGCCGCGAAGTAAGAGAAAAGTGTCGAGGTGCTGATGCCGGGGTCTAGCGCCTGATTGGCCGCGCGCCAGGCAATCTCCACCCGGTCGGCGAAGCCGAAGCCACGGCTGACGAAGACCGGGAGCCCTTTACCTACCCGGCCCTTGGCGGTCCAGCCGGAGGCCGAACATTCGGCGAACCATTCACGGTCCTTGGCATACTGCTCTTCCGTTGCTGTCTGTCCTTCACGATCCCAGAGTTGCGGCCCCTTGCCCGGCAGGTTGGCTTCTCCCGCGAAGCCGGCCGCGTTGAAAGGTGCCTCCCAGCCCAGCACGCGCACCTGCATGTCCTTCTCCGCCGCCTTTTGCTTGAGCAGGTCGCCAATCGACGGGCTCTTGCCGTCGCGGATGAAGTACATGGACGGCTGGAAACCCCAGCAGATGATGTCGATGGACTTCTCGGCCTTGGCGATAGCCTCGTGGACAGCCCTGAAGGCTTCTTCGCCATTGATCAGGTATTGATAGAGCGCGGGTACCGGATGGTATTCGGTGCGGCGCATGAACCAGGGTGAAATGCAGGTGGCTTCGTTGCTGTGTTGGAGAGCCACCGGGACAGTGATTTCAAGTTTTTCGCATTGACTCATGGCTGTTCTCCTTCGCGGCCGGCCAACAGGTTCAGCAACCGTGCATACAGTCCTCTATCGTCCACATGCTTGATGGGCTGCTTCACGCGCGGGTCAGTTTCGGAGGGGTGGTTCTGCAGGCCACGGTTGGCAAGCTCGCCGCTCGTGGCATTGCGGTAGTCGGTGGGGACAGGAATCTGATAGCTCACGCCACTGCTGGTCTCGAGCCGATAGTTCCGGGTGACGACCTGATGATCGAGCGCTATATGGCCTGTCTCATCCAGAACGCCTTCCTGCAGCAACGCACCATCGGCATAGAGCTTGTAGGGCATGCCGGCCCACGCCAGCTGGGGCGCATTGGGCGTTTGGGGAATGTTGATGCGCAGGCGTTCCACGGACTGGAGCTTCGGATACTCAGGATGGGTCGCCGACATGCTGGCGGGACCGCGCAGGGAAAAGTGCGCGGCCTTGATGTCGAAGTCGCCGCGGGTGCCCGATTCGATGCGGTACGGGTCGAGGGTGATGTAGCTGCCGCCTGCGTTGAGGGTGATTTTCTTCTTCGCGACGATGTGCACCTCATCCTCGGTGCTGGTGATTTCCAGCCCCTGGCGGGCCAGCAGTTCCAGCTTGTCGTTCTGCGCCTGGATGATGACCGGGCCCTGGTTGGCGAAGAGCTTCATGCCCGCCTTGCGCACGAACAGGCCGATGCTCTGGCCCACCGCTG
>NZ_JACVAR010000014.1:0-2650 GCF_014851965.1 Pseudomonas sp. PDM22
AGGGGAATCAAGTTCCCAGTGAGATCTCATCTTGAGGCTAGTTTCCCGCTTAGATGCTTTCAGCGGTTATCTATTCCGAACATAGCTACCCGGCAATGCCACTGGCGTGACAACCGGAACACCAGAGGTTCGTCCACTCCGGTCCTCTCGTACTAGGAGCAGCCCCTCTCAAATCTCAAACGTCCACGGCAGATAGGGACCGAACTGTCTCACGACGTTCTAAACCCAGCTCGCGTACCACTTTAAATGGCGAACAGCCATACCCTTGGGACCGGCTTCAGCCCCAGGATGTGATGAGCCGACATCGAGGTGCCAAACACCGCCGTCGATATGAACTCTTGGGCGGTATCAGCCTGTTATCCCCGGAGTACCTTTTATCCGTTGAGCGATGGCCCTTCCATACAGAACCACCGGATCACTAAGACCTACTTTCGTACCTGCTCGACGTGTCTGTCTCGCAGTCAAGCGCGCTTTTGCCTTTATACTCTACGACCGATTTCCGACCGGTCTGAGCGCACCTTCGTACTCCTCCGTTACTCTTTAGGAGGAGACCGCCCCAGTCAAACTGCCCACCATACACTGTCCTCGATCCGGATAACGGACCAGAGTTAGAACCTCAAGCATGCCAGGGTGGTATTTCAAGGATGGCTCCACGCAGACTGGCGTCCACGCTTCAAAGCCTCCCACCTATCCTACACAAGCAGGCTCAAAGTCCAGTGCAAAGCTACAGTAAAGGTTCACGGGGTCTTTCCGTCTAGCCGCGGATACACTGCATCTTCACAGCGATTTCAATTTCACTGAGTCTCGGGTGGAGACAGCGCCGCCATCGTTACGCCATTCGTGCAGGTCGGAACTTACCCGACAAGGAATTTCGCTACCTTAGGACCGTTATAGTTACGGCCGCCGTTTACCGGGGCTTCGATCAAGAGCTTCGCTTTCGCTAACCCCATCAATTAACCTTCCGGCACCGGGCAGGCGTCACACCCTATACGTCCACTTTCGTGTTTGCAGAGTGCTGTGTTTTTAATAAACAGTCGCAGCGGCCTGGTATCTTCGACCGGCATGGGCTTACGGAGTAAATCCTTAACCCTCGCCGGCGCACCTTCTCCCGAAGTTACGGTGCCATTTTGCCTAGTTCCTTCACCCGAGTTCTCTCAAGCGCCTTGGTATTCTCTACCCAACCACCTGTGTCGGTTTGGGGTACGGTTCCTAGTTACCTGAAGCTTAGAAGCTTTTCCTGGAAGCATGGCATCAACCACTTCATCATCTGAAAGATGACTCGTCATCAGCTCTCGGCATTAAGACCCCGGATTTACCTAAGATCTCTGCCTACCACCTTAAACTTGGACAACCAACGCCAAGCTGGCCTAGCCTTCTCCGTCCCTCCATCGCAGTAACTAGAAGTACAGGAATATTAACCTGTTTCCCATCGACTACGCTCTTCAGCCTCGCCTTAGGGACCGACTAACCCTGCGTCGATTAACGTTGCGCAGGAACCCTTGGTCTTTCGGCGTGGGAGTTTTTCACTCCCATTGTCGTTACTCATGTCAGCATTCGCACTTCTGATACCTCCAGCAAGCTTCTCAACTCACCTTCACAGGCTTACAGAACGCTCCTCTACCGCGCATCTTGCGATGCACCCGTAGCTTCGGTGTATGGTTTGAGCCCCGTTACATCTTCCGCGCAGGCCGACTCGACTAGTGAGCTATTACGCTTTCTTTAAAGGGTGGCTGCTTCTAAGCCAACCTCCTAGCTGTCTAAGCCTTCCCACATCGTTTACCACTTAACCATAACTTTGGGACCTTAGCTGACGGTCTGGGTTGTTTCCCTTTTCACGACGGACGTTAGCACCCGCCGTGTGTCTCCCACGCTGACACTTCCAGGTATTCGGAGTTTGCATCGGTTTGGTAAGTCGGGATGACCCCCTAGCCGAAACAGTGCTCTACCCCCTGGAGTGATACGTGAGGCGCTACCTAAATAGCTTTCGAGGAGAACCAGCTATCTCCGAGCTTGATTAGCCTTTCACTCCGATCCACAAGTCATCCCCTACCTTTTCAACGGGAGTGGGTTCGGTCCTCCAGTCAGTGTTACCTAACCTTCAACCTGCTCATGGATAGATCGCCCGGTTTCGGGTCTATACCCAGCGACTAAAACGCCCTATTAAGACTCGCTTTCGCTACGCCTTCCCTATACGGTTAAGCTCGCCACTGAATATAAGTCGCTGACCCATTATACAAAAGGTACGCAGTCACCTAACAAAGTAGGCTCCCACTGCTTGTACGCATACGGTTTCAGGTTCTATTTCACTCCCCTCTCCGGGGTTCTTTTCGCCTTTCCCTCACGGTACTGGTTCACTATCGGTCAGTCAGTAGTATTTAGCCTTGGAGGATGGTCCCCCCATATTCAGACAAAGTTTCTCGTGCTCCGTCCTACTCGATTTCACTTCAAAGAACCTTTCACATACGGGGCTATCACCCACTATGGCCGCACTTTCCAGAGCGTTCTGTTAGATTCAAAGAAGCTTAAGGGCTAATCCCCGTTCGCTCGCCACTACTAAGGGAATCTCGGTTGATTTCTTTTCCTCAGGGTACTTAGATGTTTCAGTTCCCCTGGTTCGCCTCTTACACCTATGTATTCAGTGCAAGATACC
>NZ_JACVAR010000015.1:0-2574 GCF_014851965.1 Pseudomonas sp. PDM22
CGTCGAAGACGTGGATGATGTCGCCCTTCTCGGCACCGTCACCGGAAATCACCGGGGTGGTGTCGTTGGTCGAACCATTCTTCGGCACGTCGATCAGGTTGGACGGATCATCGTTGTCCACCACGTCGCGGATGGTCGGCGCCGAGGAGTCGAGTTTCACCTCGTAACCGTGGTCAGCCACGATGACGCCCACGTTGCCGGCGACGTCATGGGCCACCAGGGTGGCGTGGATGTTGGTTTCCGCTGCGAGGTCCGCACCGGCCACCTTCACGCTCCAGCTGCCGTCTGCCGCTACCTTGGCGCTGTAGTCGGTGCCGTTGAGCTTGAAGCTCACCACGTCACCGGCCTGGAACTCACCGGCAGCCTTGCCGCTGATGGTCTGCTGGGCCTTGGCTTCTTCGGCGTTGACGATGTCGTCGCCGGCCACGGTATCGATGGTCAGGGTCGCTACCGGTGCGGTCAGGTCCACGGTGTACGCATGGCTGGCCTTCACGTCGGCACTGTTGCCAGCGGCATCATGAGCCACCAGGGTGGCATCGATGCTGCTGCCCTTGGACAGGTCGGTACCCGATACCTGCACGCTCCAGCTGCCATCGGCCGCTACCTTGGCGCTGTAGTCGGTGCCGTTGAGCTTGAAGCTGACCACGTCACCAGCCTGGAACTCACCGGCGGCCTTGCCGCTGATGGTCTGGTTGGTCATGGCTTCGGCGGCGTTGACGATGTCGTCGCCGGCGACCACGTTGATGGTCAGGGTCGCTACCGGCGCGACCAGGTCGACGCTGTAGCCGTGATCGGCTACGACGCTGGCGCTGTTGCCGGCCTTGTCGTGGGCCACCAGGGTGGCGTGGATGCTGGTTTCCGCCGCGAGGTCCGCGCCGGCCACTTTCACACTCCAGGTACCGTCAGCCGCGACTTTCGCGCTGTAGTCGGTGCCGTTGAGCTTGAAGCTCACCACGTCGCCCGCCTGGAACTCGCCACCGGCCTTGCCGCTGACGGTCTGCTGGACCTTGGCTTCTTCGGCGTTGACGATGTCGTCGCCGGCGACCACGTTGATGGTCAGGGTCGCTACCGGCGGGGTGAGATCCACGCTGTAGGAACGGCTTCCCGGTACTTCGGTGGCATTACCAGCTTCATCATGGGCCACCAGGATGGCGTCAATGCTGGTTTCCGAAGCCAGGTCGGCACCGGCCACTTTCACGCTCCAGGTGCCGTCAGCCGCTACCTTGGCGCTGTAGTCGGTGCCGTTGAGGGTGAAGCTGACGGTGTCGCCGGCCTTGAACTCGCCGGTCGCCTTGCCGCTGATGGTCTGGTCGACCTTGGATTCGGCGAGGTTGAGGGTGTTGTCGTCGGTCACCGGGTTGATGACCAGGCCAGCCACCGGCGGGGTGATGCTCACCTCGTACGGATGATCGGCGACGACGTTGGCGCTGTTGCCAGCGGCATCGTGAGCGACCAGTGTCGCGTGAATGTTGCTGTCTGCAGCCAGATCAGAACCGGCCACCATGACGCTCCAGCTACCGTCTGCGGCGACCTTGGCGCTGTAGTCGGTACCATTGAGCGCGAAGCTGACGACATCGCCCGCCTGGAACTCGCCGGTCACCTTGCCGCTGATAGTCTGGTCGCTCTGCGACTCGATGTAGTTGAGGACGTCGTCCTCGGTCACAGGGTCGATGGTGAGGTGCGCTACCGGTGCGGTGGTGTCGACGCTGTAGCCATGGTCGGCCACCACGTCGGCGACGTTGCCGGCGGTGTCATGGGCCACCAGGGTGGCGTGGATGTTGGTTTCCTTGGCCAGATCGGCGCCGGAGACCGAGACACTCCAGTTGCCGTCCTTGTCGACCGCCGCGCTGTAGGTGGTGTCGTTGAGCTTGAAGCTCACCACGTCGCCAGACTTGAACTCGCCCGACGCCTTGCCGCTGATGATCTGCGGGCTCTTCGACTCGGTCAGGTTGACAATGTCGTCACCAGCCACGGTATTGATGGTCAGTGTCGCCACCGGGGGGGTGATGTCCACACCGTAGTCGTGGGTCGCGGTGGCGCTGGCGCTGTTACCCGCCGCGTCGGTCGCCACGAAGCTCGCTTCGATCCGGTGATCGGCATCGGCCACCAGCTCGGCACCCGGAACACTGATGCTCCACTTGCCGGCAGCGTCGATCTTGCCGCTGTAGGTGACGTCGTTGACCACGATCTTGACGATGTCGCCGGCACGGCCGCCGGTGGTACCACCGGTGATCTGCTGGGCGACCTTCGACTCGGCCAGGTTGACGATGTCGTCGCCGGCCACGATGTTGATGTTCAGCGAAGCTACCGGCGGTTTATCGATCACGGTGTACGCGTGATCGGCGACCACGTCGGCCACGTTGCCCGCCGCATCGTGCGCCACCAGGGTGGCGTGGATGCTGGTTTCCGCCGCGAGATCCGCGCCGGCCACCTTCACGCTCCAGCTGCCGTCTGCAGCCACTTTGGCGCTGTAGTCGGTGCCGTTGAGCTTGAAGCTCACCACGTCGCCAGCCTGGAACTCACCCGAGGCCTTGCCGCTGATGGTCTGCTGGGCCTTGGCTTCTTCGGCGTTGA
>NZ_JACVAR010000017.1:0-1801 GCF_014851965.1 Pseudomonas sp. PDM22
GTGTCGTTGGTCGAACCATTCTTCGGCACGTCGATCAGGTTGGACGGATCATCGTTGTCCACCACGTCCTTGATGACCGGTGCGGTCGGCGCAGTGGTGTCGATGACGATCGGGTACGGCTGCGACGGATCGCTGATGTTGCCCGCAGCGTCTTCGGCCTTGACGGTGAAGTCGTGTTCGCCTTCGTCCAGAGCCTTGTCGGCCGGAACTTCGAACGACCACTTGCCATCTTCACCAGCAATAGCGGTGCCCAGTTCGGTCTCGCCGTCGAAGACGTGGATGATGTCGCCCGGTTCGGCGCCGCCACCGGAAATAACCGGGGTGGTGTCGTTGGTCGAGCCGTCTTTCGGGATATCGATCAGGTTCGACGGATCGTCGTTGTCGACGATGCTGTCGATGGTCGGAGCCGACGGAGCCGTGGAGACGGTATAACCATGGTCGGCCACGATGAGGCCGACGTTGCCAGCCACATCATGGGCCACCAGGGTGGCGTGGATGTTGGTTTCCGCTGCGAGGTCCGCACCGGCTACCTTCACGCTCCAGTTGCCGTCCTTGTCGACCGCCGCACTGTAGGTGGTGCCGTTCAGCGCGAAGCTGACGATGTCACCCACCTGGAACTCACCGCTCGCCTTGCCGCTGATGGTTTGCGGAGTCTGCGCTTCGGCCAGATTGAGGATGTCGTCGCTGGTCACCGGATTGATAGTCAGGGTCGCCACCGGTGCTACCAGGTCGACGCTGTACGGGTGGCTGGCCTTCACGTCGGCGCTGTTGCCAGCGGCATCGTGAGCCACCAGGGTGGCATCGATGCTGCTGCCCTTGGACAGGTCGGTACCCGATACCTGCACGCTCCAGCTGCCGTCGGCCGCGACCTTGGCGCTGTAGTCGGTGCCATTGAGCTTGAAGCTCACCACGTCGCCAGCCTGGAACTCACCGGCAGCCTTGCCGCTGATGGTCTGG
The DNA here is from genome assembly GCF_014851965.1 of Pseudomonas sp. PDM22. Taxonomy (NCBI): domain Bacteria; kingdom Pseudomonadati; phylum Pseudomonadota; class Gammaproteobacteria; order Pseudomonadales; family Pseudomonadaceae; genus Pseudomonas; species Pseudomonas sp. PDM22. Next base: position 958 of record NZ_JACVAR010000017.1, read on the forward strand.
TTGGTCATGGCTTCGGCGGCGTTGACGATGTCGTCGCCGGCGACCACGTTGATGGTCAGGGTCGCTACCGGCGCGACCAGGTCGACGCTGTAGCCGTGATCGGCTACGACGCTGGCGCTGTTGCCGGCCTTGTCGTGGGCCACCAGGGTGGCGTGGATGCTGGTTTCCGCCGCGAGGTCCGCGCCGGCCACTTTCACACTCCAGGTTCCGTCAGCCGCGACTTTCGCGCTGTAGTCGGTGCCGTTGAGCTTGAAGCTCACCACGTCGCCAGCCTGGAACTCGCCACCGGCCTTGCCGCTGACGGTCTGCTGGACCTTGGCTTCTTCGGCGTTGACGATGTCGTCACCGGCCACCACGTTGATGGTCAGGGTCGCTACCGGCGCTACCGTATCGACAGAGTAGGCATGGTCGGCCACCACATCGCTGACGTTGCCAGCGCTGTCGTGCGCTACCAGGGTGGCGTGGATGTTGGTTTCCGCCGCGAGGTCCGCGCCGGCCACATTCACGCTCCAGGTACCGTCAGCCGCTACCTTGGCGCTGTAGTCGGTGCCGTTGAGCTTGAAGCTCACCACGTCGCCTTCGCTGAACGCACCGGCGGCCTTGCCACTGATGGTCTGCTGGACCTTGGACTCGGCCAGGTTGACGATGTCGTCGCCGGCCACTACGTCGATGGCGAGCGAGACGGAGCCCGGCTCGACGTTCACGGCATAGCCATGGTCCGCCACCACGCTGGCGCTGTTGCCTGCCGCGTCGTGGGCCACCAGGGTGGCATGGATGTTGGTTTCCTTCGCCAGGTCGCTGCCTTCTACCTTCACGCTCCAGTTGCCCGAGCCGTCGACGGTGG
>NZ_JACVAR010000018.1:0-1723 GCF_014851965.1 Pseudomonas sp. PDM22
TTGGTTTCCTTGGCCAGGTCGGATCCGGCTACCTGCACACTCCAGGAGCCGTCTGCCGCAACCTTGGCGCTGTACTCGGTGCCGTTCAGGGTGAAGCTGACAACGTCGCCCTTCTGGAACTCGCCGGTGGCCTTGCCGCTGATGGTCTGCTGGACATCTGCCTCGGCAGCATTGAGCACATCATCTCCGGCCACGGTGTTGATGGTCAGCTGGGTAGTCTTGTCGTCCGGAGCCGTGGTGTCGATGACGATCGGGTACGGCTGCGACGGATCGCTGATGTTGCCAGCCGGGTCTTCGGCCTTGACGGTGAAGTCATGCTCGCCTTCGGCCAGGGCCTTGTCGGCCGGCACTTCGAACGACCAGGTGCCGTCATCCTTGGCGGTGGTGGAGCCCAGCTCCTTGCCGCCGTCGAAGACGTGGATGATGTCGCCCTTCTCGGCACCGTCACCGGAAATCACCGGGGTGGTGTCGTTGGTCGAACCATTCTTCGGCACGTCGATCAGGTGCGCCGGGTCATCGTTGTCCACCACGTCCTTGATGACCGGTGCGGTCGGCGCAGTGGTGTCGATGACGATCGGGTACGGCTGCGACGCATCGCTGATGTTGCCAGCCGGGTCTTCAGCCTTGACGGTGAAGTCGTGCTCGCCTTCGGCCAGGGCCTTGTCAGCCGGGACTTCGAACGACCAGGTGCCGTCGTCCTTGGCGGTGGTGGAGCCCAGCTCCTTGCCGCCGTCGAAGACGTGGATGATGTCGCCCTTCTCGGCACCGTCGCCGGAAATCACCGGGGTGGTGTCGTTGGTCGAACCATTCTTCGGCACGTCGATCAGGTGCGCCGGGTCATCGTTGTCCACCACGTCCTTGATGACCGGTGCGGTCGGTGCGGTGGTGTCGATGACGATCGGGTACGGCTGCGACGGTTCGCTGATGTTGCCAGCCGGGTCTTCGGCCTTGACGGTGAAGTCATGCTCGCCTTCGGCCAGGGCCTTGTCGGCCGGCACCTCGAACGACCAGGTGCCGTCGTCCTTGGCGGTGGTGGAGCCCAGTTCCTTGCCGCCGTCGAAGACGTGGATGATGTCGCCCGGCTCGGCGCCGCCACCGGAAATCACCGGGGTGGTGTCATTGGTAGAGCCATCTTTCGGGATGTCGATCAGGTTCGACGGATCATCGTTGTCGACGATGCTGTCGATGGTCGGAGCCGACGGAGCCGTGGAGTCGATCACAACGGAGATGACGGTCGGCTCGCTCTGGTTGCCGGCAGGATCGGTCGCGATGACGGTGATGTCGTTGTTGCCTTCGGGCAGCGGCTGGGTCGGGGTCACCGACCAGTCGCCGTTCTCGTCGGCCTTGGCGTGGATCTCTTCACCCGTCGGGAAGGTGACGGTCACGTCGGAGTTCGGCTCGGTCTTGCCGTCGATGGTCGGCGTGGTGTCGTTGGTGATGCCGTCGCCCTTGGTGCCGCTGTCGGAGGCTGGGTCCAGCCAGGCGTCCGCGGACGGAGCGGTGGTGTCGATGACGACAGTGATGACGGTCGGCTCGCTGGTGTTGCCCGCCGGGTCGGTGGCGATGACGGTGATGTCGTTATTGCCCTCGGGCAGCGGCTGCGTCGGGGTCACCGACCAGTCGCCGTTCTCGTCGGCCTTGGCGTGGATCTCTTCGCCCGTCGGGAAGGTGACGGTCACGTCGGAGTTCGGCTCGGTCTTGCCGTCGATGGTCGGCGTGGTGT
>NZ_JACVAR010000019.1:0-1673 GCF_014851965.1 Pseudomonas sp. PDM22
ATGGGTCCAGGCTGTGTGAAAACAGCAAAGGGCTTACACCAGAGGTGCATTTGGAATTGAGCCCCGAAGGTGCATGCGACGATATCGACCACAGGCTGTTAGCCGCTGCCAGAGTCTTCTGGGGCTATCTACGGCAGTTTGTGGTGGAGAGCCGGAGGAAAATGGCAGGCCTCAGGCCCGCAGTGCCTCCATCGCACCGGCAACGCCGAAGATGCTCATCAGCCGTTTGAGGTTGTAGGCCAGCACATGCAGGCTCATTTCCGTGCTGACTCGGGGCAGCGTTCGGGTCAGGAAGTGCGTCGCGCCCATCCAATGTTTGAGCGTGCCAAACGGGTGCTCCACGGTCTGTCGGCGCACGCTCATCATCTCTGGTTCGCGATCCAGCCGTTGCTGCATGGCTTCCAGGATTGCTTCGTGCCGCCAACGCTTGAGTCGACGGTAACTGCTCGTGGTGCAGCTGCTGCGTATCGGGCAGCTCGGGCAGGCAGAACTCCAGTAAGCATCCAGCTCGAGGCCATCTTCCACCGTCGAGAAGCGCTTGATTGCACGCTGCCCAGCAGGACATTGGTACTCATCATCAGTGGCTATGTAGACGAAGTCCTGCTTACCAAAACGCCCTTCCGCCTTGCTGCTGGAGGTCATCGGCTTGGGCACGAAGGGGGTAATGCCCGCCTGCTCGCACGCCAGGATTTCCACCCCGCTGAAGTAGCCTCGGTCGGCAACGACGCTAAGGCGTTCAGATCCGGTGGCTTCGCGAGCCTGCTCGGCCATCGTGGCGAGCGCTGCACGGTCATGGCCGACGTTGGTGACTTCGTGCGAAACGATCAGGTGGTGCCGGGCATCGACCGCCGTCTGCACGTTGTAGCCGACTATGCCGGTGCCTTTGCCGCTGGTAGCCATGGAGCGTGCATCCGGATCGGTGAGCGAGACTTGTCCATCCGGTGCTTCGCGTAGCTGCTGCTCCATCTCCTTGAGCGCCTGCATCTGCTGGCGGAGTTTCTTGATTTTGTTCTGGAGGCCGCTGGCCTTGGCTTCGGCGACATTGGATTGAGTTCGGTCGGCGGTGTCCATCGCTGCCAGATAGCGGTCGATGCTTTTTTCAATCTGTTCCATCCGGGCGCGCAGCTTGCCGTGGGTGAAGTTGCGATCACGGTTGTTGACCGCTTTGAACTTGCTGCCGTCGATGGCCACCAGCGACTGGGAGAACAAGTCGAGTTGGCGACACAGCACGACGAACTGCCGGCAGACATTGCGAATGGCTCTGCCGTTGTCACGCCGGAAGTCGGCAATGGTTTTGAAGTCCGGAGCCAGTCGCCCAGTCAGCCACATCAGCTCGAGGTTGCGCTGGCATTCGCGCTCCAGGCGACGGCTGGATTGAATGCGGTTGAGGTAGCCGTAGAGGTAGACCTTCAACATCACGGCAGGGTGATAGGACGGTCGACCAGTTACGGCAGGAGTGGCCCCATTGAACTCCAGGGCCACCAGATCGAGTTGCTCGACGAAGGCTTCGACCACGCGGATCGGGTTGTCTTCGGCGACAAAATCATCCAGGCATTCGGGAAGCAAGCTGACCTGTGCTCGGCTCACCTCTTCGATGAATCGCTTCATACGCCGCCCCCGCTGACGTTGCTCCAGCAACTCTAGGCGAGGACGACGTTTTCACACAGCCTGGG